>NZ_JBVJCE010000003.1:119299-120728 GCF_055588925.1 Amycolatopsis sp. NPDC041971 | reverse complement strand
TTTGCACAAGCGGGGGGGAGTTTTTGACGTGGTATCCCTTGACGGGTGGCCTCCCCCCTCTTTTCCCCCCCCAAACCCTTCCCTGGGGTGCTGGGTTCCCCTTCCGAACCACCGCATCCAGAGGACTGCTTGCGCGGGGTGGGTAGGATCGGCGGCATGCGCGCGCAGAACGCCCAGTGGTGGCCGCCCTCCGGCGGCCCCGAAGTCCTGCGCTGAACCAGACGAGCGCACCACCAGGCCGCCCCACCGGGCGGCCTTTTTCGTGCCCGGACCCCGGGGCGGCCCGAATCCGGAAGGAAGAAGGCAGATGATCAGGTTGTCCGGGATCACCCCGTCCGGCCACGTCCACGTCGGGAACCACCTGGGGGCCATTCGGCGCTGGGCGGACGAGGGCGGGCCGGACGACCTGTACTTCGTCTCCGACCTGCACGCGATGACGAACTCGCACAATCCGGCGAAATTGCGCTCGATGGCCTCCGAGCAGCTGGCCGTGCTGATCGCGGCCGGGATCGAGCCGGACCGCGTGTTCGTGCAGTCGGACATGGCCCGCGAGCTGGGCGCCCTCAACTGGGTCCTCGAGTGCACCTGCAACTACGGCGAGGCCGCCAGGATGATCCAGTTCAAGGAGAAGTCGAAGGGCCAAGCCGGTGTCCGGCTGTCTTTGCTGACTTATCCGGTGCTGATGGCGGCGGACATCCTGCTGCAGGGCGCGGACGAGGTCCCGGTCGGGGAGGACCAGCGACAGCACGTCGAGCTGGCGCGGACACTGGCGAAGCGGTTCAACTCCACCTACGGCGACGTGTTCACCATGCCGAAGGCGGTGCTGCCGCCCGCCGGGGCGCGGGTCATGGACCTCGCCGAGCCGACGCGGAAGATGTCGAAGTCGACGCGCGAGGAGGCCGGGGTGATCTTCGTGCTCGACGAGGCCGACCAGGTCAGGCGGAAGGTCAAACGCGCGAAGACCGATGGCGGGTCGAAACCGGCCTACGCACCGGAAACCCGGCCGGGGATGGCGAACCTGCTGGACATCCTCGCGGCGTGCGTGAAGGAGAAACCCGAAGTCCTCGCCGACCGGTTCGACTCCTACGGCCAGGTCAAGGAGGCCGTCGCCGAGGCGCTCATCGAGGAACTGCGGCCGGTCCGGGAACGCGCCCTGGCGCTGCTGGCCGACCCCGGCGAACTGGAGCGGGTGCGCAAGGCGGGTGCCGTCCGGGCCGCGGAGCGGGGTGAGCACCGGTTGCAGTCCGCGCTGCGGCTCATCGGCGCCGGCTGAAGGTCCGACCTGGACATCGTCGGCTACCCGAAGGGGCAGGGGCGCTGGCGTCTTTCGGCCCTGGTCGGGCACGTGGTCGTGGGGGGGGGGGGGGGGGGGGGGATGGGACCGCGACACCCACCACCTGCCCCAACAACAAACCAAAAACGCGCCACC
>NZ_JBVJCE010000003.1:68280-119289 GCF_055588925.1 Amycolatopsis sp. NPDC041971 | reverse complement strand
TACCGTTTTTCACCGAGAAGGTGGGGGGGGGCGTTTTTTTGTTTGCGGCTGGGCGCGGGGTGGGGGGGGGGGGGGGGGGTTTGGTCCCCCCCCCCCCCCCCCCCCCACGACCCCTTCGCAAAACGCCTAATCGGGCACTGTCATCCCGTGAGCAGTCGAGAAGGCCTTCACGGACTTGAGAGCAAGGCGTGCAGGGCGGGCAGGAGGACGCGGTCGGCGGGCAGCCAGTCGAGCGCGTCGAGTTCGCCGGTGGAGATCCACCGGACGTCCTTGTGTTCCACCGCCCGCGGCTCGTCCCCCGCGCTGACCAGCGAAGCGGCGTAGATCCGCAGCAGCTTCCCGTTCGGGAGCGGAACGTCGTCGCCGACCCGGCCCGCGACCGTCACGGCGACGTCGAGCTCCTCCAGGCATTCCCGCGCCAAGGCGACCTCGTCGCTTTCGCCGTCCTCGACCCGCCCGCCGGGCAGCTCCCATTGCCCGGCGTGGTCGGCGGGCCAGGCCCGCTGCTGTGCCAGCAACTGTCCGTTCCGCACGATGGCGGCACCCACGATCACCACACGCTCACCCTACGACCGCGCGCGAAACCCCGTGTTCGCCCTTCGATCACGCGTGTTCCGCCTCCAATCACGCGTGTCCCGTGCCTGGACACGCGAATCACGCCGTCCTGCCGAAGACCTTCACGCGCTGGGCCGAGCCGCCTGCCAGACGATCTGGAACCGCGCCCCGCCATCGGGTGATTCGCCGACCCGCACCCGGCCCCCACGCCGTCGGACGGCCTCCGCGACCATCGCCAGTCCCAGCCCAGTGCCGCCGGAGGACCGCGCCCGCGAATCGGAGACGCGATAGAACCGGTCGAAGACCCGCTCCCGGTGTTCCGGCGCGATACCCGGCCCGTCGTCGTCGACCACCACCCGCACGGTGGACCGCGCCGCGAGCACCGACACCACGATCTGCCCGCGCGCGTAGCGGCACGCGTTGCGCAGCAGGTTGCTCAGCACCAGTTCGACCTCGGCGTGTGTCGCCAGCGCCCAAGCGCTGCCGACCGTGCCGCTCACCCGGATCTCGGGCGCGTCGGCGGGCATCCGCGCGACCGCCGCGCGCACCTCGCTGACCAGCTCGACCGGTTCCGCGGGCGGGACCTCCCCCGCGTCCGACCTCGCCAGCGCCAGCAGCCCGTCGAGCAGCGCGGAAAGCCGTTCGGCCTCTTCGAGGACGTCGGAGAGTGTCTCCTGGGCGAGTTCGGGATCGGGATTGGTGACGGCGACCTCGGCCTGCACGCGGATCGACGCGACCGGCGAACGCAGCTCGTGCGCGGCGTCCCCGGTGAACCGCCGCAGCCGTTCGGCACCCTCTTCCTGCCTGGCCAGCAGGGCGTTGAACTCTTCGGCGAGCGCGCGGAGTTCGTCGTGCGAATCCGGGAGCGGCAGCCGCGCGCCCGGCGGGAGCGCCCGCACCGAGCCGCGCATCCTGGCCACCGGCCGCAGCGCGAACCGCACCAGCAGCCACGTCGCGATCCCGGCGCCCACCGCACCGACGGACGCGACCACGAAAAGCCACAGCCCGCCGGACCGCACAGCGGTCGCGAAGCCGACCAGACCCGCGCCCGCGACGACGAGCCGTTGCTGCCCGTCGGGTGCGGTGACCACGGTGCCCGCCCAGCGCCGGCTGTGGTCACCGCCGGTCGTGACCGGTTCGCCCGCCTTCAGCGCGCGGACCTCCGAGGGGCCGAGACTCGCGGGCGGCAGACCGTCCACCGGACCGCCTCCGGTGTCGAGGACGCGGATGGTGACCGCCGATCCCGACGGCGTCCGCCCCGCGGCGACGTCGGCCTTCGCGGTGTTCAACTCGGCACTCAGTTCGTCGTCGACCGAGCCGATGAGCAGCGGCTGGAGGTTGTCCCCGGCGACCGCCGCCAGCCCGAGCAGGAAACCGAGCGTGACCGCGGCGGCGAGCAGGGTGATCCGGACCTGGAGCGATCGGCGGCGCCACCAGGACGGCGAACCGATCACCCCTGTCCCGCCGGGGCGATCACTTCGTCGAGCTGCGCGTCCGAGGCCAGATAACCGTGCCCGCGCACGGTCCGGACCAGCGTGCCCGCGCCGACCGCGTCGAGTTTGCGGCGCACGTAACCGACGTAGACCTCGACGACATTGCGGGTCGCGGCCTGCTCGTCACCCCAGACGGCGCGCAGCAGCTCGTCCTTCGTGACCACCGTTCCCGCCCGGCCTGCCAGCACCTCCAGCAGCGCGAACTCGCGCGGGCTGAACGCCACTTCGATACCGTCGTAGCGGACCTGCCGCAGGCTCCGGTCGACTTCGAGCGCGCCGATCCGCAGCGGCCCGCGGATCGCTTCCGGCGTCGCCCGCCGCAGCACCGCGCGCACCTGCGCGACCAGGACGACGAACGAGAACGGCTTCACGAGGTAGCCGTCGGCGCCGAGGTCGAGGCCGTCCGCCTGGTCGACCTCACCGTCCTTCGCGGAGATCATCAGCACCGGCGTGGTGACGCCGAGCGCCCGCAGCCGTTCGAGTACGCGGTAACCGGAAAGACCGGGGAGCATGATGTCGAGCAGGACGACGTCGAAGGAGCCCGTCTGCGCCAGGCGCAGGCCGCTGGGTCCGTCGGCCGCCGTGACCACGTCCATGTCCTCGGCGCGCAGTCCCCGCTGCAACGCCTTGCGCACGCCGGGCTCGTCGTCGACCACCAGTACTCGAGGTTTCACGTCACTCATCATTCACGCTTTCACCAGCTCACGCGCGAGCTCTCAGCGCCATCTCAGCTCTCGCGGCGGAGTCTGAGTGGTATCTCAGCGTTTCCGGGGAAGCGTTGTCGCCAAGACCCGAGCACACTCCGGCTCGGGGAAACAGGGAGAGACAGCATGGATCCGAAGAGGAAAACCATCACCGCGGCGGTGGTGGGGACGGCACTGGGGGTCGGCGGGCTCGCCGTCGTCGCGATGCCTGCCACCGCGGGTGACGCGCCCGTCTTGCCGCAGATCAGCGCGGAAGAACTGGTGCAGTCGACGCTCAACGCGAAGCCGTCGGCGTTCGCCGGGAAGGTCAAGGTCGACAACGATCTCGGCCTGCCGCGGGTCGGCAGCACGCTGCCCGGCGCGTCGGCGCTCAGCATCGATTCGGCGCAGGTGTCGACGGACGGAGCGGGCAAGAGCAAGGTGTCGCTCACCGAGGGCTCGAGCCAGCAGACCATCGTCAAGAACGGTGAGACCGTCTGGGAGTACAACTCCAAGGACAACTCCGCCACCAAGATCACCATCCCCGCCGAACTGGCCAGGGAGCACCAGAACAAGGTCGAGGGCCAGGCCGTCGATCCGGCGACCATCGCCTCGGAACTGCTCGGCAAGGTGCGCGAAAGCAGCACCATCGCCGTCGACGGGACGTCGTCCGTGGCGAACCGTTCGGCGTACGAACTGGTGCTGACCCCGAAGCCGACCGAGCGGACGCTCCTGCGTGAGATCCGCGTCGCGATCGACGAGCAGACCCGGATGCCGCTGCGCCTCACGGTGCTGGCCAACAGCACCTCCTCGCCCGCGTTCGAGGTTTCGTTCAGCGAGATCAACTTCGCGAACCAGCCCGCGTCGAACTTCGAGTTCACCCCGCCGAAGGGCGCGAAGGTGACCGAGAAGGCCGCCGAGGTCGACCCGAAGAGCCGTGAGCTCGCCGAGCAGGCGAAGTCACAGGTCAAGGTCGTCGGAGACGGCTGGGACACCGCGATCACCGGCAAGATCCCGGCCGACGCGCTGGCGAAGGCCGGAAACGCCAAGGACGAGCAAGGCCGTCAGGTCGACCCGAAGGCGCTGCTTTCGCGGTTCGCCAAGCCGGTCAGCGGTGCCTGGGGTAACGGCTGGCTGGTGACCACCAAGGTCGGCAGCGGCGTGCTGACCGACGACGGCCGCTACGCCGTCGGCGCGGTGCCGGAGCAGGTCCTCTTCGAGGCTTTGGCCGCGAAGTGACCACCACGTTCGAAGCCGGGACGGACGCCTCTACGGAGGCGTCCGCTCCGGCGGTACCCATGGCGGCCCGCACCAGGGGCCTGCGCAAGGTCTACGGCCGCACGGTGGCCGTGGACCACGTCGATCTCGACGTTCCCGAAGGCGCCGTGCTGGGGATGCTCGGCCCCAACGGATCGGGCAAGACGACGACCATCCGGATGCTGCTCGGTCTCGTGCGGCCCACCGAGGGCGAGGTCGAACTGTTCGGCAAGCGGATGCCCGACGAGGCGGCGCACGCGCTGCCCGACGTCGGCGCGCTGGTCGAAGGGCCGGGTTTCCACCCTTTTCTTTCCGGGCGGGAGAACCTGCTGCGCGTGGCCGCGGCCGAACCGAGGCTGGCTTCGGCCGGGATCCCCGGCGCGGTCGACGCGGCGCTTGAGCGCGTCGGCCTGACCGACGCCGCGAACCGGCGCTACAAGGGGTATTCGCTGGGGATGAAGCAGCGGATGGGGCTGGCGAGCGCGCTGCTCGTGCCGAGGCGGATGGTCGTGCTCGACGAGCCGACCAACGGCCTCGACCCGGCGGGCACCAGGGAGATCCGCCGGATCATCGGCGAACTGCACGCCGACGGTGTCACCGTGCTCGTGTCGTCGCATCTGCTGGCCGAGGTCGAAGCGACCTGCACGCACGTCGCGGTGCTCCAGTCGGGGAACGTGATCGCGCAGGGCGAGCTCGCGGAACTGCTGGAGTCGGGGAACGCGGCGCTGCTGGTGCGGACACCCGACGCCGAGCTCGCGGTGGAAACGTTGCGGGAGAACAGGATCGGCGCCCGGCTCACGCCGGACGGCGTCCGTGTCGATCTCACCGCGGCCGAGGCTCCCGAAGTGCTGCGCCACCTGGTGACGGCCGGGGTGGCCGTGCACGAGGCGGCGAGGGCGCGCACCGGGCTCGAAGACCTGTTCGCCCGGCTGACCCAGCCGGAGTCCACTGTAGACGGTGAGGGGGAGTCGTGACCCACGCTCTTGCCGCGGCCCCCGCGGCGCGGACCGGCCACGACAGCGTCGGCCTGCTCCGGCTGTATCGTGCCGAACTCCGCTGGATCTTCCGGCGCCCGCGCACGCTGGCCGTGCTGGGCCTGCTCGCGTTGATCCCGGTGATCATCGGGCTCGCGCTGACGTTCGTCGACGCTTCGGAAACGAGCGGCGGACGGGACGGCGCGCTGCTCGCTTCCGCGGTCAACAACGGCTTCATCCTGCCGGTCGCGGCACTGACCATGACGCTGGCGCTGCTGCTCCCGCTCGCTTCGGCGATGGCCGGGGCGGACGCGATCGCCGGCGAGGCGGCCCACGGGACGCTGCGGGGCTGGCTGGTCGCCCCGGTCGGCCGCGGCAGGCTGCTCGCGATCAAGGCGTTCGGCGTCGCCACGGTTTCGGCGGTCGCCGTACTGGCCATGACGTTCACCGGTTTCGTCACCGGTCTGATCCTCAGCGGCACCGACTCGATGTTCACCCTCACCGGGTCCACACTGGGCGTCTGGGACGCGCTGGGCCGCATCCTGCTCGTGGCCGCGTGGGTGATCCTGCAACTGTGGGCGGTCGGCGCGGTCGCGCTCGCGATCTCGGCGTTCACCGAACATCCGATGCTGGTCGTCGCTTCGGTGCTGGCCGGGACGATCGTGTTCACCATCCTCGGGTTCCTGGACGCGGTTTCGTGGCTGCATCCGTTCCTGCTCAACGAGAACTGGGCACAGGCACCGGCTTCGGTGCTGATGGACCCGCTGGACACCGCGATGCTCGGCGAGGGCGCGCTGCGCGCCGCCTGCTACATCGCCATCGGGCTCTCGATCGCCTATGCGCGCCTGACCACCCGGGACGGCTGACCCCTCAAGTCCGTGAAGGCCTCCTTGAGGGACTCTGGGTCCCTCAAGGAGGCCTTCACGGACTCCGAGCGCGGTAAAGCCGGGACATGTCCGAGGTGGGAGCCGTCAGGTGGACCGGCGCGGGCTGCCTCATGGGGCCGCTGCTCCTGCTCGGGCTCATCGTCGGCGTCGTGTTTCCAGGACGTCTGATGGCCCGCATTTCGTCCTCTGAATGCGGTAGTTGGGTATGCGAACTACCGCATTCAGAGGACGAAATGCGGTAGTTGAGCGACGCCGTCGGGGTCCAGAGCGAGCCGGACGCGGTCGCCGGGGCGGAGGTCGGCCGTGACCGGCGCGACGGCGTCCACAGTGGACAGATCGCCGCCGGGCGCGACCACGAGCCGCACGTGCTCCCGCCGGTGCACCACGGCGGTGACCTCGCCCTCGACGCCGTCCTGGGAGACCCGCAGCCCGTGCGGCCGCAGGCCGAGCCGCACCGCGCCGTCCTCGACGTCGGGCAACGTGACGTCCCCGAGCACCGTCCGCACCGTCCCGCCCGTCGCCTCGCCGTCGACGAACGTGGTCACGCCGAGGAACCGTGCCACGTCCTCGTCCACCGGCTGCCGCCAGACGCGGCGCACCGCGCCCTCCTGCCGGATCTCGCCGTCGTCGAGCACGGCGACGCGGTCGGCGAGCGTGAACGCCTCTTCCTGATCGTGCGTGACCAGCAGCGCGGTGATCTTGCTGCGCCGGAGCAGGGCCGCGAGGTCGATCGCCAGCTGTTCCCGCAAGCCGGCGTCCAAACCGGAAAGTGGTTCGTCCAGCAGCAGCAACCGCGGCTCCGGCGCCAGCGCGCGGGCCAAGGCCACCCGCTGCGCCTGCCCGCCGGACAGCTCGGTGACCCTCCGGCGTTCGTAACCGGCCAGCCCGACCAGATCGAGCAGCACACGGACGCGGTCCGCGTGCTCGGCGCGCGGGACGTCGTGCATCCGCAGGCCGAACGCGATGTTCGCGGCGACGTCCTTGTGCGGGAACAGCTGCCCGTCCTGGAACACCAACCCGAACTCCCGCCGGTGCACCGGCACACCGGCGAGGTCCTCGCCGTCCCACCGCACGGTTCCCGACGTCAGCGGCTCCAGTCCGGTGATCGCCCGCAGCAGGGTCGACTTCCCCGAACCGGACGGGCCGAGCAGTGCCAGCACCTCGCCGTCGGCGATGTCCAGCCGGGCGTCCTTCACCGCGGCGAAAGATCCATAGTGGACGGTCAGATCCCGTACCGACAGCGACACTAGAACTCCCCTACCGAATTCTGCCCGCGGACCGCGCCGAACCGGTCGATCAGCACCACCGCCACCACGGTCACGATCATGAGCAGCGCGCAGGCCGCGTAGGCCATCTGGTTGTTCAGCTCCCCCGGCCGCGAGATCAGCGTCGCGACCGCGACCGGCAGCGTTGGCGCGTCCGGCCTGGCCAGAAAGCTCGTCGCGCCGAACTCGCCGAGCGCGACCACGTACCCGAAACCGGCCGCCGCGACCAGCGAACGCGCGGTCAGCAGGAGATCGATCTCCCGCCACACCCGGCCGGGGCTCGCGCCGAGCGTGGACGCGGCCTGGCGCAACCGGACGTCGACCGACCGCAGCACCGGCAGGACCATCCGCACGATCAGCGGGATGATCACCAAGGCCTGCGCGAGCGGCACCAGCAGCGGCGACGTCCGCAGATCGCCCGGCAACACGTCGAGCGTGACGAGATACCCGAAACCGACGGTCACCGCGGACACGCCGAGCGGCAGCATCAGCGCGGCGTCCATCGTTTCGCCCATACCCCGCGCCAGCCTGCCCGGCGTGCGGCGCAACGCCACCAGCACGACCGAGGCCAGCACCCCGACGATCATCGCGAGCGTCGTCGCGTCGAACGCCGTCCGCAGCGACATCGACACCGCGTCCCAGCCCGAAACCTGAAGCGCACCTCGGGAGCCCTGCCCGGCGAGCGCCTCGTACCCGGCTAGGCTGACACCGTCCGAAGTGGACACGGACTCGACGAGCAGCGCCACGATCGGCGTCATCAGGAGTGCGATCACCACGAGGCCCGCGAAGACCGCCCACCACTCGCCACCTCTGGGCCGCCGCGCGGTCTCGCTCCGTGAGCGCAGCCGCACCGCGTTCTCCCGGCGCCGCCTCGCCAGCGCGCCGACGACGAGCGCGGCGACGACGGCGGCGAACTGCACCAGCGACAGCGCGGCCGCGCCGGAGAGGTCGAGCAGTTCGACCGTGCGCAGGTAGATCTCGGTCTCCAGGGTGCGGTACTTCGCCCCGCCGAGAATGAGTACGACCCCGAAGCTGGTGGCGCAGAACAGGAACACCACCGCCGCCGACGACGCGACGGCCGGCGCGAGCGCGGGCAGCGTCACCGAGCGGAAGGCACGCCACGGCGACGCGCCGAGTGCCCGCGCGGCATCCACGGTGCGTGGGTCGAGATGGCTCCACAACCCGGAAACCGTGCGCGCGACGACGGCGACGTTGAAGAAGGCGTTGGCCAGCACCAGCGGCAGCAGCCCGCCGTCGGGCCAGAGCGCGCGGAACGCCAGGCCAACCACGACGGTCGGCAGCACGAACGGCACCAGCACGAGCGTCCGCACCAGCGAGACGCCCGGCAGCCGCACCCGCGCGAGCAGGAACGCCACCGGCAGACCGGCGAGCACCGCGACGATCGTCGAAACCCCCGCGCTCGCCACGGTGAATCCCGCGAGTTTCCAGGTCAGCGGGTCGCCGATGGCCGCGCCGACCCCGCCGGAACCGAAACCCCGGCCGACGATCGCCGCGACCGGCCAGGCGAAGAACACCACGAGGAAACCGAGCGGCAGCACGGCGAGTGCGGCCAGCCCGGCGCCACGGAAGGTCAGCCTGGTGGTGTTCGGCCTGTGCCTCAAAGCGCGCTTTCGGATTCCCGCAGCCGGGCCGCGGCGTCGGCCTGCCACTTCACTCCGCCGTGTCAGCGGCCCGTCTCCGCGAATCCGAGGCCTCCGGCCGAACTGCGACGCGCGCCCGTGTCGTCGCGCGACCTGGCGACGTCAGTCCGGGTGACACGTCCTAGCCCTCCAACAGCGTGCGCCACTGGGCGATCCACTGCTCGCGCCCGGCCTGGATCTTGGCCGGTTCGAGCGTCTTCGGCTGCTGCGGCAGCGGCGCGGCCTGCGCCCAGCCCTGCGGGAGCTCGACGCCCTGGCGGGCCGGGTACACGAACATGTTGCTCGCCACGGTCACCTGGAACTGCTGGGACAGCAGGAAGTCCACGACCTTGCGGGCCTTCTCGACCTGCTTGCCGCCCGCCAGCACGCCCGCGTACTCGACCTGGCGGTAGCAGGTGTCCAGCAGCGCCTTCGTCCGCGGCTTGCCGTCATCGCCGATCTCGGCGGCGGGCGAAGAGGCGTAGGAGACGACGATCGGGCGCGGGCCCTTCCCCGAGGAACCCGAGAATTCCTTGGTGTAGGCCTCTTCCCAGCCGCTGACCGTCTTGAGCCCGTTGGCCTTCAGCTGCGTCCAGTACGCCTGCCACCCCTGCTCGCCGAACTGGGCGACGGTGCCGAGCAGGAACGCCAGCCCCGGCGACGACGTCGCGGGGCTTTCGGCGACCGTCAGGTCCTTGTACTTGGCGTCGGCCAGATCCGCGAACGACTTCGGCTCCGGGATCCCCTTGTCCACGAAGTACCGGGTGTCGATGTTGACGCAGACGTCGCCGAGATCGACCGCGGAGAGCCGGTGCCCGGGATCGACGGAGTAGCGCTGCGGGCCCCGGTCCGCCTCCGGGCTGGTGTACTGCTCGAAAACGCCCTCGGTGAGCGCGCGGGAAGCGAACGTCGAGTCGATGCCGTACGCGACGTCGCCGATCGGGTTCGCCTTGGTCAGCACCAGTTTGTTCGTCAGCGCGCCCGCGTCACCCTGCTTGAGCACGGAGATCTTGATGCCGGACTGCCGCTCGAACGCGTCGAGGACCTCCTGCGGGGCGAGCCACGAGTCGTGTGTCACGAGCGTGACCGTCGCCGGCGCCTGCGGGTCGTTCCCCGTGTTCCCGGAGAGCGAGCAGCCCGCGACGAGGGCGGCCACCGTGCCGGCCGCGACGACCGTGCGGAGGGCGCGTTTCATCTAGCCTCCTGCGTTCTTCAAGGGGGGACCCGTGGCGAAAGTGCAGCGTAGCCGACGGCGTACCACCATGGAGTCATGGCGGAAATCTTGAACGACCGGCAAGCCGACGAAGCCGTGACCAAGCTCTCCGGCTGGACCCGTGACGGCGTCACGATCGAGCGGACGGCGAAGCTGCCGAGCTTCCCGAAAGCCATCGAAGCCGTGGACAGGGTGGCCGAACTGGCGGAGGCGGCCGACCACCATCCCGACATCGACATCCGCTGGCGGACGGTCACGTTCCGGCTCAGCACGCACTCCGCCGGAGGACTGACGGAGAAGGACTTCGCGCTCGCGTCGCAGATCG
The DNA here is from genome assembly GCF_055588925.1 of Amycolatopsis sp. NPDC041971. Taxonomy (NCBI): domain Bacteria; kingdom Bacillati; phylum Actinomycetota; class Actinomycetes; order Pseudonocardiales; family Pseudonocardiaceae; genus Amycolatopsis; species Amycolatopsis sp. NPDC041971. The sequence continues at coordinate 108,997 of NZ_JBVJCE010000003.1, read as the reverse complement.
ACGCGGTACTCGGCGACATGTGACGTCCGCGACGATCACGCCACGAACCCGGTTCTCGGACGTCCAGCCAGTACGACCGACGAGATAAAGGACGAGTGATGACACAGGCGATCGTGGTGGGGTTCTCCGCATTCGGCGCGATGGTGGCCGCCGCCGCCGGAGTGCTCTGGTACACCGCGCGCGAACGGCATCACCAGCACGACCAGTGATCTTGATCACAGCAGCCTTCCGCAGGTAACGCGGAGCCTGATCAACGCGCTGTTCCCGGCGGACCTGTCGCTTCTCTTCCCCGGGGAACCGCCGTGAACAACGCCTCGATCACCGCCGCCCAGCGCGCCTGGGTGACCGCCTTCGCCGCCGCCATCACGCTGCTGACGATCGTCGTGCTCGGCCTTCTCGGCTAACCGGCCGAGTATGCGTCGCGGGCGGCGACAAGCTCCGGAAGGTGCTTCGCCGCCCACTCGCGGCATGCCTCCATCGGCTCGAACAACGTCCGGCCGAGCGAAGTGAGCTCGTATTCCACACGCGGCGGCGTCTCGTCGTACGCCGTCCGCGTGATCATGCCGTCGCGCTCCAGCGCCCGGAGGGTCTCCGTGAGGACCTTCGACGTGACTCCCCGCAAGGGCACCCGCAGTTCGGAGAACCGGCGCGGACCTTCTTCGAGGCACAGCACGACCAGACCGGCCCACTTGTCGCCGATCCGGAACGGTGTCAGGTTCGACGGGCACCCTGGGGCGAACATGTCGGCGCTCAACGGCTTCACCCGTCCGAAGTTACCCGTGCGGGGGCCTTCCGGGCCGGTGCTCGGCCAGCAACCGCCGGGTGACCTCGGCCAGCCGTTCCGCCGCCGCGGGTTCGAAACCGGGTCCGGTCGGCGCGATCCGCTGTCCTTCGACGAACGCGCTGAGCGGCTCCGCGGGCGGATCGTCGATCCGGGCGATGATCGGCACGATGCCCTCCTCGACGGGTTTGCCGTACCTCTTCAAGGCTTCGACATGGGCGGCGGTCGCCGTGTCGTAGTCGCCGGAGAAGCTGGTCGCGACACCACCGGGGTTGAGCAGTACGTAAGAGATCCCGCTCCCGGCGTGCTCGGCGGCGAAGGCGACACCGAGCAGGTCGTTGGCCCGTCCGGCCTGTAGTTGCGCGGCGACGCCCCGATAGCCCCGCGTCAGGGAAACGTCGTGCCAGCGAATCTCGGGTTTGGGTGCTCCCGGACCGGACACGTTGACGATGACCGGCCGCTCGGCCCTGCCCAAGGCGGCGGCGAGACCATGGCCGAGCAGGTGACGGCTCAGGTACTCCAACGCGAAAGTGCTCTCGATACCTTCGGCCGTCTCGACCCTGGCCGAACGGAAGTGGCGGGCGCACAGCACCAGCGCGTCGACGACGGGGAAGCGCTCGGCGATCAGCTCGACGACCTCCCGGTTGCGCGCGACGAGGCCGAGATCCGCCTGGATGAACGTCGCGCGGGCGGCTTCGGCGAACACCGCGCCTTTGGCCGGATCACGGCCGAGGACGATGACGCTGTCACCGCGGCCGAGGTACTCCAGCGCGAGGGCTTTGCCCATTCCGTCGGTGCCGCCGGAGATCACGATCGTCTTCACCGGTCGCCCCTTCCCGGCAGCCGCGTGGCGGCGGCGAGCAGGACGAGCAGGGTGCCCGCCACGAACCAGTACACCCCGCGCAGGCCCGCGACCGGGCCGGTCGCGGTGCCGAGAAGCAACGCGACCACGGCGACCCCGATCGAACCGCCGAGCTGGTTGAGCATGTAGAGCACCGAACTTCCCTGCGGCACCAGGGACCCCGGCAGTGTCCGGTACACCGCCCCCATCGCGGGCGGGCCCACGAAACCGAGTCCGGCGCCGAGGGTGAGCCCGGCGAGAACGATGCCCATGTCACCCGTCCCAGTGTCGATTCTCGTGAAGAAGACAGCACTCAAGGTGGCCACGAGACCACCCGCCAGCGCCAGGTTGCGTGAACCGATCCGGTCACTGACGCGTCCCGCCAGCGGGGCGGCGACCGCGGCTCCCACGCCCAGCGGCGCGACGAGCAGCCCGGCCGCGAGCGCGCCGTGTCCCTTGACCTGCTGGAAGTACAGCGGGAGGACGATCAGGCTCGCGAACATCGCCAGCCCGGTCAGCGCCATGACGGTGACGCTCGCGGCGAACCCGCCACGGGCGAACAGGCGGACGTCGACCAAGGGCGCCTCACCGCGCAAGGCGTGAATCACGTAGCCGGTCAGCAACGCGGCGCCCGCCACCAGCGGGACGAGCATCGGAGAAGAGCCGAGGTCCGCTCCGTCGGCGGCATGGGAAAGCACCAGGAGCAGTCCCGCGAAACCCGGCCCGAGCAGGGCGACGCCGAGGACGTCGAGCCGTGTCCCTCGCTCGACAGGGGGATCGGCGGGCATGACGCGCACCGCGAGCAGCACCGCCAGCGCGCCGAGGGGCACGCAGAGCAGGAACATCCACCGCCAGCCGAGACCCTGCAGCACCACGCCGCCGAGTACCGGGCCGAGCACGGGACCGAGCGAGAGCACGGCGGCCATCAGTCCCATCACGCGGCCGGCGCGCCGCGGCCCGGCGGCACGGGCGAGCAGGGTGAGCACGAGTGGATCGAGGATGCCCGCGCCGATCCCCTGCAGTACGCGGAAGGCGATCAGGCTTTCGATGTCCCACGCCAGCCCGCACCCCAGCGAGCCGGCGAGGAAGACGCCGAGCCCGGCTAGCCACATCCGCTTGCCGCCGAAGGCTTCTCCCGCCCAGCCGGTCACGGGGATGGTGACGGTGACCGCGAGCAGGAAGCCGGTCGAAACCCAGCCCACGGTGCCCAGCGAGGCTTCGAAGTCTTCGGCGAGGTCACGGATTCCGACGGCGACCATGGTGCTGTTCAGGATGCCGAGTGCGCCGCCGAGCAGGATCACGCCGATCAGCAGCCGCAGCGAGGAGCCCAGCCGATCGTCCCGGATGGTCGTCATGTTCTTCCCTTCGAATCAGACTCATCAGTCTGGTTTTTCAGACCAGCGGGTTCGAGACTAGCAGGCCTGCTTTAATGGACTGGCAAGTCTGGTTATCCGGCCGTCCGGGTACGCTGACGGTATGAGTGGGACTGGTACGGCCCGAGGCCGGATCGACAAGCGGCAAGCGATCCTCGACGCGGCTTTCACCGTGTTCGCGCGCGAGGGATACGCGCAAGCGGGTGTGGACGTCATCGCGGCCGAAGCGGGCGTCGCCAAAGCCACCGTGTACAGCCACTACGGCGACAAGGAGAGCCTGTTCCGCGAGACCGTCTCCGCGTCGGCGGATCAGGCACTGGCCGAGAACCTGGCCGTGGTCGAGCGGCTCACCGGCGCGGGCGACGATCTCCGGGCCACCCTGGAAACGGTCGGCTCGAAACTGCTCAAGTGCTACTGCGCCGACCGCTCATGGGCACTGCGACGGCTGCTCGCGGCCGAGGCCGGTCAGTTCCCCGACCTGCTCGACGTCATCCACACCCGCGCGGCGGACCGCGTCGCCGAAGCACTGGCCGACCGGCTCGCCCGCCTGACCGTCTCCGGGCACCTTCACACCGTTGACCCGCTCTTGGCCGCGGACCAGTTCTTCGCGCTGCTGTCCGGTCCGGCCGACAAGAGGGCGAGGCTCGGCACCCGTCGTACTCCCGACGCCGAACTTCGCGCCATCGCCGAGGCCGCCGTCGACACCTTCCTGAAGGCCTTCGGCGCCAAAGGCTGAGGGAACGTCACGGAAAAAGGGGACGAACGGAGGTTGTTCTCCGAGCCGCGCGTCTATTGGCTACTCGAACGAAGTTTCTCCGAGAAGTGAGGGGTGTTCCATGGCAGGTCTGCGCAGACGTGAGGTGCTCGCGGGCGCGGTGGCACTGGCGGGTGCGGCGACGGTCGGGCTGAACCCCGGCACCGCCGCCGCGGCCACGCAGCAACGTCCGGGCGCGCAGTTCCCGCCGTCGCTGGAGTTCGGCGATTACCCCGTGGTCGCGCGGGTCCGTTCGCGGCGGGCGCTGGAGCACCTGCGGGTGCTCAGCGACAAGATCGGCCCCCGCATCGCCGGTACCGAAGGCGAACTGCGGGCCAAGGAGTACATCGCGAAGGTGCTGCGCGAGCTGCGCTACCAGGTCACGCTGCAGCCGTTCCCGATCGCCGACAAGTTCCTGGGTGCCCTGTCGATCGGACGCGACAGCTGGCAGACCGGCTCCTCGCCCCAGGGCGCGCAGGACGTCACCCGCGAGGCCGTCGTCGTCGACGCCGGTGACGGCGGCACCCTGCCCGAAGACCTGACCGGCAAGATCGTGCTGATCGCCGCCGTGACGAACAAGGCCGACGCCTACCTGACGGCCGCGCAGCGCGGAGCGGTCGCCGTGCTGCTCGGCCGGGTCGGCGCCGACCCGGCACGCAAGCTGTCCGCGTTCTCGCCGACACTCGCCACCCCGGTCACCGTTCCCGTGCTGGGCCTGGCCCAGGTGCAGGTGGAGAGCCTGCGCGAACGGCTCGCCAAGGGTTCGGTCAAGGTGAAGGCGACGGCCACTCACCACAAGAACCTGACGTCGTACAACGTCATCGCCGAACGGCCAGCCACGTTCCCCGGCAAGGACGACGGCGTCGTCATGGTGACGGCGCACTACGACAGTGTCCCGGGCTCCCCCGGCGCCAACGACGACGGGAGCGGCACCGTGCTGTGCCTCGAACTCGCCCGCGTCCTGCGCTACCTGCCGACGAACAAGACGCTGCGGTTCGCGCTGTGGGGCTCGGAGGAGTACGGGCTGATCGGTTCGCGGCACTACGTCAAGAACCTGTCCGACGCCGAGGCGCGGCGGATCACCGGTTGCTTCCAGAACGACATGGTCGCCACCAGCTGGGACCCGGCGATCACCTACTGGCTGCTTTCGGTCGACGGCGCCGACAACGCCACGACCGCGGCCGTCAACGCCGCCGCCAAGCGGCTCGGCTACGACCCGCGCGTCAAGGGCCCGGTCGCGCGCGGTTCGAGCGACCACGTGCCGTTCTTCGAGCGCGGGATCGCTTCCGGCAACTTCAGCTGGCGCGGCGAGGCCGGTCCGGCGTTGCTGGAGCCGACTTACCACACGCCGGAAGACACCATCAAGGACAACGTTTCCCTTGAACGGCTTCAGGTTTCGCTGGAGCTGATCGGGGCGGCGGCGTACAGCCTGCTGCGCAAGTGAGTGGTGCCGTGTGTCCCCGATGCCTTGCCGGGGACACACGGCCTGCCCTCAACGTGTGTAGTCCACCGGCCCCAAGGCGATCGGGGCCGGATTCTTCGCGACCCAGACGACGGCGAGCTCACTCAAGCGATCGAGGTGGCCGTCCGCGCCGCGGCCCGACCTGACCTGCTTCGCGATCTCCTTGGCTTCTCGGAGTTCTTCTTCGCCGAGGGGCTCACCCCGCACCAGGAAACCCGGGAACGCGTCGGCCATCGCACGATGATCACGGTCCCAGTTCGCTCCGCCGTTCCGGAACATCTCGTCGGAGAACCGGCCGGTGACGCGGATGGCCTCGCACTGCACTGTCGCGCCCGCGCCGGTCGACGGCACGAGAAGTTCCCAAAGCGCTTTGTGCCGCTCCCGCCAGGGTCCGTCGGGCACGACGATCGGCGACACCCCGTCGTGCGTCGTCCGCCGGGCGACCGGCTCGACCCCGAAGATCCGGTACAGCTCACTGAGCGCGGCGTCGGTCTCTTCGAGGAGATCGGGGTTGAAGTTCTCCCGGTGGAACTCGAAACCACTACCGATCCGCTCGACCTTCTGACGCATCCCGGCCGTGCTGCTCGCACCGTGTTCGAGCAGCAGCTTCGCGATCTCGAGGCACTCGCGGATATCGGCGTTTTGCGTCCTGATCAGGCCTCGCGTCAACAACGTGTTGCCGCGCCTGTCGAGCACCTCGGTCGAGGCCCCGTGCTCGATCAGCACGCGCGCCGCCCCGGCCCTCAGTCCGTCCACAGCGGCCTGAAGCGGCGTTTGCCCGGAGCTGTCGGCCGCCTCGATGTCCGCGCCGAGAGAGAGCAACAAAGGAATCTGCGCGATCGGCTTCGGAGCAGCGCGCGAAGCTCTCGCGTGGAGCGGTGTCCTGCCGTAGCTGTCCGGGGAGTCGACGGCGAGGCCCTGCCCGGTCAGCCAGACGATGAGCTCGTCCGGGCACTCCGGGAAGCCGATGGCGGTCCCTTTGGCATAGCCGCCCCGCGCGTCGATTTCGCATTTGCCGAAGACGGCTTTGAGTTCGTCCACCGAGGCCGAGGTCAGCATCTCCTCGAAGTCTTTGGGAAGGGTCTTCCGCTTTCGTGCCAACGTGCTCTCCTCAGCCGAAATCCGGGCGCGGTTGTTCGCGCATCGGTGTCCTCGATACGCGGTGGCTAGACCTAGTCGCCCTTCGCGCGCTGCAGTTCGAGGTACTTCTGCATGACTTCGGAGACCACCGGTTCCTCGTCCGCGGGCGAGATGTCGGCGTCGCCGATGCTGAACCGCCGCAACAGTTCGAGTGCGGCGTCACTGACGAGCAGGTCGACAACGGTTTCGAGCACGAAGTCCTCCCCAGGGTATGGGCGAGCGGTGAGAGGGCGGGGCTCGTCATGCGGTTCGTCCTCGGTCCGTGGCGACATGCTCGAATGGCCGCATGAAGAAGACGAAACGCGGGCCTCTGCGGTTCCTTGTGATCGCACGCACGGCACCCGGTCACCACCCGCACCCCATGGAGGTGGCGCTGCACCCGGCCGGCGCCGCTTCCCGCTTCTCGATCTCGGTGGGACCGCATCCCGTGAACGCGGGTGGGCAGGTCGCCCTCTCGCAGGTGCTCGACGAGTCCCGGACCGGACTCAACCCGAACTGGGCAAAGGAGTTCGACGAGGCGGACCTGCACTGGGTGGTGCCGTACCTGGTCCGTCTCCAGGCCGGGGAGGACACGACGGACGAGATCGTGGCGGCCTACACGGCGCGGCACGGCAAGGCACCCGCGACGATCCATCAAGGCCGCTACGGCGTCTGATCAGATGGTGAAGCGACTTCCGGGCGAGCCCAGTCCGCAAGGCGCTGGGCCGTTTCCTCGTAGACCACAGCCCCGGTCGATGCCGCGATCACCAGCTCGTACGCGTCGTCCTCCGGCGCTTCCAGGTCGACACCGTTGAGACCGTAAAAAACGAACACCGCCATCCAGCCCAGCCGCTTGTTGCCGTCGACGAGCGGGTGGTTGCGGACGAGCGATTCCAGTAGAACCGCCGCTTTTTCATGCAGACCCGGATAAGCGTCGTGCCCCATCAGCGACGACTGCGGCCGATGCGCCGCCGCGTCGAGCAAGCCCACGTCCCGAACCCGGGAAACACCCAGGTCGGACGCGAGAGTGAGCAGGTCGTCCAGGGTCAGGTACTCGATCTTCACTGGGCCAGGCGATCGAGCAACGACGCGTAGCGCGCCCGCCCGTCGCGCGACAGGGCACGCACTCGATCGTCACGGACAGACCGTGCCGCGGCGTCGGTGATCGCCCGCACGATCGCTTCGTGCTTGCTCACCCCGTCGGCCTCGGCGAGCAAGGCCAAAGCGCGCTCCTGCTCGTCGTTCAGCCTCAACGTCATCGCCATGAGCCCATGATACCACTTCGGTATCATGATCAAACGGCTTACTCAGACGTTGAAGCGGAACTCCACCACGTCGCCGTCCGACATGACGTAGTCCTTGCCCTCCATGCGCACCTTGCCCGCGGATCGGGCGGCGGCCATCGAGCCGTGCTCCATCAGGTCGGCGAAGGACACGACCTCGGCCTTGATGAAGCCGCGCTCGAAGTCGGTGTGGATGACGCCGGCGGCCTGCGGGGCGGTCGCGCCCTTCGGGATCGTCCAGGCACGCGATTCCTTGGGGCCCGCGGTCAGGTACGTCTGGAGGCCGAGGGTGTGGAAACCGGCGCGCGCGAGCGAGTAGAGGCCCGGCTCGTGCTGGCCGACGGACTCCAGCAGCTCGCGCACGGACTCCTCGTCGTCCAGTTCGAGCAGTTCGGCTTCGACCTTGGCGTCGAGGAACACCGCGTCGGCCGGGGCGACCAGTTTGGCCAGCTCCTCGCGGCGCGACTCGTCGGTGAGGATGCCTTCGTCGGCGTTGAAGACGTAGAGGAACGGCTTCGTGGTAAGCAGGCTCAGCTCGCGCAGCGCCTCGAAGTCGACTTCCTTCTGCGCCTGGAAGAGGGTGCGCCCGGCGTCGAGGATCTCCTTCGCCTTCTGGGCGTTGTCGAGCGCGGGCTTGTTCTCCTTCTTCGTCCGCGCTTCCTTCTCCAGCCGCGGCAGCGCCTTCTCCAGGGTCTGCAGGTCGGCGAGGATCAGCTCGGTGTTGATCGTCTCGATGTCGCTGGCCGGGTCGACCCGGTCGTCGACGTGGATCACGTCCGGGTCGTCGAAGACGCGGACGACCTGGCAGATCGCATTCGCCTCGCGGATGTTCGCGAGGAACTTGTTGCCGAGGCCGGCACCCTCGGAAGCACCCTTCACGATGCCCGCGATGTCCACAAAGGACACGACGGCGGGCACGGTCCGCTCGGAGACGAAGACCTCGGCGAGCCGATCCAGCCGCGGATCGGGCAGCGGGACGACACCGACGTTGGGCTCGATCGTCGCGAACGGGTAGTTCGCCGCGAGCACATCGTTGCGGGTCAGCGCGTTGAACAGGGTGGACTTGCCGACGTTGGGCAGGCCGACGATGCCGAGGGTGAGACTCACGGGCCAGAAGTCTACGTGCCGCCCGCCGTCCCATCCGCCGAGGCCTTGATCGCCGTGTCGGATTTCCGCCAGCCACGCCCTCGACCTGGTGGCACGATCGATGTCATGACCGAGCAGACCTTGGCAGAGCGGGCCGTGTGGCGCGACACCGAACGGTGTTACCGCGCCGTCGCCGCCCGTGATTCCCGGTTCGACGGCCAGTTCATCATGGCCGTGGCCACCACCGGGATCTACTGCCGCCCGTCCTGTCCCGCGTCGACGCCGAAGCAGCAGAACGTCCGCTTCTACCCGACCTCGGCGGCCGCGCAGGCCAACGGCTTCCGCGCCTGCCGCCGCTGCCTCCCCGACGCCGTTCCCGGCTCGCCCGACTGGGACATCCGGGCCGACCTCGCCGCGCGGGCGATGCGGCTCATCTCGGACGGGGCCGTCGAACGCGACGGCGTCCCGGGGCTCGCGCGGCGGCTCGGCTATTCCGAACGCCAGCTCGGGCGCGTCCTCACCGCGGAACTCGGTGCCGGGCCGTTGGCACTGGCGAGGGCGCACCGGGCGCACTCGGCGCGCCTGTTGATCGAGATGTCCGGGCTCCCGCTGACCGACGTCGCGTTCGCGGCGGGTTTCTCGAGCGTCCGCCAGTTCAACGAGACGATCCGGGAGGTGTTCGCGACGACGCCTTCGCAGCTTCGCGCGGCGAGTCTGCGACGCGGGCGTCGTAAAGCCGAAGAGTTGCCGACCGGGACCCGGCTGAGCCTGCGGCTGCCGTTCCGGAAACCGTTCGACGCGGCCGGGGTGCTGAACTTCCTGGCCGACCGAGTCGTCCCCGGCGTCGAACACGTGACGCGCGACGAGTCCGGGGTGACCGGCTACGGGCGCACGCTGCGGCTCGCGCACGGCTCCGGTGTGGTGTGGCTGACGGCGAAGGACGATCACGTTCGCAGCGACCTGCGGCTCACCGACCTGCGCGACCTGAGCAGCGCCGTGGCCAGGGTGCGGCGACTGCTTGACCTCGACGCCGACCCGGAGGCGGTCGCGCGCGTTCTCGGGGCAGACCCGGCACTCGCGCCGCTGGTCGAGGCGATCCCCGGCATCCGGGTGCCCGGCACTGTCGACGGCGACGAACTCGTGCTGCGCGCGCTGCTGTCCCCCGCCGAGGCGGCGTCGCTCGCCGACGCCCTCGGGGAACGCTTGCCCAGCTGCGACGAGTCGCTGGAAGAGTTGACCACGCTGTTCCCGACGGCGGCCCAGCTCGCCGGACACGGTCCGGAACGGGTGGCCGCCGTGGCCCGCGCGCTGGCGGACGGGGTTTCGGTCCACGTCGGCCGCGATCCCGCGGAGTTGCGCGCGGAGCTGCTGGAAGTCCCCGGAATCGGGCCACGGATCGCGGACTACGTCCTGATGCGCGTACTGGGCGCGCCGGACGTCCTGCTGATCGGCGATCCGGCGTTGCGCCGAGGCGCGGCCGTGCTGGGGATCACCGACGACGAACCGACGCTGGCCGAACGCGGACGGGCTTGGCAGCCCTGGTCCTCGTACGCCGGCATGTACCTGTGGCGTGCCGAAAAGGGAGAATGATGAACATCGCGTATTGGTCCACAATGGACACGAACATCGGCCCGTTCACCGCCGTGGTGACGGGAGACGGGGCCGTGCTCGCCTCGGGCTGGACAGGCGACGTCGCCGAACTGACGCCGCTGATCTCGCCGACGCTGACCCCTGGCGAGGTGAAGGAGCGGCGCGATCTGGGACCGGTGAGCACCGCGATCCGCCGGTACCACGACGGCGACCTGGAAGCGGTCGCCGATGTCGAAGTGCGGCAGCGGTCCGGCGCTTTCCGGGAGCACGCCTGGGAAATCCTGCGGAAGGTCCCCGCGGGCGAGCCGGTGAGCTACGCGGAGTACGCGGCGCTGACGGGGAATCCGGCGGCGGTACGGGCGGCCGCGTCGGCGTGCGCGAAGAACGCGGCGGCGTTGTTCGTGCCGTGCCACCGGGTGGTGCGGACCGGCGGTGGCGTGGGGAACTTCCGGTGGGGTGTCCCCGCGAAGCAGTGGCTGCTGACCCACGAAGCCGCCTGATCCTGCCCCCTCCGAATGCTATGAACGGACCGTTCCTTGCAAAATTTGCCAGGAACGGACCGTTCCTAGCGCGCGAGAGCGGGTCAGGCGGCGTGGATCTCCACCGAGGAGCCCGTACGCGACTTCCGGATCCGCAGCCGCGTCGGGATCCGCTGCCGCAGTTCCTCGACGTGCGAGACCAGCCCGACCACGCGACCGCCGGCGCGAAGCTCGTCGAGGATGTTCATGACGATGTCGAGCGTATCGGCGTCCAGCGTGCCGAAGCCCTCGTCGATGAACAGCGTGTCCAGCAGCGCTCCGCCGGTTTCGGCGGCGACGACGTCGGCGAGGCCCAGCGCCAGCGAGAGCGACGCGAGGAAGGACTCGCCGCCGGAAAGCGTCTTCGCGGGCCGGACGGTGCCGGAGTAGTCGTCGAGCACGTCGAGGCCGAGACCGCCGCGGGTGCCCCGGGCCCCGGCCGCGTCGGAGTGCACGAAGGAGTAGCGGCCCTGGCTCATCGTCCGCAGGCGAGCGGTGGCCGCGACCGCGACCTCCTCCAGTCTCGCGGCGAGGACGTACGAGCGCAGCGACATCTTCCGCGCGTTCTGCCCGCGTCCGTTGACCACCTCGGCCAGCGCCTTCAGTTCGAGGTACCGCTCCTCGACCGGCGCCAGTCCGGCCATCAAGGACGTCATCCGCTCGGCCAACCCGGTCAGGTCGGCGTGCCGCGTCTTCGCCGTCCGCAGTGCCGCGAAGGCCTGCTCGGCCTCACCCCGGGTGTCCCTCGCCGCTTCCTCCGAAGTCGCGACGTCGATCTCGTCCTCCGGTGAGATGCCGAAGAGTTCCGGTTCGGCGAGGGCCTGCCGCTCGGCTTTCTCCATCACGTTGGCGTCGGCGAGACTGTTCTCCAGTTTCGTGATCTGCTCGTCCGGCCGCGACGCGGCACGCATCTCGTCGAGATCCGCGAAACCCTTGGCCCGCAACGCTTCCTTGACCAGTTTCGCCTGCTCGTCGCGGCGTTCACGGGCGCCGGCGACGGCGAGCCGGGCTTCGGCCAGCGCGTCGAGACGGGTCGCGAAGCCGAGCAGGTGCCGACGGTTCGCCCCGACGTCGGCGAACTCGCCACGCGCGATCTCCAACCGCCGCTCGCGTCCGGCCAGCCGCTCCGTCAGACCGCGTACCTCGGTCGTGATTTCGACCGCGCGCCGCTCGGCCACCCCGCGTTGTTCGGTCAGCTGTTCGATCTTCCGTTCCAGTGCGCCGACCTGCGTCTCGAGAGCGGGCTTCCGACGAGCCGCCTCGGACAGCGTGTCGACCAGCTCGCGTGCCTCGCCGAGCCGGTCCCGCAGCGTCTCGGCGGTGTGTTCGCCCAACCGCTCGACCAGGACGGCCAGGCGGTTTTCGGCTTCCTGCAACGCGGCTTTCGCCTTCTCACGCCGCGTATGCGCCTGCTGCTCCGCGACTTCGGCGTGGCGTTCGTCCTCGGGATCGACCAGACCGCCGGTGTGCGTCGCCGGTGACGGATGCTCGGCCGCCCCGCAGACCGGGCAGTTTTCACCCGCGCGGAGACCGGCGGCGAGTTCGGCCGCCATTCCTTCGAGGCGCCGTTCTCGCAGGTCCAGCCGGTGCTGACGGGCCTGTTGGTGGCCGTCCACGGCTTCGCTGACCACTCCACGCGCTCGCGTGACGGCCCGTTCCGCCCGAGGCACCTCGTCGGCGTCTCGGACCAGCGCGGTCAGCTCGTCGACACGGGTGCGGGCGCCGTCGAGTTTCACTTCGGCTTCGGCGGCGGCGGCCGCTTCGGCACGCGACGCCGCGAGCTTCTCCGGCGCGGCACCAAGCTCGGCGGCGAACTCTTCGGCCTGTTTCTTCGCCTTCTCGGCGGCGGCGTTCAGCTGTTCGCGGTGAACCAGATCCCGCTGCTGCTGTTCGCTTTCCGCCACGAGTTCGGCGAGCGCGCCCGCCTCTTCCCGCAGTCCACCGGCGCGAGCGCGAAGCTCGGCGGCGGGGCTGTCTGCGGCGTCAGGCACTTCTTGGGCTCGAAGCGCCTCGGTGGCCTCGGCCTCGGAGAGCTGGTCCGACCTGCGTTCGAGAAGATCCGCCTCCGCGGCCACCCCCGCCGCGCGATGGGCCGCTTCGACCTCTTCGGCCCACTCCGCACGCTGGTCCGCCTGCTCGGCGATCACCGACAGCCGCGTGTACGCGGTGCGCACCCGGCGGATCCGTTCGGCGGTGGACCGGTTCTCCTGCCAAACCGCCTCTGCCTTCTTGGCGGCCGCGCGGGCCTTCGCGTCCCGTTCCTGTGCCTGGTCAACGCGCCGCCTCGACTCCGCGAGCACCTCTTCGACCCACTCGGCCTGGCCTTCTTCGGGCGCCTCCTGCTGGGCGACCTGCGCGAACCGCGCGACCCACTCCCGCAGCGACTGTTGCCGCGCCAGCAACTCACGGCCGCGTTCGGCACGCAGATTCGCGAACCAGTTCTCGACGTCGGAAAACCGCTCGGTGCCGAACAGCCGCTCCAGCAACTCCTCGCGTTCGGCCGTGTTCGCCCGCAGGAACCGCGCGAATTCGCCCTGCGGCAGCAAGACCACCTGGAAGAACTGCTCGTGTGTCATACCGATGAGCCGTTCGACCGTGCGCGCGACCTCGTCGATCCGCGTGATGCCCTCGGCCACGTGCCCGGCGGGCACCGTGCCGACCCAGTTCAGCACCGCCTTCGCCTGCTGGACGGTCATCCCCTCGCCGCGGCGTTTGGGCCGCTGGTACTCGGGATTGCGCGCGATCCGCATCCGCTGGCCCTGCACGGTCAGTTCCAGGACGACCTCGGTGACCTGGTCGGGCTCGGCGAGGTCGCAGCGCAGCCGTTTGACCTCGCCCCGAGCGCCGGGGACGGTGCCGAACAGCGCGAACGCGATGGCGTCGAGCAGGGTCGTCTTCCCCGCACCGGTGTCACCGTGCAGCAGGAACAACCCGTCGGCGCCGAGCACGTCGAAGTCCACCACCTCCCGGGCCGCGTACGGACCGAAAGCGGTGACCTCCAGCCGGTGCAACCTCATACTTCGCGCTCCCTGCCCGCCGCGCCCAGCGCCGCCAGCACCAGCCGCTCCTCGCTCTTCGAAGGCGCGGATCCGCGGCAGTCCTCGAGGAAACTGCGGGTGATCTCGACGTCGGACCGCCCGCGGACGGCTTCGGCGTACTTCAGCGTGGCCCCGTCGTGCCCGCCCTCCGGCCGCCAGTCCATGTGCACGGCGTACGGAAACCGCTCACGCAGTTTGCGCATGGCGTCGATCGGGCGGACCCGGTCGGTCACGGTGAAGGAGAGGAAGTGTTCGGTGAGGCCGTCGTGCCCCGGATCCGCAAGGAGGTCCGCCAGCTCACCGCGCAGCATCGCGAGGTGCCGCGGCACCGGCAGTTCATGACGCCGGACCTCGGCGAGCCCGTCGGCGTCGAGATCCACCAGCCAGACGGATTTCCGTTGGCGTGTCTCGGAAAACGAATACGCCAGCGGACTGCCCGAGTAACGCAGGTGCTCAGCGAGGGTCTGCGGACCGTGCAGGTGGCCGAGCGCGACGTAATCGACGCCGTCGAACACCGAACCCGGCACCTGCTCGACGCCGCCGACCGCGATGGTCCGTTCGGATTCGGTCGGCTCGCCGCCGGTGACGAAGGCGTGCGCGAGCACCACCGACCGTGTCCCGGACGGCCGGGTGGCGAGATCCGCCCGGATCCGCCGCATCGCCTCGGCGAGCACGCCGGTGTGGCCGCGGGCCTCGGGCACGCCGAGGGCGTGGCGCGCGGGCTCCGGTTCGAGGTACGGGATCCCGTAGAGCGCGACTTCGCCGTGTTCGTCGGGCAGCAGCACCGGTTCGGCGAGACCGTCGATCGTGGCGCGCAGGTGCAGACCGCCCGCCGCGGCGAATTCGGCGAACGCGCCCAGCCGCGGCGCGGAATCGTGGTTGCCCGGGGTCATCACCAGTTTCGCCCCGGCCTGCCGGATCCTGCCCAGCGCGGTCGTGGCCACCCGGACGGCTTCCGCCGAGGGCACCGCGCGGTCGTAGATGTCCCCGGACACGAGCACCACGTCGACCGACTCGGCGAGCACGAGATCGGCGACGTGGCCGAGCACGGCTTCCTGTTCGGCGAGCAGATCGGCGCCGTGGAAGGTACGGCCGATATGCCAGTCGGACGTGTGCAGGAGCTTCACGCAGCCCAAGGTAGGGCCGCACACCGGCCGGAGAGGGGAGGCGCGCCCTTGGCGGCACCGCGCTTTCCGACACACCGTGCCGCTGGAGTTTTTGTCGGTGGTTTCCGCCATGATGTCCCCGACTCGGATCCGGAGGGGAGGTACCGGTGGCGACGGTGATCACCACCGCGGCCGTCGTGCTCGCGTTGCTGCTGCTCGTGGCCGTCGCGGTGCTGTGGCGGCTGTACAACGACGGCATGCGGCGGGCCGACGCGGCGGCGAAACTGGTCGCCGCCGAACGGTCGAAGGCCGATCAGCAGCAGCTCGCGCTGCGCCGGTACGAGGTCGCGTTCGCCTCGATCAGCGGCCGCGGCGAACTGGGCGAACAGGTACTCCTGGAGACCGCGCGCGCGCTCGGGCTCCGCGAGGAACTGCACTTCACCCTGCAAACGGATCTGGCGGGCGGCGGCGCCGCGAAACCGGACATGGTGCTGCGGGTCGGCGGCGGCCGGACCGTGCCCGTCGACGCGAAGGCGAGCATGGCCTGCTGGGCCGAGGCCGTCGAAACCGACGATCCCGAGGAACGGCTGGACGCGCTGCGCGTCCACGTGCGGCAGCTCCGGTCACGGGCGGCCGAACTGGCGGGCAAGGGCTACCAGCGCTGGGCCGACGCGATCTACGGGACGATCATGTTCGTCCCGTCCGACGCGGCCGTGGTGGCCGCGCTGGACACCGACCCGGAACTGCTGCGCTGGATGCTGGACCGGCGGGTCTTCGTCTGCGGGCCGACGGGATTCGCCGTACTGGCTTCCGCGGCGCTGTTCGCCGCGACCGAACGGGCATTGGTCGAGGACGTCGAGCAGGTCCGGGCGGGCGCCGCGGCCGCGCACCGGGCGGCGGGCAACGCGGTCGACGCGCTGAACCTGTCGAGCACCCACCTGCAGCGCTTCATCTCGGCCCGGCGGCGGGAGCTGGAAGCGCTCGAGAGCTTCCGCAGCACGGTCTCCCCGCTGACGGACGCCGCGGGCAGCCCGGCGGCGGTGCCCCTGATCAGGAAGGCGGACGAACTCCCCACCTCGTGAGGGCTCGCGCCGAGTACGTGAAGGCCCCCTTCATGTACCCAGGCGCAAGGAAGGAGGCCTTCATGTACTTCCGGCGGCGCGCCAGTGCTTCGGCCGCACCTTTCCTACCTGCGACTTCCGGAATCGGAGGCTCCATTT
Organism: Amycolatopsis sp. NPDC041971; assembly: GCF_055588925.1. NCBI lineage: Bacteria > Bacillati > Actinomycetota > Actinomycetes > Pseudonocardiales > Pseudonocardiaceae > Amycolatopsis > Amycolatopsis sp. NPDC041971. The sequence goes on along the minus strand of NZ_JBVJCE010000003.1, from coordinate 92,826 downwards.
CACCTCGTCTGACAACCTTGTCGGTCACTTCCTCGTAGTACCTCCCGTAAGCACCCGGACAGTCCGTCCGGGTGGCCCGGAATGACCACTACCAGGCGATAGACACCCCGCCTGTTGGCGGTATGCCCGCAGCTTGGATATACGGTGGGGCCTGTGACCGCGATTCGCGATCGCCAAAGCGATCCTGATGCCGACGACGTTCCCGTTGCCTGGGACGAGCGTCCGCTCGTCGGCGCCAGGCGCGGGCTGCCCTGGTGGGCCGCCGTCCTGGTCGGCTTCGGGCTCGCCATCCTTGGCGCCTTCGTCGACATGATGCTGCAGAAGGACCTGGGCCTGCTGTTCAAGGCCTGCTACGCGCTCGGCGCGGTGGCCGCCGTGGTGGCCGTCCAGCGCCGCGGGCTGTTCGGCCCGATGGTGCAGCCGCCCCTCGTCCTCGCCGTGACCGTCCCGGGAGTCATCCTCCTGACCTCGGACGGCAGCAAGGGCACGGACCTGCTCTCGAGAGCCTTCGACGTCGGAACGCCGCTGATCAACGGCTTCCCGACGATGGCCCTCACCACCGGCCTCACCTTGGCGATCGGTGTCTTCCGGATCTACCGGGAACGTGATCCCGACGCGCCGGTGAAGGTCAAGCCGGGTACCAAACCGGAACGTCGCGACGAGGCCAAGCCCGCCGTCCGTCCCGCGGCCGCCGCGCCGGGCCGTGGCCGCCCCGCGTCCCGGACCGGGCAAACGCCGCCCCCGCCTTCCCGCCGCGGTGCGGCGCGAGACGGTGCGCCACCACGCCCGCGGCCTGTCGACGACGACCGACGCCCCCGCCGCGACGCCGAGCCGGGCGCCCGCAAACCGCCGCCCCCGGGACGTCAGCCTCGGCGCGCGCGGCCGCCTGAGGGCGAACCCCGCCGCGACCCGCGTGGCGAAAGCGCCCCCGGTGCCCCGCGCCGCCGTCCGCCGAGCGCGGACGACCCGCGCCGCGGCGGGCAGCCTCCCCGCCGCCGCCCTTGGGACGACGAGCGGTGAAGCAAGGGACCTTTGCTCCCGCTTGAGCTTCTGACCAGCGAAAAGGGCCGCCCGAGGACTTCCTAGGGTGGCCCTTTTTCGTAGCGCGTCAGGCCTTGCCGACCTTGCGCAGCTCGTGCGGCAGCGCGAACGCGATCTTCTCGTTGGCCGTGGTGACCTCGTCGACGTTGTCCCAGCCGCGCTCGGCCAGCCACGTCAGCAGGTCCATGACCAGCACCTCCGGCACCGAAGCACCGCTCGTGACACCGACGGTCTCGACGCCTTCGAGCCACGCTTCGTCGACTTCGTGGGCGAAGTCGACCAGGTGCGACGCACGCGCCCCCGCCTTCAGCGCGACCTCGACCAGCCGCTTCGAGTTGGACGAGTTCGTCGAACCGACCACCAGCACCAGGTCGCACTCGGCGGCCATGGCCTTGACCGCGACCTGACGGTTCGTGGTGGCGTAGCAGATGTCGTCGCTGGGCGGGTCGGCCAAGCCGGGGAACTTGTCCCGCAGCTGATCGACGCGTTCCATGGTCTCGTCCACCGAAAGGGTGGTCTGCGAGAGCCAGATGACCTTCGACGGGTCGCGGACTTCGACCTTGTCGACGTCCTCGGCGGTGTCGACGAGCTGCACCTTGTCGGGAGCCTCACCGGCGGTGCCTTCGACCTCTTCGTGGCCTTCGTGGCCGATCAGCAGGATGTCGTAGTCGTCCTTCGCGAACCGGTTGACTTCCTTGTGCACCTTCGTCACCAGCGGGCAGGTCGCGTCGATGGTCCGCAGGTTGCGCTCCGCCGCCTCGGCGTGCACCGCGGGCGAGACGCCGTGCGCGGAAAACACCACCAATGCGCCTTCCGGCACCTCGGAGGTCTCGTCGACGAAGATCACGCCGCGTTCACGCAGGGTCTCCACGACGTGCCGGTTGTGCACGATCTCCTTGCGCACGTACACCGGTGCGCCGTAGAGCTCGAGTGCCTTCTCGACGGCGATGACCGCGCGGTCGACCCCCGCGCAGTAGCCGCGGGGCTTGGCGAGCAGGACACGTTTGCCACCGGCCGGCACACCGGACCCGGTGATCGTCGGACTGCCGGCTGGCGTGATTCCGGGACTCGCAGAACTCATGCCCCCAGGGTACGGGCTGCCCCGGGGGCTCCTCGCACTCACGTTCAGGTGACCAGGGATCCCCTCGAAAGGATGTGCGTGGAGTCACGTCCGGTGAGCCCACCCACCCGTTCGGTTGGGCAGGATGGCCCAAATACGGCAGGCTAGACGCATGAAGCCTCTCCCGCTCCCCCTCCGGGTCGCCGCGGGCCTCGCCGTCATCACCGCCGAGCGGGTTCGCGAACTCCCCAAGCAGCTCACCGGGCTCCCCGTCACGGTGGTCAGCCAGGTGCTCCAGTTCTCCATGCGCGTGCAGCAGCACGTCACCGAACTCGCGATCAAGGGCGATGACGCACTGTCCGGTCTTCGCCCGGTCGAGGACACGCCCAGCTGGGCCACCTTCGACGAAGATCTCCCGCCCGACGTCGGCGAACGCCGCTACGAACGCGACTCGTGCGTCGTCCCGCCGCGGGAGGACGCCGAGGTTCCGCGACCGCGTGCCGAGACCAACGGCCGCCTCCACGACCTCGAAGAGCTCACCGAGGACCCGTGGGCCGAGGAGGAGCGCGCGCTCGCCGAGGACCACGCCGACGGCGAGTTCGACAGTTCCGCGGCGCTCGTCGATTCGAGTCCCGCCGGGCTCGACGACTACGACACGCTCACCCTGCCGCAGTTGCGTGCCCGCCTCCGCCGGTTCGACCTCGTACAGCTGGAAGAACTGCTGATCTACGAACGTGCGAACGCCGACAGGCCGTCGTTCGTCGGCATGCTCACGCGCCGCATCGGGAACGTGAAGAAGGCCGAGAGCGACGGCGACAGCGCGGAAGGCCAGTGAGCGCCGAGCCCGCCACCGCTCAAGCCGGTCCGTCCACCACCGCCGAGAACCCGTGGCCGGTCCGCACGGTCGCCCGCAAGGTCGGCGAGTGGATCAACCGGCTCGGCGCGGTCTGGGTCGAGGGCCAGGTCACGCAGATCTCGGCTCGCCAGGGCACCAACACCGCGTTCCTGACACTGCGCGACCCGTCGGCGGACGTCTCGATGTCGGTGACCTGCCCGATGGGCCTGCTGCGCACGATCGAACCGCCGTTGCGCGAGGGCGCGAGCGTCGTGGTGCACGCGAAGCCGACGTTCTTCATGAATCGCGGCTCGCTGAGCCTGCGCGCCAACGAGATCCGCGCGGTCGGCATCGGCGAACTGCTCGCGCGGATCGAGCGGCTGCGGCGACTGCTGGCCGCCGAAGGATTGTTCGCGCCGGAGCGCAAACGCAAGATCCCGTTCCTGCCCAAGGGAATCGGCCTGATCACCGGCCGCGCGTCCGCCGCCGAACGCGACGTGCTGGTGAACGCGCAGTCCCGCTGGCCGCATGTCGCGTTCAAGGTGATCAACACCGCCGTGCAGGGTTCGCTCGCCGTCCCGCAGATCCTCCAGGCACTGTCCAAACTGGACCGTGACCCGGACATCGACGTCATCGTGATCGCGCGCGGCGGCGGCAGCGTGGAAGACCTGCTGCCGTTCTCCGACGAGGCGCTGTGCCGCGCCGTGTCCGCGGCCGGGACCCCGGTGGTCAGCGCGATTGGGCACGAACCCGACACCCCGCTGCTCGACCACGTCGCCGACCTCCGCTGTTCGACGCCGACCGACGCCAGCAAGCGGATCGTGCCGGACGTGCGCGAGGAGACCCAGCGCGTCCATCAGATGCGCGACCGCGGCCGCCGCGCGCTGCACGGCTGGGTGGACACCCAGGTCCGGTTGCTGAACCAGATGCGCAGCCGTCCCGTGCTCGCCGATCCGCTCGGCCCGATCCAGCGCCGCTCCGACGACGTCGAGATCAACCGTGAACGCGGGCGCCGCGCGATGCTCACCCTGCTCGCCAAGGATCAGGCCGAAATCGCCAGCGCCCGCGCGCGGCTGACCGCGCTCGGCCCGGCGGCGACCCTCGAACGCGGCTACGCGGTGGTGCAGTACACCGACGCCGAAGGCAACCTCCAGGTACTCCGGTCCGTCTCCGAAGTCGCGGACGACGCGAAATTGCGCGTCCGCGTGGTCGACGGCGCGCTCGGCGCCGTCGTCACGTCCGAGGCACTCCTTTCCGCCGAGGACGCATCGGTACAGGGAGCGGCGGAGGAGCTTAGTTGACGGCGAGTTTTCTGCCTTTGACCGTTGACGCCGCGAAGCGCGCGGACGCGCCCGAGGTGCTGCGCAACGCGCTCTTGACCGACCACGCCGCGGCGGAATGCTGGACCGTGCTGCTCGCGGGATGCCAGGCCGAGGCGCTCCTTTCCGCCGAAGGCTCATCAGCGCCGTCTTCGACTAAGCGCGGTCTCGACGCCCAGCTGCGCAAACTCTCCGAAGCGACGGCCGAGCACGTCGGCACCCGATGGTGGTTCGCGGACGGCACCGCGCAACGCAAACGGGTGGCGCGGGCCCAGGAAAACCTCGTCGCGGCGATCGCGGAGGGTGACGGACAGGAGTTCGCTCTCGCCTTCGTGGGTTACGACAACGCCATGGCCGGCGCGGTAGTGTGCGCGGGTATCGGCAAGCACCGACGTCCGGTAGAAGGAAGCACAGCGTGAGCAAACCCGGTGGCGAGACCGCCGAACTCGGCTACGAGCAGGCCCGCGACAGACTGGTGGAGGTCGTCCGCGAGCTCGAAGCGGGCGGGCTGTCCCTGGAACAGTCGCTCGCCCTGTGGGAGAAAGGCGAGCAGCTCGCGAAGGTCTGCGAGCACCACCTCGAGGGCGCGCGTGAGCGGATCGAAGCGGCGCTGTCCTCCGTCGAAGACGGCTAGAGCTCATGGGCTCTCAGCGGAGAAGAGTACTTCGAGCCTGGCGACGGTCAGTGACGTTCACCATGCTCCTGCGCCACCGAACCGCCGTGGGTATCTGAGAGACTGGGACCCCGCCGAGTTCCTGACCCGGGAGGCCTCATGCCCACCCCCACCTCGTCCGCCAGCTCTTCCCGACGCCCTGAAGCACCCGATCGCAACCTCGCGATGGAACTGGTCCGAGTGACCGAAGCCGCCGCGATGGCCGCGGGCCGCTGGGTGGGGCGCGGGGACAAGATCGGCGGGGACGGTGCCGCCGTGGACGCGATGCGCCAGCTGGTCTCGACCGTGTCGATGCGCGGTGTCGTCGTCATCGGCGAAGGCGAGAAGGACGAAGCCCCGATGCTGTTCAACGGGGAAGAGGTCGGCAACGGCGACGGGCCGGACTGCGACGTCGCGGTCGACCCGGTCGACGGGACGACCCTGATGGCCAAGGGCATGCCGAACGCGCTGGCCGTGCTCGCGGTCGCCGAACGCGGCGCGATGTTCGACCCGTCCGCGGTGTTCTACATGGAGAAGCTCGCCGTCGGCCCCGACGCCGCGGGCAAGGTCGACCTGGCCGCCCCGGTCGCGGAGAACATCCGCCGGGTCGCGAAGGCCAAGAACTCCAGCGTCTCCGACGTCACCGTGTGCATCCTCGACAGGCCGCGTCACGAGAAGCTGATCGAAGAGGTCCGCGAAGCGGGCGCCCGGATCAGGTTCATCTCCGACGGCGACGTCGCGGGCGCGATCGCCGCGGCCCGGCCGAGCACCGGCGTCGACATGCTGCTCGGCATCGGCGGCACCCCCGAAGGCATCATCGCGGCCTGCGCGATGAAATGCCTCGGCGGCGAACTGCAGGGCCGCCTGTGGCCGAAGGACGACGCGGAGCGCGAGAAGGCGCTGGCCGCGGGCCACGACCTCGACCGCGTGCTCGGCAACGACGACCTCGTCCGCGGCGACAACGTGTTCTTCTGCGCCACCGGCGTCACCGACGGCGACCTGCTGCGTGGCGTGCACTACCGCTCGGGCGGTGCGACCACCCAGTCGATCGTGATGCGCTCGAAGTCGGGCACGGTCCGGATGATCGACGGCTACCACCGGCTGACCAAGCTCCGCTCGTACTCGTCCGTCAACTTCGACGGTCACCTCGACGATTCGCTGGAAGACGATGTGGTTCCCCCGCTCCCCTAAGGAGAATCCGTGCTGAAGCGCGTGCTCGTGGTCCTGCTCGCGGCGATGGTCCTCGCGCCGGCCGGGCAGGCCACGGGCGCGAGCGACCTCGTCGGCGGCAGAGAGGCCGACGAGCCGTATCCGTTCATCGCTTCCCTGCATTCGGCCTCCGGCAAGGCTTTCTGCGCCGGAACGCTGATCGCGGCGGACTGGCTGGTGACTGCCGGGCACTGCGTCGAGGGCAAGAAACCGGCGAACCTGAGCGTGCGGGTCGGCAGTAACGACAACACTCAAGGCGGCGAAATCGCGAAACCCGCCGAGATCGTCGTGAACCCGTCCTACAACCCGACGCCCGAGCGCACGGGCGGTGATCTCGCCTTGGTGCGGCTGGCCGCCCCGGTGAAGACGGCGCCGATCACGATCGGCGCCGTCGTGGTGCCGGGGACGCCGACGCGGCTGCTCGGCTGGGGTCAGACGTGCACCACTTCGGGTTGCGGCACGGGGACGGCGAAACTGCGGCAACTGGACACGAAGATCGTCGAAGGCGTGCGCTGCACCGCGAAGTTCGACGGCGCCGTAGAACTGTGCACCGACAACCCCGGCGGGAATTCCGGCTCGTGCTACGGGGATTCCGGCGGGCCGCAGATCGCCAAGGTCGGCGAAAAGTGGGTCCTGCTGGGCACGATCAGCCGTCCGGGTAACGCCGACCCGGTCTGCGCGACCTCGCCGTCGATCGCGACTTCGGTGGTGGCCTACGCGCAATGGATCGCCGAGAAGATCACGCCACCCGCGCCCGCTCCCCCTGCCTGAAGGTAGTGAAGGAGGGGCAAGGAGACGGTGACCCGCGCTACTCCGCGTTACTGGAGTGCCCCGGGAACAGATGCGCGTCCGGGTCCAGCATGACCGCGATGTTGTTCACCGCCGTCGCCGCTTCCCCGAATCCGGTCGCGATCAGCTTCACCTTCCCCGGATACGCCGCGACGTCACCCGCCGCGTAGACCCGCTCCCGCGGGGTCGCCATGGTCGAGTCGACGGCGATCGCGCGGTGGTCGATCTGGAGTCCCCAGCTTTCGATCGGCCCGAGATCCGCGGTGAAACCGAGCGCCGCGACGACCGTGTCGGCGCGCAGGATCTCGGGTTCGGCGCCCTTGGCCCGGATCTCGACCTCCGCCAGCATGCCGTCGCGGTCGAGGAACCGGGTGACCTCGGCGTCGGTGATGATCCGCACGCCGAGTTCCCGCGCCTGCCGCACGATCGACTCGGCCGCGCGGAATTTCGCGCGCCGGTGCACGAGGGTGACGTTCGCGGCGATCGGGTGCAGCGCGAGCACCCAGTCGAACGCCGAGTCCCCGCCGCCGACGACGACCACGTGCTGTCCTTCGTGCGCCTTGAACGAGGGCACGAAGTGGACCATGCCGCGCCCGAGCCAGCCGTCGCCGGCGGGCAGCGGCCGCGGGGTGAACTCGCCGATCCCGGCGGTGATCAGCACCGCCCCGGCACGCAGGATCTGGCCGCCGTCGAGCATGACGGTGATGCCGCCTTCGACGCTTTCGAGTTTCTCGGCCTTCCGCCCGAGCAGATACGTGGGTTTGAACGGTGCCGCCTGATCGAGCAGGCCCTGCACCAGATCGCGGCCCCGGACCTCGGCGAAACCGCCGACGTCGTAGATCATCTTTTCGGGGTACATCGCGGTGACCTGGCCACCGGCCTCCGGCAGTGAATCCACCACAGCCGTCGAGAGGCCGCGGAATCCCGCGTAGTAGGCGGCGAACAAACCCGTCGGACCTGCCCCGATGATGACGAGGTCGTACGACGTTTCCCCAGCGGACTCGCTCATTCGGCACTCTCCCGGCCGGTGGTGGGCGGCGTGATCGAGAACACATTCGATCCTAGCCCTCGCGTGCCGAAAGACACGGAGCGCGCCGGAGGCCCCTGCGCGAAACTTGAGTCATGGCTGAACAGGAATACCGGATCGAACACGACACCATGGGCGAGGTGCGCGTCCCCGTCGACGCCCTCTACCGCGCGCAGACACAGCGCGCCGTCGAGAACTTCCCGATCTCCGGCCGGGGCCTGGAACGCGCCCAGATCCGCGCGCTCGGCCTGCTGAAGGCCGCGGCGGCACGGGTCAACGCGCGGCTCGGCGTGCTGGACGCCGAGGTCGCCGAGGCCATCGCGAAGGCCGCGGACGAGGTCGCCGAGGGGAAGCACGACGCGCATTTCCCGATCGACGTGTTCCAGACGGGTTCCGGAACCTCGTCGAACATGAACGCCAACGAGGTCATCGCGACGCTCGCGTCGAAGGCGCTGGGCCGCGACGTGCACCCGAACGACCACGTCAACGCTTCGCAGTCCTCCAACGACACCTTCCCGACGACGATCCACGTCGCCGCGACGGAGGCCGTCCTCTCCGACGTGATCCCGGCGCTGGAATACCTGGCCGCCGCGATCGAGACGCGGGCGACCGAATGGGCGGACATCGTGAAGTCCGGCCGTACGCACCTGATGGACGCCGTCCCGATCACCTTCGGCCAGGAGGCGGGCGCGTGGGCGTCACAGGTCCGGTTCGGTGTCGAGCGGCTGAAGTCGGGCCTGCCGCGGCTCGGTGAACTGCCGATCGGCGGGACCGCCGTCGGTTCCGGGCTGAACGCGCCCGAGGGCTTCGGCGCGGCGGTCTCGCAGGAACTGGCCTCGGTGACCGGTCTTCCGCTGACCGAGGCGCGTGACCATTTCGAGGCGCAGGCGACGCAGGACAGCGTCGTCGAGACGTCCGGGCATCTGCGGACGGTCGCGGTGTCGCTGAACAAGATCGCGAACGACTTGCGCTGGCTGGGTTCCGGCCCGCGCACCGGGCTCGCCGAACTGGCGCTGCCGGATCTCCAGCCGGGTTCGTCGATCATGCCGGGCAAGGTGAATCCGGTGATCCCGGAGGCGACGCTGCAGGTGGTAGCCCAGGTGATCGGGAACGACGCGGCGGTGGCCTTCGCGGGCGCGGCGGGCAACTTCCAGCTCAACGTGAACCTGCCGGTGATCGCGCGCAACGTGCTCGAATCGGCGCGGCTGCTCGCGGCGGTCTCGCGGCTGCTGGCGGACAAGGTGTTCGCCGGCGTGACGGTGAACGCCGACCGCGCGCGCGAGTACGCCGAGGGTTCGCCGTCGATCGTGACGCCGCTGAACAAATACATCGGTTACGAAGAGGCCGCCGCCATCGCGAAGCAGGCGCTCAAGGAGCTGAAGACGATCCGCGAGGTCGTGATCGAACGCGGTCACGTCGCGAACGGCAAGCTCACCGAAGCCCAGCTGGACGAAGCCCTCGACGTGCTCCGCATGGCGCGCGGAGGCCGCTAATCGCCCAGAGCGACCAGGGCTGCGTGAAGCGGTGAGGCGAGCGAAGCCGCCAGCCCACCCGAAGGCGGCATCTCGGTGAACAGGTGCAGCCACGTCAGCACCGGGCCGAGCAGGATCGCGTGCACGAGAGCCGGATCGGGCCGTCGCGAGAGTTCCCCTCTCGCGACGGCCCGAACCAGATATCCGCGCTCGCGGCCGAGGAACACCTCGCCGAACCGTTCACGCTCACGTCCCTGACCGAGGCCGACGGCGGGACGGAATTCGTGCAGAAGGTCACTTTCGACAGGCCGCCGCGCCCCGGTCATGGTCGCGATCACCGGCGGCGACCTCGTGAAGCACTTCGACGTCAAATGCGCCAGGCTCAGCGAGCTCGCGGCGGCGCAGGCCGATCACGACGCCTGAGGAGACCAGCGCGACCCCGATCACTTGGGAGAAGCGGAAATCCTGCATACCGAGCAGGAGCGAGACGGCGAGCCCGGAGACCGGCATCAGCCCCACCAGCACCCCGGCCCGATCCACGCCCAGCAGCGAAACCGCCGAGTACCAAAGAAGAAACGCGATCGCCGTGACGACGACCGTCAGGTAGCCGAGCGCGATCAGTTCCCGTCCGTCCGGCCAGGCCCAGGCGCCGGACGGGTCGGCGATCGTGCCGACGACGGCGCCACCGGCGCCCGCGGCGAAACACCCCCAGGTCGCGGTCGCCAACGGCCCGAGCCTGTCGAGCACGCCGACGGCGAGCAGCGTGAAAAGCGCTTCGCACACCATCGCCAGCGCCGCGAGCACCAGACCCTGCCAGCGCGCCGCGCCGCCGCCGGACAGCACGGCGATCCCGAGTCCGGCGAGCACCGCCCCGGTCACCGGCGCCCACGACGGCCGCTTCCCTTTGGCCAGCGGGCCGGCGAGCGCGAGCACGAGCGGCGTGCCGCCGAGGAACGCCGCGACCAGGCCCGGCTCGGCGTAGCGCTGCGCGAACAGCAGGCACGCCTGAAACCCGATCATCCCGGTCGCCGCGAGGGCGAGCAGCGACGGCACGTCACGCGCCCCCGGCAACGGCAACGGACGCCCGCTCAGCCGCGCCCACCCCAGCAGGAGGACGCCCGCCAACGCGTAGCGCAGCGCCTGTCCGGTGATCACCGGGTACCCGTCGAGCATTCCCGTCACCGGCACGGACGCGCCGACGATCAGCACCCCCAGTGCGCCGATCGTCACGCCTCTTCGCTCGTTGTCCATGCCTAGACGATGACGGCTCTTTGGCCCGGACCGAAGAGCCAAATCACTCACACCTGACCGGACCATAGGTCGACCGGAAGTCCGTGAAGGCCTCTGTCACTACCTTCAGGGTCAGGGCCCCGGCAAAGTCGCATAGCCGCTGGTCAAGTGGGTGTTGCGGCGACAAAGGCGGGCTCGTCGTTCTGGCCCTCTTTTTCCCTCACGACCCAGTCGAAAAACGTACATAACCGCGTTAAATGGACATCCAGTGGCCGGATAGTGTCCTTTGTGGACATTTGACGCTCAAGACGCCCTGTCATCCGCCCCCGCCGGAAGTCCAGTTCGAATCACCCAAAGCGCCACCGACCAGCGGCTATACGACCTTGCCGGAACCCTGACCTTCAGGGTAGGGAAGGAGGCCTTCACGGAACTGCGTTCCCGATCAGCCTGGGTCTGTCAGGACCAGGCACCCACCACACCCGTTCCGGGATACTCGACGGCATGACCGAGACGGCCGAACTGGGCGACTTCCTCAAGGCACGCAGGGCCGCGCTGGACCCGGCGGAGCTCGGCCTGCCGACGGGGTTCAGCCAGCGGCGGGTCGCCGGGCTGCGGCGCGAGGAGCTGGCGCAGCTGGCCGGGATCAGCGTCGACTACTACACGCGGCTGGAGCAGGGCCGGGCGCGCAACGTGTCCGATTCCGTCCTCGAATCGCTGAGCCGGGCGTTGCGGCTGCACCGCGACGAGGAGACCTACCTGCGCAACCTGGCGGCCCCGAAACGCAAACGCGTCCCGCGGCCGAAGGCGCGGCGGATCCGGCCGGAACTCCAGCCGATGCTGAACGCGATCCAAACCCCGGCACTCATCTTCGACCGCTACGGAGACGTGCTGGCCTGGAATTCGCTCGGGACCGCGCTTTCCTTCGACTTCGCCGCGCGCCCGGCGGGCGAGCGCAACATCCCGAAGATCTTCTTTCTCGAGGAACACACCCGCGAGCTGCACCCGGAGTGGGAAACCGTGGCGAAAGAGATCGTGGCGAACCTGCGCTCCGAGTGCGGGAAGTATCCGGACGACCCGTACTTCGCCCAGCTGGTCGGCGAACTCTCCCTCGGCAGCGAGGCGTTCCGGAAGTTGTGGGCGAAGCACGCCGTGCGCGAGAAGGCGCACGCGTGGAAGGTCGTGATCAACCCGATCGTGGGTGAGCTGCGGCTGCGCTACGAGACGCTGCGGCTGCCCGACGATCCGGACCAGGCCCTGGTGATCTACACCGCCGAGCCCGGCTCCGACACCGAGCGGGCGCTCCGCCTGCTCGCCAGCTGGGTCGCCGATCCCGCGCACGCCTGAACCCGCTCGGCGCGAAACTGTCGGTGCCTGGGGTCATGATGGACCCATGTTGCTCACCGCGGTGGTGACCGCGTCGGCCGAACTGGCCGCCACGAGGTCCAGGAAGGCGAAGATCGCCATCCTGGCCGCGGTCCTGCGCGCCGCGGGCGAGCTGGAACTGCCCGCGGTCATCGCGTTCCTCACCGGGCAGCCCACACAGGGCCGCGTCGGCGCCGGCTGGCGGACGCTGGCCGAATTGAAGACGACCCCGGCCGCCGAGCCGTCGTTGACCGTCGCCGAGATCGACACGGCACTCGGCACGGTGGGCGCGGCGTCGGGTTCGGGGTCGGTGAAGCTGCGCGCGGAGACCTTGCGGACGTTGTTCGGCAAGATGACCAAGGAGGAGCAGGACTTTCTGGTCCGGCTGCTCACCGGCGAGCTGCGGCAGGGCGCGCTCGAAGGGATCATGGTGGACGCCATCGCGGCGGCGTCCGAGATCCCGGCCGAGGATGTCCGGCGGGCTTTCATGCTGTCCGGGCAGCTCCCGGTGACGGGCCTGGCGGCCATGACAGGCGGCCAGGCGCGGCTGGCGGAGTTCAAGCTGGCCTTGGGCAGACCGATCCGGCCGATGCTGGCGTCCCCGGCGGAGTCTCTGGACGAGGCGGTCACCGAGCATGCCGACGCGCTCGTCGAGTACAAGATGGACGGTGCGCGGATCCAGGTCCACCGTGACGGCGACGAGGTGCAGATCTACACCAGGACACTGCGGGAGATCACCGGCAGCGTCGGCGAACTGGTGGATCTGGTGCGCTCCTTGCCCTGCACGTCGGTGGTGCTCGACGGCGAGACACTGGCCCTGACCGACGACGGCAGGCCGAGGCCGTTCCAAGAGACGATGAGCCGGTTCGGCAGCAGCCGCGAAGAGCAGGTCAAGGCGCTGCTGCTGCGGCCGTACTTCTTCGACTGCCTGCATCTCGACGGCGTCGATTTACTGGACGCGCCCCTGTCCGAACGAAACGTCGCCCTGCGGCGGGTCGCGGGCGAGCACGTCATCCCCGGCGAGATCGCGCCCGCCTCCGCCGAGAGCGTGCTCGATGCGGCGATGGCCGCCGGGCACGAGGGCGTGATGGTCAAGGACCTCGCGTCGCCGTACGCGGCGGGCCGCCGCGGGCGCGCTTGGCTCAAGGTGAAACCGGTGCACACGATCGATCTCGTCGTGCTCGCCGCCGAATGGGGTCATGGCAGGCGCACCGGCACGCTGTCGAACCTTCATCTCGGCGCCCGCGACCCCGACGGCGGGCCGCCGATCATGGTCGGCAAGACCTTCAAGGGCATGACCGACGAATTGCTGGCCTGGCAGACGAAGACGTTCCAGGAGATCGAGACCCACCGCACGGACTGGGTGGTGCACGTACGGCCTGAGCTCGTCGTCGAAATCGAACTCGACGGGGCCCAGGTGAGCACGCGATATCCGGGCGGGCTGGCGCTGCGCTTCGCGCGCGTCGTGCGCTACCGCCCGGACAAGGAAGCCGCCGACGCCGACACCATCGACACCGTGCGCGGCCTTCTCAAGCCCTGAACCCCCGCATTTCGTCCTCTGAATGCGGTCCTTGCGCGTGCAACTACCGCATTCAGAGGACGAAATGCCTCCGCTCGACGTCCATCGGTTCCCCCGATGTGACCCATCGGGCGGGAAGTCCCGGCGGCATTCCGCCCCCCCGATCGAGTGGCGGCGTGCGGTGGTGACGGGACGTCTCCACCCGGTCACCCATAAGGTAGGTGGAATGCAGGCTTCCAAGATCGCGCGTGCCTGGTTCGGCGCGACGGCGCTGGTGGTGATCGCCGGTCTCGCCGCCCAGATCCCGGTGTCCGCGGGCACCACCGGCGGCAGCTTCCACACCCCGGCCGGACGGGTGGCCAACCTGCTGGCCTTCTTCACCATCGACTCGAACATCCTGGTCGGCGTCGGGAGTCTGCTGCTCGCGCTCGGTGTCGCGGACCGGTCGACCCTGTTCGGCGTGCTGCGGCTCACCGGGCTCGTCGGCATCACCGTGACCGGGGTCGTCTTCCAGGTCGCGCTCGCCGATCTCTACGAACTGCGCGGCTGGGCCGTGTTCGCCGACACGATGCTGCACAAGGTGTCGCCGCTGATGTGCGTCGCGGGCTGGCTGCTGTTCGGCCCGCGCGGCCAGCTGTCGTGGCGGATCCTGTCGTGGTCGCTGTTGTTCCCGCTGGCCTGGCTCGCGGTCACGCTGGTGCGTGGCGCGATCATCGGCTTCTACCCGTACCCGTTCGTCGACCCGGGCATCAACAGCTATGGCGGTGTCGCGTTCAACTGCGTGCTCATCGGCGTGCTGTTCATCGGCCTCGCGGCGGCCGCGGTCGGCTTCGACCGCACGTTCAGGCGCAAGGACGAAGTGGACGACTACTTAGCCCCGGACCCGCCGGAAGGCGTTGAGCGGATCCGCGACGCCGGCACGTACTAGCGTCCGGACCGCGCCGAGCCGCCGGTCCACCGGTCTCCCGGCGGCCACCCGACGCATCTGCTGGGTGTGCCACTGGATTTCGAGCAGGCTGTCGGCCAGCCGGATGCCGGTCTTCGGGGCCGTGCGCTGGGCACGGACATCCTCACCGTCCAGCAGGCGGCCGGGCAGGGCCGGGTCGACGATCAGCGGCCTGCCGAGGCCGATGACGTCCAGCGAGCCGGAGCGCAGCGCGTCCGCCATTCCCGCCGGGCTGGTGAAGCCGCCGGTGACCATCAGCGCGACGTCGGTGATCTGCCGCGCTTTCGCGGCGTAGTCGAGGAAATAGGCCTCGCGGCTGACGGTGCTGGTGTCGCTGGTCTTGCTCGCCTTGGCGGAGCCCATCATGGCGGTCTTCTCATAGGTCCCGCCGGAGACTTCCAGCAGGTCGATGCCCGCTTCACCCAGCTCGCGGACGACTTCGAGCGATTCCTCCTCGCCGAACGCCACCTGACCCCTCTTGCATTTAGTCCTCTGAATGCGATCCTTGCGTGTGCAAGTACCGCATTCAGAGGACTAAATGCGGTCAGCGAACCCGCCGCGCTGGAAATCCGCGCTGGTGAGCTTGACCGCGATCGGCATGGCGTCGCCGACCTCGGCGCGCACGCGGGCGACCACTTCCAGCAGGAACCGCCGCCGCCGGAGGGCGTCGCCGCCCCAGCCGTCGGTGCGCCGGTTGGTCAGCGGTGAGAGGAACTGCGAGACGAGGTAGCCGTGCGCGCCGTGGATCTGGACACCGGCGAACCCGGCGTCGACGACGGTCCGCGCGGCCACGCCGAACCGGTCGATGATCGCCTCGATCTCGTCGCCGGTCAGCGCCCGCGGCGTCGCGAACACCGAGCGGATGCCGCGGTCGCCGAACGGCACCGCCGACGGCGCGACAGGCTGCCGGGACAAGAACCGGGGGCTCTGCCTGCCGGGGTGGTTGAGCTGGACCCACAACCGGGTCTCGGTCCCGTCCGCCGATCGTGCCCACGGCTCGAACCCGGTCGCGTCCGGCTCCCGGGGTACCGCGACGTTGCGCGGTTCGCCGAGCGCGGTCGGATCGACCATGACATTGCCGGTGATCAGCGTGCCGGCGCCGCCGCGCGACCATGTCCGGTACAGCTCGGCCAGTTCGGCGGTCGGCCGGTTGCGACGGTCGCCGAGTTGCTCACTCAACGCGGCCTTGGCCAGCCGGTTCGGCAGGATCGCGCCGCAGCTTCAGCGGTTCGGCCAGCAGTTCCTTGGGCTCGCTCATCGCGCCTTCTCCCGCCGTTACCTACTGAGCAGTATCCCTACTCGAAGTAACATACTTGCGGTATGTCGAGTGCTCAAGGTGGACGATCAGCGCTCGCCGCGATCCCGGGCCGTGGGACGACGCTGTGATGGGAGCGACCTGCGCGCGGCTTTGTCCGCGAAGGTGCGGCCGCTGCCGATCGAGCTGTATCGCCCGGGCTCGGCGCTACTGACCTTGCAGGCGCGGCGCGACCGGCTCCACCCGCGCGCGCAGCTTCACCTCTTCCGCCATCTTCCGCGCCCAAGCCTGCAGGCCGGGGATGTCGATCCCGTGCGGCCCGGCCTCGCGGAACGGCTCGATGTTGTCCGCGCCACGCTCCAGCAGCGAGGCCGCGCCGTTCCCGTTCCCCCTGGCCACGTGGGTCAGGCCCACGGCGAGCTGCGCGAGGCCGCGCCACAGCTCCCGTTCCGGCCCGTCGGCGGTTTTCCACGCGTCCTCGAACACCTCGTGCGCGTGAAACGGGCGGCCCGCGTCGAGTAGGCGCTGGGCCTCGGAGATGGTGTCCTCAGGGCTCCGTTCGATGCCCTCGGGCTGGCGCTCGACACCGTCGGCGCCGTACGGGAGCGGCCTGCCGAGCCCGTCTCGCGGGCGCGCGTTACGGGCTCGTCCGGTTTCGTCACGGTCCCGGTCGGTCATGCCGTCATTGTCCCACGCGGGTATCCTGGGGCCTCGTGCGCTTTCTCGACGGGCATCGGCCCGCTCACGACCTGACCTACGACGACGTGTTCCTCCTGCCGAACCGGTCGGACGTGGAGTCCCGCTTCGACGTCGACCTGTCCACTGTGGACGGCACCGGCGCCACGATCCCGATCGTGGTGGCCAACATGACCGCCGTCGCCGGTCGCCGGATGGCCGAAACGGTCGCCCGGCGCGGCGGGCTCGTCGTACTGCCACAGGACGTCGACGTGGCCGCGGTCGCCGACATCGTCACCTGGATCAAGAGCCGTCACCCCGTGTGGGACACCCCGCTCGTGCTGACCGGCGGGGACGCGGTCGCCGACGCGCTGAACCTGGTCGGCAAACGCGCCCACGGCGCCGTCGTCGTGGTGGACGAGGACGGCAAGCCCGTCGGCGTCGTCGATGAAGCGGCCTGCGCCGGCGTCGACCGCTTCGCGCGGCTGGCCGACGTCGCGGAGCCCGCGGTCGTCACGGCGCCGCTGAACACTCCGCCACGTGAGGTGTTCGAGCGTCTGCACGATCACGGCGGCCGTCTCGCGCTCGGCATCGACGAAAACGGCAGGCTCGCCGGCGTCCTGACCGAGATCGCGGCGCTGCGCGCGGAGATCTACACCCCGGCCGTCGACGACGGCGGCAGCCTGCGCGTCGCCGCCGCGATCGGCGTGAACGGCGACGTCGCGGCGAAGGCCGAGGCCGTCCTCGCGGCGGGCGTCGACGTGCTGGTCGTCGACACCGCGCACGGCCACCAGGAGAAGATGATCTCCGCGCTCAAGGCCGTCCGTTCGGTGAACCCGCGGGTTCCGGTGGTCGCCGGGAACGTGGTCACCGCGGAGGGCACCCGCGACCTGATCCACGCGGGCGCGGACGTCGTCAAGGTCGGCGTCGGTCCCGGCGCCATGTGCACCACCCGGATGATGACCGGGGTCGGCCGCCCGCAGTTCTCCGCCGTCGCCGAATGCGCGGCCGCGGCCCGTGAACTGGGCAAACACGTCTGGGCGGACGGCGGCGTGCGGCATCCGCGCGACGTCGCGCTCGCGCTGGCCGCCGGCGCGTCCGCGGCCATGGTCGGCTCGTGGTTCGCCGGCACCCACGAATCCCCCGGCGACCTGCGTCACGACGAGCAGGGCAAGCCGTACAAGGAATCGTTCGGCATGGCGTCGAAGCGCGCCGTCGGCGCCCGCACGCGCACGGACAACGTCTTCGAGCGCGCCAAGAAGGGCCTGTTCGAAGAGGGCATTTCGGCTTCGCGGATGGCGTTGGACCCGGCCCGCCCCGGCGTCGAGGACCTGCTCGACTCCATCGGCTCCGGTGTCCGGTCGGCCTGCACGTACGCGGGCGCGCGGACGCTGGAGGAATTCCACGAGCGCGCGCTGCTCGGGATCCAGTCCGCCGCGGGCTTCGCGGAAGGACGGCCGCTGCCGTCGGGCTGGTGATCCAGGGCACCTGAAGCACTAGGGTGCACCGGGTGAGACGCCTGAGACGGATCGTGGCGGCGGCGCTGGATCGCCGCCACGCGGAAAACGGGGAAATCGCCGCACTACGGTCCGCGCTCGCGGAGCAGGCCGCGGAAATCGAGCGGCTGCGCGCGGTGCTGGAACACCACAACGCCTGGCTCGAGGATCACGGCGGGGCCTTGCGCGACGGCGACGCGCGCACCACCACCGTCGAAGCCAGGCAAGCCGCCCTCGACACGCGGCAGGAAGCGCTCGACAGCTGGCTGAAAAGCCATGACACCGCCTTCGGGGGACTGCATCTCCGGACCGAAAGCCTCGAAGCCGCCCGCGACGTCCGCACGTTCACGCAGTGGCTCGATCAGCACGAACTCCGGGCCACACCGAAGATTTCGATCGTCCTGCCGACGCACGACCGGGCCGCGCTGCTGCCCCGCGCCGTCGCTTCGGTCCAGGCGCAACACTATCCGCACTGGGAACTGGTGATCGTCGACGACGCCAGTTCGGATTCCACCCCCAAGGTGATCGCCGGTTTCGAAGACCCGCGGATCCGGTCGATCCGGGTCGAACACGGCGGCGTCTGCGCCGCCCGCAACGCCGGGCTCGCCGAGGTCACCGGCGACGTCGTCGCCTACCTCGACGACGACAACACCCTGCATCCGTTGTGGCTCAAGGCCTTGGGCTGGACGTTCGGCGAGCATCCGGATATCACGGCGGCCTACGGCGGCTTCGTCATCGACGACATCGGCGGTCTGCCGGAGCTGTTTTTGCGACGCTACGACCGGGAAACGCTGTTGCGGGAGAACCTCGCCGACATCGGCGCCGTCGCGCATCGGGCGGGTCTTCGCGAGGCCCGGTTCGACGAGTCGCTCGTCGAGATGGGCGACTGGGACCTGCTCCTGGCGCTGACCGCGGACCGCGAACCCTTGGTCGTCCCGGCGATCTCCTGCTACTACACGACGACTTCCGGGGACCGGCTCTCCCACGGGCCGACCTACGACGACGACTTCGCCGCCATCCGCCGCAAGCATTCAGGACCGGAGCACCGATCATGACCGAACCCGCCAAGATCCTCGTGGTCGCGCTCGACGCCTGCGACCCCGGCACGATCCGCGATCTCGCCGCGGCGGGCGAAGTGCCGACGTTGGCGCGTCTGCTCGAAACCAGCGCTTCGGCGACCACGCACAATCCCTACGGCCTGTTCGTCGGCTCGCTGTGGAGCAGTTTCTTCACCGCGCGCACCGCCGCGCGGACCGGTTTCCACTGCTGGGAAGAGGTCGACACCAAGACCTACGAACGGCGGCTGACCAGTCCGCTGGAAATCCGGGGCACCCCGTTCTGGGAGACGCTTTCCGACGCCGGGAAACGCGTCGCCGTGCTCGACGTCCCGCATTCCCGTGCGGACAAACCGCTCAACGGCGTCATGGTGAGCGAGTACGCCTGCCACGACCGGCATTTCGGCTTCCACACTTCACCGCCGGAGCTGGCGAAGGAGATCGAAGCCGACATCGGGCTCACTCCCATCCTCACCGCCGAACCCGATCTGGTCCGGGACTGGGCACCGGACGACTACCTTCACCGCGAAGGTCCCCATCGGACACCCGACGAGGAGCGGGCGCTGACCCACGGGCTCGTCGCCGGGATCGAACAGAAGACTCAGGTGTCGACCAAGCTGCTCGCCGAAGGTGACTGGGATCTTTTCCTTTCGGTGTACGGGGAATCCCACAGTATCGGCCATCAGCAGTGGCATCTGCACGATCCCGCGCACCGCGACCACGACGTCACGCTCGCGGCGGAACTGGACCCGGTCCGTGCGGTCTACCGGAGTCTCGATGACGCGATCGGCGGGCATCTCGCGCTGGCCGGACCGGACACGACGGTCTTCGTGCTGCTGAGCCACGGTATGGGGCCGCGGTACGAGGGAAGCCATCTGCTGCACGAAATCCTGCGGCTCCTCGACACGGTGGAGTCCGAAGGCCTGCGCGGCGGTGGCGCGATGACACTGGCCAAACGCGCTTATTCCGCCCTGCCCGGTCCTTTGCGGATGAAGCTGGCGTCGGCCGCGATGCCGTCGCTGCGCAAGCGACTGGCGGCGGCACCGTTGCCGGCGGTGCCGAACTGGGCGACCGCCGAACAGCGATCGAAGCAGCGGTTCTACCTGTCTCCCAACAACTTCGTCTTCGGCGGAGTACGGATCAACCTGGCGGGCCGCGAACCGCACGGCGTCGTGCGGCCCGGCGCGGAGTACGAGGCCGTCTGCGCGCGGCTGACCGAAGACCTGCTCTCACTGGTGAACGTCGCGACCGGGAAACCGGTGGTACGCGAGGTTTCCCGCACGAGCGACCACTACGACCGCGAGGCCGACGACACCCTGCCGGATCTGCTGATCGACTGGGCCCGCACCGGTCCGATCGAGACGGTCTGGTCGCCCAAGACCGGCGTCGTCTATGGCCCGGACGAGCATTGGCGCACGGGCGACCACCGGCCGGACGGGCTCCTCCTCGCCGGCGGGCCCGGTTTCGAACCGGGCGCGAAACTGCCGGATCTGGACGTCGTCGATCTGGGCGCGACGCTTTCGGCCATGCTCGGCGTCGAACTCACCGACGACGTGGACGGCAGGCCGCTCCCCTGGGCGAAGCCGGTCACCTAGCCGTAGAGGTGCCATGAACGGTCCGTTACTGGCGAAATTCGCCAGTAACGGACCGTTCATGGCACGTGCTCAGCCGTGGTCCTCCAGCATCTCGGTGACGAGCGCCGCGATCGGCGACCGCTCGGACCGGGTCAACGTGACATGCGCGAACAGCGGGTGACCCTTGAGTTTCTCGATCACCGCCGAAACGCCGTCGTGCCGCCCGACCCGCAGGTTGTCGCGCTGCGCGACGTCATGCGTGAGCACGACCCGCGAGGCCGTGCCGAGCCGCGAAAGCACGGTCAGGAGCACGTTGCGCTCCAAGGACTGCGCCTCGTCGACGATGACGAACGTGTCGTGCAGCGACCGGCCGCGGATGTGGGTCAGCGGGAGCACCTCGAGCATGCCTCGGTCGAAGATCTCGTCGAGGACGTCCTGGCTGACCAGGCCGCCGAGAGTGTCGAACACCGCCTGCGCCCACGGCTGCATCTTCTCGCTCTCGGAACCGGGCAGGTAGCCCAGATCCTGGCCGCCGACCGCGTACACCGGGCGGAAGACCACGACCTTGCGGTGCTGGCGCCGTTCCATCACCGATTCCAGGCCCGCGCAGAGCGCGAGCGCCGATTTGCCGGTACCGGCGCGTCCGCCCAGCGAGACGATGCCGACGTCGGAGTCCAGCAGGAGATCCAGCGCCACCCGCTGCTCGGCCGAGCGGCCGTGCAGTCCGAACGCCTCCTTATCACCCCGCACGAGCCGGATCCGCTTGTCCGCGGTGACCCGGCCCAGCGCGCTCGAACTGCCGGCGAGCAGCCTCAACCCGGTGTGACAGGGCAGTTCACCGACCTCGGGCATCCCGAATTCCGCCGGATCCACGGAAGACCCGCTGAACAGCGCGTCGACCAGGGTCTGGGGGACGTCCACGTCCGCCATCCCCGTCCAGCCCGAGGGCGTCACCTCCTGCGCGCGGTACTCGTCGGCCTCGAGACCGACGGCGCCCGCCTTGACGCGCAGGGGGATGTCCTTGGTCACCAGCGTGACCGACGCGCGTTCCGCCGCCAGGTTGAGCGCACAGGCGAGGATGCGGTGGTCGTTGGAGTCGGTGCGGAAGCCGACCGGGAGCACCGTGGGATCGGAGTGGTTCAACTCCACCTGCAGGGTGCCGCCGTGCTCACCGACCGGGATCGGCGCGTCGAGCCTGCCGTGCTGACGACGCAGGTCGTCGAGCATGCGAAGCGCTTCGCGGGCGAACCACCCCAGTTCGGGATGGTGACGTTTCGCCTCCAGTTCACTGATGACGACCAGCGGGAGCACGACCGCGTGTTCGGCGAAACGGGTCACCGACCAGGGGTCGGAGAGCAGGACCGACGTGTCGAGCACGTAAGTGGACCGCTGGGATTCGGGCGAGATCGAGGCTTTCTCCGGGCCAGAGGCACCGGTCGAAGAACGGCCAGAGGCCTTGCGGGGTGAACGCTGCGCAGTCACGACGGCATCTCCCTCGTGGGCGTGGCACCACGCCCGCACTCGCTGGGCCGGGCACTTCCCTGGCCGACCGTTCCTTCCGACGCTTTCCGCGTCAGTCGGCACGGCCACGAGGGCCGGGTGCCGGCCCCCTCGTGCATCCACTGGGCGGCTGTGCCGCCCTGTCGACTACCGCCACGACCAGGGCCTCCCGTGAGAGTCCGCATGGGACGCGAACCCTCACTTCCGGAAGGTACCTGCGTCCGGCCGATCGCGCAGGCAGCCACCACGGTGATTCGCCAAACCGTCATCTCACTGTCGGTCGCGTGACATCAACACGTCGTCACCGTCACGAGGAGTAGTGATGATCTCCATTCAGGGACGCTCGTCGACGTGACTCGGAGGGATCAACACGACAGAGGGCGTTCACCTGAAGGGGTCGAAGGTTTTACCACGCTTGGTAGCGGCCCGCCTTCGTGACCGAGCAGAGAACCGGACCGAGTGAACGGGGCCTTTTTCGCCTCACAATGGGCTCACGAGACGGTCGCAACTCCTGAATAGCGAGAAATTTTCCCACCACGGGACACCCCCACCGTATTTCGTATCTCCATCAAGGAGTGTGCGAAGTGCTGAAGAAAGTTGGTTTCGCTTCCGCCGTCGTCGCGGGCATCATGATGGCCGGCGGAACCGCGTTCGCCGCGGCCGGTGACACCACCGGCACGCCGGGCCCGACGTTCGGGCGACGCCTACGACACCTTCGCCTGAGGTGGCGGCGCGCTGGGTTACGGTGCCGCTTCGCTGGTCGCCGGTGCCTACACGGGCATCGCCACCACCCCGGCTCTGATCATCCACTCGCTGGAGCACCACCACCACTGATCTTCAACGTGGACGGGTCAGGAACCGAAGCGCCGGTGCCGCCACGCGTAATCGCGCATGGCGCGCAGGAAATCGACCCGGCGGAACGCGGGCCAATAAGCTTCGGTGAACCAGAATTCCGAATGCGCCGATTGCCAGAGCAAAAATCCGGAAAGCCGCTGCTCACCCGAGGTGCGGATGATCAGATCCGGATCCGGCTGGCCGGAGGTGTACATGTGTTCGGAAATATGGTCGACGTCCAGGATCTTCGCGAGCTCGCGGATCGAGGTTCCCTCGTCGGCGTGCTGGAGCAGCAGTTTGCGGACCGCGTCGGCGATCTCCTGACGCCCTCCGTAACCGACAGCGACGTTGACCTCCATTCCGGAGCGCCCCTCAGTGCGCTCCGCGGCCGCGCTGAGGGCCTTCGCGACCTCCGGGGGCAGCAGGTCGAGGGCTCCCACGATGCGGAGCCGCCATGGCGTGTGCGGTGCGGCGAGTTCGTCGGTGACGTCGGTGATGATCTTCAGCAACGGGCTCAGTTCCTCCGCCGCGCGGCCGAGGTTGTCGGTCGAGAGCAGCCACATGGTGACGACCTCGACGTCGGCCTCGTTGCACCAGCTCAGGAAGTCGGCGATCTTCTTGGCACCCGCGCGGTGCCCGTCGGCGACGTCGGTGAAGCCCGCTTCGCGCGCCCAGCGGCGGTTGCCGTCCAGCATGATGGCGATGTGGCGTGGATGGCGCCCCTTGGCCTGCTGGATCAGGCGCCTGCCGTAGGCGCTGTACACGACGTCTGACAAGAAGGACCGAAGACTCACGCCACCGGAGAGTACGCACCCTTCGCGCCTCAGTGGGACGCGCCACGGACACTGGCGAAAAACCTACGGTGCCGTAATCTGGGAGGAGTGAGCGTAGAGTCCGAGAAGCAGCCGTCCGGCCCCGCGCCCTTGGTGGACACACGTCCTCGTTTGCGTGGCCATCTCCACTTCTGGTCCTTCTTCGTCGCTGTCGCCGGAGCCGCGACTCTGATCAGTCTCGCAGCGACCACCGTGTCGCCCATAGCCGCTTTGTCCACTTCGGTCTATGGGCTGACCGTGCTCGGTCTCTTCGGCGTCAGCGCCCTCTACCACCGTCGCTTCTGGAGCCCGCGAGCTTACGAATGGATGAAGCGCGCCGACCATTCGATGATCTTCCTGTTCATCGCCGGCACCTACACGCCGTTCACCCTTCTGGCGATGTCCCAGCCGACCGGGTACATCGTGCTGGCGATCGTCTGGGGCGGCGCGATCGGCGGCGTCACCCTGAAGATGCTGTGGCCGAACGCCCCCCGCTGGCTGGGCGTGCCGATCTACATCGCACTGGGCTGGGTCGCCGTCTTCGTCCTGCCCGAACTGGGCGCGCACGCCGGCGTCGCGGCACTCGTCCTGCTCTGCGTAGGCGGGCTGTTCTACACCCTCGGCGCGGTGTTCTACGCGGTCAAGTGGCCGAACCACTTCCCGGAGACCTTCGGGTACCACGAGTACTTCCACGCCTGCACGGTTCTCGCGGCGGTGTCCCACTACGTCGCGATCTGGCTGGCGATGTACTCCTAGCTCCGTGATCGGTCGCGCTGGTTGGGGGGGGGGGGGGGGGGGGGGGGGGGGGGGGGGGGGGGGGGGGGGAGAGGGGAAAGGAAGAGGAGAAAAGGGGCTCGCTTCGTACCGACCAAGAACTACACTCT
>NZ_JBVJCE010000003.1:43158-68270 GCF_055588925.1 Amycolatopsis sp. NPDC041971 | reverse complement strand
GACACAACTTCGCAGACCGTCGCCCCCGCCTCGGTCACCGCGTCGGCGATGGTCTTCTTCAGGAGCGAGGCGTCGTCGACCAGCGCCCCCCCCCCCCCCCCCCCCTCCCCCCCTCCCTCCCCCCCCCCCCCCCCCCCCCCCCCCCCCCCCCCCACGACCGACGTGACCAGGACGGACACACGCGTGTTCCCTCTGGCACAAGAAAGTGCCTTCTTCCGCGCCCCCGCCGCGCGAGCCATGATCACCACCATGACCAAGAACGCACCGCCCCGCCCCCTCGACGACGCGGCCCTCAGCGACTTCCTCGCCGAGCACACCTTCGGCGCCCTCGCCACCCTCAAACGCGACGGCCGCCCGCATCTCTCCACGGTCGTCTACACGTGGGATCCCGAGAACCGCACGGTCCGGATCAGCACGACAGAAGACCGCCTCAAGGTCAAGCAACTCCGCGACAATCCCACCGCTTCGCTCTACGTCTCCAGCGCCGACCACTGGAAATTCGCGGTCGTGGAAGGAAAAGCGGAACTCTCCGAGGTCACCCGGACACCCGGTGACACGGCCGGGCTCGAATATCTCGCCGCACAGCGCCAAAAACCCGAGGACGAGGCCGAGTTCCTCGAGACCATCGCGGCCGAACGAAGGCTCCACATCACCCTCAAAACCGGCAAACTCTATGGAACGGCCCTCGACATCGCTTAACGTGCACCTGGAAAAGGCCAGGTGAGGAGACGCCCGATGTGGGAAAAACGGATGGAGTGGCCGCTCAACGCCGCCGCCGTACTGTTCCTGGCGGCCTACGCGTGGCCGATCCTCCAGCCCTCGCTCGGCCACACCGGCCGCGTCTGGTGCGAGGTCGTCACCTGGTTCGCGTGGGCGGTCTTCGCCCTGGACTACGGCGTCCGCCTCAAGCACGCCAAGGACAAACGGGACTTCCTCAAGAAGAACATCTTCGATCTGCTGATCATCGTGCTCCCGCTGATCCGCCAGCTGCGACTGCTCCGGCTGGTCACGGTGCTCAACGTCCTCAACCGCAACGCCGGCCTGTCGTTGCGCGGCCGCGTCGTGGTCTACACGGTGGGCGCGACGGCGCTCATCGTGTTCTGTTCGGCGCTCGCCGTACTCGACGCCGAACGCACTCAGGCTGACGCGCCGATCACCGATTTCCCGGACGCGGTGTGGTGGTCGATCACGACGATCACCACGGTCGGTTACGGCGACCGCTATCCCATCAGCGGCACCGGCCGGATCGTCGCGGTCGGACTGATGGTGGCCGGGATCGCCCTGCTCGGTGTGGTCACCGCGACGCTGGCGTCGTGGCTGATCCGCCGGGTGACCGAAGCCGACGAGAACGCGCAGGCCGTGACCCGCGAGCATCTCGACGAGCTGACCCGCGAGGTCAAGGCGTTGCGGGCCGAGCTCGCCGAGCAGCGCGCCGGAATCACTCCCGCAGCATCGGAGCCGCTAGGTACTGCTCGGGGATAGCGAAGGCGTCCACGAGTGTCCGCGCGTGGGGGCGCAGGTCGGCGCACAGGGCGTTCACCGCGGCGGTGACGGCCTTCGAACGTCCGGAGGTCAGGCGCCCGTGCTCGAGGAACCAGCCACGATCCGCCTCGATGTTCGCGAGCGCGTAGAGGTCGCACACCCGCTCCAGCAGCTCACGGGCTTCAGCGTCGGCACAGCGCTCGATGGCGTCGACGAACGCTTCCAGCACCACCCGATCGACGTGCGCGCGCCCGGCACGCAGCACGTGGTCCTGGGCGTCATTGAAGACACCGAAGGGGTCCGAACCCGCCTTACGCAGTCGCTGCGCGACGCCGCCGAGTACGTGCTCTTCGCGGTCTTCGAACAGCTTCAGGTGCCACTCGCGCGAGTACAGCACGTCGCTGTCGTCGGCATCGGTGAGCCGTTCGACGACCTTGCGCGCGGACGTCCGTTCGATCACGGCCTCGACGAGTTGCTCCGCCACGAAACGCGCGGTCGCGAGCGGGCTGAGGTCCTCGAATTGGTCTTTGTAGCTGGTCAGCAGGCCTTTCGCGACCAGCTGCAGCAACACGGTGTTGTCACCTTCGAAGGTGGTGAAGACGTCCGTGTCGGCCTTCAGCCCGGGAAGCAGGTTCTCCGAGAGGTAGCCGGAGCCACCGCACGCCTCTCGGGCGGTCTGGATGGTCGCCGTCGCGTGCCAGGTCGAGACGGCCTTGATCCCGGCCGCGCGCGATTCCAGCTCTCGCTGCTCTTCCTCCGGCGCGTCCTCGGCGATGTCGTTCAGCTTCGAGACGAGTGCTTCCTGCGCGAAGTGCAGGGCGTACGACGTCGCCAGCGCGGGCAGCAGTTTCCGCTGGTGGGCGCGGTAGTCGAGGATCACGACCTCTTCGCCGTCGGGCCGCGCGAACTGCCGCCGCTGTTCGCCGTACCGGATGGCCAGTGCCAGCGCGCGCTTCGTCGCGCTGGCGGCGCTGCCCGCGACGCTGACCCGGCCGCGGATGAGGGTGCCGAGCATCGTGAAGAACCGGCGGCCGTCGCTTTCGATCGGGCTGCTGTACGTGCCGTCCTCGGCGACGTCACCGAACCGGTTGAGCAGCGCCTCGCGCGGAACCCTCACCTGGGTGAAAGTGAGCCGTCCGTTGTCGACGCCGTTGAGGCCCGCCTTGCGGCCGCAGTCCTCGATCTCGACACCGCTCACGTTCTCGCCGCGGATCGGCACCAGGAAAGCGTGCACGCCGCGTGATTCGCCGCCGGTGATCAGCTGGGCGAACACCACCGCGAGTTCGCCGTCGCGGGCGGCGTTGCCGATGTACTCCTTCATCGCGCCCCGGTCCGGCGTGTGCACGACGAATTCGCGGGTGGCCGGATCGTAGGTCGCGGTGGTGCGCAGATGCTGGACGTCCGAGCCGTGGCCGTGCTCGGTCATCGCGAAGCAGCCCAGCACCTCCAGGTCCTTGATCTTCCGCAGGTAACGCTCGTGGTGCCGTTCCGTGCCGAGCAGCTGCACGGCACCGCCGAACAGACCCCATTGGACACCCGCCTTGACCATCAGCGAGAGGTCGCCGAACCCCAGCATCTCGAACGACATCACCGAGCCGCCGACGTCGCCGCCACCGCCGTACGCCGGGTCGAAGCCGAGCCCGGGCCGGTCGGTGCGGGCGAGCAGGCGCAGCCATTCGAGCACTTGGGCTCGGTGCGCTTCGACATCGAGGGCGACGGGGTCCTTGAAGTCCTCCGCCGCCATTTGCGCGCGCACCGCGCGGCGGAGCTCGGCCCACCGTCCATCGAGGACGGTGGTCAGCGCGTCCGGGTCGATCTTCGCGGGAAGTCCTGGCGTGTCCACGATTCCTCCGATGCGGTGCGGTCTGCGTTCAGCCTGCCGCACCGCATCGAGGGCCGCAGCACGAATCAGACCGGTCTCCCGTTGATCGTCGTGTTCTCGAACCGCAGGTCATCGACGTGGTCCAGGGTGTTTTCCGTGTTCGCGACGCCATCGAAGCGGCAACCGCTCACCCGCGGCCCATGCACGTGTGAGTTGGGCAACCCTCGGACGCCGAACGCCGCTTGCCCGCATCTCGCGCTCGCGGAGTCGCTGATGGTGAACGGCCCGAACCGGGGGACGTACGCGACCGAGCGGGCGAACGCGCCGGAGACACCGTGCGGGTTCACGTTCTCGGTGAACCCGCCGCGCAAGGTGTTCGACTTGACGTACAGCCCGTACTTCGGCTCGCCGGTGACGGAGAGCCTGTACGCGTAGACGTCGCGGATGCCGCCGGTCTGTTCGCTGCCGCAGGTGATCGCGCCCCAGTTGCCGTCCATCACGCAGGACTTGGGATCACAGGTCGCAAGAGGACTTCGGTGAAGACGGCGGAATCCCGACCTTACGGGCGGACCCGGCCTCAGGAAAGGTCCGGTCCCTGTGAGCGGAGATCGTCCACCTTGGTCATCGCCTCCCGGAGCTCGGCGAGCCAGGCGTCCGCGTGCTCCCCGACCAGCCGGACGGCCCAGGCCAGCGCCTCCGACCGCGACCGCGCGACGCCCGCGTCGACCAGGGTGTCGAGGACCAGGCGTTCCGGCTGCCGCAGCCTGGTCATGACCGGTGCCGAATGCGTGGTGAACAGCCGCCTGGTGCCGCCGAGGCTCGCGCCCCAGGCGACCTTGCGCTGATATCGGTGCTCGGCCTGGCGCGCGATCTCGATCCGCTCGTCGCGGGTCTCCTCGCGGAACCGGCTGATCCGGCCGTCCTCGGCCGCCGCGCGGGCGGCGGTGTCGGCAACGTCGGCATAGTCACCGGTGAGCGGCTGGAGTTCGCCGACGATGACGATCTCTTCGCGATCCACCGTGACCTCGGGGTCTCCGGTGAACCAGCCCTCCGGAAGCCGTCCGCCGAACCACGCGGCCGCGTCGTCCGCCGGCGGGATGTCCGCCTGCTGCCAGCCGCCCCGGCCCTTCCAGCCACTTCGTCCCATCTGCCTCGCCGTCCTGAAGTAGGTGTCCATGCTCGCCTCCGCGATTACATGATTACAACGCTACCGACGCTACGCGCGCAATGGCTGAGATTTCACTCGTGTTCTCCCCCGGTGAAACCCGAGGCAACCTGATGACCTGCGCGGACGTGTTCCCACCAGCAGATGACGGAAAGGGGAACCTCATGCTGACAAGGGCCATGATCGGCGCTCTCATGCTCGGAGCGGCCCAACTGGCGGTGATCGCGCCCGCCACGGCGGCGGAAGCCAAGGACGTGTCCTGGTTCTTGCATCCGACCGAAGTCGAACCCGGCGGGCAGATCTACGCCGAGACGAAGGCCGCGATGGGCGGCTGCGGACCGGCGACCCCGGTGACATCGCCGGGGTTCGCGGCGCCGCTTCAGTGGACGATCGGCGGCAACTGGGGGAAGGCCGCCGGCTACGGCAAGGTCGGCAAGACACCGGGCAAGTACACGGCGACGTTCACCTGCTCGGATGGCACGAAGACCTCCCGCGCTTTCACCATCGTCGGAACGCCGCCGACCACCACCACGAAGCCGCCGACATCCACGAAGCCGCCGAAGCCGACGAAGTCCGCCACGACCAAACCGAAGGCACCGCAGGTCGCGGTGAAGCCGGCGGGGGCTCCGCAGACCGGCGGCGCCTTCGGCCCTATGGCGTGGGACTGGTGAGCTGAGCGCGCAGGTCCTCGGCGGTGGTGACCGGGCGTTCGCAGACATAGCCGCGGCACAGGTACGCGGCGGCGGCGCCCTCCACCAGCGGTCGGCCGGCGAGCAGCGGCACTCCCTCGGCGTCCGGGACGCCGCTCACGACGACGGCGCCGTCCGGTGCCGAAGCGACGGCCGCGGCCAGCAAGTCCTTACGTGAGGCGGAATCCGGCCCGACGACGGCCACCTGCACCGGACCGGCCGCGGCGGCTTCGGCGACCGTGAGCCAATGCCCGGCGAACCGCGGCGCGTGGGCGGCGAGCCGTCCCGCGCGCGTCAGCGCCTGCTCGGCCGCCTCGCGGTAGCGGCCCACCTGGTCGTGTCCCGCCAGCACGGACGCGGTCAGCAACGCGTTGGCCAGCGCCGAAGCCCCCGACGGGCTCGCGTTGTCGGTCGGGTCGGAGGGCCGCTGCACCAGCACCTCCGCGTCGTCGGCCGTGTCGTAATAAGCACCCGGTGCGTCCGGGACACCGAAATAAGCCAAGGCGAGGTCCAGCAGGGTGACCGCGTCGGCCAGCCAGCGCGCCTCCCCGGTCGCCTGGTGGAGTTCGAGCAGCCCCTCGGCGAGGCACGCGTAGTCCTCCAGCACCCCGGCCGTCGCGCCGACGACGCCGCCGCGCGAGGTCCGGCGCAGCCGTCCGGCCACGAAATGAGTGTCCATCAGGAAAGCCGCGGCACGCGCCGCCGCGTCTATCCACTGTAGACGGTTCAGTCGCGAGCCCGCTTTGGCGAGCGCGCCGATCGCGAGTCCGTTCCACGCGGCGATGACCTTGTCGTCGCGGGCGGGCTGAGGACGCTCGTTTCGCGCCGTCAGCAGCGTGCGTCGCACGCGCTCGTACCGTTCCGCGTCCTCGGGGTGCGGCTCACGCAGCCGCAGAGTCGACGCGCCGTGCTCGAAGTTACCCCGTTCGGTCACCTGGAACAGGTCGGCGGCCCAAGCGCCGTCGGTCTCGCCGAGCACTTCGGCGAGCTGCGCGGGAGTCCAGACATAGGTGAGCCCCTCGACGCCGTCGGTGTCCGCGTCGAGCGAAGCGGCGAAGCCTCCTTCGGCCGTCCCGAGGTCGCGCAACAGGAACTCCGCGGTCTCTTCGACCGTCCGCCGCGCGTACTCAAGGCCGGTCACGCCATGGAATTGCGCGTAGAAGCGCAGGAGCAAACCGTTGTCGTACAGCATCTTCTCGAAGTGCGGCACTTCCCAGCGCGCGTCGACGGAGTAACGCGCGAACCCGCCGGCGAGCTGGTCGTTGAGCCCGCCGAGCGCCATCTCCTCCGCGGTGTGCTCGACCGGGGAGAGATCCGAGCCGGTGCGCTCATGGTGCCGGAGCAGGAAGTTCAACGCCATCGTCGGCGGGAACTTGGGCGCTCCGCCGAACCCGCCGCTCGCGGCGTCGTAGTCCTCGCGCAGCGAGGCGACCGCGGACTCCAGAGCCGCACCGTCCACAACGGACTCCGGCAGCGGTCCGCTCTTCTCCGTCAGATGGGCGATGATCTGCCGGGCACCGGAACGCAGCTCGCCGGGGCGCTCACCCCAGGCTTCGGCGACCGCGACGAGGAGCCGCGAGAACGACGGCATCCCCGGCCGCGGCGACGGCGGGTAATAGGTGCCGCAGTGGAACGGCTCGCCCTCCGGGGTCAGGAAACACGTCATCGGCCAGCCACCCTGACCGGTCATCGCCTGTGTGGCCGCCATGTACACCGAGTCGATGTCCGGACGCTCCTCGCGGTCCACCTTGATGTTGACGAAGTTCGCGTTCATCAGCGTCGCGGTGGCCTCGTCCTCGAAGGACTCGTGCGCCATGACATGACACCAGTGACAGGCCGCGTAGCCGACCGAAAGCAGGATCGGCACGTTCCGCCGTTTCGCCTCGGCCTGCGCCTCTTCACCCCAGGGCCACCAGTCCACCGGGTTCTCGGCGTGCTGGAGCAGGTACGGACTGGTCGCGGCCTTCAGGCGGTTCGACATGTCACCAGGGTCGCACGCGGAAAAGCGGGCGCGCAGAACGGCCGTCCGCGCGACACTCATCCGGTGCTCCTGACCATGACGACCACCCGGAACCCCGCCACCGACCTTGGCTTTCTCCTGCACAAGCATCCGGAGAAGGCACAATCGTTCACGCTTTCGGCCGGAACAGCGCACGTCTTCTACCCCGAGGCGGCCGAGGAGCGCTGCACGGTGGCGCTGCTGGTCGAGATCGACCCGATCGACCTCGTGCGCGGCGGCGGGACGTCGTTGACCCAGTACGTCAACGACCGGCCGTACGCGGGCGGCTCATATTTGGCGGTCGCGCTGCGAGCGGTGTTCACCACGGCGCTGGCCGGCCGGTGCGCGAACCGGCCGGAACTGGTCGACGAGGCGTTCCCGCTGGAGATCCGCGTGCCGTCGCTGACCGCTCGCGGCGGTGTCGAGGTCGTCCACAGGCTGTTCGAACCCCTCGGCTGGCAGGTCGAGGCGAAACCCATCCCGCTCGACCCCGAGTTCCCGCGGTGGGGCGATTCGCGCTACGTCGATCTCCGGCTGACCGGGACCCAGCGGATCGTCGACGCGTTGCGGCACCTCTACGTCCTGCTGCCCGCTCTCGACGGCGACAAGCACTACTGGATCGGCCAGGACGAGGCCGACAAGTTGCTGCGCGTCGGCGAGGGCTGGCTCGCGGGTCATCCGGCGCGGGAGCTGATCACCAACCGGTACCTCGAACGCCGACGTCCGATCGTTTCGTACGCGCTCACCCGGCTGGCGGAAGCGGACGACGTGCCCGCCGAGGCCGAAGCACGGGTCACCGAACTGCCGGACCGGCCCGAACCGCTGGCCGTCCAACGGCACGGGAGTGTGCTCGCGGCGCTCCGGGCGGCGGGTGCGCGCCGCGTGCTCGACCTCGGCTGCGGCGGTGGCGCGCTGCTGCGTGTGCTCCGGAAGGAGCCGTCGTTCACCGAGATCGTCGGTGTCGACGTGTCCGCGAGCGCTCTCGACCTCGCCGACAAGCGGTTGAAGACCCGGTCCGATGCGCTCTCGGCGGGAAAGAGTGCCTCGATCGGGCCGCGGATCACCCTGAAGCAGTCCGCGCTGACCTACGCGGATCCGTCGCTGGCCGGATACGACGCGGCCGTGTTGATGGAGGTGATCGAGCACGTCGACGAGGAGCGCCTGCCCGCGCTGGAGCACGCCGTGTTCGGGGTCGCCGCGCCGCGGACCGTGCTCGTCACGACGCCGAACGCCGAGTACAACCGGCACTTCGAATTCCTCGAAGACGGCCGGTTCCGGCACGCCGACCACCGTTTCGAATGGACACGCGAGCAGTTCCGCTCGTGGGCCGAGGGCGTCGCCTCCCGGCACGGTTACGACGTCCGCCACCTGCCGGTGGGACCCGAGTCCCAAGAATCAGGACCACCGACCCAAATGGCGGTCTTCACGTCTCGGAAGGAGGCGGTGGCATGAAACTGACCATTCCCGACATGTCCCTCGTCGTACTCGTCGGGGCTTCCGGCTCCGGCAAGTCGACCTTCGCGCGGACGCGTTTCGCGCCGACGCAGGTACTGTCCAGCGACTACTTCCGCGGCCTGGTGGCCGACGACGAGAACGACCAGAGCGCGTCGGCCGCCGCTTTCGACGTGCTCCACTACGTCGCGGCGAAGCGGCTCGAAGCGGGCCGGCTCACCGTCATCGACGCGACGAACGTCCAGCGCGCTTCTCGAGCGAGCCTGCTGAAGCTGGCGAAGGAGCACGACGTCCTGCCGACGGCGATCGTGCTCGACCTGCCGGTGAAGGTCTGCCAGGAACGCAACGAGTCCCGGCCCGACCGGGACTTCGGCGAACACGTCGTCCGACGTCAGCGCGGTGAGCTGCACCGCTCGCTGAAGTCGTTGGAGCGCGAGGGTTTCCGTCGCGTGCACGTACTGCGGAGCGAGGCCGAGATCGCCGAAGCGGAGATCGTCGTCGAACCGCTGCGCAACGACCGGCGTGAGCTGACCGGGCCGTTCGACGTCATCGGCGACGTCCACGGCTGCCGCGAGGAACTGGAGGAACTGCTCACCGAACTGGGTTACGTCGACGGCGTGCACGCGGAGGGACGGACCGCGGTGTTCGTCGGCGACCTCGTCGACCGCGGCCCCGACACGCCCGGCGTACTGCGCCGCGTGATGGCGATGGCCGAGGCGGGCAGCGCGCTGGTCGTCTGCGGGAACCACGAACAGAAACTGGTCCGCGCGCTCGCCGGGCGCCAGGTCAGGACGACACACGGGCTCGCTGAGTCGCTGGAGCAGCTTTCCGCGCAGGACGAGGACTTCCGCGCGAAAGCGCACGCCTTCTGCGAAGGCCTCATCGCGCACTACGTCCTCGATGGCGGCAAGCTCGTCGTGGCGCACGCGGGCCTGCCCGAGAAGTTCCACGGACGCGCGTCCGGCCGGGTGCGGAGCACCGCGCTCTACGGCGACACCACCGGCGAGACCGACGAGTACGGCTTACCCGTGCGGCTGCCGTGGGCGCGCGACTACCGCGGCAAGGCGATGGTCCTCTATGGACACACGCCGACACTGGAACCGGAATGGATCAACGGGACCATGTGTCTCGACACGGGCTGCGTCTTCGGCGGCAAGCTGACCGCTTTGCGTTACCCGGAGCGGGAAGTCGTCTCGGTGAAGGCGAAGAAGGTCTGGTACGAGCCGTCACGTCCGCTCGAACCCGCGCGGCCACTGGGCGGACGCGAGCCCGCGGTACTGGAACTGGGCGACGTCACGGGGAAACGGATCGTCGAGACCCGGCACCACGGCCGGGTCGGGGTCTCCGCCGAGCAGTCGGCGGCGGCGCTCGAGGTGATGAGCCGTTTCGCCGTCGACCCGCGCTGGCTGCCGTACCTGCCGCCGACGATGGCGCCGTGTTCGACGTCCGCCACGGACGACTACCTCGAACACCCCGAGGAGGCTTTCGCCGAGTTCCGCGCGGCGGGTGTCGATCATGTCGTGTGCGAAGAGAAGCACATGGGCTCGCGTGCCGTCGTGCTCGTGTGCCGTGACGATGACGTGGCTCCCGCGCGGTTCGGGATCCAGGGTCCGGGCGCGGTGTACACCCGCACCGGGCGGCCGTTCTTCACCCCGGAACAGAACGCGCGACTGCTCGCCGGTGTGCGGGAAGCGTCGTCGGAGCTGTTCGAAGAACTGGACACCGGCTGGCTGCTGCTCGACACGGAACTGCTGCCGTGGAGCGCGAAGGCGGGCTCGCTGATCTCGGGCCAGTACGCGGCCGTGGGCGCGGCGGCCCAGTCCGTACTGCCCGCCGCCGTCGCTGCACTGGACGCCGCCGCCGCTCGCGGGATCGACGTGTCGGACCTGGTGGACCGGACCCGGGTTCGCGAGTCCACAGTGGACGCGTACCGGCAGGTGTACCGGCGCTACTGCTGGCCGACCGACGGCCTCGACGGCGTCCGGCTGGCGCCGTTCCAAGTGCCGGCTTCCGAAGGGCACGCCTACCACGACCGCCCGCACTCCTGGCACCTTTCGCTGCTGGACCGGCTCACCGGCGACCTGTTCACGCGCACGCGGACGCTCTCCGTCGACACCACCGATCCGGCCTCGGTCGCGCGCGGCGTCGACTGGTGGCTGGACCTGACCGGCGCGGGCGGCGAGGGCATGGTCGTCAAACCGGCGGCGAACCTGACTCGCGGCGCGCGCGGGCTGGTGCAGCCGGGAGTGAAGGTGCGCGGGCGGGAGTACCTGCGCATCATCTACGGGCCCGACTACACGCTGCCGGAGAACCTGGCGCGGCTCCGCAAACGGGGGCTGAACCGGAAGCGGGCGCTGGCGTTGCGCGAGTACGCGCTGGGACTGGAGGCGCTGGAGCGGCTGGCGCGCGGGGAGCCGCTGTGGCGGGTGCACGAGTGCGTGTTCGCCGTGCTGGCGCTGGAGTCGGATCCGGTCGACCCACGCCTCTGACGCGCTTCGGGAATGCTATGAACGGTCCGTTCCTTGCAAAATTTGCAAGGAACGGACCGTTCATAGCAGCGCTCAGTCGGACTTGGCGGTCGGCTTCGCCGTCTTCGCGACGGGCTCGGCGTCGGCCTTCGAACCCTCGGGAGTCTCCTCGGCAGGAGCCTCCGCGGCAGCAGCGGCAGGCTCGTCGAAGCTCTCCGGAAGCCGCTTCAGGTGCTTGGTCATCGACCGCACCAGCAGCGCGACGGCGATCAAGAACAGGATCAGGATCAGGAACCCCACCGGCGACGACTTGCCGAAGTCCTCACCTTGGCCGCCGTTGTCGCCGTTGCCGGGCTGTTGCGCCAGGAACTGCGACGCCGCCGTCACGGGAACGACGGCGAACGCCGGCACCACGACTGTGATCATTTCGCCTCCGCGGGAGGAATTACGTCGGCGTGGATCATTTCGCCTCCGCGGGAGGAATTACGTCGGCGTGGATCATTTCGCCTCCGCGGGAGGAATTACGTCGGCGTGCATCTAGCCCTCCTTCAAACCGGCGAACAGATCGTCCTCCGGCAGGGTGCTGTCCACAAGTGAGCGGACCAGCTCGTACTCCTCGGTCGGCCAGACGTCGCGCTGCAGGTCGCGCGGGACGGCGAACCAGCGGCTGTTCGGGTCGATCTGGGTGGCGTGCGCCTTCAGAGCCTCGTCACGCTGCTCGAAGTAGTCGCCGCATTCGACGCGGGTGGTCACCCGCTCCATCACGTCGGCCTTCTCGGGGTCCCAAGACTTGAGCCACTCCTCGTACGGCGACTCCAGGCCGCGCTCGAGCAGGGCGTCGTGGAACACGGTCATCCTCGCGCGCGAGAACCCGTGCACGTAGTACAGCTTCATCGGCTGCCACGGCTCGCCCGCGTCCGGGTAGCGCTCCGGTTCGCCGGCGGCGTCGAAGGCCGCGACCGAGATCTCGTGCGTGCGGATGTGGTCGGGATGCGGGTACCCGCCGTTCTCGTCGTAGGTGACGATCACGTGCGGGCGGAACTCGCGGATGACCTTCACCAGGGCACCGGTGGACTCCTCGAGCGGGATGACCGCGAACGAGCCCTCCGGGACCGGGGGCAGCGGGTCGCCCTCGGGCAGACCCGAGTCCATGAACCCGAGCCAGGCATGGCTCACCCCGAGGATCTTGGCCGCGCGGGCCATCTCCTCGCGGCGGACCTCGGTCATGTTGGCCACGACTTCGGGACGGTCCATCGCCGGGTTCAGCACACTGCCCGCTTCGCCGCCGGTGCAGGTCACGACCATGACCTCGTGCCCTTCGGCGGCGTACCTGGCCATGGTGGCGGCGCCCTTGCTCGACTCGTCGTCGGGGTGCGCGTGCACCGCCATCAGGCGGAGGCGTGACTTCGGCGGTTCATTGGCTAGCACCATGCTCCGAACGTCCCCTTCTCGTTCCCTATTCCCCTGCGACCCTGCCTGACGGCCCGCCCGGTCGGGCGCGGATACTCGAGGGGAACCACTCGCATACGACCCCATTGTCCCTGCGAGCACGACGACACCGACCGGGAGGCCCGGGTTGAGCACGGGACAGGACACTCCCACCGCGGAAAGCACCCGGATGGACGTGCCCGAAGGCCGGTACGGCAAGCCCCGTGCCGCGAAGCCCGCCCGCTGGCGGCGTCTGGTGTTCGTGCTGATCGCACTGCTGGTCAGCGGCGGTATCGCCTATGTCGCGTACACGAACTTCGGCAGCGCGCCCATCGAGGGCGAACGCGTCTTGTTCGAAGAGAAGCCGGGCGACGCGATGGAGATCACCATCAACGTGACCAGGGACGATGTGAACCGTCCGGGGGTGTGCGTCGTCCGGGTCCGCGACAAGGCGGGGGCCGAGAGCGGGCGCAAAGAGGTCCTGATTCAGCCCGGTTCGAAGAACAGCAGGGTGACCACGACCATCAAAAGCATCGGAAAGCCGGTCACGGCTGATATCTTCGGATGCTCATACGACGTACCACGGTACCTGTCAAGGCCATAGCGGCCAACGGGGTGAAACGGGCGCCCAACGCCGAGGCGCGACCGAATTCGACCGGCGGCGATGCCTCGCGCCGTGTTACTCTGATCTACCGGCACGGCCCAAGACGGGCCGTGTTTTTCCTTTATCTCAACCAGGTCGGCGCGCCATGCCGGTCTGGTGGCCGGCTTGTACACCCAAGCCTGGCAGGCCCTACTAGGAGATGGTGACCGTGAGCGACACAAAGGTGACCTGGCTGACCCAGGATGCCTACGACAGGCTCAAGCAGGAACTCGACCACTACATCGAGCTCCGCCCGGTCATCGCTGCGAAGATCAACGACAGCCGGGAAGAGGGCGACCTCAAGGAGAACGGCGGCTACCACGCCGCCCGCGAAGAGCAGGGCCAGCACGAGGCCCGCATCCGCCACCTCCAGGAGCTCCTCCGCTCGGCCAAGGTGGGCGAGCCGCCCGCCAACGACGGCAGCGCGGGACCGGGCAAGGTCCTCACCGTGCGTTACGACGGTGACGACGAGAACGAGAACTTCCTCTTGGCGACCCGTGAAGAGGGCACCGAGGGCGACCTGGACGTCTACTCGCCGGAATCCCCCCTCGGCAAGGCGCTGCTCGGCGCCAAAGAGGGCGAGACCCGCGAATACGAGCTGCCCAACGGCAGCATCCAGAAGGTGACGCTCGTCAAGGCCGTGCCGTACACCGGCAAGTAAGCCGCCGGTCTCCCCAACGGCGCCCAGCGCCCGACAATCGACACTGCGCGCCCGGCCCGATATGGCCGGGCGCGCATACGAGCCGTTAGCGTGACTTCCGGAGAAATCTGGAGGGAAACGATGAGCGAGCTACCGATCTGCGTCGCCTGCGGCACGCAGTACGCGGAACCCCGGTCCGACTGCCCGATCTGCGACGACGAACGTCAGTACGTCCCGCGGGCCGGACAGCGGTGGACCGATCTGAACACCGTCCGCGCGAGCGGGACGTACCGAGCGCGTGTCGAGGAGCAGGGACCCGGCCTCATCGGCGTCGGGTCCACCCCCAACTTCGCCATCGGCGAGCGCGCGCTGCTGGTCAAGGCCGAATCCGGCAACTTCCTGTGGGACTGCGCGGGCTACCTCGACGACGATCTCGTCGCCGAGGTCCGCGAACTCGGCGGGATCACCGGCATCGCGATCAGCCACCCGCACTACTACACCACCATGGTCGAGTGGGCCCACGCCTTCGACGTGCCCGTCTACCTGCACGAAGACGACCGGCAGTGGATCGGCAGGCCGGATCCGGCGATCAAACTGTGGAGCGGCGCGACCCTCGACGTCGCCCCCGACCTGCGGCTGATCAATCTCGGCGTGCATTTCGACGGCGGGACCGTGCTGCACTGGCCGGGCGGGGAGAACGGCCACGGGGCGGTCCTCTCGGGCGACATCCTGCAGGTCATCCCGGACCGGCGCTTCGTCGGCATGATGTACAGCTACCCGAACCTGATCCCGGAACGCCCGGAGGTCGTCCGCCGCGCCGCCGAGATGCTCGAACCATACGAGTTCGAGGCGATCTACGGCGCCTGGTGGGACGCGATCATCCGCACCGACGGGCACGAGGCGGTCCAGCGGTCGGCGAAGCGGTACCTGGGCCAGGTCGGCTAGGCCGCGTCCGCGGTGCCTACCGGCGCGGGAAGGTGCCGTCCCGCCGGGTCGCCCGCCCACCCGGCAACGGGCCGGATTCGCCATGCCGAGCTAGCCGCGCGCCAGCCGTTCCAGCAGCGGCCGTACGCGCGGCGGAACCGGCGTCGACAACGCGATCGACGTCGACGTCCGCCGCACGTACGGCGCGCCGACCACCTCGTCCACCACCCGCTGCAGGTCGTCGTTGTTGCGCGCCACCATCCGCACGAAGAGATCGCCCTGCCCGGTCGTCGCGTAGACCTCGCACACCTCGTCGATCGTGGACAACGCCTCCGCGACCTCGGCCCGGCGGCCCTGCGCGATCTCCAGGACGGCGAATGCGGTGAGGCCGTATCCCATCGCCGCGAGGTCGAGTTCGGGCGGGAAACCACCGAGGATCCCGCGTTCGGTCAGCCGGTCCAGCCGGGCCTGCACCGTGCCCCGCGCGACGCCGAGACGGCGGGCGCATTCGAGCACCCCGAGCCGGGGCGAATCGGTGAGCAACAGCAGCAGCCGCGCGTCCAGCGCGTCGAGTGCTTCCGGCATCGGGCCTACCTCCTGCACAGGTTGTCCACTTTGACTGCGCCACCACGGCCATCACTGTTCATAGTGCACAGTGAAATCTTTAACCATTGCGCATTTTGTCACGCGCTCGGATCCTTCAGGGCATGACGCACACAGTGGAACCCCAGGGTGCTCTTGACGACGTGAGCTACGACCAGCTGCGTCAGCTCGTCGGCCTCGTCGACCACGACTCCTCGACCGACCCCTTCCCGGTGAAGTCGATGGACGCGGTGGTGTTCATCGCGGGCAACGCCACGCAGACCGCGTGGTTCTACCAGGTCGCGTTCGGCATGCGGCTCGTCGCGTACTCCGGCCCCGAGACCGGGAACTTCGAGCGCAAGTCGTTCGTGCTGAAGTCCGGCTCGGCGCGCTTCGTGATCACCGGCGGCGTCAAGCCCGATTCCCCGCTGCTCGACCACCACCGCCGCCACGGCGACGGTGTGATCGACCTCGCGCTCGAGGTCGCCGACGTCGACCGGTGCATCGACCACGCCCGCGCGCAGGGCGCCACCGTCCTCGAGGAGCCGCACGACGTCTCCGACGAGCACGGCACCGTGCGCGTCGCCGCGATCGCGACCTATGGCGAGACCCGCCACACGCTGATCGACCGGTCGAAGTACACCGGCGTGTACCTGCCCGGCTACGAGCCGCGCGAAAGCGGCGTCGTCCGCCCCGAAGGCGCGCCGAAGCGGCTGTTCCAGGCCGTCGACCACTGCGTCGGCAACGTCGAACTCGGCAAGATGGACTACTGGGTCGACTGGTACCACCGCGTCATGGGCTTCGTGAACATGGCGGAGTTCGTCGGCGACGACATCGCGACCGAGTACTCGGCGCTGATGAGCAAGGTGGTCTCCAACGGCAACCACCGCGTCAAGTTCCCGCTCAACGAGCCGGCGATCGCGAAGAAGAAGTCGCAGATCGACGAGTACCTCGAGTTCTACGGCGGCGCGGGCTGCCAGCACATCGCGCTGGCCACCAACGACATCATCACGACGGTGAAGGCGATGCGCGCGGCGGGCGTCGAGTTCCTCGACACCCCGGACTTCTACTACGACGACCCGGAGCTGCGCGCCAGGATCGGCGAGGTCCGGGTGCCGATCGAGAAGCTCAAGGAGCACCGCATCCTGGTCGACCGCGACGAGGACGGCTACCTGCTGCAGATCTTCACCAAGCCGATCGGCGACCGCCCGACGGTGTTCTACGAACTCATCGAGCGGCACGGTTCGCTCGGTTTCGGCAAGGGCAACTTCAAGGCGCTGTTCGAGGCCATCGAGCGTGAGCAGGAGCGTCGAGGCAACCTCTGACGCCGAGGCGCCGCCGCGGCGATCTCCGACCCCGGCAGTTCGCAGGGTGTGAAAGGGCTCTTCATCGCATTTCGTGCGGTGAGGGGCCCTTTCGCCGCGTGACGGGGCCGACTTTGTCGTCCCGGAGTGGTACACCGGACGAGCACTAGGCTGTTCGACGAAATTTCACGCACACCGGAACCGGTGGCGTCTTCGGACCGTCAGTGTGAAGACGTCAGCATGCAGCTTTTGGAAGGGTCCCGATGCCGGACAACGTCGACGCCAGCGAACGAATGGTGGACAACTGGACGAAGCAGATCCAGGAGACCGCCGCGCGCTATCAGGCGATGGCCGCCCGCATGCAGGGCCAGACCGTGACGGAGCGGTCGAAGGACAACACCATCGAGGTCACGATCGACTCGAAGGGTCTGCTCACGAACCTCGTCATCTCCGAAGCCGCGAGCGGCAAACGGATGGCGGAGGTCTCGTCGCAGGTCATGCGCCTCGTCCAGCTCGCGCAGTCACGCATCCCGGAACTGCTGCAGCAGGCGATGGCCGAGACCGTCGGAACCACCGACGAGACCGCGAGCCGGGTGATCGCGGAAGCACAGAGCACCTTCCCGGAGGCACCTGCGGAGGAGGACGTCGCCCCGCCGGGGCCCGAGCGGCACCACCGCTTCGGCCCGGAAGAGGAAGAGCCCCCGCCGCCGCCCACGCAGGCGAGTCCACCCCAGAATCCACCTCAGCCGAAGCCGATCCCGCGCCGCCGCCGCACGCAGGACGACGATGACGACGAATTCGGCGGCAGCATCCTTTCGTAGACGTTCATCCGGCCTGGTAGAGGGGAGAAACCATGGCAGGCAAGGGGTATGAGCTCGGCGCCGACCTCGACGCGCACGCCAAGCAGATCGACGGCATCGCCGACGGGCTGCGCACGGCGGTCGACGCCGCGCAGCAGGTGAGCATGCCGACGGACGCGTACGGGATCATCTGCCAGCCGTTCCGGATGATGCTCGACCCGGTCGAGCAGTTCGGCATCAACGCGCTGAACGAGGCCGTCGAGGCCGCGACGACGGTGGCGAACAACGTGCGGTCCGCTTCCAACGCCTACCAGACGCAGGACGAGAACTTCGCCGCCGAGTTCAAGAACACGCAGGTGCCTGACTGATGCCCGAGGGAAACCCGCTCGTCGCGAAGGCGCCGACGGATGGCGACGGCCCAGGACCGCTGACGGCCGGGAACAGCGAATACGGCTACGCGGCGGGCATCGGTGTCGCCGAGTCGGCCATGGACGCCTTCAACGGCATCTCGAACGGTGACTGGATCGGCGGCGGACTCGGCGTTCTGAGCCTCGCGGGCGAGATCGCCAGTGCCGCGATCGACCCGTTCGGCTACCTGATGTCGTCGGTGGCTTCGTTCCTGATGGAACACCTGCAGCCGCTGAAGGACATGCTGGACGCCGTGGCGGGCGATCCACCGGTCATCCAGTCGTACTCGGAGACGTGGGGCAACGTCGCCAAGAAACTGGAAGACACCCAGGTCGAGTTCTCGAACGCGGTCAAGAACGGGACGTCGGGCTGGACCGGCGACGCGGCCGACCAGTACCGCAAGCAGGCCGCGGAACAGGCCGAGGCGATCAGCGGCGCGGCGACCGTCGCGGGCGCGATCAGCACCGTGGTGATGATCTTCGGCGAGATCGTCGCGTTCGTCCGCGAATTCATCCGCCAGCTCATCGCGGACGCGGTCGGCAAGCTCATCGCGTGGGTCATGGAGACGGTGTTCTCCCTCGGCTTCGGCACGCCCGTGGTGGTCGCGCAGGCCGTCACCGCGATCGCCGGGTGGGCCGCGAAGATCGCCGACAAGCTCAAGGAACTCTGCGACGCGATGCGGCGGGTCTCGCCGCTGCTGGGCAAGCTGGCCGACGTCTTCGAGAAGATCATCAAGATCTTCGGCAAGATCGCGGGCAAGGTCACCGGCCTGGACGTGATCAACACCAGGAACATCAAGCCGGGCGGCTTCGTCCAGCGCGGCGGCAGCGGCGGCGGATCCGGCGGTTCCGGCGGCGGCACGGGTTCCGGCGACGGTCCGGACGGCGACGGTTCCGGCAGCGGCTCCGGCGACGGTCCGGACGGCAATGGATCCGGCAGCGGCTCCGGCGACGGTTCGAACGGCTCCAACGACTCGGGTTCTTCCGGCGACTCGGGTCGCCCGGGTGATTCCGGTGGCGACAGCCCGCCGGGCACCACACGAGCCGGCGACGGCGGCGGTACACCGTCTACAAGGGACGGTAGTGGCTCGTCCCGCTCGGAGGGCGGCTCTCCCGACCGCGCGGGCGACGGCGACGGTCCGTCCACTTCGGACGCTAACCCCGGCGGCGCGCCGGACGGCGGCTCTCCCGACGCCGCCCGCTCCGACAGGGGATCCCCCGGCGATTCCGGCACTCCGAACCGCACGCCCGACAACGGCCCCCCGACCCCGAACCGCGCGGAGACCGGCGGCTCCCCAAGCCACACACCCGACGCTCCGAACACCCGTACCGACAATGGCGGCTCCCCGAGCCACACGCCGGATGGCGGTTCTCCCGCGCCCCACACCCGCGCGGACAGCGGCGGCTCCCCAAGCCACACACCCGACGCTCCGAACACCCGTACCGACAGCAACACGCCGGACAGCGGCTCCCCCGCA
Source organism: Amycolatopsis sp. NPDC041971 (assembly GCF_055588925.1). Classification (NCBI taxonomy): domain Bacteria; kingdom Bacillati; phylum Actinomycetota; class Actinomycetes; order Pseudonocardiales; family Pseudonocardiaceae; genus Amycolatopsis; species Amycolatopsis sp. NPDC041971. The sequence goes on along the minus strand of NZ_JBVJCE010000003.1, from coordinate 48,987 downwards.
CCCCACACCCGCGCGGACACCGGCGGCTCCCCAAGCCACACACCCGACGCTCCGAACACCCGCGCGGACAGCGGCGGCTCGCCCAGTCACACACCCGACAGCGGCTCCCCGGCTCCGCACACCCGCGCGGACACAGGCGGCTCGCCCAGCCACACCGGCGACGGCGGCTCGCCCCGGACGCACGGCGGAGACGGCGGCGGCTCGCCCACTCCTCGTTCCGATCCGTCGCCCGGCCAGCACGGCGGCAGGGAAACCGGCGACGGCGGCAGTCCCACCCGGCCGACCGACAGCGGCACGACGACCAGCGGCACCGCGCCCACGGCACCGCGTCTCGGCGACGCGGGCCCGTCACACGTGCCTTCGCAGCGTGGCGGTACCGGTGGCGACGGTTCACCCGGTGTCCCGCCGCAGGGTCAGCCGATGGCCGGCGGCATGCCGCCCCAAGGCGCACCGGGTGGCGCTCCCGGCGGCACCCCGGGTTCGCCCGGCGGCAGGCCGCAGGGCGGTGGCTGGACGGGCACGCCCGGTTCGCCGCGCACCCCGGACACGCACGCCCCGCGCACTCCCGACACCCACGCCGGTCCCGGCGGACGGCCGAACCAGCCGCAGCCGGTCGCCCGCGGCAACGACTTCGGCCCCGGCGTCCAGCCGCACACCGGCTCACCGAGCACGCCCGGCACGCACGGCCCCGGCAACCGGCCCGGTGGCACCGGTCCCGGCAACACCGGGCCGGGCGGGCGCGGCCCTGGTGGTCACTCCGGGCCGCCGCATTCGCCGGACGGTCACGGCCCGCGCCAGGACCGCAATGGCCACCCCGACGGTTCACCGCACGACCGCGGCCCCGACGGCGCGCCGGATCGTCCGCTGACGCCCGACGAGGTCAACCAGCGGCATTCCGAAGGCACCCCCGCGGGTAGCTCCTACCACCGCGGGGATCCGGACATGGGCGACCTGCCGCACCGGGTCCAGCCGGATCCGGACGGCCGCTACACGGTCGACGTGCACGTCACCCCGGACGGGCACGCCCGCATCGGCGACCGCACCTACACCCCGGAAGAGTTCGCGGACATCCTGCGGCGCAACGGGGATTACGACGGCCGCCCGATCCGGCTGATCGGCTGCGACGCCGGCTCGAACGACTTCGCGCGCCGTCTGTCGCGCGAACTCGACACCGAGGTGATGGCGCCGAGCAGGCCGGCGTGGACCGACTCGAACGGACGCGTCTTTTCGTCCGACTACGAGATCGGCCCCGACGGCCGCCCCCGGCCCAAGATCCCGCCGAACGGCGAATGGGACGTCCACAGCCCCGACGGCACCGCCCGCCGGGCGAGCGACGACGGCTTCACCCCGGACACCTCGCACGCGGACAAGCAGGACGTGGACGCCGACAGCGCCCGCGACCGCGGTCAGGGCGACGACCACAACCCGCAGCATCAGATCGAAGGACGCTGGGAGGAGCCGGACTTCACGCCGCCCGCCCGTCCCGTCCAGCTACGCGACGATCAGTCGTTCTTCGACCCGACGACGCCTCCGCGCAAGCTCGACCCGGACACGCGGTACGACATCACCGACGCGGACGGCAACGTACGCAGCCGGGTCTACACCGACGCGAACCGCAACGTGACGCATGTCGACGCCGTCGCGCCGAACAAGTTGCACGGCCCCGGTAACCCGGAGATCATGCGCCCGGCGCCGAACTCCGACTACCGCGTGCGGGTCGGCCACCGGCACGACACCTTCCCGACCGACGCGGACGGCAACGTCCGGACGGTGACGCACACCGACGTGAAAACCCCGCACGGCCGCCAGGACGTCACGAGGGTCGACCACATCGAGTCACCGCCGAAGCCGCGCGACCAGGTGCGGATCGAGGCGGACGACCCACGGGCACCCGGCGCGAACGACGCGTTCAGCCGTCGCACCGACCTCGACGCGAACACCCGCTACCACGTCACGGACGCCGACGGGAATCCCCGCGGCAGCTTCCAGACCGACGGCGACCGCAGGGTCAGGTGGGTCGAAACCCCGGAAAGCACCCCGGACCGGCCGAACCCCGAACTCCGGGAACCGTTGCCGGACAGCAATTACCGAATCGACCGAGGGCCGCTCCACGAGGAGTACCACGTCGGGCCGGACGGGCGGCCGGAGCACGGCCAGGAGTTCAACCCGCCGTCACCGCAGGGCGATCCGGTGCCGCACCCGAACGCGGTGAGACAGGACGAGGCCTTCAACCGCCTCCACGCCAACGAGGACGGCAGCCCGAAGCTCGACGCGGACGGCAACCCCACGCTCAAGCCGAACAGCGTGCACCAGCCGACCGACGAGTACGGGCATCCGCGAGGCGACTTCTACACCGACGAGACGGGGCGCATCACCCACGTCGACACCACCAGCGGTCAGCGCGGCCGGACGAACCCCGAGGTGGGGGCCGCCCAGGGCGCGGACATCACCCAGGACGGCCATTACGGCACCAAGAACGCCAGCAAGGTCCAGGACTCCTGGCCCGCTCCGGATCGCGAGCTCACCTACTCGCATCAGCCGCCTCCGCGGAGCAAGGATCCGCGCGGGTTCGTCGACGGCGACCCGGACGCGCTGAGCGACGCCCAGCGCAAGGCGATCAGCGACAAGATCGCGCACAAGGACCCGATCGCGGGCCGCGACGACCTGCCACCCAACAGCCGCATCCACGTGGTGGACAAGGACGGCCTGCCCTACGGCTCGTTCCAGACCGGGCCGGACGGCAAGATCACCCATCTGCACACCGGGCAGCCGTTCAACCCGGATCTGAACAATCCGCCGCCCAACGCCGTGATCCGCGTCGACCACGACCTGGAAATGCACGACAAGGACGGCAACCCGCTGAACCGTCGTTCGCCGGGTGAGATCCACCGGTCCGACGAACGGGGCAACTCGGTGGTGACCTCCGCCCCGCCGGATCCCGGTGGCGCCAGCAACGCCCGGCGCGACGGCACGGCGCAGTCCACCGTCGGCGCGGACGGCGGCAAGGACGCGTCGGGGAAGAACATCGACGACGGCGGCCACCACCGCGGGACGTCCGTCGGCGGCTCCGGCGAAGGGGGCAACCAAGGTACGCAAGGCCGTGTGGACAACAGCAACGCGGGCGCCAAGGAGCTCAAGGAGACCTACGATCCCGACGACAGCTGGTACCAGATGGAGCGGAATCGGGACGACACCGGCCTCGCGGGTAGGTTGGAGAACGAGGATATTTTCGAACTCCGGGATCCCGGCGTCGACGACGCGCACACCCGCCAATACCGGGCTTACGGTCCGGACGCCGAAGGCCGGATCTCGGTAATCGTCAGGAGCTTCCCCAATGACCACAACGACCCACTCTGGCCCGATGACTTCCGGGGGTGAGAGTCACGAGGACCTGATCCAGCAGCTCGGCACCGCGCTGCTGAATCTCGTCCCCGTGGAAGGCTGGCGGCGCATCGACCTGGTCAGCGCGATGACGGTGCCCGCACAGGATCTCGGCCTCACCGTGATCATGGACGACGGCTCCAGGCCGGAGATCTCGCCGCCGCGCGAGCTGAACGTGATCCTGGCCAAGCTGCGCACGCTGCTGTACCGGCCCGGCCGCGGCACGTGGTTCTCCGCCCGGATTTCGATGAATCCGCCGGGAGCGATCTTCTACGACTACAACAACGACTACGAACCGGTGCTCACTCCGCCCATGGAGCCGGAACACTACGTCGAAGACCTGAAGAAGTTCCCCCGGGATCCTGAACACATCCCGGCTTGGCTCGGCGAGAAGCTCGCGGCGGCGAACGACAAGGAGCGCACCTGATGCCCATGCCCGTTGTGCCCACGAGCGCGGCACAGGCCAATCAACTGTTCAAGGAGTTCACCACCTGGATGGTGCACTCCGTACCGTCGGACTACGAGCAGCTGTTCCTCAACTTCCGGTCTGTCGGGGACTACGTCGAGATCTCGGCCCACGTGCTGACCGTGATGGGTACGAGCACGCCGTGGACGCCGCCGCCGGGGGTCGCGGACTTCTTCGTGAACCTGCGGGACAGCATGGCGCAGCCGGACGAGGGCGCCTGGACCTCGGTTCGCTACCACATGGTCCACCCGGGCGGATACTCCGTGGAGTACGACTGGGACAACGAACCCGCTTGGGATCACGTCCCGCCGGCCGAGTTCTTCGCCCAGGAACTGGAGCGCTACCCGCGGACCGGTGAACGCGCGGAGTGGCTTCAGCGACGTGCCGCCGGCCAGGCGGACTGACCATCGGTGAGCGAGGGCAGATGAGCCGACCACAACAGCCGTTGAACCAGCAGCAACAACAGCTCGTCTGGCAGATCGGCCATGCCCTCGCGACGCCGCTGCCGCCCGGCTGGCACCAGATGCGCGTCGAATACCGGGCGGCGGGCAGGCAGGTCGAGGTCGACCTGCTCGTCACCGGTCAGGACGGTCTCCCGCACCCGGTGCCGCCGAGCCCGGAGGCCGTGCGGCTGCTCGGGAACCTCCGATCGGGGATGTACCAGCCCGGCCGCGGGACCTGGCTGAGCGCGATTCTGGTCTACGGTTCGGCGACCGTGCTCAGTACGGACTTCCTCGCCGATGTGGAGCCTCCGTGGCGGCAGGCGCCGCCACCGATCGGTTTCCAGGACGAACTGCGCTTCTTCCCGCGCGCCGAACAGAACATCCCGCCGTGGCTGCGGCAGCGAGCGGGGCTCGATCCCGCGCCGCCGGACGAGCCGTCGGTGGCCACTCCGCCCGCGGAAGCGCCGGAAGCCTTGAAGTCGCCGCGGGTCTACGACGGTCTCGACGAGTCCGGGCGCCCGGTGGTGAACCGCGAGCCGCTGGCCCCCGCCGAACGGGATCGCGTGCTGGAGTATCTCGACGGCGCTCCGGTCGTGCTGGCATCGCGGACTTACGACGCCGACGCCTTCGATCCCGGCAGGGAACCGTTGGTGCCGTTGAACTTTCGCACGGACGGCCGGTGGTACTGGCCGGGTGCGGTCGCCTACTACCTGCGTGAGCACGACGTGGCGCCCGATCCCGAACTGCTCGGCCACATCCGGGCTTCGCGGTTCACCCTGCCCGACGTCGGCGAGCCCGAACGCGAACTCGCGGTCGCCGCGATCACCGGCCAACCGTCCACTTAGGACTCCACGTTCGCGAGGGCCCGAGGCGTCCGGACGGCCGGATGATGCCACCTGACGGATACGTCACGTGACAACTTCACGGTCCGGGTACTCTTGTCGAAGGCGGCGAAGGCGACCAGGGAGCGCGCATGACACGGGGGAACATCGGCAGGGTCCGGGCGACCCGTTCCGCCGGGATGCTCCCGGTCGTGCTGGCCCTCACCTCGGCCGCGCTGCTGACCGGCGCCGCCGTCTACACGGTCGACCGCGCCGGTTGCGTGGACCCGGGCCAGTACATCCGGCATGACAACCACATCGAGCTCGTCGGCGGCTGCGTCGACGGCTCGGAACTGCCTGCCGCGCCTGACGGCACTTCGCACGAGGCTGACGCGAAGAGCGGCGTCGCACCCAGCAACTTCCGCCCGTAACCGGGCGATTCCCCTCAACGCACCGCGCTGACCAGCGCGAACGGAGCAAGGGACCTTTGCTGTCACTTAGTGAGGGGTAAGGCACAGGTGAGGGTTGCGAAAGTGGCTTTCGCAACGTTGGGAGCGAAGAGGGGGCCTTCGCTACGCCGATGCCGTGGCCTCACTGAACCCAGGGTGGAGATGTGTCGGGGGGGAAGAATTTGCCGCGCCCCACCCCCCCCCAACGAGGCTTCTCCCTCCCCCCCCCCCCCCCCCCCAACACGCCCCCCCCCGCCCCCCCCCCCCCC
>NZ_JBVJCE010000003.1:0-43148 GCF_055588925.1 Amycolatopsis sp. NPDC041971 | reverse complement strand
GGGGGGGGGGGCGAAAAACCCCTTTTCGCACCCCCCGACGCTCAGGGCTGTTTTTCCCCCAACACCGTCGCCTCACGGCCGCGAGCGCTCCCTCGTGACCCGCCATCTTTGCGTAACCCTCAATAGTTAGCGTGGGTACGCTAACGATAGCAAGGGTCCCTTGCTATCGCCTGGGCTCGGCGGCGGTCAGGCCAGGGCCTTGACCAGATCGTCGACCAGGTCGCTGCCGTCCTCGATGCCGACGGAGAGGCGCACCAGGTTGTCCGGTACCTGCAGGGTGGACCCGGCGGTGCTCGCGTGCGTCATCCGGCCCGGGTGCTCGATGAGCGATTCGATCCCGCCCAGCGACTCGGCGAGAATGAACAGCTTCGTCTTCGACGCGACGTCGAGCGCGGCCTGCTCGCCGTCGATGTGGGTGAACGAGATCATCCCGCCGAAGCGCCGCATCTGCTTCGAGGCGACCTCGTGGCCGGGGTGCTCCGGCAGGCCCGGGTAGTAGACACGCTCGACCTTCGGGTGCTTCAGCAGCATCCGGGCGATCAGTTCGGCGTTGTCGCTGTGCCGCTCCATCCGCAGCGCGAGGGTCTTGATCCCGCGCAGGGTCAGCCACGCGTCGAACGGGCCGGGCACCGCGCCCGCCGCGTTGCGCAGGTAGAACAGCTGCTCGCGCAGTTCGTCCTCGTTCGTCAGGATCGCGCCGCCGACGACGTCGGAGTGCCCGCCGAGATACTTGGTCGTCGAATGCAGGACGACGTCCGCACCCAGCGAAAGCGGGGTCTGCAGGTACGGGGTGGCGAAGGTGTTGTCGACGACCAGGCGGGCGTCGGCGCCGTGCGCGACCTCGGCCAGCGCGGCGATGTCGGCGATCCCCAGCATCGGGTTCGTCGGCGACTCGCACCAGATCAGCTTCGTCTCCGGGCGGATCGCCGCGCGGACCTCGGCGATGTCGCCGAGGTCGGCGACCGTGTGCTCGACACCCCACAGGCTGAGCACCTTGTCGATCAGCCGGAACGTGCCGCCGTACGCGTCGTTGCCGAGCACGAGGTGGTCACCGGGCCGCAGGGTCGCCCGCAGCAGGACGTCACTGGCCGCCATCCCCGACGCGTAGGCCAGACCGTGCCGTGCGCCTTCGAGCGCCGCGAGCGCGACCTCCAGCGCGGTGCGCGTGGGGTTCGCGGTGCGGGAGTACTCGTAGTCGCCTTCGCGCGTGCCGCCGACGCCGTCCTGCGCGTAAGTCGAGGTCTGATAGATCGGCACGATGACCGCGCCGGTCCGGGGATCAGGGGTCTGCCCGGCGTGGATCGCGCGTGTCTCGAAGCCCAGCAGAGAGTAATCGTCGGCCATATGGTCCAGGGTACGACCACTCGCTCGAGATCCCATGGTCTGGGATCGAATTCACCATTGCCCGGGTGGCGGGCCACCTTGCTGCTGGGCACCGGGAGCGGGCGGATGGCCGGGCCGCGGGGGCGGATATCCGAAGTTCGGCGGCGGCACGGCGACGATCGGCTGTTTCTTGGCCGCCAGCCAGCGCGCCGTCGGCGGGATCAACGCCAGCAGGAAGGTCGCGATCGCCGGGATCAGCACCACGATGAGGAGCCAACCGACGCCGTAGTGCAGGGTCATTCCGCTGTACGAGAAGTAGAACTGCGAGCTGATCGCCCGTAGCAGGAAGACCAAGGCCAAGAGAACGATCGTGGCCCCGGCTCCGATCGCGGTGAGCACTCGCCCGGCTTTCTTGCGCAGGAGCAGCAGGATCCCGCCGCTCAAGAGCAGAGCCGCGGAGAGGAGGTCGAGCACCGCGCCGACCACGAGGAACGAAACCGCGAAATCGACGAGTTCGATCACGTGGAACGCGAGTCCGGCGAGAAACCAGAGTCCGCCGAGGATCGCGAGGATTCCGGCGATCATCCCGGTGGCACCGCTCGGCTGCCGCGCCGTTCCCGGCGGCGGATAGGCCCCCGGTGGCGGATAGCCGCCCTGCGGCGGGTACTGCTGATAAGTCATTTCTCCCCTTGTCGAAACCCTCGCCTCGTCCGGCCGTCCGGACTATCGGCCCGGAAGCCGATAAGGCTGGACCGGGGCAGGCCGCCGCCGCAAGTACTTCCACGTCGGCGGAAGGATCGCCAACAGTAGCGCCAGAAGGCCGAACACGATCATGGCCAGGCGGAGAACGCCGTCGAGGGTCGCGAACCGGAGCAGGATGTCGAGGTGGATCCGGTACGGCACGCGGAACGCGATCGGCTCCAGCACGACGGCCACGATGGCGAGCAGTGAGCCGAGGATCAGCAGGACGGCGCCGATCACCGAACGGAAGAACGTCGTCAGCGCGCCGATCAGCAGGAACAACGCGGCGAGCAGGTAGAGCACCAGCTCGACGAGCGCGAAGCCGGGCAGGTTCGAGAGGCTGAAGCCCGACGGGAGTTCGATGAAGTAGCGGATCGGGATGAAGCCGGACGCGAGAGCCCCGAGGAGCCCGAACACCGCGGCGATGATCGCCGTCGCACCGGAGGGCCGGGCCTGCTGCGCGGGATAGCCGAAACCTGCCGGCCCGGGCTGCTGTGCGGGATATCCGTACGGACCGGTCACGTCGCTCCCGTCGGCCAGGGGGTGAGTCAACGGCGCTCACCCTAGCCCCGCGGACCTGGCCGCGGCAGGCGAATCCGGAAACGCGGGACGCCCCCGGCCGACGGGCCGGGGGCGTCCTGAGCGAAACCGTTCAGTGGTGATTGATCACCACTGCTGCGGCGGCTGACCGGGCTGTTGGCCTGGCTGGCCGTACCCGCCGCCGGGCGGCCCCTGCTGACCGGGCTGCTGACCGAAACCGCCGTGCTGCTGCGGAGGCTGGCCGTAGCCACCCTGCGGCGACTGACCGGGCTGGCCGAACCCACCGCTGGGCGGGCCCTGCTGGCCCGGCTGCTGCCCGTAACCACCAGGCTGCCCCTGCTGCGGGAAATCACCCGAAGGCGGACCGGCCTGGCCGGGCTGACCGTACTGACCCGGCTGCGGCTGGCCGTACTGGCCCGGCTGCGACTGGCCGTACTGACCGGGCTGACCCGGCTGGCCGAAGCCACCCTGGCCACCCTGCGGCGGGCCGCCGAAACCACCGGGCCGGCCGCTCTGCGGAGCACCGAGCGCCGAGCCGCCGCCACCGAGACCGACGAACTGGGCGGTCGCCGGGATCAGGCCCAGCACACCCACGATCAGGATCAGGACGCCGAAGATCAGGTGCGGCAGGCCGATGCCGATGCTGACCTCGCTCGGGACGCCATCGCCCGACGCGGTCGTGGCGCCGAGGAGCAGGATGCCGAAGAGGAGCAGCAGCGCGCCGCCCACGGTGACCGCGATCGGCACGATCTTCTTGAGCGAGGCCGGGAGCTTGCCCGCCAGCGCGAGACCGGCGCCGGCCGCCGTCGCGACGATCGAAGCGACCAGCAGCAGGATCACGTAGAGCCAGACGGTGCCGGGCGAAGCCAGGCCGAACTGGTCGAGAACCTTGTTGACGGCCTCTTCGCCCATCTTGGAGGACTGGCTGTCGACGCCTTCGGAGTAGTCGCTCGCGTCACCGAAGTAGACGAAGGTGAAGATGAGCGCGAGAAGACCGAGAAGGCCGACGAGGCCACCGGCGATGAACCCGAACAGCGGGTTCCCGCCGGCACCACCACCGGCGGCGGGGCCGTAGCCCTGCGGCGGTCCGCCGAAACCGGGCTGCTGGCCGAAGCCGCCCTGGGGCGGTCCGCCGAAGCCCTGCTGCGGCTGGCCGAAACCGGGCTGCTGCTGACCCTGCGACGGATCGAACCCGCCCTGCTGAGGCCCGCCGAAGCCCTGCTGCTGACCGAAACCGCCACCCTGGGCGCCGTAGGCACCGGCGGCCGGGTTGTCGGCCGCGCTCGGCGGCGGGGCGTACGGGATGGCGGGCGGCTGCGAACCCGGCGGCACGAGCTGGGTGGACTCGGCGGTGGGGGACTCCCCGCCGCCGCTCACCGGCTGCACGACCTGGGTCGCGTTCGCGTCGCCGGAACCGGGCTGGGCCGGCTGCACGACCTGTGTGGGCTCCGGCGTGTCGCCGAACCCGCCACCCTGGGGCTGCTCGTAGGAGGGCTGCTGCCCGTACTGCGGTTGCCCATAGTCGGGCTGGGGCGGCTGGCCGGGCTGCACCACCTGGGTCGGTTCCGGGGAACCGAACGGGTTGTCTTGCTGCGGCTGGGGGCCACTCGGGGGTCCCTGCGGTGGCTGGGCGCCACCCCAAGGCTGATTCGGTGGCTGCGGAGCACTCATTTGGGTCTTGAACCCCCTTGACGAGGACATAAAAGTTCAACTCACCCGACACGCTATCGGATAGCCGGGTGGGCCGCTCGTAACGCCCCGGCCCGACCAGCCGATGAAATGCCTCTTTACCGCCCCGCGAGAAACGCGAGCAGGTCGTGCCGGGTGACGACCCCCGCCGGCTTGCCGTCGACCAGCACCAACGCGCCGTCCGCGCCCGAGAGCGCGTTCATCGCCGCGCCCACCTGTTCACCGGCGCCGATGGTAGGCAACGGCGGCGACATATGTTGCTCGAGCCGGTCGGCCAACTGGGCCTTGCCGGTGAAGAGCGCTTCGAGCAGGTCGCGTTCGTTGACCGCGCCGACGACTTCGGCCGCCATGACCGGCGGTTCCGCGCTGACCACGGGCATCTGGCTGACGCCGAACTCGGAAAGGATCGCCACCGCTTCGGCGACCGTCTCGTTCGGGTGGCTGTGCACGAGGCTGGGCAGCGAGCCGCTCTTCTTCATCAGGACGTCGCCGACGGTGGCGCCGCTGGAGTCCGGCGGCAGGAAACCGTAGGAGGACATCCAGTCGTCGTTGAACACCTTGGTGAGGTAACCGCGGCCGCCGTCGGGCAGGAGCACGACGACGACGTCGTCCGGGCCGAGGCCCTCCGCGAGCTTGAGCGCGGCGGCGACGGCCATCCCGCACGAGCCGCCGACGAGGAGTCCCTCTTCGAGCGCGAGTCGGCGGGTGATGTCGAAGGAGTTCGCGTCCGACACCGCGATGATCCGGTCGGCGATCTCCCGGTCGTAGGTGTCCGGCCAGAAGTCCTCACCGACGCCCTCGACGAGGTACGGGCGCCCGGTCCCGCCGGAGTACACCGAACCTTCGGGGTCCGCGCCGATGACCTGGACGCGGCCGTCACTGACCTCCTTGAGGTACCTGCCGGTGCCCGAGATCGTGCCGCCCGTGCCGACGCCCGCGACGAAGTGCGTGATCTTGCCTTCGGTCTGGCGCCAGAGTTCGGGGCCGGTCGAGTGGTAGTGGCTGGCGGGGTTCTCCGGGTTGGCGTACTGGTTCGGCTTCCAGGCGCCCTCGATCTCGCGGACGAGGCGATCGGAGACGTTGTAGTAGGAGTCCGGGTGCTCCGGCGCCACCGCGGTCGGGCAGACCACGACGCGGGCACCGTAGGCCTTGAGCACGTTGCGCTTGTCCTCGCTGACCTTGTCCGGGCAGACGAACACGCATTTGTACCCCTTGCGCTGCGCCACCATGGCCAGCCCGACGCCGGTGTTGCCGGACGTCGGCTCGACGATCGTGCCGCCGGGCTTCAGCGCCCCCGAAAGCTCCGCGGCTTCGATCATCCGCAGCGCGATGCGGTCCTTGACGCTGCCGCCGGGGTTGACGTACTCGACCTTGGCCAGGATGAGCGGTTGCAGCCCCTCGGCCAGCGCGTTCAGCTTGACCAGAGGGGTGTTGCCCACGAGGTCCACGATGTGCTCGACGTATTCCACTCCGACAGCCTAAACGCCGCCGGTCGTGCTGTGCCCACTCAACCGGGCGGGGTGAAAAGCGCAGTCGAGAGGAGTGGCGTGGATCGCGTTCGCCTTTGACCCGCACCTCCCTCCGGTGGAGGATGTGAGGTGAGCAACCGCTTAGCGCATCTGGATCGAAAACAAGGGAGTGTCGTTCCATGCCCGAAGCCGTCATCGTCTCCACCGCCCGATCCCCGATCGGCCGCGCCGGCAAGGGATCGCTGGTGAGCATCCGCCCCGACGACCTCACCGCGCAGATGGTCCGCGCCGCGCTCGACAAGGTCCCCGAACTCGACCCGACGCAGATCGAAGACCTCATGCTGGGCTGTGGTCTCCCCGGTGGCGAGCAGGGTTTCAACATGGGCCGCGCGGTCGCCGTCGAACTCGGCTACGACCACCTGCCCGGCTGCACGGTCACGCGGTACTGCTCCTCCAGCCTCCAGACCACCCGCATGGCGCTGCACGCGATCAAGGCAGGCGAAGGTGACGTGTTCATCTCCGCCGGTGTCGAGACCGTGTCCCGCTTCGCCAACGGCAGCTCGGACTCGTGGCCGAACACGCACAACCCGCTGTTCTCCGACGCCGAGGCCCGCACCGCGCAGGTCGCGGCCGAAGGCGCCGACAGCTGGACCGACCCGCGCGAGAACGGCGCCCTGCCGGACGTCTACATCGCGATGGGCCAGACCGCCGAAAACCTGGCGCGACTGAAGAACGTGTCGCGTGAGGAGATGGACGAGTTCGGCGTCCGCTCGCAGAACCTCGCCGAGAAGGCCATCGCGGACGGCTTCTGGGCCGACGACATCACCCCGGTGACCCTGCCGGACGGCACCGTGGTCTCGAAGGACGACGGCCCGCGCGCCGGCGTCACCCTCGAAGGCGTCTCCGGTCTCAAGCCGGTCTTCCGCCCCGACGGGCGAATCACGGCGGGCAACTGCTGCGCGCTCAACGACGGCGCCGCCGCCGTGATCATCATGTCCGACACCAAGGCTCGCGAGCTGGGTCTGACGCCGCTCGCCCGCGTCGTCTCGACCGGTGTTTCCGGGCTGTCGCCGGAGATCATGGGCTACGGCCCGGTCGAGGCGTCGAAGCGGGCGCTCGCGCGCGCCGGGATGTCGATCGGCGACATCGACCTCGTCGAGATCAACGAGGCGTTCGCCGCGCAGGTCATCCCGTCCTACAAGGACCTCGGGATCGACCTCGACCGGCTGAACGTCAACGGCGGCGCGATCGCCGTCGGCCACCCGTTCGGCATGACCGGCGCGCGGATCACCTCCACGCTGATCAACTCGCTGCGGCACCACGACAAGCAGTTCGGCCTCGAGACCATGTGCGTCGGCGGAGGCCAGGGCATGGCGATGGTCCTGGAGCGCCTCTCCTGACCCTCTGACCTGCGAAAGAGAGCAAGGGACCTTTGCTACCGTTTGTCTCGACGTCGAGAGAAGCGATAGCAAAGGTCCCTTGCTCCTTTTCGGGCCGGGCCTGGTGGGTCATGATCACCCGCGCCGCAGGACCTCGTCGTCGGCCGCGCCCTCCGGCGGCGCGAACTTGGTCTTCGGCAGGAACACCGCCGGGATCAGGCACAGCGCGAGCAGGATCAACGACCACAGGAACTTCGTCGAGAACGCGTCCGCGGTCAGCCCCGAAGCCGCTTCGTGCGTCGCCGGGTTCATCACCCTGGCCGGCTGCCCCTGCGCGGTCGTACGCCGAACTTCCCGGCCAGCAACGTTTTCCCCGCATACGGGCCGAAAGGGCAGAGCCGCCTACAGGTTGTCAAGAAGAGTGATCAGCAGACGCTGTCCGTCGGAACCGGGTTGCCGAGTCCGAACAGCGGTCGCAGCTTGAGCCCGATCCAGGTGCCACCGAGCGCGAACACTCCCCACAGCCAGCCGTGCAGGCTGCCGACCGAGATACCGCCGAGGTAGGCGCCGATGTTGCAGCCACCCGCCATCCGCGCGCCGACACCCATCAGGATCCCGCCGAGCACCGCGGCGACGGCGGTCCGCCACGGGATCGAGCTGTGGATCTTCCACGCGCCCGCGGCCGCGGCCGCGATTCCCGCGCCGATCATGATGCCGATGTCGGTGAGGCTGTTCTTGTCCTTCCAGATCGGACCGGCCAGCGAAGCCGCGTTCGCCTTGAGCCGCCAGAATTCCCAGGTTTCCGGATGCAGGCCGAACACCTGCAGGATCTTGGCGCCCCACAGGCTGAACGCGCTCGTCACCCCCCAGATCCCGCCGGACACCAGGAAGACGGCACCCGCGAGCACCCCGAGAACGACGGCGCCGACAAGTATCGGCCAAGAGCCGCGATAGATCCGGGCGAAACCACGCGCGGTCGGGACGACGTCGACCGGCGGCGGGTTGCGGCGCTTCTGCACGAACCGCGTTCCCAGGACGATCGCGGCGAGGACGGCGACGGTGATCGCCCACGAACCGAACCAGCCGACGTGGTCGGCGAGCAGGACGCCCTTGAACTCGGGCCAGCCCGACAGCAGCGGATACGCCCACGTGTAGAGGACGGAGCCGGTGATGAACCCGCCGAGGGTCAGCACGATCGTCGACTGCCCGGATCCGACCGCGAACAACGTTCCCGACGCACACGCACCGCCCAACTGCATACCGATGGCGAAGATCGTCGCGCCGGCGAACAGCGCGAGTCCCAGCCCGCCCGCGGTCGGGTTCGGCGTGCTGCCGAAGAGACCGGAGCCGGTGCCCACGATCAGCGCGATCAACGTCGCGGCCGTACCGAGCAACAGCGTGTGCGCCCGCAGCCCCTGGCCGTTCCCGACCGCGATCAGCTGGCGCCAGGCCGAGGTGAAACCGAAACGGGAGTGGAAGAGCGCGAGCCCGAGCAGGAGGCCGAGGATGAGCAGGACACCGAACTTCGCCCCGTGCGCCGCCCACACGTACCAGGTCAGTCCGATCGCGAGGGCGCCCGCGACCGCCAGCGGCACGATCTTGACCGGCCCCTCCGGTCGCGGGACCGGGGCGGCGCAGGAGGTCGGGAAGTCGAGGAGCTTCTTCTCGCCGGCTTGGGTTTCTGTCGTCGCCACCAGGGCTCCAGGTCGATCGGCGGGGTGGGGGACGAGCAACGTTAGAACCGGGGACCGTCCGGTCGCAGCCCGTCCCACACTGTGCGACGAATGACGGCGCGTGCGGGGCCGGACGGTGGCGGCGATACCCAAGGTCCCTTGCTCCCCCAGAACGCGCGAAGGCCCCTTTCCCTCGGCTGAGCCGAGGGTCCCGGCAAAGTCGCATAGCCGCTGGCCGGTGGCGCTCTTGGTGAGTCGAACTGGACATCCGAAGGGGTGCGGATGACAGGGTCGACTCGGGCACTCCCCGGAAGTGTCCCGTGTGGACAGTCGAGAAGGTGCCAGGCCACTGTGACGAGCCCGCCTCTGTCACCACAACACCCACTCGACCAACGGTTATGCGACTTTGCCGGGGCCCTCGGCTGAACCGAAGAAAGGGGCCTTCACGTGCTTGTGGTTACTCCGCCGTCTTGATGCAGAGCGTGGTCGGCGGCGTCGAGTACGTCGCCACCTTCGTGGCTTCGGTGCCCTCACAGGACGCCTGATCCACGACCCCGGCGACCTTCACCAATTCCGCGTCCTTCGCGGGATCGGTGCAGGACACCTTCTGGTAGCCCGCGGTCTGCGAGACGAAGCCCTTGAGGCAGTCGCCCTGCTTGGCGTTGACGATCAGGCACAGCTTGTACGAGATCCGGCCGGACATCGAGATGCTGTCGTAGTCGCCCTCCGGACAGGCCTCGTCGCCACCCACGCGAGCGGCGATCTTGACGTTCGCCTCCTGCGCGCCGCAATCGGCCTTCTTCGGCTCGTCGGCCGTCCGGGAGAACTCGGTCACGCTGAGGCAGTCACCGGCCTGGGCGTTGCTCGTCCCGGTGAAGTGGTTGAACAGGAAGAAACCGCCGCCGATCACGACGACGAGCACCGGGATGGCGAAGCGAAGCCAGCCGAGCTTGGACTTTTTGGGCGCTTCCGGCTGACCGAAAGCGTCGGGCTGTCCCACCGGCATTTGGCCCCCAGGGGCCGGCTGGGAAGTGGTCACCGAGAAACCTCACAGTTGCGAAGAGGAATGAGAACCTCGGTATCCAACACTCAACGCGATCAACGACCTGAAGCGGGTCCCCCGGACGGGTGAAATCAGCTGGTCGAGACCGCTATTTGGTGCTCTTCACACAGACCGTCGAAGGCGGTGTCGAGTAACTCTTGAGATGCGTCGCTTCCGTGTCGTCACAGGTCACGACACCGTCGACCACTTTCAGGACCTCCGCGTCCCGCGCGGGGTCCGAGCAGGGAACCTTCTGGTAGGCCACGCTGTCGGCGAGGAAGTTCTCAAGGCAGTCGCCCTGCTTCGCGTTGAGCATCACGCAGAGCTTGTACGAGGCGAACGTCTTGTCGACGGTGAGCTGGTCGTACTCCCCCGCCGGGCACGCTCCGCCGGCGTCGGTCTTCGCCCCCGCCTTCGTGTTGGCCTCGATCGAGCCACAGTCCGCCCTGGCCGGATCCTCATCGACGTCGCCGAACGTGGTGACCGCGTAGCAGTCGCCCGCCTGGACGTCGTCCGTGTCGGAGAGATAACCGATGATCCACGAAGACGCGCTGAGCACGACGATCGCGACCGGCACCAGGATGCCCACCCAGAACCATTTGGAACGCCTGTGTTCGGTCATGCCAGCAGGGTATTCGCCACCACGGAAAAGGGCGCCCCGATCGCTCGGGGCGCCCTTCGCGGAGAGACTCCGGTCAGTCGTTTTGGAAGTACGACAGCAACCGCAGGATCTCGAGGTACAGCCAGACCAGCGTGGTCATCAGGCCGAAGGCGACGTACCAGGACCACTTCGAGGGCGTGCCTTCGCGGATCATCCGGTCGGCCTGGTCGAAGTCGAGCAGGAAGCTGAACGCCGCGACACCGATCACCACGAGGCTGAAGATGATCGCGATCGGACCGCCGTCACGCAGCGGGTTGAAACCGAAGAAGAGGCTGGTGACGAGGTTGACCAGCATCATGATCGCCACGCCGACCACGGCGCCGATGATCCACTTCGTCAACTTCGGGGTGACCTTGACGGCACCCGTCTTGTAGACGACCAGCATCGCGATGAAGACACCGGCGGTGCCGACGATCGCCTGCAGCGCGATACCGGGGTACAGCGCCTCGAACAGACCGCTGATCGCACCGAGGAAGACACCCTCGACGGCCGAGTACGCCAGCG
This sequence comes from Amycolatopsis sp. NPDC041971, assembly GCF_055588925.1. Lineage (NCBI taxonomy): Bacteria > Bacillati > Actinomycetota > Actinomycetes > Pseudonocardiales > Pseudonocardiaceae > Amycolatopsis > Amycolatopsis sp. NPDC041971. The sequence continues at coordinate 32,127 of NZ_JBVJCE010000003.1, read as the reverse complement.
TGAGCGGGCCACTCGGCATCTTCTTGAAGATGATCACCAGCGAAATCACGAGGCCGACGATCATCGAGCCGACGAGCGCGCCGATCACGGCACCGGGGATGCCCAGGATCTTGCCGGACGCCGACATCGGGATCTGGCTGATCGCCCAGATCGCGGTGAGCACACCGGTCACCAGCGCGGTGCCGAGGCTCAGCGCCGTCTTGATGACGACGTCGTCGACGGTCATCGGACGGTCGCCGGCACCCGCGGAAGTCTGCGGAGGGCCGTAGCCGGGCACGCCGCCCTGGGGTTGGTTGAAGCCTACGTTGGGTCCGTTCTCCGCCGCGCCACGCGGCAGGTTCCGGAACGCCGGGTTGCTACTGGATCGCACCTGATCCTCCTGGATCTACTGGCACCTGCATCGGGTTCAACGACCGCGTGGGCCGCCCGGTTCCCGTCGAAGTAAAGACGACTTTACTCACATTCGGCGCGAGGCCCATCCCCCACACCGTATGCGGCGGAGATCACCGACCGTTCACCGATACCCCACCTGATGCCCTATTGCCAAAACCGCTGATCACACGCCACTCTCCACGGTGCGTGTTCGGATAAACACCGAAGGCGTGTCGGGGAACCTATCGATCGTGTGACCTGCGTCGACGTAAAGGCGTCGAAGGCAGAGCACGGCCAAAGGAGTCAACACACCATGGGGTGGACCACACGCCCGAGCGTGCGTTCGCGCGCCTTGACCAGCCTGATCGCTACGTGCCTGCTCGGCGCCTTATCCGCCACCGTCGCGGCGACACCGGCTTCAGCCGCCGATAACGAAGGCGTCGGCTTCGGGGTCACGCCCGGCCAGCCCTACAAGGACGTCGAACCGAAGAAGGACTGGCTCGGTTCCTACGTCGTCAACGGCAAGCACGTGTTCTGCGTCAGCTTCCAGATGAAGGCGCCGGGCACGGAAGAGAAGTACAAGCCCGGTGACGAACTTCTCGACAAGTGGGGCGCGAAGCTCCCCGAGGACACCGCCGCCAACATCTCCTACCTGCTGCTCCGTTACGGCGGCACCAAGGACAACGCCGAGGCCGCCGCGCTCGCGCACCTGCTGCACTCGTGGACCTCGAAACCTCGTACCACCGACGACCTCAAGCCGGACCGGCCAGCGGACGAGATCGGCTACGACGCGCCAAGTCATTTCGCCAAGCTGAAGGCGCAGTTCCCCGAAGCCGCCACAGCCGTCGAGAAGCTGACCAAGGACGCCGAGACCAACCGCGGCCCGTGGACCACCGCGATCGCCCCGCCGAAGGAAGACCAGCACATCGGCACCGCGGACGAGTGGACGATCAGCGTCAAGAACGCCAAGGGCAAGGGCGTCTCCGGCGTGCCGGTGCTGCTCACGCCGTCGAACGCGACCGTCGAAAGCGGCGAGAGCACGAAGCCCGCGTCGACCTCGAACGCCAAGGCCGCGAAGGCCACCACGGTGAAGACCGGCGAGGACGGCACCATCACGGTCAAGGTGACGCCGACCGGCGACCAGCCGAAGCTGTCCAGCTCGCTGTCCGCCCCCGCGGACCGGCCGTACGTGCAGTTCCCCGTCAAGACCGGCGTGCAGAATGTCGTGTCGACCGGTGGTGAGAAGGAACTGAAGGCCCAGGGTGTCGCGGTCGTCTCGAAGCCGGGCAAGGTCCAGGTGACCAAGGTCGACGCGAAGACCGGCAAGGGCATCGCCGGCGCCGCGCTGCGGATCACCGCCAAGGACAAGGCCACCGCCGCCGTCGGCCACGACGGCAAGCCGCTGAACGGCGCCGACGGCAAACCCGCCGTCGTCACCACCGAGGGCGAGAACGGCACGGTCACCGTGGAGAACCTGCGGACCCCGCAGGAGATCTGCGTGGTCGAGGTCAGCGCGCCGCCGGGTTACACGAACGCGTTCGACCCGAAGGATCCGCCGTCCGCCTGCGGCGAGCTCAAGCCGGGTGAGACGCTGGCGCTCAAGGTCGCCAACACGCCCAACGAGGTACCGCGCACCATCCCCGCCGGTGACCGGCCGGTGGCGATGATGCAGGGCACCGTCGAGAACTCGGCGTCGACCGCCGGGATCCTCGGCGTCGGCGCGCTCGCGCTGCTCGGTTCGCTGATGGTGGGCGTGGCCGCGCGGCGGTCTTCGCGACGCTAAGGATTCGGGAATGTCAGTACGACGTGGGTTCGCACTGGGAGCCGTCACGGTCCTGTGCGCGGACCTCGTCGCGGCCTTGATCATCTGGCCGCCGACGACCGTGGTGGCGGGGACGGCTCAGCCCGTCTCCGCCGCCGTCTCGGGCGGTGCCCCGGCCGCGCCCGCGCAGCAGGAGGTGCCGCCTCCACCGGAAATCGTTCCCACGACGCCGACGGCCGCTCCGCCGCCGTCGTCGTCCTCGAAACAACCCGAGGCTCCGAAACTCCAGGGGCCGGGGACGATCCAGCTGCCCGCGGGCGGCGCGGCGAAACTCGTGCGGAAGGAACTCGGACCGGGCGCGGAGCTTCCGGTACCGGAGAATCTCGGCGAGGTGACCTGGTGGGGTGCCGAACTGAGCGCGGCCACCGGCGCGAGCGTGTTCGCCGGCCACGTGAACTGGAAGGGCTCGACGGGTCCGTTCGCGGAGCTGTGGACCGAGCGGATCGGCGGCGCCGTCACCGTGGTCGACAAAACCGGGAAATCCAGGCGGTACAAGGTCTCCCAGCTGATCACGTTGAAGAAGAACGAACTGCCGCAGCGGGCGAACGAGCTGTTCGGCCAGTCCGGTCCACATCGGATAGTCCTCGTGACCTGCGGCGGCCGCTGGGTCGGCGGGGAAACCGGCTACGCCGAGAACCGGGTCGTCATCGCCGACCCGGCCTAGTTACCCGCGAGTAACTTCATCAGGTGCCGTGCTGGTCCTTGCCGTCGTCATGCAGCAGAATGCCGGTGGACGCGGGCGAGCACGGTGAAAGGTGAAGCACATGGCGACTTTTCTGGTGACCGGGGCGACCGGACTGATCGGACGCCACTTCACCCGGCTGCTGCTCACCAGGGAGAACGTCGAGAAGGTCGCGCTCGTCGTCCGCGCGTCCTCACGGGACAAACTCGCGAAACTCGTGAACGCCTGGCCGCATCCTGAACGCGTCACCCTGGTTACCGGTGACCTCGGCGAGCCACTGCTCGGCGTCGGCGAAGAGGATCGAGAGCTGCTTCGCGACGTCGATCACGTCGTGCACCTCGCCGCCCTTTACGACCTCACCGCCGACGACGAAGCCAGCATCAAGGCCAACGTCGAAGGCACCGCGCAGATGATCGCGCTCGCCGCCCAACTGAACGCTGGCTGTCTGCACCACGTGTCCTCGGTCGCCGTCGCCGGTGACCACGAGGGCATGTTCACCGAGGAGATGTTCGACGTCGGCCAGCGGCTCGTCACGCCGTACCACCGCACGAAGTTCGAGGCGGAGCGCCTCGTGCGCGAACAGCAGGACGTGCCGTGGCGGGTGTACCGGCCCGCGATCGTCGTCGGGGACTCCGAGACCGGCGAGATGGACAAGATCGACGGCCCGTACTACCTGTTCCCCGCGATCAGCAGGCTCGCCGGGCTGCCCGACGTGCCGATCGTCGGCCCCGACCTCGGCGACACCAACGTCGTCCCGGTCGACTACGTCGCCGAATCGCTGAACGCTCTGGTCACCACGAAGGGGCTCGACGGGCGCGCGTTCCACCTGGTCAACCCGGAACCCCAGCCGGTCGTCTCGGTCTACAACGCCTTCGCGAAGGCGGCGGGCGCGCCGACGATCTCCGTGCGGCTCAACGACCGCTTGTCCAAGGGCATCGTCAACCTGGTGAAACTGAGCGAGCACATCCCCGGCTTCACGATCGCGCGCGACGCCGTGCTGGAACGGCTCGGCATCCCGCCGGTGTTGCTGGAGACCATGGCGTTCCCGTCGGTGTTCTCGTCGGTGTCGACGCGCAAGGCACTCATCGGCTCGGGCGTCGAGGTGCCCCGCATCGAGGACTACGCGCCCACGCTGTGGCGCTACTGGCGTGAGCACCTCGACCCGTTCCGTGCCCGCAAGCACGGCCCGCGGGGTGAACTGGACGGCCGCCGCGTGATCATCACCGGCGCGTCTTCCGGCATCGGCCGGGCGACCGCGATCAAGGTGGCGGCCGCGGGTGGGGTGCCGCTGCTCGTCGCGCGGCGCCGGCACGAACTCGAAGAAGTGCGGGACGAGATCATCGCCGCGGGCGGCACGGCGTCGGTGTACCCGGCCGACCTGACCGACGAGGAATCGGTGCACAAGGCCGTCGACGCGATGCTCGCCGAGCACGGCCGGATCGACATGCTCGTGAACAACGCCGGCCGCTCGATCCGGCGTTCGATCAAACTGTCGTACGACCGGTTCCACGACTACGAACGCGCGATGGCGATCAACTACTTCGGCGCGGTGCGGCTGATCCTCGCGGTACTGCCGCATATGTCCGAGCGGAAATTCGGGCATATCGTCAACGTCTCGTCGATCGGCGTGCAGGGAATCGCACCGCGCTTTTCGGCATATGCGGCTTCGAAGGCCGCTTTGGACTATTTCTCGCGGATCGCCGCGACCGAGACGCACGGTGACGGAATCACCTTCACGACCATCCACATGCCACTCGTGCGCACGCCGATGATCCGGCCGACGAAGATCTATGACGCGTTTCCGACCAAATCCCCGGATCAGGCCGCGGCCATGGTGATGAAGGCGCTGAAGGAACGCCCGAAGCACATCGGCACGCCTGCCGGACAGGCGATCGGGCTCGCGTACACGCTCACGCCGGGACTCACGGATGCCGTGGCCTACCAAGGTTTCCGCGTGTTCCCGGACTCCGCGGCCGCGGGCGGTGAGGGTGGTCTCAAAATCGGGAAGGGCGAACAGCATCTGTCCCGTGCGGCGATGGCCCTCGCCCGGCTCAGCCGCGGCTTCCATTGGTGACACTGCGCACACGGGTGGCGGCCGTTCAGGTGAGGGATCGCAGCTGAGAGCCGACACACGTCGGTGAATCATGAAGCCTGGCAACGGCGACGCCGGGTACGCAGGTACCGTCGTGACCATGGTTCCCGAGCGAGACAACGGCCTGTTGCCCCTGCGGCGCGAGTACACCCAGGCCTGGCACGGCTTCGACCGGAACGAAGTGCGCCAGTACCTGGATCATCTCGAAGCCCAGCTGCATCGCGTGATCACCGACCGCGACGCCGCGATCGCGCAGGCGACCTCGGCCACCCGCGAACTCGAAACCGTCCGCCACGAGGTGGCGAAGCTGAACGCCAGGATCGAGGAGCTGAAGAAGCCACCGGAGCGGCTCGAAGACCTCGACGAGCGAATGCAGCGCACTGTCACGCTCGCTCAGGCGCGCGCGGCCGAGATCACGAAGCGTGCCGAGGTCGCGGCCGAGAAGCACTGGGCGTCCTCGAGCGAGGCGTCGAAAAAGCTCCGTGAGCGCTACACGCGACTCGTCGCCGAGCTGGACAAGCAGGCGGACGCGCTGCACTCCGAACACGAATCCGCGCTCGCCGAAACGCGGGCCGAGGTCCAGCGGCTGACCGTCGAGGCCGCCCAGCGCCGGGAACTGCTGGACAACGAGGCCGAGCGCAAACGCCGGAAGATCGAGCGCGAATTCGACCAGACGATCGCGGCTCAGCGCGCCGCGCACGAGAAGCACATCGCCGACCAGCAGACGGCCAGCAAGAACCAGGCCGAACGCCGGATCGCGGAGGCCACCGCGGAGGCGAAGCGCCGCGTCGACGAGGCCACGGCCGAGGCCAAGCGCCGTCTCGACGAGGCCACGACCTCCGCCGCCCAGCGCACGACCGCCGCCCAGCGGAAGGTCGAGCGGCTGGCGGAGATCCGCGAGCAGGCCCGCAAGAGCCTGATGCAGGCCGACGAGGTCTTGAAGGGCAGCGAGGCGATACTCGCGGCGCTGCCCGAGGAGTCGGTGATCCCGCACGCTTCGAAGCTCGTCGGCGGCGACAGCAAGGCCGAGGAGACGAAGCCGGCCGGCAAGCCCGCCGAGCCGCCCGCGTCGAAGGCCCCGGCTCCCGCCAAACCCGCTCCCGCCAAGCCCGCTTCTTCGGCGCCTGCCGCCGCTGCGCCGAAGAACGGACAGAACGACCAGAGCGGCCCGAAGACGAACGGTCAGAAGCCGTCACCGGCCAAAACCGGCTCCTGACCTGCGCGAAGTAGCAAGGGACCTTTGCTGTCACTCTCTTTGGGAGAGCGACAGCAAAGGTCCCTTGCTCTCTTTTCGGACGCTGTCAGGAGGCGGTGGTGCGGGGCCAGGGGTTGGCCGCTTCGAGCTGGGCGGCGAGGCCGAGGAGGAGCGCTTCCCCACCGGGAGCGGCGACGAGCTGAACACAGGCCGGGATGCCCGAAGGGTGCACGCCGACCGGAACCGACATCGCCGGGTAGCCGGCGAGATTCCAAAAGCCCGCGAAACCCGCGACGCGTACGGACGGCAGGACGTTGGCGATCCACCGGCCTTCGTGCCACCTGCGCGCCTTGAGCGGGAGGGTCGCGAGCATGGGCGTCACCAGGACGTCGTGGTCGGCGAAGAACTCTTCGGTTCGTTCCAGCCAGCGCTCGCGGGTGCTGTCCTGGACACGCTTGGCCAGTAGCCGCCCAAGCCGGACGTGCGTGCGCGTCCGGGGCTGGAGCGCGCTGAGATCGAAGTCCGCGGCCTGCTCGGCCGGGCCCGCGACCCAGCGCGCGAAGAGGCCACCGACGGCTCCGGCGCTGTACCGGGGCGCTCCGGGCGCGACGGTGTGCCCGGCCTCGCGGAACAGCTCTCCGGCCCGCGTGACGGCTCGACCGAACGCGCGCGGTAAAGGCGCCCTCGTCACCGGGACCTGAGTCGACAGAGCGATGCGAGACCGCTTCGGGTCGGTGAGGTCCGCCAGGCCGGGTTCTTCGGCGAGGACCGACATCAGCACGGCCGCGTCCGCCACGGTGGTCGTCATCGGGCCATGTGTGGACAGGCCGAACCAGCCGGTCTCCCCCGGTACGCGGACCACACCCTTACCCGGTTTGAGACCGACGAGCCCGCACATAGCGGACGGCAGCCGGATCGAGCCCAAACCGTCGGTGCCGTGCGCGATGGGCACCAGCCCGGCCGCGACGGCCGCGGCACTCCCGCCGGACGAACCGCCCGCGGCGTAGGCCGGATTGCGCGGATTGCGGGCGACTCCGTCCGGATCGTCGCTCGACGGCCAGACGCACAGCTCCGGCACCCGCGTCAGGCCGACGATCACCGCACCGGCCGCCCGTAGCCGCCGCGCTATCTCACCGTCCTCTGTGGACAGAGCCGACGAACCCGCACGCGATCCCCACGAGGCGTATTCGCCCTCGACCGAAGCGACGTCCTTGACCGCGACCGGTACCCCGGCCAAGGGCAGGTCGGCCAGGTCCGCTCGCTCGGCGATGGCGGCCGCCTCGGCGAGCGCCTCCCCGGCCCTGACCCGGCGGAACGCGCCGATCACTCCGTCGACCGCCGCGATCCGGGCCAACGCCTCTCGTGTCACTTCGACCGGATCGAGCGCCTTGGCGCGCACAGCCGCCGCGATTTCCACTGCCGTCTTGACCATTCCCGCACTGTAGAACGGTCGGCGAAGGTCAGCTGCGCGCCGAACAGGCGAATTTCGCCGAGTCCGGTTCGTATGCCGGGAAGTCGGTGTAGCCGTCGAGCCTGGCGCCGTAGTAGACGTCGTGGGCCCGAGCGAGCGGGGCACCGAGAGCGAACCGGGCGGGTAGGTCCGGGTTCGCGATGAACAGCCGTCCAAAGGCGACCACGTCGGCGAGACCGGATGCGAGCAAGGACTCACCCTCGTCCCGGGAGGTCGGTTCCTCGGAACGCAGGTTCGCGACGAACGTCCCCCGCCACAGCGGCCGCAGGTGGGACAACGCCACAGCGTCAGGAGTGTCGATGACGTGCAGATATGCGAGCTCGTACCGGCGTAGTTCCTCGAGCAGTCGTGAGTACACCTCCTTCCAATTGTCTTCCACGATGTCGTTCTCCGGGTTGCCCGGCGAAATCCGCAGAGCGACCCTGGCCGCACCGATCCGCTCGGTCACGGCCGCCACCACCTCGAGAGGGAAACGAAGCCGGGCGGCGACCGAACCGCCGTAGCGGTCCTCCCTGAGATTGGTGTTGCGGGCGAGGAACTCCTGGATCAGGTAACCGTTGGCACCGTGGAGTTCCACGCCGTCGAATCCCGCCTCGATGGCACGGCGTGCCGCGGCGGCGAAGTCCTGGACGACTTCGCCTATCTCCTCCTCGCCGAGCGCGCGCGGTTCGACCGTGTCCGTCCAGCCGTCGGCCGAGAAGATCCGCCCGGCCTGCCGGACCGCCGACGGCGCCACCGGCGTCCGGCCCATCACGCCGGGATGACTGACGCGGCCCGCGTGCCAAAGCTGCGCGAAAATCTGGCCGCCTTCCTCGTGCACGGCATCCGTCACCGCACGCCAGGCCTCGGCCTGCCTTGTCGTCGCGAGTCCTGGGATACCCGGACCACTCTTGCCGGTCTGGTCGACCCAGATGCCTTCGCTCACGATCAACCCGGCGCTCGCGCGTTGCGCGTGGTACTCGGCCGTCCGCGGATGCGGCACGCCTGTGACATCGTCGGCACGCCCCCGGGTCATCGGGGCCATCGCGATGCGGTTCGGCAACTGGATCGCGGTGCCGCGGAACGCTTCGAACAACCTCATGGACGCGAAGCTAAACCCTGACACCGGCGTCACGGTCAACCTCGGTTTCCGCGGCTACTGTGGACCGATGCGGATCGGCGAATTGGCGAAGCGGACCGGGGTGAGCGTCCGCTCGTTGCGGTACTACGAAACGGAAGGCCTGCTGCGGCCCGATCGCTGCGACAACGGCTACCGGACCTACACCGAAGACGACGTCGCCAGGGTGCTGCAGATCCAGCTCTTCTATTCGGCCGGGCTGTGCAGCGGCAAGATCGCGGAACTCCTTCCCTGTGTTTCCGGGGACCACACGCATTTGGTGCCTTCGCCGGAAATGGCCGGCGAACTGGAGATCGCCAAGACTCGGATCCAGAACCAGATCTCCTTGCTCACCACCTCTCTATCGGTTCTGGAACGTGTCCTGGCCGCGGCCAAGGGGACCGGTACCGCCGAGGTACCGGTTCCTTCCCGGCCCGACCGGCGGCACCGTGGAATCCATGTCTGACCCGGATCAGGCGTTCGGGTCGCGGCCCAGCAGTCCGAGCAGCCTGTCCTGCAAGGGTGCGTCTTCGGGCACCTTCACTTCAGGGCCGAAGACGACGATGCCGGGCCCGAAAGCGCCGGGGATCCTCATCTGTTCGGGGATCCCTTTCGCACCGGGCCAAATCCTGGCGACCTCCTCCGGATCGATCGTGTCGTCCTGACCGGTGGCACGGGCCAGATCCCAGCCGTGGACCACCATGTCGGCACTGACGACCTGGTCGATGTGCTGTTCGGCGGTCATCTTCCCCGCCGGTGTCTCGTGCTCCGTGGCCGCGAGCACGGGATCGACGAGGATGGCTTCGACATCGGCACGAGCCGTCCGGAACGCGCCGAGCGGATCATCCGAGAGCGAGGGCGCCGACCCGAGGTCACGTCCGAAGGGACGCAGCATCGCGCCGTGCATGTCGACGATGTGCCCGACGACATCCCTGGCAGTCCACTCTTCACAGGGAGACCTGTTCTCCCACTGCCCGCCTCCGACAGCGGCGACCTTGCTCTCGAAGGCGTCGGCCCGGACGCGGTAACGGTCCGCGATGGCGTTCATCGTGTTCCCGCCTTCTCCGGAGGCCACGGCTTCGGCCAGCTTGTCGAAGCCCTCACCGACACCCCGCTCCATCCCGGATTCGAGCACTGCGTCCCGGATCCGCTTCGAGGCGTACCGCACCACCTGCGTCAGCGTGGTGACACCGCCGTGTTCGACCAAGGTCAGCGTCGCCAAGGCCTGACCCTCCGAAGCCTCGCAGTCCTCGTTCGTCTCGAGGGAGACGAGCCTTTCCGGCCGGTCGACCTCCTGGTAGACGCCCTGCAACAGCATCTCCGTCCCGCCGTGTTGGCGCAGCCGATAGCGCCATCTTCCGCCGACTCGCAGGTCGATCTCGCATTCGACGACTTTCCAGTCGCGCGGGCCGAACCAGCGGCGCACCAGCTCCGGTTTGGTCCACGCGTCGAACACCAACGCCCTCGGCGCGTCGAAGGACCTCGTCATGACGATCTCGAGATCGCCGGATTTCGTCACGCTGAGAGCGTGTCCCATCGTGCTGTTCCTTTCCGCTCGTGCGGTGGTCAATCGGTCTCGTCCCGGCGCTCCGGATGCTTCATTTCTTCGTCCAGGACGAGGTCCAGCTGCGAGAAGGTCTCGTCCCAGTGGCGGCGGTAGCCGCCGAGCCATTCGTTCGCGTTCTTCAGCGGTTGGGCCACCAGCCGGCAAGGGCGGCGCTGAGCATCACGCCCCCTTGCCACCAGCCCCGCCCGCTCCAGCACTTTCAGATGCTTGGAGATGGCGGGCTGGCTCATCGCGAACGGCTCGGCCAACTCCGTCACAGTGGCCTCACCGCGAGCGAGCCGAGCGAGGATCGCGCGGCGGGTCGGGTCGGCGAGTGCCGCGAAGGTGACATCGAGCAGATCCTGTGTCACGGTCGCCCGCCTTCCGTTTCATAAGTTCGAGCCGTTCTCACGAGTTCCAGTTCTCACGATCGGCACCTGTCGACACGATGTCCATGGATAACCTTGCGGTTCCATAACCATGTGGTAATCTACGGCGGAGCAGATCGAGTTGTCAAGTCCGAACCCGGGCTGACGAGGGAGAACACGAAAGAGGAAGGAGGTGGGACCGAGTCGGTCTGGCCCTAAAGGTCATGCGAGCGCGTATGGAAGGGCAACTGGGGTTACCGTCGATACCGGTATGGACGACGAACGAAACGAGCCGATGAACTCCGGGCGACCGAAGACGACGAAGCGGTGGGCGGCCGTCATCCTGGGAGCGGCCACCGTTCTCTTCACCAGCGTGCAGTGCGGCACGGCGGACGACCGGGTGGGATCGGCGCAGCCGGCGGGGACGGTGCCTGCGCCAAGCAGCAGCGTCGCATCGAGCCCGCCCAGCTCCGGCAAGCCCGCGCCCTCGCCGTCACCGAGGGCGGAGCAGGCGCCTGCTCCGCGCTGCGAAGCCGTCGTCGCCGGGATGAGCCCCCGGCAGCGACTGGCCCAGCTGGTGGTGGTCGGCGTGAACGCCGGTGACCCGCAGGCGGCGGTGAAGCTGGTGCGCGATCAGCAGGTCGGCGGGATCTTCCTCGGCGGCAACGAGACGGCACTGCTGCGGAATCACGCGCTGGACGAGGTTCAGCGCGCCGCGAAGGTCCCGGTGTCGGTGGCGATCGACGAGGAAGGCGGCCGTGTCCAGCGGATCGACGCCCTCGACGGCGACATGCCGAGCGCCCGGAGGATGGCCTCGACCTTGACGCCGGCGCAGGTCCGGACGAAGGCCGCCGAGCGAGGGCGGCAGATGCGAGCTCGTGGCGTCACCGTGGACTACGCGCCCGACGCGGACATCACCGACCAGCCGGACCGCGACATCGTCGGCGACCGGTCGTTCGGCTCGGATCCGGAGGTCGCGCGCAAGTACGTCCTGGCGTTCGCCCAAGGCCTGCGGGACGCCGGGGTGCAGCCGGTGCTGAAGCACTTCCCCGGGCACGGGCACGCCACCGGGGACTCCCACAAGGGACTGGTGCGGACACCGCCGCTGGCCTCGCTGCGCAAGGTCGACCTGGTGCCGTACCGCGACATCGGCGAGTACGGCGAGATCGGCGTCATGGTCGGACATCTGGACGTGCCCGATCTGACCGGCGGCACCCCGTCGACCCTGTCGGCACCGGCGTACCGGCTGCTGCGGAAGGACTACGCGTTCGACGGCCCGGTGATCACGGACGATCTCGGAGCGATGAAGGCGATCACCTCGCAGTACCCGTTGCAGACGGCCGTGCTCAAGGCCTTGCAGGCAGGGGCGGATCAGGCGTTGTGGTCTTCCGGAGGCAACGTCGGCACGGTGCTGGCCACGCTGGAGCGAGCGCTTGCGTCCGGCGACCTCCCGGCCGCCCGGGTCGACGAAGCGGTGACCCGGGTGCTGGCGGCGAAACACGTCTGCGGCTGACCGCCCCAGCCCTAACCTCAGGCCCGACTAGGCGATCAAGCCGGGTCGCCCGGCGGGTGACGTGAAAAGCGGTCCGAAAACTCAATGAACACAATGCCGACCAGGCCCGCGTCAGGAGTGACCCTGATCACCGCCCTGTCGCCCGATCAAGGAGGATCGCGCCTGGTCCCAAGAAGCCCTTGCGCCGTCTCGCGCTGACGGCCGCCGCCGCTGCCGGCCTGAGCCTGCTCGCCGCGCCGGTGGCGTCGGCCGCGCCGTCGCCGATCGATCATCCGGTGCGGACCACCGGCTGTCACCGTCCGTCCCCGGTCTCCGCCGGGGTGACGACACTGCGGACAGTGACTTCCGGCGGGCTGGTCCGCGAGTACACGGTGCACGTTCCGGCGCGATACCGGCCTTCACGACCGTAACCGCTGGTGTTGTCGTTCCATGGCCACAAACGGACGTCGAAATATGAGGAGCTGTCCGGGTTTTCCGCTTATGACGCTATTTCCGTCTATCCGCAAGGACTTCCGGGTACTGACGGCGAGTCGGCATGGACCGGCGCGCCGTATTCCGCGGCCGCTGACGACGTGCTCTTCACCAGCGATCTGCTGAACACGCTCAGCGCGAACTGTGCGTCGACTCCCGCCGGATCTACGCGACCGGCAAGTCGAACGGCGGTGGGTTCGTCGGCGTCCTCGCTTGCCGGATGCCGGGCCGGATCGCGGCGTTCGCCCCGGTCGCCGGAGCGTTCTACCCGCAAGGCGGCGAATGTCACCCGTCGCATCCCGCGCCGATCCTCGACTTCCATGGAACGGCCGACGCGACGATCCCTTACACCGGGAATCCCACGAAGGGCCTGCCGACGTTGCCGGATTGGCTCGCCGCGTGGGCCGACCGGAACGGCTGTTTCCCCGCTCGATCCAGTACTCGCCGAAGACCGACGTCACCGTCCAGCGCCGGCTCGGTTGCTCGCTCCGGCATTACCGGGTCGAAAGCACCGGGCACGTCTGGCCGAGCACGGCACCGAACAACGACTCCGCCACTCCGACCGTCATCGACGCCACGCCGGTCATCTGGAACTTCATGCTCTCCCACCGTCTGCTTCAAGAACTCGTCGATTTCCTTGCCGGATCGGTACGTCAGGCGCTACCGTCGAACTTGACCGGATGACCAGATACGCAAATTTGGTCACGGAGTCAGAGATGGGGAGCGCACGTGGCAGAACGTCCGGACCGCACCTCCGGCCGCGCCGATCGCATCCTCGACGCGGCCGGCGTCCTGCTGTCGCGGCTGGGCTATCGCAAGGTGACCATCGAGGACATCGCGAGCCAGGCTGGCATCGGGAAGGGCACGATCTACCTGCATTGGCCCACCAAGGAAACCCTCTTCCACGCGTTGCTCCTGCGTGAATCCCTCCGAGCCGCCGAGAACCTTCTCGATCGGCTGGACGAGGATCCGGCGGAAGTCGTCCCGCATCGGTTCCAGCGGGCCGTTTTCCTGTACACCCAGCGAAACCCGTTGCTCGGCGCGCTCATCACCGGCAACACCGAACTGCTGGGCAGGCTGAAGAAACATCCCTTGCAGGATCAGGACGCGGTCGTGACCGATCGGTACCTGAAGACGATGACCGACCGGGGCCTGTTGCGCGACGACATCCCGAACCTGCTGTTTTCCCTCCGCGCCTCGGCGCTGGGGTTCTATCTGATGGACAGCTTCACCACCGACGGCGCCGGCCTCACCTCCGAAGAGAAGGCCGACACTCTCGCGCACATCATCCGGACGGCGTTCGAGCCGTCGGAGCCACCGTCCACGGCGGATGTGGCCGCCACCGCGGCCGAAGTGATCCAGGCGTTCCGTGAGTTGATCTCGTCCTATCGCGCCTGGATCTACCGGAAGGACGGTCCCGGGGAGCCCGCTTGATCCGAGCTCCTCCACCACGAGAAGAAGGGGGCAAGCCATGACCACGATCGCCGAAACCTGGGGCATCCACGAAGGCCAGTTCTGGCTTCGAGGCGAATTCCCGGCCGACCCGGTCCGTTTCGAACCCGAGACGGGCATGTGGAACGTCTACGGCCACGCCGAGGCGTTGAAGACCCTGAGTGATCCCAAGGTGTTCTCTTCCGACACCGCCCGGCTGATCCCCGAGGAGATCGCACCGGACAAGGACCTGTTCGTCGAGGGCAACCTGCTCCAGATGGACCCGCCGGACCACAAGAAGCTGCGCACGCTGGTGAGCCACGCCTTCACACCGAAGGTCGTCGCGGATCTCGAACCGCGGATCGCCACGTTGACGAACGAACTCCTCGACGCGGTCGACGGCGCGGACTCGATGGAACTGGTGACGCACCTGGCTTATCCGCTGCCGGTGATCGTCATCGCCGAACTGCTCGGCGTCCCGGCGAGTGATCGCGACCTGTTCAAGGAATGGGTCGACACGCTGCTGCGGAACAGTCAGCAGCGGTCGCTGATCAAGCAGACCGAGGAGGACAAGAAGGCCTCCGAGGAAACGGCGGAGCAGCTGAAGAACTTGGTGAACTACCTTGCCGAGCACGTCGAGGACCGACGGCGGAACCCGCGCGAGGACCTGCTGACGAAACTCGTCGAAGCCGAGGTCGACGGCGCGAAACTCACGCAGAACGAGGTCGTCAACTTCGCGAACGTGCTGCTGCTCGCCGGGCATATCACCACCACGATGCTGCTCGGGAACACGGTGCTGTGCCTGGATTCCCATCCGGACGAGTACCGGCGCGTCCGCGAAGACCGGGCGCTGCTGCCCGCCACCATCGAGGAATCGCTGCGCTTCCTCAGCCCGTTCGCCCTCGTCGCCCGCGCCACGACGACCGACGTCGAACTGGGCGGTCGGACGGTCCCGGCGGACAGCATGCTCGCCATCTGGGTCGCGGCGGCGAACCGGGATCCGCGCACGTTCACAAATCCGGGCACCTTCGATCCGGCGAGGGCGCACAACCCCCATCTGGCCTTCGGCCGCGGGATCCATTTCTGCATCGGCGCCCCGCTCGCCAGGCTGGAAGGCAAGACGGCGCTCAACATCCTTCTGGACCGGTTCCCGGCTCTGCGTACCGATCCGGCCGTTCCGCCGTCGTTCATCCCCAGCCCGAACATGACCGGGGTGAACGAGCTCCAGTTGCTGCTGAAGCCCTAGCGGCCGGCGAACCGCGAGGCGAGCGGCACCACCACTCGCGGAGTCCGCTTTCCGGCCGTGTACCGCAATTCGGTGATGTTGCCGTTCGGCACCTGGTAGGTGTCGGCGAACGTACGGAATCCGCGCATGGCCTCGCTGTCCGGGGTGGTGATCCCGGTCAGCAGTGACCACATGACCGCTCGGATGAAGAGCCCGTGCGTGAAGACGGCGATCGGCCCGGCTTCCCGTTCTCCCAACCGCGCCAGGAAGTCCTGGGTCCGGGCGTAGAGGGCCGCGAAGGATTCCGCGCCGTTCACCGCGTGGTGTGGATCGGCGCGATCCCAGTAGGCCTCGGTATACGGCTTACGGGTGGCGGTCGTGGTGACCTGTCCATGGAGTTCGCCGAGAAAGGCGAACTCCTGGACAGGCCACTCCTCGAGTTCCGCGCCGGGGAATCGCTCGATCGTCGGCTCGGCGGTCTGCCGCGCCCGTAAGAACGGCGACGTCACGATCAAACGAGGCGGTTCGGCCAGCGAGTCCGCGATTTCGAGGGCTTGCCGCCTGCCGAGTTCGGTCAGCGCCGAAGCCCCCGGCTCCCCGCCGGGAAGACCCGCGTTGGACTCGCTTTCCCCATGCCTGATCAGCCACACCCTTGCCACGATCGCCTCCTAGACCCCGTGTGCCAACGACGATCGCACCGAGCGGAGTTGATCGCGACTTCCAGGATGCCGTAAACGCGAACGAAGTGGCGCGGTTTCAGCGATCGAACTGTCCCGGCGCGCGTCCCTCGCCCGCGGGGCCGCGGTACGCCTGCGCGATGTCCAGCCAGTGGTCCGCCAGCGCGCCTTCGGCACGGATGTCGAGGTCGTCGCGGTGACGGCGCCGCGTGACCAGGAGACAGAAGTCCTCCGCGCTCCCGGTGATCCGCTGCCGCGAGTCGTCGGGTCCGAACGTCCATAATTGACCGGACGGCGAGGTGATCTCGAACCGGAATTCCTGCTCCGGCGGGGTCAGGCCCCGCGCCTCGTAGCCGAAGTCCCGCACCCGGACGGCGAATCCGACGAGGTACGCGAGCCGGTCCGTCCGCTCCGGACGCACCCCCAGCGCGTCCGCGACGTCCTGCCCGTGGGCGAACAGTTCCATCATCCCGGCGCAGGCGAGGATCGCCGGCGGCAGCGGGTTGACCAGCCACGGCACGACCTGGTCCGCCGGGACCGCGGCGAGCGCCTTGATGCCGGTGTCCCGTTCGGCGCGCCAGCGGCCGAGCAGGACCTCGTTGGGGTCGCCGAGGTAGTCGTCGAGGGCCGCGTTGACGGCGGCGTCGAACCCGCGCGCCATCGAGCTCTTCATGACTTCGGCGAACTTCTGCGGCTCGCCCGCGGACAACCCGGCGATCTTGAAGATGAAGGAAAGATGCGCGATCTGGTGCTTGACCGACCAGCCCGCCGCGGGCGTCGGCAGCTCCCATCCCGCGTCGTCCAGGCCGGCCACCAGGGCGTCGACCTGTTCGCCCTCCGTGGTGAGGTCCTTGATCACGTTCCGGAAGTCAGTCACCGTGCCGTCCTCTCGCCGTTTCCACCCTTTCGAATGATGCGGACGCGCAGGGCCGTCGTCTTCTCCTGGTGAGCCCGATCGAATTTTCGAACTTGATTCTGGACCCTGGTCCAAGTTCTACCCTCGAATCATGCGAACCGAAGCGACGACGGCGCTGACGGCGTTGACCATGTCCCAGGTGACCGCCCGCGCCGGGGTGCGGCCGGACACCGTGCGTTACTACGAGCGCATCGGCCTTCTGCCCACCCCGGCGCGGACGACCGGGGCGCATCGGCGCTACGACGAGAACGTCATCGACAGGTTGCGGTTCATCCGCGGCACCCAGCGGCTCGGGCTGACGCTGACGGAGATCGGGGACCTGCTGAGCGTGCGCGACACCGGGGTCTGCCCGTGTGAACCCGCCGAAACCATGCTGGAACGCCATCTCGGCGAGATCGAAGCGGAGATGACGCGGCTTGGCGAACTGCACGCCGAACTCACTTCCATGCTGTCCGGGATGTCCGGCGACAAATGCGCCGATCCGGTTCCCGGCGCCTGGTGCCCGCCTGACCGCGAACCCGAGGGAGGAGGTGGATGACCATGCGTAACGACGACTGGTGCGACTGCGACTGCTCCGGCACCGGCTGCTGCTGACCCGCTTCGGCGGGACCGGCCGGGCTTGACGTCACCCGGCCGGCCATCCGAGGTCAGTCCTGCAGGAGCACCGTCCTGCCGATCCGGTCCTTGCAGACTTCGGCCGAATAGGCCATCAGCCCGCCTGCCTGCGCGTCCCTGAACAGCCGCTGGATCGGCGAAGTGCGCAGGAAGCCCGAACCGCCGCCCGCCTTCAGCGCCAACTGGGCGACGTCGCGGGCGATCTCGTTCGCGAGCACCTTCGCCGTCATGGTCGCGGGCAGGAATTCCGGCGAGTTCCGATCCGCCAGCCACGCCATGTTCCGGGAGTACATCCGCGCGGCTTCGAGGCGCGTGTGGACGTCCGCGACTTCGAATTGCAGCCATTGCATTTCGGCGAGCGGCTGCCCGGTCACCGGAATGACACGGCTTCGCGAGTGCGAGATCAGAGCGTCCTCCGCCGCGTCGGCGATCCCCAAGGACAAGAAGGCGAGGCCCGCCGCGATGTGGTTCGGGCGTTGCTCGGCCGAGGGCGGGCACCTGCGGTCTTCCCGCAGGACCGTCCCTTCGAAGGAGACGAGCTGGCTCCTGCTGGCACGCAGTCCCATCGTGTCCCAGATGGGCACGAAGGTCATCGTTTCGTCCGGCGATACACCGAAGAACGTGGGCACGCCGTCGACGAGCGCGTTCACCAGGAAGTGGTCGGCGACCTCGCAGCCGGACACGAACCGCTTGGCACCGGTGAGCCGGTGGCCGCCCTCGGCGGGCTCGGCGATCTGTTGCGGCATCAGGAACATGTTGCCGCTGCTCGGTTCCGACAGCGCGTTGGCGAATCGCTTACCGTCGATAAGTTCCCCGGCGTAGAAGCGGCCAACGTCGGGAGCGGAGAGTCGGGCCAGCCCGACGGCGGCGCCGATGTGCATCACCCAGACGCACGCCGTCGACGAACAAGCGGCGCTGAGGATCCGGACGATCTCGCCGTAGGTCCGATAGCTGAGGTCTTCGCCGCCGAGCCCCGCGGGCAACGTCGCCCTGTCGAGTCCGGTCGCGTGCAACGCGCGGAGGTTGGCGATGGGAAGTTCGGCCGTTTCGTCGAACTCGGCGGCGCTCGCCGCGAAGTCCCTCGCCAGTTCGGTGACGGTTTCGATCCAGTGGCGTTCGTGGGCGGGCGGGGCGAACGGATGGGTCATGACCGCATCATGCCGGAAGGCGAAGGCCTCCCCGAGAATTGGCGATCGGGCGCGAGTGGGAAATCGCGCGGAACCGCGCCTGGGCGAAGTGACCGTGAAGCCCCACATCACCCGGATCTTCGCGAAACTCGACGCGACCAATCGGGTCCAGCTGACGATCTCCGCCTACGAAGCCGGGCTTGTCGCTCCCTGAAGGTCCGTACCGAGCAACCCGGCGGCGACGGTCGCCCAGAACACCACGGCGCCGCCGAAGCCCGGCACGAGCTGCCACGCGGCCGGCCGGCCCGCGATCGCGAGAACGGCGGCCAGCAGGGCGACGAAGCACAACAAAGCGCTCAGCACCAGGAAACGCCGTGAGCCGAACAACTTCGCGAACGGCAGGAAGTGCAGACCGACCACGAACAGCACCCACGCGGGCACGGCTTCGGGAACTTCGAAGACCGCCGAGAGCACCCGCGCCCCGGCGAAGATCCCCACCAGCATGAGCAGCACGGCGATCCCGTATCGCTTGCCGAACGGGCTTTCCTCCCGGCCTCCGCCCGCGGGCAGCCCGGCACCCCGGCGGGCGGTCAGTGCGAGCCAGCCTGCCAGTGCCAGCACCACGACGACACCCACGACGACCAGCGGCGTCGATCCGGCGGATGAGGCGCCGAAGAACCACCACCCCGCGCCGAATCCCACGCCGATCGCGGAACTGATCAGCAACGTGATCAGCTGCCCTTTGGTGAACTGTCCGTCCGTCATCGCTTTCGGGTCTCCTCCTCCCCCCGGCGAAACAGTACCTGTGGGACTACACGAGTCCGGAGAGGACGGCGGCCGCCTCCTTCGGGTGGATGAGAAAACGGACGTGGCTGCTCACGAGCGAGCGCACGTCGGTCGGGTTGTCCGGGGTGAGCGCGTCGGCCTCCTTGATGAAGCGGTCCTGCAGCGCGAGCGGCATCGACCGGTCCTCGGTGAGCCTGAGGTAGGTGCGTGGGATCCGGCCCCAGGTGGCGGCGTCGGCGCGCTCGGTGCCGGCGTCGAGGCTCTCGTCCGGCTCAAGAGTGTTGAGGTAGGCGAAGAACTCCTGCTCGGTCCCGTCTTCGAGCATCGCGGTCTTCAACGCGGCCAGCAGCACGGGATCGGCGGTTCGCCAGTTCATCCGGAGCGCGCCGAGCGCGGCGGGATCGGCGACGACGACCCCGCCGACGTCGTTGAGCGCGCTGGTCGCGTACTCGGGCCCCTGCATGTACTCGCCGATCGTCGCGTCGACGCAGCACCACGCGGAGATGTAGACGATCCGGTCGATCAATTCCGGGACGGCGTTGCCGACCCCGGTGAGTGTGAGCCCGCCGCGGCTGTGCCCGACCAGGATGACCGGCCCGTGCTCGGCGACCTTGCGTACGACCTCCACCACCTGTTCGATGGCTTCGGCCAGCGTGGCACCTGCCTGGTTCGACGGCGCCGTGGCCAGCGCTTCGAGGTCTTGCGGCGCCTGGTAAGCGGCGTGGAAACCGGCGCCGAACCCGTGTCCGGGGAGGTCGACGGCCAGCGTGCGGTGGCCGAGCAGGGCGAGCTCGCGTTGCAGCGGGCCCCAGGTGAACGAGGCACTGCTGGAACCGTGTACGAAAACGTAGGTCGGAGTCACGGCTCGTATCCTGGCATCCCGGCTTCGAGTCCCCGCGGACGTGGACGTCCACGGTCCGCCCGTTACCGCCGGACAGCGGCACCATCAGTGTGAGGTGGTCGAAGACGCGGTCGGGCTTCCGGTTCAGGAACAGCAGGAGGTCGAACTCCAGGCTGACAGTATCCTCAAAGGACGCAGCAGGCGCGCGGTGATCGCGGTCGTAGGTGGCTCCGCCGGTCAGGCCGGTGGTCATGCCGGCAGCCGGCGGTCCGCGCGGACCAGGACGTCCACAAGGCGGAACGGCGAACGGCGAGGGCGTCCGCCTGAACCGGACGGAAATGAGCGAAATCGCCGTGACGCGAGGATCCGACGACCTTGGCGGGGTACGGCTGGCTGTGCCCCGGACGGGGATCGAACCCGCACTGGGTCGATTTTAAGTCGACTGCCTCTGCCAGTTGGGCTACCGGGGCACCGACAGCCTAAGGGATGCCCCGGCCCTGAACGCCGTGAAGGCCTCCTTCCCTACCTTGAGCGTAGGGAAGGAGGCCTGCACGGACCTCCGGACTCAGGACTTCGACAGCCGGTCGAATTCCTCGCGCGGGTTGTTGATCTGGCCGAGCGAGATGACCTCGCGCCGGAACAGGCCACCGAGCATCCAGTCGAACAGGATGCGGATCTTGCGGTTCCACGTCGGCATCGCCTTGAGGTGGTACGCGCGGTGGAAGAGCCAGGCCGGGAAGCCCTTGATCTTCAGGTTCAGCGCGTCGGCGACACCCTTGTGCAGGCCGAGGCTGGCCACCGCGCCCAGGTTCTTGTGGTAGTAGTCCTTCGGCTTGCCGCCGCGGATCACCTTGATGATGTTCTTCGCCAGCAGGCGCGCCTGGCGAACGGCGTGCTGCGCGTTCGGCGGGCAGGTCGCGGTCGGGTCCTGTTCGGTGCGCGAGAGGTCCGGCACGGCGGCGTTGTCCCCGGCGGTCCAGACGTCGGGGTGCCCGACGACCTGCATCGCGGCGGTGGCCTCGAC
Organism: Amycolatopsis sp. NPDC041971; assembly: GCF_055588925.1. Lineage (NCBI taxonomy): Bacteria > Bacillati > Actinomycetota > Actinomycetes > Pseudonocardiales > Pseudonocardiaceae > Amycolatopsis > Amycolatopsis sp. NPDC041971. The sequence goes on along the minus strand of NZ_JBVJCE010000003.1, from coordinate 10,857 downwards.
GCGGCCGCGCTTGTCCAGCGGCAGATCCGAGCTGGCGAGCACCGGGTTCGCCTTCACGCCGGCGGTCCAGATGATCGTGTCGGTGTCGAACTCGGTGCCGTCCGAAAGCACGACGTGACCGTTTTCGAACGACTTCGCCGCTGTCGACAAATAGACTTCGATGCCGCGCTTCTCGAGCTGCTCGACGGTGTACACACCGAGTGTCTCGCGCACCTCGGGGAGGATCCGCCCGGCCGCCTCGACGAGCACCCAACGGATGTCCTCGACTTTGAGGTTCGGGTAGTAGTTCTCCACCGCGAAGCGGGTCATGTCCTCGAGTTCGGCGAGCGCCTCGATACCGGCGAACCCGCCGCCGACGACGGTGAACGTCAGCAGGCGTTTGCGCTGCTCGGGATCGAGCGTGCTGGCGGCCTCGTCCAGCTTCGTCATGACGTGGTTGCGCAGGTAGATCGCCTCACCGATGGTCTTGAAGGCGATACCTTCCTCGACCAGGCCCGGGATCGGCAGGATGCGCGCGACGGCACCGAGCGCGACCACGAGGACGTCGTAGTTCAGCTGCTCGACGTGCCCGTCGGCGGCCTCGACCGTCACGGCTTTGCGGTCGTGCTCGATCTTCGTCACGCGCGCGGTGAGCACGTGGCAGCGCTTGAGCACGCGCCTCAGCGGCACGACCACGTGCCGCGGTTCGATCGCACCGGCCGCCGCCTCGGGCAGGAAGGGGGCATAGGTCATGTGCGGCTGCGGGTCAACGACCGTCACGGACGCTTCGTTGGCCCGGAGCATCTTCTGGAGCCCGTACGCCGTGTAGAGCCCGACGTATCCACCACCAAGGACGAGGATCCGTGTCGGTTCCGACTTAACACCAGCCATATACCTATAGTCGCACCCATCTGCTGAGATCGCTCGTAGACCCCATCCGGCTGTGACCAGCGTCGCCACGCCTTCCGGACCGATTCAGTTCAGGCCGGCCACCGAGGTCGCGGAGGCCAGGACGTCGCACACCATGTCAAGGGTCAGGCGACCGGTCTGGACATTGCGCTGCGACACGTGATAACAGCCGAAAAGGCGCAGGTCGCCGAGGTCCACTTCGACTCCGTGGCCGAACTTCGGGCGTGGCGCGGGCACCGGCCAGCCCGCCTCCGCGAGCACCGGCAACAGCGCCTGCCAGCCGAAGGCGCCGAGCACCACGACGGCCTTCAGCGTCGGCCGTAGTAACGCCAGCTCGGCCGCGAGCCAGGATCGGCAGGTTTCCCGTTCCTCAGGTGTGGGCTTGTTGGCGGGTGGGGCGCATCTCACCGGGGAGACCATCCGGGTTCCCCGAAGCTCAAGTCCGTCACCGATATGGGTGGACGTGGGCTGTGACGCGACCCCGACCCGGTGAAGTGCTTTGAAGAGAACGTCCCCGGAAGGGTCACCGGTGAACATGCGGCCGGTTCGGTTCGCACCATGTGCCGAAGGAGCCAAGCCGACAATCGCCAACGACGCGTCCGGCGGGCCGAAACCGGGCACCGGCCTGGCCCAGTACGTCTCGCCGGCGAAGGCCGCGCGTTTGACCACGGCGATCTCCTCGCGCCACGCGACCAGCCGCGGGCAGGCGCGGCAGCCGCTGACCTCGGCGTCGAGTTCGGCGAGGGAGTGGAACCTCACAACGTCTCCTTCAACGCGTCGCGGGCGAGACGATCGGCGTGCCGGGTCGTCTCCGGCTGACGGAACGAGGGACACAGCCGCAGCACCTGGCGGCACGCGTTGTCCAGCGAGATCTTGTGGCCGACGGAGACGTAAACGGGTTTCACGCCATCTTGGGTGCGCAGGACGGCGCCGACGACCTCGCCGTCGTCCAGCAAGGGCGCCCGCGAGCCGCGTTCCGCGCCGGGTTCGTCGTGTTCGCCGACGAACCGGGTCTTGCCCACCCCGATGGACGGCAAGCCGGTCACGACACCGACATGGCACGCGAGCCCGAACCGGCGCGGATGCGCCAGGCCGTGCCCGTCGCAGACCAAGAGGTCCGGGACGTGGTCGAGCGCGCGGAGAGCGTCGAGCAGCGGGGGCAGCTCACGGAAGGCGAAAAGGCCCGGTTCGTACGGGAACGAAACCCGGGAAACGACGGTTCGTTTTTCCACGACGCGGAACCCGGACGTTTCGAGGGTGACCGCGGCGGCGGCGATGAGGTCACTGCCCTCGTCGTAGGCGACGTCGAGTCCGGTGACGGTGACGATCTCCTGTGGACAACGGTCCTCGAGATCGACCAGGCCACGCAGGGTTTCCTGGATCTCGATCGCCTGCCAAGCGGTGCTCGGGCGATCATGCGCCGTGACGATGTCCACTCCTACAGACTGCCAGTAAGTTGGGGGCATGCCGGACACCAATCCCGATTCGAACACGGCCACCGACGAGAAGGACACCCCGTCGGTGGAAACCAAGGCCGAGCCGACCGACGACCTGGTCACCACGAAGCACACGCTGACGCTCAAGCGCAAGAAGCTCGCCTACACGGCCCAGACCGGGCGGATCGTGCTGCGGAAGGAGGTCATCACCGACGGCAAGTCCGAGGGCTACCAGGCCAAGGCCGAGGTGTTCGTGACCTCCTACACGCTCGACGACGCGGAGCCCGGCTCGCGCCCTGTCACGTTCGCGTTCAACGGCGGGCCCGGCTCGGCGAGCGTCTGGCTGCACATGGGCCTGCTCGGCCCGCGCCGCGTCCTTTCGGGTGATGTCGACGACCCGGTCGCGCCGCCCTATGGGCTGACCGACAACCAGGAAACCCTGCTGGCGCACAGCGACCTGGTGTTCATCGACCCGGTGTCGACCGGCTATTCACGCGCCGTGGACGGCGAGGCGGCCAAGGAATACCACGGGTACACCGCCGACATCGAATCCATCGGCGAGGTCATCCGGCTGTGGGTCTCGCGCAAACAGCGCTGGCTGTCGCCGAAGTTCCTGGCGGGCGAGTCTTACGGCACGCTGCGCGCGGCCGGGCTGGCGGCTCATCTGCAGGAACGCCACGGGATGTACCTCAACGGGCTCCTGCTGATCTCGTCCGTGCTGGATCTGGGCACCCTGCGGTTCACCGAGGGCAACGACCTGCCGTATTCGCTCTACGTGCCGACGTACGCGGCGATCGCGCACTACCACGGACTTCACGGCGACCGGCCGCTCGACGACGTCCTCGCCGACGCCGAGGACTTCGCGGCCAAGGAACTCCCCTGGGCCCTCGCACGCGGCGCGCGTCTGTCCACACAGGACCGTGCGGAAGCCGTGGCGACGCTCGCTTCCCTGACCGGACTCAGCGAGTCCTATGTGGACCGGGTCAACCTGCGGATCGAGCACGTGCGGTACTTCACGGAACTTTTGCGGGACAAGGGCCTCGTCGTCGGCAGGATGGACGGCCGGTTCACCACCTGGGAACCCGACGGCGGCCGCGAGCACATGAGCGACGACCCGTCGATCTCGCGGATCATCGGCGCCTACACCGGCGGGCTGAACCATTACGTTCGCGCCGAACTCGGCTACGAGAACGACCTGCCGTACGAGGTCCTGTCGACGGACGTCTTCAAGGCCTGGTCGTACTCCGACTTCGAGGGCCGCTCGGTGTCCTCTGTGGACTCGCTCGCTTCGGCCATGCGGGCGAACCCGCACCTGCGGGTGCATGTCGCCTTCGGTCACTACGATGGCGCTACGCCGTACTTCGCTTCGGAGCATGTGCTGGCGCGCCTTCAGATCCCGGAGGAACTGCGGGAGAACATCGACACGGCGTACTACCCGGCGGGGCACATGATGTACGTGCACGAGGAGTCGCGGGTGCGGCAGGCGAAGGACCTGGCGAAGTTCATCAAGACCGCCTCGGGGAAGTAGTCCCTCTCGCGCCCTTCGGTACGCCCTCAGACGCTATGAACGGTCCGTTACTTGCAAATTTCGCAAGTAACGGACCGTTCATAGCGTTCCGGGGACGCGTTCTGTCGGTTCTCCGGTTCACCATGTCGGCATGTACCTATCAAGAGCTCCGCTCACGGACTCATACCTACGTCAACACAGTCGACACGGCGTCATCCGCGTGGCGACCCTGGAGAAACTAGGAGTCACGCAAAGCACGTCGTATCGAAGATGCCAGCCTGGTGGAAGGTGGACCCACCTGCTACCAGGCATCGTCCTTCTCTCGAAGGAACAACCGACCGCACGGCAACGAGTGGAAGCCGCGTTGATGCTCGCCGACTACCGGGGGATCATCACCGGCTTCGAGGCAGCGCGACGATACGGACTACGACAATCGGGCCCGCACGGGACAGTCCATGTACTCATCCCCGAACAGCGCAAAGTACGAAGCGTCAGGTTCGCGATCATCGAGAGAACGATCGCCATGCCTGAACGTCGCGTGATCGAAGGGGTACCGCTGGCAGCGCCGGCTCGAGCGGTCTTGGACGGGGTCAGGCGCATTCGAGACCTCGACCCGGTTCGGGCTCTGCTCATCGAAGCCGTAGAGGCGGGCCTTTGTACCGTGGACGAATTGAGTGCCGAACTCGAGTCCGGCAGCAGGCGAGGTACGGCGCTTCCTCGCGCCGTACTCAGAGAACTCGCGGCCGATGTCAAGTCGGTCCCGGAAGCAGAGGCGCTGGCGATCTGGAAGAAGGCGGGGCTGCCGTCCGCCGAGAGGAACGTCAGGATCTACGACGCTTCCGGCAACTACATCGGCAAGCCCGACTCGTGGTGTGATGAGCTCGCCATGGCATGGGAAATCGATTCGTATGCCTACCACTTCGGCAGGGACGCCTACCAGAAAACCCTCCACCGCAACAATCGGTACGCGGCCGCTGGGATCGTCGTCGTGCAGACCTTGCCGTCCCGGATCCGCGACGAACCGGACAAGGTCATCGCCGAACTCCGTGGTGCGGCCGACGCAGCGGCACAGCGTCCGAGACCGGTCATCACCGTGGTCCGTTCCGATCGAGCCGCCTGACAGTCCGCCCCGCGATGCTATGAACGGTCCGTTACTTGCAAATTTCGCAAGTAACGGACCGTTCATAGCACTCAAGAACCGAAAGATCAGCCTCGCAGGTACTGCGAACCCCGCGTAACGGCCGACCAGGCGTCCACGGCTCCGTGACCGTAGAAGCCGTTGAACGAAGCGTCACCGGCGCAGGTCGCGGTGAACGACGCGTCCCGGCCCTCGTCGAGGTAGTCGACGGTGCGCGGCACCGGGCAGGCGATGTCCGAAGCCGTGCCTTCGAGCACCCGCTGCACGGCGTCCGGGTTCATTCCGAAGTCGCGCGAACCCTTGCCGTACTGCGAAACGATGAGCGCCGCGACACCCGCCGCGTGCGGCGACGCCATCGACGTGCCTTGCAGCCACTGGTAGTAGCCGACGCGGCCGTCGGCGGCGGTCGCCTTCTTGATGCCGGCGGTGACACCGGCGGGGGTGATGTTCCCGGCGGCGTCGATGGTGCCTTCCTCGACGCCGACGTTGCGCGGGTACGTCGAGAGGATCTGGTTCTCGAGCGTGCGGTACCACGGGGTGCCGAAGTAGTCACGGAAGTAGCCGCCGGGCGCGGAGACCGAGATCTGCTCGACGCCGTAGTTCGAGTAGTCCGCCTTCGCCTGCGAAGGGCCGAAGGACGAGACGCCGATCGTGTGCGGGCCTTCGATGGGCAGCGAGAGGCAGCTCGCGTTGTCGATCTGCCGCGGGTGCGCGCTGTTCGACGGGTAGCCGGGGCTCGACGCGTCCGGCTGCGGGGCGGCGAGGTCGCTGTGCTGGTTGCCCAGCGAGACGACCTGGGTGACGCCCTTGCGGTGCGCGTAGTTCAGCGCGCGGGTCGTCGCCTCGATGATGGTGCGCTGCTCGGCCTGCTGCGCGGGCGTGTCCGCGGGGTTCGCGGCGCAGTTGTACAACCACGGGTCCGTGAAGAAGCTCATGTTGACGACGTCCACACCGGCGTCGCCCGCGTAGGTGATCGCGTCCACGGTCGACTGCAGGAAGAAGAGGCCCGAGTCCTGCCCGGCGCGGATGTTCACCAGCGTCACGTTCGGCGCGACACCCGAGACACCGAACCCGTTCGCGGCGGCGCCGATGGTGCCGGCGACGTGCGTGCCGTGCCCGTTGCCGTCATGGTCCGCCGGGTCGACACAGCCGCGATATTCACACGGTCCGTCGACCACGACGCCGTTGACGTCGGAGACGATGTCCTTCGTGAAGTTCCGCGACGCCGCGCGGTCGAAGTTCGGCGCGATGTCCGGATGGTTTCCGTCGACGCCGGTGTCGATGACGCCGACCTTCACGCGCTTGTCACCCGGCTGCTTGGTACGCGAAAGATCCGAGCGGACGGACTTGAGTCCCCAGAGCTGATCGTCGAGCGGGTCCATGCCGACGGCTTGCGCTTGCGCCGGCTTCTTGGGCGCCACGGCCGCGGCGCCGCGACCCTCCTTCTCGACGACGCTCGGTTTGACCTTCGCCTTGCCGTTCTTCGGCGCGGTGCCGATCGACTTCGCTTTGGCCGCACCGAAGACCGAGCGGTCCGCGGCGACCCGTTCGGCGAAACCGTTGGCGGGCGCGGTCGCGGTGATCAGGCCGACCGCGGCGTTGCTCGCCACGACGGTGCCCCCGGCGGCGCGGATCGCCTTCTCGACCGAAGCGACATCGTATGCATCGACACCGCGACCTTCACGGACCAGAACGGAGAATTCGGCGGCGGCACCGGAAAGCTGTGGTTGCGCGGACGCCACCGGCGCGGCGACGATTGCACCGAACAGCGGTACCGCCAGCGCGATGGCGAGAGATCTGGGCTTTTTCACTTCCTGCCTCCTGAAGAAAACTATTCGTGCAAACTACGTCAGCGTTCTCTTCTTATCAACGAAGTCCATACGAAAGTCAGGGGACGACTGTTTTCTCCTCCGCGAAATGACAGGCCGACAAATGCCCGCCGGATCGCGTGATCAATTCGGGTTCTTGATCGGCGCAAATGTCCTGCGCCTTCCAGCACCGCGTGCGGAACCGGCAGCCCGACGGCGGGTCCAGCGGGCTCGGCACGTCGCCTTCCAGGCGGATCACCTGCCGCTGCCCGCGCAACGCCGGATTCGCGACCGGCACCGCGGACAGCAACGCCTGCGTGTAGGGATGCGACGGATGCTCGTAGATCTCCTCCTCCGTCCCCATTTCCACGATCTTGCCGAGATACATCACCGCCACGCGTGTGGAAAGGTGACGGACAACGGACAGGTCGTGTGCGATGAAAACATAGGAAAGGCCGAATTCCTTCTGCAGTTCACCGAGCAGGTTCATCACCTGCGCCTGAATCGAAACGTCCAGCGCGGAAACCGGTTCGTCGCAGATGATCACCTTCGGCCGCAACGCCAGCGCCCGCGCGATCCCGATGCGCTGGCGCTGGCCACCGGAGAACTGGTGCGGATAACGGTTGATGTGCTCGGGATTCAGCCCGACGACGTCGAGCAGCTCCCGCACCTTCGCCGCCCGCGATCCCTTCGGCGCCACCTCGGTGTGGATCTCGAAAGGTTCACCGATGATGTCGCCGACCGTCATCCTCGGGTTCAGCGAGGTGTACGGATCCTGCAGCACGATCTGGATCTCACGCCGCAACTTCCGGAGTTCGGCTCCCCGCAACGCGAAGATGTCACGGCCCTCGAAGGTCGTGAGGCCGCCCGTGGGTTCCTCCAGCCGCATCAGCACCTGGGCCAGCGTGGACTTGCCGCAGCCGGACTCGCCCACGACGCCCAGTGTTTCCCCCGGCATGAGGTCGAAGGAGACGCCGTCGACGGCCTTCACCTGCCCGATGGCGCGTTTGAAAAGTACCCCGGCTCGCACCGGGAAGTACTTCACCAGGTTCTCGACCCGCAGAATGGGTTCAGACACGACCGCTCACCACCTCGTCGGCGAAGTGGCAGGCACTGACCCGGCCGAAGCCGAGGTTGCGCAGGGCGGGCCGTTCGGTCTCGCACCGGCTCTCCGCCCGCGGGCAGCGCGGGTGGAACGGACAGCCGGGCGGCACGTTCAGCAGGCTCGGCGGCAGCCCCTTGATGGTCTCCAGCGTCTGTCCTTTGAGGTCGAGCCGCGGCAGCGAGGCCATCAGCGCCTCGGTGTAGGGATGCCCCGGCGAGCGGAACAATTCGGCGACGTCGGCCTGTTCGACGATCCGGCCCGCGTACATCACGGCGATCCGGTCGGCGACCTCGGCGACCACCGCGAGGTCGTGCGTGATGAGGATCAGCCCCATCCGCCGTTCGGCCTGGATCTCCGCCAGCAGGTCCATGATCTGGGCCTGCACGGTGACGTCGAGCGCGGTCGTCGGCTCGTCCGCGATCAGCAGATCGGGGTCGAGCGCGAGCGACATGGCGATCATCGCGCGCTGCCGCATCCCGCCCGAGAACTGGTGCGGGTACTCGCGGACCCGGCGGGCGGCGGCGGGGATGCGCACGGTGTCGAGCAGTTCGATCGCCCGCCTGCGCGCGTCCTTTTTGGACATCCCGAGCCGGACCCGCAGCTGTTCCTCGATCTGGAATCCCACGGTGAAGACGGGATTCAACGCCGACAGCGCGTCCTGGAAGATCATCGCGATCTCCCCGCCCCGGACTTCACGCCGCCGCTCTTCGGTGGCCGTGAGCAGATCCTCGCCGCGGTAACGGACGGCGCCGCCGGTGACGAAGGCGGGCGGGCTGTCGAGAATGCCCATCACCGTCTGCGCGGTCACACTCTTGCCGGACCCCGATTCTCCCAGCACGGCGAGGGTTTCCCCGGCGTGCACGGCGTAGTCGACGCCGTTGAGCACGGTCGCGACGCCGTCGGACGTGCGGAACTCGACGTGGAGATCTTCCACCTCTAGCAGCAATTCGTCGGTCACAGCCGCTCACCGGGCCTTCGGGTCGAGCGCGTCGCGGATCCCGTCACCGAGCATGACGAACGCGAGCACGGTGATGGTGACGAAACCGGCGGGGAACAACAGCATGTGCGGGTTCACCCGGAAGTAGTCCCGCGCGTCGCTGATCATCACGCCCCACGAGACGACCGGCGGCCGTACGCCGACCCCGAGGTACGCCAGCGTCGCTTCCGCGCCGATGAACGCGCCGAGCGCGATGGTCCCGTAGACCAGCACCGGCGCGACCGTGTTGGGCAGCAGATGCCGGAACACGATGCGCGGCGTGCTCGCGCCGAGTCCACGCGCGGCCTTGACGTAGTCGAGTTGCTTGGCCACGAGCGTCGCCGACCGCATGATGCGCATCGCCACCGGCCAGCTCAGCGCGGCGATCGAAACGACCACCTGCACGATGATGGTGACCGCGCTGGGGTTCGAGCCGGGCGCGTTGAAGGTGGTCAGGATGACGATCGCGCCGAGCACGAACGGCAGCGCCGCGAAGATGTCGCCCACCCGCGAAAACAGGCTGTCGACGAGGCGGCCGTAGTACCCGGCGACGATTCCGACCACCGAGCCGATCAGGATCGTCAGCACCGTCGCGAAGACACCGACCAGCAGCGACGCCCGCGCGCCGTGGATGGTCCGCGCGTAGACGTCGTAACCCTGGTTGTCGTAACCGAACCAGGCGTCCGCGGACGGGCCTTCGTTGGCGTGGAGCAGATCGCTGAACCCGGCGGGCCGGGAACTGAACAGGTCGGGCGCGATCGCGATGAGCACGACGAGCACGATGATGACGGCGGAGATGATGAACGACGGCCGTTTGCGCAACATCCGCCAGGCGTCGCCACCGAGGCTGCGCGGTTTGTGCGCCACCGCGGAATCGTCGGCGACTCCGGCGCCGGCGACGTCCACAGAGGACACACCGCCCGCCACATGGGGGTCAGTCATAACGGATCCTCGGGTCGAGAACGGCGTAGAGCAGGTCGACGGTGAGACTCACCAGCAGGTACACCATCACCAGCAGGACGACGACGCCGGTGACGGTGGCGCCCTCCCGGTTCTGGATACCGCGGAAGATGAGCCCGCCGATGCCGTTGATGTTGAACACGCCTTCGGTGACGATGGCCCCGCCCATGAGCGCGCCGATGTCGGTGCCGATGAAGGTCAGCACCGGGATCACCGAGTTCCGGAGCAGGTGCACGCCGACGACGCGGCTGCGCGGCTGTCCTTTCGCGACGGCCGTGCGGACGTAGTCGGCGTGCCGGTTTTCGGCGATGCTCGCTCTGGTCAATCGGGCGATGTAAGCCATGGAAAGGCTGCCGAGCGCGATTCCCGGCACGATCAGTTCACCGATCGTGGCGTCCTCGGAGACGCTCGCGTCGATGATGCCCAGCTCCGAACCGAGAACGATCTGGAGCACGATCGCGGTGACGAACACCGGGATCGAGATCAGGAACGTGGTGGACATCAGCACGAGGTTGTCGAGGAAACCCTTGCCGCGCAGGCCGGTCAGGATACCGGCGGACAGCCCGATGATCGCTTCGATGGCCACCGCGATGAGGGCGAGCCGGACGGTCACCGGATAGGCGTTCCCGATCAGTTCGCCGACCGAGACGCCGTTGAAGGTCTCGCCCCAGTCGCCGGTGAACAGGTTGCCGAGGTATTTGAAGTACTGGACGAAGATCGAATCGTCGAGGTTGAACTTCGCGGTCATCATCTCGATGTAGGCGGGCGGGCAGGCGACCTGACCGCATTTGCCGGCGAACGGGTCACCGGGCACCGCCCACACGAGGGCGTAGATGAGGAACGTCGTGCCGAAGAAGACCGGGATGAGTTGGAGTAGGCGTCGGAGGATGTACTGGGACATGGGCGTGCCGTCCTGGGGATCGCGTGGCGGGAGCTGTGGGGCCGGCGGGGGGGGGGGGGGGGGGGGGGGGGGGGGGGGGGGGGGGAGGAGGGGGGGGGAGAGGAACCAACAACATACACGCCACAACCACCCCAAACC
>NZ_JBVJCE010000002.1:615233-677911 GCF_055588925.1 Amycolatopsis sp. NPDC041971 | reverse complement strand
GCTGAACGCCTTCGCCATCACGTTCGGTGACCGCTGGCCGGGAGCCGAAACCTACTGATCAACAACGCCGGAAACACCGATCACGGGATAGACCCCAACGTTGGGTAGGTAATCGGGTCGGCGGATTGTGGAGTTGACGGCGAAGTGGCGTTTGGGGTGGCTGTGGCGGTTGTGCCAGCGGAGGTAGCCGGCGATGGCGGCTTCCTGGGCGGTGTGGCTGGGGTAGTCGCTGCCGTCGAGGGTGAAGTAGCGGATCGCGGTGAACTCGCACTCGATCCAGTTCAGCCAGGACGCGTTGGTGGGTGTGAAGACCAGCTCGATCCCGTTGGCCGCACACCAGTCCCGGACCTCGGCTTTGCCATGTGGTCCGTAGTTGTCGCAGATCAGGTAGAGCTTCCCGACGGGGAAGCGGCGGCGCAGCTGTTCGCAGAAGTCGAGGAACTGCGGCCAGCGTTTGCGGTCGCGGAACCGGTAGAACATCTGCCCGGTGGCGAGGTCGAGCGCGGCGAACATCTGCCGCACCCCTTTGGTACGGGTACAGGTCGCGTGCAGCCGAACCGGGCGGCCGGTCCGAAACCAGCCACGGCCGGGACGGGGCTGCAGGTTCAACGGCCCGAACTCATCGACACAGATCACCCGCCCGTCTGCGGGCGGGTGATCGTAGAGATCGAGGATACGGTCCTTCTTGGCCACGAAATCGGGATCCTTGCTGGCTTTCCAGGTTTTCGTCGCTTGCCAGGACACGCCCGCCTTGCGCAGGATCTGCCGGACGGTCTCGGTGCTCGCTCTGAGCCAGGCGTGTTCGGCGAGGTAGCCGACCAGCTTGGTCAGGTTCCACGTCGTGAACGGCAACCCCAGCTCGGCGGGCTTGCACGCGGCGACGCGGCAGATCTGTTCACGGCCGACCGGCCCGAACTTAGCCGGTCGGCCGCCCCTCCATTGTGGGGACAGCGCCGCGAACCCGGAGTCGTTGAACGCGTGGATCACCTCCCGCACATAACCTTCCGTCGCGGCGAACATCATCGCGATCTCACCCGCGGACCTGCCTTGCGCCGAGGCCAGCACGATCCCGGACCGCCGCAGCCACACCCGGTCCTTCGCCGACCTCGTGATCTTGACCAGCCGCTGGGCTTCCGCCGGCTCCAACGACCGCGCGAACACCTCCGGCTGACGCGCCATCGGCCTCACCTCCACGGCCAGCCTCGCGGTCACCAGCCCGGATGTCCACGCGACACGGTTACCACCTCAACGTTCCTTGATGAGGCACTAGTTCGTGCAGGCCGCCGCGATCGCCGCGGTGTCCCAGTAGAACGGCCGCACCTCGGTGATGCGCCCGCCCTCGACGGTGATCGTCTGCAGGATCGGGAAATCCAGCTCGCGTCCGGTGGTCCTCGCGCGGACGTGCACCCGGGTCAGGACGACCAGTGGGCTGCTCTCGCTCAGGAAGCTCTGTTCCACCATGTCGAAGACCGCCCAGGTGTCGCTCATGGCGGCGAAGAACCGTTCCAGGCCTTCGTGGCCGCGCCAGATTCCGCCGTAAGGCAGGGCATCCGCCTGGTGCAGCACCACGTCGGGGGAGAAGAACGGGGCGAGCGACGCGAAGGTCGCCTTGCCGGGGCCGCCCGCTGAGAAGTAGGCGGCTTCCGCCGCGTACATGCCTTTGAGTACGGACAGGGCGTCCGTTGTCGGTGTCACGACGACCACTGTGGTGCGCGGCGGGTCCGGGCGCTGGCGGTTATCCGCCGTGGAGATCGGCCGGATGGCCGCCCGGCGGGACCGAAAGACCGATCCTGCGGCCGCCCTCACCCGCTTGACTCGATCGTATGAACATGAGGATCACCGCGGCGGTGCTCGTCGCCGCGACGGCGACGGTCACGCTAGCGACACTGCCGCGACAAAACTGCTCTACCTCGGACTCCGCAACATCACCAGCAACCGAGGCGGGCCATCGGGAACAGGAACCCGAGGCTGGAAACAAGCACTAAACACCCTCGCCGCACTCTTCCCAAACCGCCTGCCACTCCATCAGAATAAAAGAAGAAGTCATCCGTGGCTTACACGGAAATCATGACAGAGCCCCGAAAACCAGCCACGCCCGGGGCGGGGTTGCAGGTTCAGCGGCCCGAACTCGTCGACACAGATCACCCGTCCATCGGCGGGTGGGTGGTCGTAGAGGTCGAGGATGCGGGTCTTCTTGGCCACGAAATCGGGATCCTTGCCGGCTTTCCAGGTTTTCGTCGCCTGCCAGGACACGCCCGCCTTGCGCAGGATCTGCCGGACGGTCTCGGTGCTCGTCCTGATCCACGCGTGTTCGGCGAGGTAACCGACCGGCTTGGTCAGGCTCCACGTCGTGAACGGCAACCCCAGCTCGGCGGGCTTGCACGCGGAGACACGGCAGATCCGTTCACGGGCGGCCGGCCCGAACTTAGCCGGTCGGCCGCCCCTCCATTTTGGGGACAACGCCGCGAACCCGGAGTCGTTGAACGCGTGGATCACCTCCCGCACATAACCCTCCGTCGCGGCGAACATCATCGCGATCTCACCCGCGGACCGGCCCTGCACCGAGGCCAGCACGATCCCGGACCGGCGCAGCCACACCCGGTCCTTCGCCGACCTCGTGATCTTGACCAGCCCGCTGGGCTTCCTCCGGCTCCAACGACCGCGCGAACACCTCCGGCTGACGAGCCACCAGCCTCACCTCCACAGCCAGCCTCGCGATCACCGGCCCGAATGTCCACGCGACACGATGACGACGTCAACGTTTCTTGACGAGGCACTAGGCCATGATTGGCCACATGAAGTGGCTCGAGCGCTTCGGGCAGAAGACCCGCAAGCCCGTGGGCAGCCGGAGTCGCCCACGGCCGTGACCGGTAACTCGGCGGCCGGCCCTGGGCAGGTCCCGAAGCACGAATCCCCGCACTTCGAGCCGGAAACTTCCGGGCAGTGTGACTCCGCGGAGTTGTTCGCCGACCGCAGGTAGTGTCTGTTCTTTCTGTCTTGTACCCGGAAGCGGAAGGCGGGTCATGCACTACGGGTCATGCCTGACTTGGCGATCGTGAGTGGCAAGCAGTGGTCTGACTCTGCTTGCCACTCACGACCACGAACGTAACCACTATTCTAGACTTCGCTGCTTAGTGCCAGCGAGACGGACAGGTGAGCGAATCAGCAGAAAACCGTGTACCTGACTGCCAGGTCGTTGTCGCCGCGGTATAGATCGCGTCGCACATTGGCGGGGTAGTCCCCGATCACGCCGTCATTCTTGTAAAGGCGCACCGACCTGGACCTCGTCTGAATCGACGAGACACGGTATCGCCATTCGACGGGGAGGTCCTTGGTGCCACAGGCATAGAGCTCGTACCTGGACGTCTGCCCGCCGGCGTCCTCGTACAGGCAACCATAGAGTCCTTGGCATTCCCATGCTGTCACTCCCGAAGATGTAGCGGAAGCCGGGCTGACCGGGATCATGGCGGATGACGCTGCCATGGCGACCAAAGTCGCTGCCATCAAGGAACTCTTGCGCATGCTCAGCATATTCGCACTCCTTCTGGGGTTCAAGCCGATTGAGCGGCACTCCTGACGCTAATGAAGTAGCAGTGTCAGAGTCAACACCATTCTATTACCAAATCAGCCTGGAACAATTCCTAGAAGTTTATCGATGAATGCCGCAGTGCGAGCTATTTGACGTGAATTTGCCCGGTATTTGTTGTCCGTTAATTTGGATGACAATCCGGGGAACTGTGGCAGGCGCGGATGCTTGCTTGGGACTTCCGTGGGGTTGTCTCCAGTTGACGGTATCTGCCGACTGAGTACACATCGTTCCGGTTCACTCAACGTCTCATTGATGCGGATATCGACGCGTCAATCGGCACCGTCGGCGACGCCTACGACAACGCACTCGCGGAATCCACCATCGGTTTATACAAATAGAGTCGATCGAACCGCAAGGACCATGGCACCAGAAGAAAGACGTCGAGATCGTCACCACCGCATGGGTCGAGTGGTACACTGCCCGGCCTCTACACGAGGCCTGCGTCTACCGACCACCGACCGAATTCGAGACCCTGTACGAGTTAGGTGACCTGAACAGCCTGGTCGCCTAACCCCAGCAGCGAGTTTTTACCGAACCCGGGGCGGTTCAGGATGACACTCCAGAAGCGTCGGAGCCACGGGTAAGGGTGCGGCGCCGTCAGCGTTGCGAAAACCGCCCCCGCACGCTTCATCCCCCCGCTGACGCGGCATAGATTTGCCGGGAGACATCCCGGTCATGGGTCCCCTGCGGCAGCAACATCCCCGCTGCCGTCGCCCACTCGGTGAGGCAAACGGGTCTGTCAAAAGAACGGCTCTGGCCTACTTTCGGTGGTGCTATCCGAGGAGGATGCGGTGGCGTAGAAGAGCGATTCCGGCTCTTCCGTACATCTGCCGCTTGAGGAGCTTCGTTTTGGTGTTCACGCCTTCAGTTCGCCCATTGTGGTGATCGAGGGTGATCGCAGCTGTGACGGCGTCGATGTCCTGCTCGATGCCTCGGGCGAAGGAGTGCACGTGGGGTAGATCCGCCTCGCGAGCGCCGGTGGTCCATACCGCCAGCCGGGCAGGCGTAACGCTTGACTGTGTTCAACGCCAGACCGAGACGGCGTGAGCAGTCCAACAGCCCGACTCAAGCCTCGAGCAGAGCATGGATCTGTTGCCACCGCTGGAGTGTGGTCTCAGCAAGCGGACCCTGGCGCAGTCCCGTGGCCGAGGCCCAGCACGCGCTGTGGGCTGCGACCTCCTTGACCGCGGCGTCGCACAGACCGTGCCAGAGATGCCATCGGTCTGCTACCTGGATCGCGTGCGGCAGCGCATCCCACACGGCCTGCGCATAGGCTGCCGACCCGTCCCGGCATACGACCTCGACTCCTGGATGCGCCCGCAGCCAAGCGGCCACCACCTCGGCGCCGCGCCCAGGCAGGACGTCGATCCGGGTGCCGCTGTCGGCGTCGATCATCACGGTGGCGTAGTCATGACTCTTACGCAGGGCGAAATCATCGATCCCCAGCACTCGCGGAACCGCGTGATCCGGTAACGGGATGCCGAGCAAGACCCGAACCGCGGTATCGCGCCCGAGTGCGATCCCGACCACCGGCAGCAACCAGGCAGAGGCCCCGCCAGCCAGCTCGCGCACGACACTGCGGACCTGCTCACCGAGCCCGACGGCGCGCCGCTGATATCGCTCGATCAAGCCTGGCACTTGCTCCCGGAAGGTCTGGCGCGCACTCGGCGACAAGGCACCACATCCGCCGTATCCGCAACCTCACCAGCACCCGGCGTCCATCGACCGGCACATCCGCTGCTCCGCTCTAAACAACACTCTCTGTCATGGGTGACCACCCTCTGGGGTCGGATTACCTTTCGACAACGAGAAATTCGGTTGATCTGACGAGTGTCAGAACAACAGTTCTCGAGCTTTGTTATCCGTGGCCGATTCTTGTCGAGTGATCGCTACACCGCGTGACGCCGCGAAGGACTGTTCGTCCTGATCGAGCAGGCAGACGATGCAGGTACACTTCCATCCTGCTCCCGCAGACCCGCAGGCATCGACCACGCTAGTGACTTCAGGAGTGTTCGCGAAGCTTGAACCCGGCGGCACGTAGGTCACGTAGCAGTTCACCGGGTCCCCAGCGCAGCCGCTCCCGGTTAGCATCAACTGATCAGGCCAATTGGCATCAGTGATTTCGCCGTGGAATCCTCCCGGTATCGGTATTACGCCACAACTTGACGTGGCGGCCCTGCGTCTGAATTTCTTGCACGAGGGTATAACCCACGGCTGATGTTGCCTGCGCCCCTGGAGCGAACCAGATCGACACGAATGTCATGATTCCGGACATCACACTGACGATGATCCGTTGCTTCGGTGATAAAAGTCGCATGAATCCGCCCTTCGTTGAAGGCGTCTCGGGTCACCGCCCTGACCCCCGATCGAACGATTGCGTTTGAAAAACGAAAACTCCATTATTGCCGGTTAGCCGACGGCAACGCCACTCAATCAATCATGCAAAGAACGCTCGATTCAATAACTTGCTGTTTATCGCGCCGAGCCGCAGTCGAAACACTCGAGCAATTTCGTCCCGCCCAGGGGGCAGATGAACTATGCGTACCCGCAGAAGCGCACCGGACCTCGCCATCACGTCCGGCGAGACCGAGCGAACCAGTCCGCGCTTCCCGCCCGGCAGGATCGCGATAGACGACTCCGCAGCACGTTCTCGACGGCTGAACCATAACAAACTAGGATGCCAACCTTCCAGCGAGCGACCTCTTCTAGAAAAATCTTCGTTTAGTAATCGGATTGGTGCAACCGATCCAGCCGCTGCTACGTCGTCACTTACATGCGAAATCAGCGTCTCAACCTCAACCTGCTGAAACTAGTCACTTTCGGCTTGACAGTCCTGCTGTTGAACGCGTCGTGCGGCCCGCCGAAGCTCGGCGACCGGATTGCCCTTGGTGTCGGATCCTGGACCCTGATCCAAGACGACGACCTCTACCTTGGATATTCAGCCTTGAAGCACGACAGTCGATGCCCGCCTGGCGCTGCCTGCGCTCACGCCGGAAATGCAATCGTGTCGATGTCCTACGCGAAACCAGCGACCGGACCGAGGTCGATGTTCGAGATAGACATCGTCACACCCAGTCCCAAGCCGTTCGGCGACTATCTGATCAAGGACGCCTACCTCTCGTCCAGCGGCCGGACCCTGTACCTTCGCGTCATTCGAAGAAGTTGAGATGCAGGTCGTAACCGGTCCGGTAAGCGGCGTTCGCGCAACGACGGCGTCACAGTTGTCGCGAGACGTGCGGAGTAGGTTCGCGTGTTCACGAGCGTTAATCGACGCGTTGCCAATGAGTCACGATCGAGCTTCTATTCGGCAATCCGAATCGAGTACCTCGCCGCATTGAACCGACCACCCGGTCTAACCCGGTCGGGACGTGGCGCCGGATCAGAACACCGTGTCGTCGGCAAGAGCGCGCGGCAGACGGTTTTTCGCTTGTCGTAGCAGGTAGTTCCAGCCGGCTTCGATTTGGGCGGGTGGCCAGACTTGTTCGCGTTTGTGACGGGTTTCGGTCTCGTCGGACCAGGTGGCGGGGCCGCCTGCGGCGGCAGCGAGCAGTTGGGTGCGGCAGGCTCGTTCGAGCAGGACGGCGTACATCACCGCGGTTTGGGGATCGGGCCCGACGGTGACCGCGCCGTGGTGCGGGATGAGGATCGCGGTGGCGTCGCCGAGCCGGTGGGCGAGGGCCTGGCCGAGGCTGCCGGTGTCGATGAGCGCGCCGGTGTCGGTGAACCGCGGCAGTTGCGGGTGGCAGAACGGGACTGCGTCATGGGAAATCGGCCGCAACGGTGTGTTCAGCGAGGCGAAGGCGGCCAGAGCGGGGGCGTGGGTATGTACGACGCAGGTCACGTCCGGCCGTGCGGCCATGATCTCGGTGTGAATGGGGAATTCCAGGTGCCGCCGTCCGGCGCCGGCCAGCACAGAGCCGGCCCGGTCCACCAGGACGACCTTGAGGGGGTCGATCTCGTCGAATCCCCACCCGGACGCCTTCATCCAGACACCGTCGCCGTCGGGGTCGCGCACGGAGGCGTGTCCCCAGACCATGTCCGTCAATCCCGCGGCGGCCAGGGCGTGGCCGGCGGCGGCGACGGTGTGCCGCACATCGGTCATGGCTGACCTCCGCTCATCGAAGGGTACGGGGGGTGGCGTGGTCGAGGAGCACGACGTCGGTGCCCGGTGGGGCGAGCTTGGTAAGCAGCTGATGGTGCATCTGCTGGTGGGCGAGAGCGAGTCCGGCCTGGTGGATGGGAACGGCCACGGCCGGGCGGGTCGCCCGCACGTAGTCGACCGCCTCCGACAGCCTCATCCACGGTCCGCCTGCCGGGATCAGCACAGTGCCGGCGTTCCCGGGCGGCCTATCGAACGAGTCACCCGGGTGGAACAAGGCGTCGTCGAGCAAGTAGCCGAGGTTGTCGCTGCCGGGCAGGTCCGGGTGGATCGGGGCGTGTGCGCCACCGGTTACCGTGACGGTGACTCCCTCGGCGTCCAGCGTGTCGCCTGGGGCGACCCGCCGGCGTGGGCAAGCCAGGTCCGGAAACCGGTCGGCGGCGTCGGCGCCGTGCACGAGCCGTGCCTGCGGGTTGTGTGCCGCGAGGGCGGAGACGCGGCTGTCGTCGCAGTGATCAGGGTGGGTGTGGGTGAGCAGGATCAGATCGAGGTCACGAAGGTCGTCGAAACCGTGAGAGTAGGTGCCGGGGTCGAACAGGATCCGGACCGGCCGGTCGCGGCCGGTGAATTCGGCGAGCACGCAGGCGTGTCCATAGTGCGTGAGGTCCACTGGGATGTCTCCTTCAGGATCATCGGCGAGGTCAGGGATTGACCACGGTCATCCACATCGGTTCGCCGCGGTTCTGCATCGCCTGCACGGCGGCGTCCGCTTCGCTCAGGACGAATCGCTGGGTGATCAGTTCGTCCGCGACCAACGCGCCGGTCGTGAGTAGGCGGAGGATTTGCCGTGTGTCGTTGCGAGTGCACGAGCGGGTCCCGGTGAACCGCCAGCAGTTGACCATGAGAGCCGCCGGGGGGAACGGCAGTGGGGTCC
This sequence comes from Amycolatopsis sp. NPDC041971, assembly GCF_055588925.1. Taxonomy (NCBI): domain Bacteria; kingdom Bacillati; phylum Actinomycetota; class Actinomycetes; order Pseudonocardiales; family Pseudonocardiaceae; genus Amycolatopsis; species Amycolatopsis sp. NPDC041971. The sequence goes on along the minus strand of NZ_JBVJCE010000002.1, from coordinate 669,289 downwards.
GGTTGGCTCCCATGTGCACGAGAGTGCCGCCGTGGCGCAGCGCGGCCATGGCCTGGCCGGTGGCGGGGCCATCGGGCACGTAGTCGATCACCGCATCCGCGCCACCCGGGATCTCGGCGCGGAGGCGCTGGGTGAGCTCCCCGGTGGTCGTCCAGTCCGGCGCGAGCTCTTCGAGCGCGACCGCCGTGGTGGGGACGGTCCCGGCGAGCTCGCCGACGGCGGCCAGCCGGGCGGCACTGCGGCCGACGAGGACGAGCCTGGACACTCCGTGGTGCACGGCGAGCTTCACCGTCGCGGTGCCCATCGCCCCGGTGGCCGCGGTGACCACGACGGTGGCGCCGGGTACGAGATCCGCGCAGTTGAGGGCACGCAGGGCATTGGCCAGGTCGTGTACTTTGGCGCCGACGTCGAACCCGACCCGATCGGGCAGCGGGTCGAGCAGCCAGTGCGGCACCCGGACGTATTCGGCCAGCGCTCCGTCGTGGTACTCCTCGTACAGCGGCAACGGCGCGTCGCTGAACGCGGCGTGGCCGATCATCGCCTGCTGCGCGCACATCATGTCGCGGTCGCTGCGGCAGTAGTCACAGTCGCGGCAGTTGAGGTTGGCGTGGACCCGGACCCGGTCCCCCACCGCGAAGCCGGGTACCTCGGCGCCGATCGCCGCGACAGTGCCGGCCGCCTCGTGCCCGAGCGTGGTCGGCAAATGCTTGAACGCGCCGCCACGCAGCAGCCGCATCATCCCGGGCGCGAGACCGGCGGAGCGAACGGCGACCAGCACGTCGCGAGGCCCCGTTTCCGGCACGGGAATCCGTTCCAGCACTATGTCGGAGCGGTCGCGGTGGGCGCGCGCGGCGAGCATGGTGCTCATCGGCCGCCTCCGACGATCTCGGCCAGCAGCCGCGGCGAATACGGCTCCGCGGTGCGCGCGGTATCGGCGACTTGGGGCAGCTCGCGGTGCGACAGCAGGCGGATGAACATGCCGTCCTGTTCACCGTGATCGGCGTGGGCGACCCCGAGAGGGATCCGCACGGCGTCACCGGGCCCCAGTTCCACGATCCCGCGCTGGGTCAGCAGCACCCGTCGTCCGCTGATCTGATACTGGATTTCGTCGGCGTCGAGCATGCGACGGTAGCGGCGCGGCTGATGTGCCGCCAGGTGCTCGGTGCCGAGCCGGAACTTCTCGGTGGCGTAGAGCCACGCGTGACCCGAATCGGGCCCGCACAGGACGGGGATCCGATCGGTTTCCTCGTGTACGCGGTCCAGCAGTTCCCGCTCGTCGACGGGGAAGACGGCGATGTCGTGGCCGTGCGCGCCCATGCACTGAGTGACCGCTTCGTTGATCGGGGCCGCCGCCCAGCCGGGGAACGGCGGCGTGACGGCACGCGACTCGCCCGTGTGGCCGCCGAGTTCCTCGGCCGGGGCGGGCAGATAGAACAGCAGGTGACTTTCGCCGCGCCCATAGTTGTCGTGGGCGACGCCGCGCGGGATACGGGAGAACTCACCCGGCCGATGCTCGATCACGCCGAGCTCGGTCATCAGGGTGCGTTCACCGGCGATCTGGTAGGAGATCTCGTCCACATCACAGTTGCGGTGATAGAACGGCTGCCGGTTGTTCATCGTCTGCCATTCGACCCGCGCCTGATCGTTCTCGTAGAGCCCGCGCGGCGGGGCGAAGGGCTGATCCCGGTACTCCTGCGGGAAGTGCACCACGGCCAGCGGTGGTCGCGGCCGCGGTGGCTTCATCGGCAGCGTGGGTGGATGCGGCGGGGCGAGCAGCAGGTGCTCGTCCCGCCCGACGCTGCGCAGCGGCCGGTCGGAATCCATGACCATGACGTCTTCGACGACGCGCACGGGAACCTCTTTCTCCTGCGGCTGCCGGGATCAGGTGGCCGGCAGTGCTTCGTAGTACCGGGCGGCGCCGGGATGCAGGGGTATCGGTGCCCGGCCCATCGCGACCGGGTCCAGCGGATAGGTGATCGGGCTTCGTTCGGGCGGCAGGTGGCGATACTGCCGTTCGATGACCTGCCTGGTCTCCCCGAGGATCCACGCCACCGCGTAGGCCACGTCCTCGGGGAGCTCGGTGGTGGCCAGCACCAGGAAATCAGAGAAGTCGAGGGTGCGCAGAGCCGGGCAACCGGGGAAGTACCCGGCTTCCACGGTCGCGGCGGGCCACCCGAAATCGTCCTCCAGCGACCGCAGCACAGCGGGCTCGATCTCCAGGAAACGGTATCCGCGCGCCAGCTCCTGCCAATCGGGCAACATCACCGCCTCCTGCACGATCATGTCGGCACGTCCGGCCAGCGCGTGCCCCAGGGATTCGAACGGGCGCTCATCCTCGAGGAAGTACCCACCCCAGCCGAGGACGTCGACTCCGGAGCGTTCCAGGACGGCACGCGCGGAAAGGCCGACGTGGTGGACACCGTCGTGAACCGAGGTGGCCACCCGCAGCCGCGGGGCCCGCTCGCGCAGGTGCGCGAAGCTACTCACGCCCAGCCGCTGGTCCACCGCGACGACCAGCCGATCACGCTGCGGGACGACACCGATCGCGCGCAAGTGCGGGAAGGAGTCGCCCTGGTAGATGCCACGCCCGTCGAGAGCGGTCGTGGCGAACGCCGCCGGGGTGGTCAGGGCGAGGTCCACCGCCCCGGTGCCGACCGCGCGTATCGCGTCGGCGAAACCGCGGCTGTTCCAGATCGCGATCCGGGTGCCCGCACCGGCGCGGTCGGTCAGTTCCTGGCAGATCCAGCCGCAGACGCGGTGCAGGTTCGCCGCGCCCCAGTCACCGCGCAGGTGCAGGGTCAGTGCCCGATCGAGGTGCGGTTCGAGCGGCCGCGCCGCGCTCACCGGTGGCCCCCGTCCGCGCCGTCGGTCTCGGCGCGGACGTGGTTGCGGATCGTGCCCAGTCCGTCGATCTCGACGCTGACCAGGTCACCGTCATTGAGGAACAGTTGCGGTTCACGCCGGTAGCCGACGCCTCCCGGGGTGCCGGTCAGGATCAGGTCACCGGGTGCGAGGGCGGTGAAGGTGGAGATGACCGAGATCAGCCGGGGCACGTCGAAGATCAGCATCGACAGGTCCGATTCCTGGACTGTCCGTCCGTTCAGGACGGTGCGGATACCCGCCCCGGACAGGTCCAGCCCGTCCGGGGCGACCAGGAAAGGACCGACCGGGGTACTGGCGTCCCAGGCCTTGCCCTGCATCCACTGGTGGGTCTTGTACTGGAAGTCCCGCATGGTGACGTCGTTGGCCACGGTGTAGCCGAGCACGTGCGACAGCGAGTCGGCCTCGGCGATGCGGCGGCCCGGGCGGCCGATCACCACGACCAGTTCGCCCTCGTAGTCGACCTGCCGCGCCTCGGGAGGAAGCAGGATGTCGTCGTACCCGCCCAGCAGGCTGTCGGCGAACTTGGGGAACAACACCGGATACGAGGGCAGCTCCCGCTGCGTCTCGGTGACGTGCGCCCGGTAGTTGAGTCCTACGCAGATCACCTTGGCCGGGCGGGGCACCACCGGCAGCAACCGGACGCTGTCCACCTCGACCGCCGCGCCGTGATCGCGCTCGGCGTCCCGCAGGACCTCGGGACTGGTTCGCGTACCGATCTCGGTCAGTCCGCGCAGCGGCACCAGTGTGTGCTCGCGGACCTCACCCACCCGGCGGGTGCCGCGGTCGTCGTAACTCGCGTAACGCATGGTCAGTTCCCTTCGCTGGTGTGCCGCCACGACGCCAGCTGCCCGCCCCAAAGATTGACCGTACGGGGCGTCGGCTTCCACCGGCGGGGCGTATAGGCGACCCGGTCGTCGTGGAACTTCTCCATCTCGGCCGACAGTTCGATGTGGTTGCCCGCCGGGTCGTCGAAGAACACGAACAGGTTGTTGCCGGGGCCGTGGCGTCCGGGTCCCCAGGTGACGTCGACCGCTTCGTCGGTCAGGCGGTCGCACCAGGTCTTGAAGTCCTCCCACCGGGCGAGGTCGAAGGAGTAATGGTCGATGTCGCCACCGCGGCCCACGTCGACCGCGGCGAGGGTGTGGTGGTCGCGATCGCTGCGCAGCCAGGCGAATCCACCGTCGTCGAGCTGGTCGGATACGCGGAATCCCACGGTATCGACGAAGAACGCCACCATGGCGGACACGTCATCGGTGCCCAGGGTGATGTGCTGGTACTTGACCGGGCGACGGCCGGTGTCTCCCGCGCCCTCGCCGTGCCGGGCCACCGCGGTGTGGAAGTGCACGGGCGTGCCGTGGGGATCGGCGACGGTGATACCGCGGGCGTCGCCGGGCGCGCCGTCGAGATAGGACCGGTCGAGTTCGGCCACCGGATGCCCCGCCGTACGCAGTCTCTCGGTGATTCCGTCGATCCCGTTCTCGTCGCGTACCTCGAACCCGTAGTGCGTCAGGCCCTGGCTGCCCTCGGACAGCTCCACGACATGGTGGCCGGTGCCCCAGCCCAGCCGTACCCGGTCACGTGCCGTCGACTCGTCCGCTACCAGCCCAAGGATCCGCTGGTAGAAATCCACCGCTGCGGCCAGGTCGGGTACCTGGAGCCCGAGGTGCGAGACCGCCGTCCGGGTCAGGGTGCCCGTCGCGCCTCGTTCGCGCGGCAGCACGCGCTGCGATTCATCCATGATTCAACGCCTTCTCTGTCGGTGTCCGGAGGGTTTCGGCCTCGGGAAGCCAAGACCGGACGCGATGGGTGATCTCGGCGGTGTGCCCGGGAGACCAGTTCGCGGCCACGACGCGATCGGGCCGGATGAGCAGGAACCGGCGCGCGTGCTCTCGGCACTCGGCGGCCAGGGCACCGTCGACGTCGAGCAGGACCCGTCGCGGGGTGCGTGGCATGTGCTCGGTCAGCGTCACTTGCGCCTCGCACGCCCGCAGCGCGCGCCGCAAGGGCTCGACAGCCACCCATTCGGAACCGGTGGTGTCCACGCCGAGGATGGACCAGCCGGGGCCGAGGACGTCGTCGAGACGGCGCGCGCGGTGCTCATCGGAGTCGAACACCAGCGGCTGCCCGATCGCCACCCCTACCGCGGCCGGACGGTCGGTGGGAGCGATCATGCCCTCGGCGTAACGCTGAGGTGGGCGGTAGCGCATCTGCTGCAGGTAGTCGCGGCCCGCGTCGGTGGCCAGCGCGCGCCGTATCGCCCGGTCCCGGACCGCGGCCAAGCTCGGCGAGGTCGTCATCACCAGCCTGCCGAGGCGTTCGGAGGAGCGGACGCTGGCCAGGGCGTGCGGGTACCGCTCACGCTGGTAGGTGGCCAGGCAGTCTCGGCGCAATCTGCCGGTGAGCACCTCGGCCAGCTTCCAGCTCAGGTTGGCCGCGTCGCGGATGCCCGAGTTGAGTCCTTGACCGGCGAAGGGGGGCATCATGTGCGCCGCGTCGCCGAGCAGGAACACCCGCCCGAGCGTCCACTGATCCGCGACCACGGCATGGAAACGGTAGTTGACCGCCCGCTCGACCTGCTCGGGGGTGATCGTCCGGTACGGGGACAGCAGCCGCCGGATGAGCTCGAATGAGGGTTCCCGCTCCGGGACGCCCTCGCCGTCGAAAAGGCGGAACTCGTAGCGGCATCGCCCCTCCAGTCCCGGCACGATCACGTGCGGGCGGGCCGGATCACCGTGGTGCATGGCGAATCGTTCGGTGTGCGGATCCGCCACGGTGTCCACGACCAGCCACACGTCGGGATAGCTGCGTCCGGTCATTTCCAGGCCGAGCCGCTCCCGCACCGTGGAGCGGCCGCCATCGCAGCCGAGCAGGTACCGCGCGCGGATCACCTTCGGTCCCGCCGCGGTCTCCGCGTGGACAACCACCTGCTCGGAGTCCTGCTCGAACTCGGTGACCCGGCTGCCGAACCGGAGCCGCGCGGCGGAGGAGGCCGTGACCGAGGCGGCCAGCACGCGCTCCAGGTCCGGCTGTGCGAACGGGTTCTTGAACGGATAGCCGAGCCGATAGGGCGCCGGTCCGCGAGCGTGGAACAACTCCGCGCCCGCGCTGTCGTAGTACCGCGTGCCGGTGCCGGGCACGACCACCGACATCACCTGATCGAGGATTCCTGCGCCCTGATAGACGCGCAGTGCCTCGTCATCGATGCTGATCGCCTTCGGCTCGGCGCTGGTGCTTTCGTTGCGCTCGAGCACCACCGTCTCGACGCCGCGAGCCGCGAGCAGCGAAGCCACCGTCAGGCCGACCGGTCCGGCACCGCAGATGACCACGTCCGTACGTTCGGCTGGTCGCATCGGCTCCCCTGGATTCCGTCGTGGCGGTCAGTGGCCTCACCTTAAGATCGAAATCCTGTTTTATGGAAGCAATGTCCTGCCATGCAGGACTATGGCTAATCTCGCACGATGACCACACGACATGACACTCGCGATTCCGGGACCCCCTACCGGGACCGCAACTCCACCGCGGACCGGGTGCTCGACATCCTGGGCCTGTTCAGCGCCGAGCGCCCCGTCTGGAGCGGGGCGGACATCGCCGCCGGCCTCGACGTGGCCCGGTCCACCGCCTACCGCTATCTGCAGAGCCTCTCGGCGACCGGGTTCGTCGAAGAGACCCCGGGTGGATTCCGGCTCGGTCCGCAGATCTTCGCGTTGGCCCGGCTCGCTCGCGTCGGCCTTGGCCTGTCAGATCTGGCTGTCCCGGTCATGCGAGGGCTGGCCGAGCACGTGAACGAAACGGTTCTGCTCACTCGCCGGTCCGGGCGTTCGGTGGTCTGCCTGGACCTGGTGGAGGTCTCCCGACCGGTACGGCTGTCCTACGAACGGGGGCACATCCTGCCGATCAACGCCGGCGCCGCGGCCGAAGTGCTGCTCGCCTGGGAAGACCCGGACGAGGTGACAGCGGTGCTGAACCAGGCCCCGCTGGAACGGTTCACCCACAAGACCCTGGTCGATCCCGCCGCCCTGCGCACTCGCCTGGAACGGATCCGTAACCGCGGGATCGCGGTGTCGCTGGGCGAACTCGACGACCACATCCTCGGTGTCGCCGCCCCGATCCGCGGCGCGAACGGCTCGGTTCGCGCCGCCATCAGCATCGCGGCGCTGGCCGCCCGGATTCCGCAAGCCCAGCTACCGGACGTCGAGGCCGCGGTCGCGGCGGCGGCCGCGGAAGTGACCCGGCGGCTGTGCGTTCGCGACAGCTGAGCGATACGGCCTCCTTCAAAGTCCTGCATTTCAGGACGGGACTGTTGCCACACAGGACAGCCGCCTTACAGTCCCGGACGCGTCCCACCGCCGCCCGCCGCGGTCCAACCGCCCGGTCCGGCTGACAGGAGAGAAGTCACCATGCGCTTGGCCAATCACGAACACCGCGCGACCCTGGTCGCCGGCCCGCCCGGCGCGGAGCGGGGGCTGGACGTAGCCCGCCTCAGCGGCGCCCGTTTCGACAGCGACCCGGCCGCCCTCTACCCCCGATGGGACGAGTTCACCGCTTGGGCGGCGAACCTCGACCCGGCCGCCGCCACGACGGGCGCCATCCCACTGGAACGCACCCGGCTGGGCCCTCCCTCGCCGTGGCCGCGCCAGGTGTTCGCCATCGGCTTGAACTACCGTTCGCACGCCGAGGAATCCGGGTTCGACGTACCCACCGGATTGCCACCGGTGTTCACCAAGTACCCCTCCAGCTTCACCGGCCCCGACACGACCGTCCCGCTCCCCCCGGGCGGGAACGTGGACTGGGAGATCGAACTCGTCGTGGTGATCGGCCGCGGGGGGCACGGCATCGCCGCGGACGCGGCCTGGTCGCACGTCGCCGGCCTCACCGCCGGGCAGGACCTGTCCGAACGTCTCACGCAGCTGCGTGGTCCCGCGCCCCAGTTCGGCCTGGGCAAATCCTTTCCCGGATTCTCGCCACAGGGGCCGTGGCTGGTCACCCCCGACGAGTTCGCCGATCCCGACGACCTCGAGCTGGGCTGCGTCCTCGACGACGAACAGGTCCAGAAGGGCCGCACTCGAGACCTCATCTTCCCGGTGCCCGCGCTGATTTCCGCGCTGTCGGACACCGTCACCCTCCAGCCGGGCGATGTGGTGTTCACCGGCACACCGGCGGGAGTCGGGGTCGGACGACGGCCGCAGCGCTTCATCCAGCCCGGTCAGCGGTTGCGCGGCTGGGTGGAGGGGATCGGCGAACTGCACCAGGTCTTTCAGGACGCCACCGACCAGCATTAGGAGCCTTCATGGCACTGCACGGACTCGCCTCGGTTTCCCTCGGGGTCCCCAACGTCACCGAGACACTCGGCTTCTACACCGAGTTCGGTCTCGAACCTCGCGGAGACGGGATCTTCGCCACCCGCGACGGCGGCGAGCAACTGCGTGTCTCCCACGCCCCGACCCGCCGGCTGCTGGAGATGACCGTCGCCGCGGACGACCACGACGACCTGGGCGCGATCTCCTCCCGCCTGGCCCCACTGGACCGGTCGCCGCGTCTCGGCGCGGACGCCTTGCGCACCACCGAACCGGTCACCGGAACCCCGGTGACCGTGGCGATCCGGCCGCGCATCGTCGTCGAGCCGCCCGTACCGGCTCCGGTGTACAACGGCCCCGGCCGCATCGACCGCCACGGTCGCGCCCCCGTGCTCGGCCGCACCGACTCCGTCCGGCCCCGCAAGCTCGGGCACGTCGTCCTCGGCAGCACCGATCTACCCACGACCCGCCGCTTCTTCACCGACGGGCTCGGCTTCAAGGTCAGCGACTACATGGGTGACCGGGCCGTGTTCCTGCGCTGCTCGATCGAGCACCACAACGTGCTCGTCATGGCCGCGCCGGTGAACTTCCTGCACCACACCAGCTGGCAGGTCGACGACGTGGACGAAGTCGGCCGAGGCGCGCACGCGATGCTGCAACACCGTCCCGAACGCCACACCTGGGGCCTGGGTCGCCACTACGCGGGCGCGAACTTCTTCTGGTACCTCAAGGACCCGGCCGGCACGTTCGCCGAGTACTACTCCGACATGGACACCGTCGGGGACGACGAACTGTGGTCCCCGAAAGTCCTCGAAGGACTCCAGGGCCTCTACGCCTGGGGGCCGCCCCCGCCGCCGTCGTTCCTCGAACCGGACGACCTGGCCGAGCTGATGACCGGGGCGCACTCACCGGTGGCCTGAGCGGTTCCGCACCGCACCCCCGCACCGCGGCAACGGCCGCGAACACACGCTCACGCGGTGGGAAGGACCCGAAAACATGACCGAAGCCATCCCCGTCCTGGTGGCAGGCGGCGGCCCCGTCGGACTGGCCGTCGCGCTGGAACTCGCCCACCACGGCATCCGGTCCGTGGTCGTCGAACCGCGCGAGGAGGTGTCCTGGCTGCGTCCACGAGCCAAGACCACGTCCGCCCGCACAATGGAACTGTTCCGCCGGTGGGGGCTGGCCGAGCAGGTCCGGGCGCGGGCGGCGCTCCCGGTCGGCTGGTCCGATCGGGCCGTGTTCACCACCGGGCTTCTGGGCCGCGAGATCACCCACATCGACCACTGCTTCGGGCTGGACCTCGCCGGTGACCACCGTGCCGCCGAACCCGGCCAGCAGATCCCGCAACCGGCGATCGAGCAGGTCCTGCGCGACACGATCAGCGGCTCGCCGCTGGTGACCCTGCGAACCGGATGGCGCGTGGTGGACCTGACCGAGGACGAGCACGGTGTCACCGCCGCCGTGATCGGCCCGCACGGCCAGGTACAGCGGATCCGGGCCGAGTTCCTCGTCGGAGCCGACGGCGCGACGAGCACCGTACGCGCGGCCATCGGAGCGCGGTACGAAGGCAGCGCCGACGAGCGACCCAACTACAACATCGTCTTCCGTTCCCCCGGGCTGGCCGAACGGGTGCCCCACGGTCCCGCCGTGCACTACTGGGTACTGCACCCGACCCATCCGGGCATGCTCGGCAGGCTCGACCTCGCCGACACCTGGTGGTGCATCGCTCAGAACCTTCCCCAGCAGGCCGGAGACGCCGATCCGCTCGGCGTCGTGCGCGGCCTCGTCGGAGCCGACATCTCCGCCGAGATCCTCGCCACCGACCCATGGAAAGCCAAGCTCCTGCTCGCCGACCGCTACCACAGCGACCGGGTCTTCCTCGCCGGCGACGCCGCGCACCTCAACCCGCCGTGGGGCGGGCACGGCTTCAACACCGGCATCGGCGACGCCGTCAACCTCGGCTGGAAACTCGCCGCCGTGCTGCGCGGCTGGGCACCGCGTTCTCTGCTGCCCAGCTATCAGGACGAACGCCGGCCGATCGCCGCGCGGACCATCGCCGAGGCGGCGCGGAACATGAGCATCCTCGCCCCGGAACTGAGCGACGCCCGGCTCACCGGCACCGACGCGGAATTCGCCGTGGTGCGCGCCCGAGTGGCCGAAGCGGTACACCGCGACAAGAGCGGCGAGTTCCACGGCCTGGACCTGGTACTCGACTACACCTACCAAGGGTCACCGCTGGTGGGCGCCCGATCCGGAGCCCGGCTTCCACACCACTGGCTCGGCCCCGGCGAGTCACTCTACGACCTCCTCGGACCCGGCTTCACCCTGCTCGGCCCCGCACAGCACCCCCTGATCGGCCCCTTCGCCGACGCCGCCGCCGAACACCGGATCCCGCTGCACGTCGCGGCCCGCTCCGGACACCGCCTCACCCTCATCCGGCCCGACCAGCACGTCGCCTGGACCGACACCGAACCCGGAACCCCACGCGAAGTCCTGCGGCAGGCAACCGGATATTCCCGCTGACCGACCACTGGCGCCCACACCCAACGACGAGAGAGGGCACGCCAATGACCGCCACCCGCCCCCCGAAACAACGCAGCGGCACCATACTCGGCCTCGGCTGCCTCGTACTGTTCGTCGACGGCTACGACCTGTTCTCCCTCGGCACCATCGCCCCCAGCCTTCTGCGCGACCCCGCCTGGGGCGCCACCCCCGCGACCCTTGGACTGCTCGGCAGCCTCACCGCGTTGGGCATGCCGTTCGGCTCGATCATCGCCGGCCGGGCCGCGGATCGCCGCGGCCCACGCCTGCCGTTGCTCATCGCCATCGCCGGTATCTCAGTGGCCATGCTCGGCGCCGGACTCGCTCCCGGACTCGCCGGACTCGGCATCGCCCGGTTCGTCACCGGAATGGGCGTAGGCGCTCTCGCGCCGCTGGTCGGCACCATGGTCGCCAACGCCGCACCCGCACACCGACGCACCCTTCACCTCGCCGCGGCCATGGGCTCCATCGGCGCCGGCGGCGCCCTCTCGGCCCTGTTGGGCCGGCTGCTGCTCCCCCACGCACACTTCCAGGTCGTGTTCCTGCTCGGCGCCCTGCCCATCCTGCTGCTCCCGCTCATCAGGGCCTGGGCACCCGCCCACCCCCCGGTCACCTCCGACACCCGGCGGCCGCTGCGCCGGCTGTTCACCCCAGCCACCCGCCGCAGCACCATCCTGCTGTGGATCGCGGCCTTCTCGAGCATGACCCTCGTCTACAGCACCACCTCCTGGCTGCCGACCGTCCTGATGAACAACGGTTACGCCCTCACCTCCTCCCTCGAGTTCTCCATCGCCTTCACCATCGGCGCGAGCATCGGCGGTCTCGCGGTCTCGATCTACGCCGACCGCGGGCACCTACGACTTGTCACCACCGGCACCTTCCTGCTCGCCGCCGTCGCGCTGTTCACCCTCAGCACCCAGCAACCCCGCCCCCTGCTCCTGCTGGTCTCCGCGCTGGCGGGACTCGGCGCTCTCGGCGGCCAGAACATGCTCATCGCCTGCCTCAGTGCCCTGTACCCGCCCGCACTGCGCGGCACATCCCTCGGCTACGGTCTCGGCGTCGGCAGACTCGGCGCCATCGCCGGCCCCGCCTACCTCGCCCTCGTCACCACCCTCATCGCCTCACCCCGCGCGGGCTTCTACGCCTTCATGGTCCCCGCCCTGATCGGCGCCGCGGCCCTGTACCTGGTGCCAAAGAACTTCGCCACCACCGGCGAACCGACCCGCGATCGTCTCCGGAACGAACCCGGACCCACGACCTCCGACGACAGCCCGATCAGCACCCAGAGCCGCGAATGACCGACCACGCGGACCTGATGACCGATGCGAGCATCACCGGCCCGCTCCGGATGGTGGCGGGATGAGCTCCGCGGGCAGCGGCGCGGGAATCCCCGCGGAACCGACGAGTTTCGTGGGCAGGGTCACCGAGTTCCAGGACGCCGCCAATGCCCTGAAGTCCGAGCGCCTGGTGACGCTGACCGGACTGGGCGGTGTCGGCAAGAGCAGGCTGGCCGTCCGGCTCGCCGGGGTACCGGGAACCGGATTCCCCGACGGCGTCACGTATGTGTCGCTAGCGGAGTTGGGTGATCCGGCACTGCTGGCCGGCACGGTCGCCGGCGCGCTGGAACTGGCCGATCAATCCGCGCGGCCCCGGCTCGAGGTCCTCCTCGAAGGGCTGCGGACCCGTCGCCCGCTGCTGGTCCTGGACAACTGCGAGCACCTGATCGACGCCTGCGCCGAGCTTGTCGACGCCGTCGTCCGGCATTGTCCCGGTGTCGTCGTGCTGGCGACCAGCAGGCAATCCCTCCAGCTCGCCGGTGAGCTGGTCCTGCTCGTGCCACCGATGCACGTCCCGGATCCCGGCGTCACCGGCCCGGACCTGACCCGGGTCGACGCGGTGCGCTTGTTCACCGACCGCGCCGCGGCGGTACTGCCCTCGTTCCGGGTCACCGAGGCCAACGCCGCCGACGTCGCCCGGCTGTGCCGGCAACTGGACGGCCTGCCGCTGGCGCTCGAGCTCACCGCCGTCCGCCTGCGCGCGCTTTCGCTCCGGCAAATCATCGAGCGCCTCGCAGCCCCCGATTCGGCCCGGACCGACACGGAACCCTGCGCGCCCTGATCGACTGGAGCCACGAGCTGTGCGGTGAACAGGAACAGCTGCTCTGGGCACGGGTGTCGGTGTTCGCCGACGGCTTCGACCTCGACGCCGCCGAAGCGGTCTGCGCCGGCCACGGGATCCCCGCCGAACACACCCTCACCCTCATCGAGGGCCTCCTGGACAAATCCATCCTGCTACGCCAGGAACGCCACGGTGTGGTCTGGTACCGGCTCCTGGAAACGATCCGCCAATACGGACACGAGAAACTCGCCGCCACCGTCGAGTCGGACCGGATCCGGCACCGCCACTGGTACCTCGAACTCACAAGCCGGTGCCAACGAGCCTGGCTCGGTCCAGACCAAGTGCGGTGGAGCCAGCGGCTCCCGCGCGAGCACGCCAACCTCCGCACAGCACTGGACTACTGCTGCGAAAACCCCGACGACGCCGTCCTCGGGATGCTCATGGCCCTGCAGATCGAAGAATTCTGGCTGATCCGCGCCCCCACCACCGAAGGACGCCAGCACCTGGGCAAACTTCTCGAGGCCGCCCGCCCGAACGCCCCATAGCGAGCGCTCGCCTTGCTGACCTGCGCGTACCTGGCCCTCATCCAAGGCGACCGGCCCGTCTACGAACGCACTCTCGCCGACGCTGTCGCCGCCGCGGAACGCGAGGACAACACCTCCGCGCGCGCCTACATCCTCCTCGTCCGCGGCTACGACGCGCTGATCACGAACCACATGGCCGTGGCCGCCGACCATTTCGCCCGGTCCGCCGCTCTGCAACGCACCCTCGGCGACCTCAGGGGAGAACTCTGGGCCCGCTTCAACCACGGCGCCACCACCGCGATCTCCGGCCACCCCGATCACGGCCGCCGTATCCTCACCGGCTGCACGCTAAGCCTCGGGGCGGCTCAGTCACCTGCAACGGAACAGAAAGTTTCAATGGAGGAGAGGAATGTGAACGCGGGCACTACCTACCCGACAGCGTGCTGCGGATCAGGCTTCAGGTCACCCCACGTCTCGCCGACCACAACGGCGACGAGGAGTCAGAATCACGAATAGTCTGCGCGAGCCAGACGCGCCTTGCCGGGCTCACGCACCGCTGCGGAAGTTGCACCACCTCGTCGTCGGTGCCGCCGATAGCATGAAGCCCATGCGCGCATGGTGGTTGGTCCTGTTGCTGACGCTCGCCGCTTGCGGTGGCGGGGATCCTGCTCCAGCGCCGACTCCCGTCGAGCCCGTGAACTGGGAAGAACAAGCGGACTGGGCCGTCCGGACTCTGGACCCGTGCGTGCTGCTGCCGTCGCCCGGGGAACTCACCGCGCCACACGCCTGTCAGCTCGCGCTGGGCAGCGACCGGACCATGACGGTCGAGGTCGGCGGAAAGATCAACCACTTCGCTCGTTACCGGTCACAGCTTTACGAGGAAGCAGGTCTGCGGGTCTACTTGTCCTACCAGCCCGAGGCCGGCTATTCGCCGGTCAGCTGCCGGCTCGCGATCCCGCTGTCACCGACCAGGGCGGTGTGGCTGACCGTGAGTGGAAAGGCCGCCGCCGGCGAGCTGTGCGACGTCGCCCGTCCCGCGATGCGATCGATCGCGGTGAAATTGCGCGGCGACGTCGCCGCGCTCGCGGCCGGGCACGGGCCCTCGACGGCGTGGAGCGCGTGCGAGCCGCTGAACCACGTGCTGGGGCGGGCACCTGCGATCCCACCATGGACCCCATCCGCGACACTCGGGTCGGCGACCCGTCCGAGGCGGATGACTGCGAGTGGGGCGACTACCGGTTCACCGGCCGGCGCCTGACCTTCACTGTGGGCACCGTGCCCACGGACGGGACTCCGGTGCGGCTCGGCACGGTTCCCGCCAGTCTGACCGACTACACGAGCACATGCGTGCTTATCTGGGCCCCGACCGGCACCGCCACGCTGGCCACGCTCCGCGGCGCTTGCGCAGGGCTAACCGACGTGGCCACCAAGATCCAGGCATTGATCGGCGGTCCGCCCCCGCCTGTGCCGCCCGCACCGGCCCACCTCGGCATTCCGCGCGACCAGTCCGACGAGCCCGCCGCCGATCCGGCCTGTCTGATCGTCGCGGTGCCGCCGTCGGGCTGCCGCGCGCACAAGACGGTTCCCGTACCCGCGGGTGGTGAGGCGATCCTGAAGGCTGCCGCCACACCGGACGGGATGGATCTGGCCTGCACGTTGTTGTTCGAGGCGATCAGGTCTGCCGCCGGTCAGGACGGCAGGGTCGCTTACACCGAGAAGCAGTGCCTCGGGACGACCGCGGACCGGAGCGTGGACTTCATGCTCAAGTTCGACCCGTCCGCGAAGCTGACCCAATGGGACCCGAAGAACCAGCGCATCAACGTCGCCGGGTTTCCGGCGATGGCTCTGGACTCGGGCACCTCCCGAATGCTCATCCTCTCCGAAACCCACGACGAGCAGGGAATCGGGCGCGTGCACTTGGAGGCATTCACCACGGCGCCACTAGGTCAGGACACCCCCGAACGCCCCACCGACCCGCCCCGGCTCGCCCTGGCCGACCGGGTAGCCGCGGCGCTGATGGCCCGTTTCTGACACCGAGCGGGTCGAGCGGCGCGCATTGCCGCACTGGTCGGCGCCACAGCCGCTGCCCATGGGCCTGGTCGTCGCGGGCAGTGGGTCGCCGGTGACGAGGTTTACGGCGCCGATCCCCGCCTGCGCGAGAGCCTGGAATAGCGCGGTGTCGGCTACGTTCTCGCCATCGGCCGCGACCGCCGGGTCAGCACTCCAGCAGGCGTGCTGCGCGCTGACGATGTAGCCGCGAGGCTGCCCAAACACGTCTGGCAACGCCTCTCCGCGGGTGCCGGAGCGAAAGGACATCGCTACTACGACTGGGCTTTCGCCGACATCGACACCGACGAGCCCGACGGGCACCGGTGGCTGCTGATCCGCCGTCACCGCACCACCGGCGAGCTGGCGCTCTACCGCTGCTACTCGCCCGAACCTGTACCGCTACGGATCCTGGTCCAGGTCGCGGGCCGCAGATGGACAATCGAGGAATCCTTCCAGGCCGGCAAAGGCCTCACCGGGCTTGACCAGCATCAGGTCCGACGCTGGACCTCCTGGCACCGCTGGACGGTCATGGCGATGCTCGCCCACGCCTTCCTCGCCGTTGTCGCATCCGCCGAACGAAACCCCGAACCAGCAACTGCCGGGCGCATTTCGCTTACCTGCAACGAAATCCACCACCTGTTCACCACACTCATCAGCCGACCCGTTCTCGATGCCGCGCACCGGATCCGCCGCTCAAGTTGGCGCACGTTCGAACTGCCTTATTTTGGTTGCTGTCTGAAGCAGTGTGAGAATTCTTTCTGGGCCAGCCTGCCACCCTGGGGACTGTCCCAGTAACGGTGTTTCCGGCCCGACACGCCGGGCGTTGGCTCGGTGGGATGGGCACGGTGTGTGATGACATTGGACGTTGTGACTTCACGATCGACGGGTAAGAAGAAGGCGGCGAAGCCGCGGTCGGCGCAGGAGGAGCTGGCGGCCTCGATGGTCGAGCAGGCTCAGGCGCAGGGTCTGGCGTTGACCGGCCCGGATGGGCTGCTCAAGCAGCTGACCAAGACGGTCCTCGAGGCGGCGTTGAATGCGGAGATGACCGAGCACCTCGGTCACGAGAAGCACCAGGCCGGACCGGGGCGTGCGGGTTCGAACGTGCGGAACGGCACGTGGTCGAAGACGGTGGTTTCGGACGCGGCGGGCGAGGTGGAGATCGCGGTGCCGCGGGATCGGGATTCGGATTTCGAGCCGGTGATCGTGAAAAAGCGGCAGCGTCGGCTGGGTAGTGTGGGATGAGATCGTGTTGTCGTTGTATGCGAAAGGGTTGACGACTGGCGAGATCTCGGCGCACTTCGCGGAGATTTATGGTGCGTCGGTGTCGAAGGAGACGGTGTCGCGGATTACCGACCAGGTGATCGGTGAGATGGCCGAGTGGCAGTCGCGGCCGTACATCTCCGGCATCTCCGCCAGCAGCATCCCGGATAGCTTCCGGTCAGCCACTGAGTCCATTATGGACATTCCGGGCATGCTGAAGGCCCGGACGAAGCCCACTGCCGAGGCGAGCACCACCGCACAGACCGCCACCCCGAGCGTGCCGCACCAGAACGACCGGTGCGCAGCGAGCGGCCATGTCATTCGGCCGCTTGCTGAGCGGCAACGCCACTCCCGTACGCACCAGTGAACTGGCCGGGGCGCCTGCCTTCGCCCGACGGGCCCCGGTACGCCTGAGCGACATCAAGCCATCGATCCGCGTCCTTGCCTACTGCCGTCACCTCTAGATCGTCCCGATGACGACGACGTGTGGTCAGCAAGCAGAAGTCGACCGCGGAGCCGGTCACCCGCTGGTCGGCGTCCTCCGGGCCGTAACTCCAGTGCGCGCCCGACGGCCCCACCAGTTCGAACCGGAACGGTTCTTCCGGCACGGCCAGGCCGCGCAGCTGGAACCCGAAGTCCCGGTTGCGGATGGCGAATTCGACCAGGTGCACGATGCGGTCGGTGTATTCGCGGCGCAGGCCGACCGCGTCCGCGACGTCCTGCCCGTGTGCGAACACCTCCATCACTTCAGCCGCGGCCAGGAACTCCGCAGGCATCGGGCGGACCAGCCAAGGCACGATTCTCTCCAGCGGCCCCGCGTTCAGCGCTTCCGCGCTGGCAAGGCGATCCGCCCGCCAGCGCCGCAGCATCCGCTCCGGCGGGTCCGCGAGGTACTCCGCCAGTGCACGCGCCACATTGGCGTCGAAGTCGTCCCCGAGGCTAGCGGCCATCGCGGTGAACTGATCCGGCGCGGACGCCGACGTCGCCGCCATCCTGAACACGGAGGCGAGGTGGGCCACCTGGTGCGCGATCGTCCAGCCCGAAGCCGGCGTCGGGAGCCGCCACTCGTCGGTGGTCAGGCCGGTGAGCAGGTCGTCGAGGTCGTCACCCTCGGCGAGGAAGTCGGAAAGGACTCGGGGCATCGCCGTCACGGGCGTTTCCTCTCTCTGAATGTGCGTGTTCTCGACACCAAGATCTCAACGTCGCGACTCAGCCCGCGTCCTCGGCGCTGTCCTGCGGGACACCCCCGAGCGCGCTGACACCGCCGGAGGGAAGGTTCAGCAGCCAGGCACCGGCCGTACGCGCCACGGTGAAAGCCGCCCACGCACTTAGCTCCACCAAAGCCGTCTCGTCCCCACCCGCCTCTCGGAACTGCCCGACGACCTGATCGTCGATCCGATAGGGGGCCAGTGCCACCAGCCACGCGAGCCGGCCTGCGGCCCGGTCTTGCTCGGGAAGTCCTGCCAGCGCCTCGTCCAAGTGGCCGCCGTCGGGCCCGAGCGGGTGACCATCCCAATCGGAGAGCCGGTTCACGACGAGTTCGCGTACCCGCGGTGGTACCGACCGGGCGCCCGCTTCTTCGATCGCGGTGGCGGCACGCGCGAAGGCGTCGGCGATCGCCGGATTGGGCTCCGCCCAGACGAGGTCGCCAGGCAATTCGGCCGATGGCAGCAATGCGGTGAACTCCCCCGGCGGATGCGGCGCGACAGCCGGTCCCCGTAACGCGTGTCCCAGCGCCCACAGCGCCCCCTTCCGTATGCCGGTGGGCACCACCGAAGGCAGTGGTGACGCTTCCAGGAATACGTTCACCATCCGGTTGAGGTACTGGAAGGTCACCGCCACGCCGATGAGCTCCGGCGCCTGCCGGGCGGTGAACGGCGGTCCGGTGGAACGAGCGGTGTCTTGCCGGACACTCGCCCGTGCCCAGCTCGCAGCCGCGTCCCGGCTGGTATCGCCCCTGTCACCGGTCAGCGCGCCAAGCACCGCGTTATGCACTTCTACGCAGTATGGGCAGGAGTTCGCCGCCGACACCTCGGTCGCGATCACCTCCTTGACCGCGCGCGGCACCGACCCGGTGACGACCAACGTCTCCCGCAACATCGCCCACACCACGGAGAGCACCGGCGGCGACGGCGAGTGCAGCGCCACCGGCGGCGCGAACACGCCGAACTCGCGTTCCACCTGACGACGTATCGCCTCGAGCCGGTCCGGCTTCAGCCGACCACCGGGCCGGTTGACGTGGTGGATCCGCTGCGGAGCCCGGCGAAGCGCGGTTCGCAGCAGCCGGTCGAGCACAGAGTCCGCCCGGCTCACCGGAAAGCGCCCGCCGGGGTGGAGGTCGCGGTCGGGATCGGCGCGCCCGCGCTCACCGGGATGCCCCGTTCCCGCGCCGCCTGGATTATTCCCGACATGGCGCGCTCGGCGAGCGCGGAGATGGTCAGCGCCGGATTGACGGTAAGCGCGCACGGCACAGCCGAGCCGTCGGTGACGAAAATCCCAGGGTGACCGCGAAGTTCGTGCCCGGGTGTCAGCGCCGAGGTACGCGGGTCATCCCCGATCCGGCAGGAGGCGAGCGGATGCACCGTGTACGCGCCGACAAGGTCGTTCGTCCACGGCGCGACCTTCGCCAACCCGTCCAGCTCGAGGATCCGCTTCACTTCCGCGTCGGATTCCGCCCAGGCTCGCCACGTGTTCGCGGTCGGCCGATAGGACAAGGTGCCGCGACCGAGCATCTGCTGTGAGATGCGGTAAGCATTACCGGTGGGCGGTGGTGGCCCGAAGGTCCCCTCGTTGTCATCCTCGATCATCGAAAAGATGATCAGCCATGACTTCCACCGCCGTAGCATCTCCTTCTTCTCCACCCCGAACCAGCCCGGGTCGGGACTTCCCGGCACCTGCGCCAAAACGGTGCCAAGCCCTGGCGGAAAGTACAGCTGCTCCAGCGAGTAACGCGAGTACTCCGGCAGGGAGCCGTCGAGGTGGTCCCAGTTGGCGACCACCGGACCCTTGCCGATCTGGTTCGCCTCGTAAGCCCTCCCGTCACCGCGGTCGAGTCCGAGGACGTCGCGCACCCGCTCTTCGTCGATGACGGCCGTGTTGAGCCGTTCCCCATTCCCGGAGAAGTAGCGACCGACCGCTTCGGGCATCTCACCCAGTGCCGCCGCCGATCGCTGCAGGATCACCGGGGTCGCACCGGCGCCCGCGGCCAGGATGACGATCTTCGCATCGATGGTTCCGGAGCCGGTGTGCACCCGGTAGTCCTCGTCGTCGATGATGTCGTAGTGGATTCGGTAGTCGCCGTTCTCCTTTCTGGCAATGTGCTCGACCTCGTGCAGCGGCCGGATCTCGGCACCGTGCGCCAGCGCGCCGGGAAGATAGTTGAACAGCAGTGAGCGTTTAGCGTCGAAACGGCAGCCGGACATCATCCAGTTGCAGTTGGTGCACCGGGTGTTGTCGACGCCGACCGGCACCGGGTTCGCGGTACCTCCCGCATGGTCGCAGGCGGCGGCCCACAGACCGCCCGCGTACGAGACGTCGTCCCAGCCCTGCTGGGACACCGGGATGGATTCGGCGACCCGGTCATACCACGGGTCCAGGGTTTCGCGGCTGATCGCGGACGGCCACATGCGGCGGCCGATACTCCCCCGGCGCTCGAAGACGAACCGCGGGGCTCGCGGCAGCGCCGCGAAATAGACGACGCTGCCGCCGCCGACGCAATTCCCGGCGAGAACGCTCATACCGTCGCCCGCGACGAAATCGAAGACTCGGGTGTAGCTTGAGCCAAGCAGGTAGTCATGGTCGAAGTCCTTGCCGGTCAGCCATGGACCACGTTCGAGGACGACAACGCGGGCACCGCCGGCGGCCAAGTGGTATGCCGCGATCGCTCCGCCGAACCCGCTGCCGACGACGACCACGTCGGTGCTTTCGACGACGCTCATGCCGGGCTCCCGGAAGGGGTCGTGTCCGGATGCCGTCGCGCCAGTTCCCTACCGTAGGAAAAGCGGGGAAACCGCCACAACCCATCGGAATCCGGCGGTGCGAAACCCAATGTCATCAGCCCGGGATGCCCGGATTCAAGGGCTTCGACGGTGTGCAGGTGCGGAGCGGTGTCGAAAGCCATATTGCTGAACAGGGCGAGAAGTACCCATCCGTCCTTCTCCGGGTGGTCAGGTGCGGTCAGCTCGCAGACCAGGTTGGTGCGGTCTGAGAAGGGAAGAGCCACGAACGGCGGCAGCGCCTCACCGAACCGCAGGCCCTGTTCCCGGGTATAGGCGGTAGCGTGCTCGTTCAGCCGGGCGGCGAAGTCCGTCAGTCCTGCGGCGAGTCCTGGCGCCGGCATTTTCAGCACCCCGATGGCACCGGCCGCGACCGCGCCGGGACCGGCTGCGGCGCCTGCGATGGCATGGTCGTCCGATCCTCTTTTCTCCCCGGGAATGATCGTGTCCGCAAAAGCTTCCAGTGTCATGGTCGTGCGATTGTCGTCACCGGTTGGCATGGAACTCCTTTGGCTGCCCTGACGGCGAGTCCGTCGTGGACGGTCGCGCGGCCTGGCGGAACGGTTCGGCACGTGCTCGGACCAGGACATCACGACGGGCGGTGCCGGACGTCTTCCGACCTGTCCTGCGAGCGGCGCCGGGCGAGAGCGGGCAGCTTCGAAGACTGTCCATATCGGACTCACCCCGCGTTCTTGGCACGGAAACGAAAAGACCCGGCCCTCTGGGGAAGGGCCGGGTCATTCCGGGAATGCTTCAGGAATCGTTCAGCTCAGGGCGCCAGTCGGTACCGCGCCCCTGGGGGATGAGGTCGAGCATATTCCACAGCACTCCGAGCGTGTCCAGCGCTCTGAAGTCTTGACCGGGTTCCGGAGGGACGTAGAACATCTCGGATCCCCAGAAATGCCGGACCTCGGATCCGGTACGGCGAAAGACATTCATCATCGAGGTGTCGTTGCCATCCGGGGTCTGCCCGAAGTAGTCACGATTGTAGTTGTTGCCCGCGGTGGACAGCAAGCGCAAGTGGCGCCATCCGCGCTCGCTCGCGAACTTCCCAAGCCGGGACACGCACGATCCGGCGACGACAACGAAGTCCATTCGCTCGGCCAGGTGTTCGGCAGCGCCCTCCAAACCGTCTAGCAGCGAGGTACACATCGGACAGGGCCGGTCCCGCTCCTCGCCGAACATGAAGCTGTAGATGGCGAGGCTTTCCTTGCCCGCGGAGAACAACTCGGACATCCGGAGCTCGGCCGGGGCACCGTCGCTCCCCGCCTGCTGGAAGACGTAGTCCTCCGGGACCACACCACCCGGAGGCAGCCGCCGCCGGGTCTCGGCGACTGCCTCGGTCAGCCGGCGGAGTTCGATCTCCCGCGCCAGCAGCTCGTCACGGGCCTTGCGGTACACCGGAGTCTCGCCGGGGAAGGCGACGGCCATGAGTCGTCCTCCTTCACTTTCGCAGTTCGCGCAGATATCGCGCGGTCAGTGATTCCTTGTTCAGGACGAGCTTCGCCGGTGTGCCCTCGAAAACAACCCGTCCACCGTCGTGCCCGGCGCCGGGACCGAGGTCGATGACCCAGTCGGCACGCGCGATGACCTCCAAGTTGTGCTCGATCACGATCACCGTGCTGCCGTCGCCCACGAGCCGGTCCAGCAGTCCGATCAGGTTGTCGACGTCGTTCATGTGCAGCCCCGTAGTCGGCTCGTCGAGCACGTAGATCTGCGCTGTCCTGCCCAGCTCACTGGCGAGTTTGAGGCGTTGGCGCTCACCACCGGACAGTGTGCTGAGCGGCTGCCACAGTGCCATGTAGCCGAGTCCCACTTCTTCGAGCGCCTCGAGGGTGCGCAGGACCGGCTTCTCGATGAAGAAGTCGAGGGCCTCGGCGACGGAGAGCCCCAGCACCTCACTGATGTCACGGCTGCGCAGCTTGTACTTGAGGACCTCATCGGTGAAGCGTCTGCCCTCGCAGGTCTCGCAGACGGTGACGACGGGGTCAAGCTGGGCAAGATCCGTGTAGATGAGGCCTAGCCCCTGGCAATCCAGGCAGGCGCCCTCGGAGTTGGCGCTGAACAGTGCCGCGTTCACTTTGTTGGACGAGGCGAAAGCCTTGCGGATCGGGTCCAGCATTCCGGTGAAGGTAGCGGGGTTGGACCGCTTCGATCCCTTCGCCACGTTCTGGTCGATGATCGTCGCATCCGGGTAGCTCTTCGGCAGACAGCCGTGGACGAGCGAACTCTTACCGGATCCCGCCACCCCGGTGACCACGGACAGCACACCCTCGGGGATTTCGACGGTCACGTCCCGCAGGTTGTGCAACGAGGCGTTCTCGATCACCAGCTTCCCGGTGGCCTTCCGCGGACTCGCTTTCACGGCGGCGTGCCTGTTGAGGTGGTCGCCGGTCAACGTGCCGGAAGCGCCTAGCGACGCGAAGTCACCTTCGAAGACGATCTCGCCACCGTTGCGACCCGCGCCAGGGCCCATGTCGACGATGTGGTCCGCGATGGCCATGATCTCCGGCTTGTGCTCGACCACCAGCACAGTGTTGCCCTTGTCGCGCAGGCGGCGGAGCAGTTCGTTCAGCCGGTGCACGTCATGCGGGTGCAGGCCGACACTGGGCTCGTCGAAGATGTAGGTCATGTCCGTCAGGCTGGATCCGAGGTGGCGCACCATCTTGACCCTCTGCGACTCACCACCGGAGAGCGTTGAACTCTGCCGGTCGAGGCTGAGGTAGCCGAGCCCGATGTGCTCCAGGCTTTCCAGCCTCTCGACGAGCGCCGCGATGAGCGGGGCGACCGTGGCCTTCTTGATGCCACGGACGAACGCCGCCAGATCCGAGACCTCCATCGCAGCACAGTCGGCGATGTTCTTCCCCTTGATCTTGGTGGCCAGCGCCTCCTGGCTCAGCCGGGTACCGCCGCAGAGGGAACAGGGCTGGGTGGTGACCACCTTTTCGTAGGCGGCGCGCAGATGTGGTTGGAGCCCTTCGGATCCCTTGGACAGGTAGTTCTTCTTGAACCGGGAGAGCAAACCCTCATAGGTCGCCTTGAACGTCTTACCGGCGTAGACGATTTCGATCTTGGCGTCGCTGAGGTGGACCAGCTTATGCCATTCGTCCTCGGTGAAGTCCCGCAGCTTCTTGTCGTTGTCGAAGAAGCCCGAGTTGGCCATCAGCCCCCAGAAGCGCGATTCGACCGCGAAGGTCGGGAAGCGGATGGGGCCCTCGTTGATCGACTTGTCCCGGTCCACCAGCGCGTCGAGGTCCACCGTGGAAACCTGGCCGATGCCCTCGCATTCGGCGCACATCCCCTGGGGGTCATTGAAGGAGAACACCCGCGCGCTGACCAGTCCGCCCCTTCCGCAGCGGGCGAAGATCTGCCGGAGCAGGGCATAGCTGTCGGTCGCGGTGCCGACCGTGGAACGCGAGTTACCGCCGAACCGCTTCTGGTCGATGATGATCGCTGCGGACAAGTTGTCCACCGAGTCGGCTTCAGGTCGGCCGTAGTGCGGCAACAGCGACTGGACGAACAGCGGAAAGGTTTCGTTTATGAGCCGCTGGGACTCTGCGGCAATGGTCCCGAAGACCAGTGATGACTTTCCTGATCCCGAGACTCCCGTGAACACCGTGATCTTGCGCTTAGGTATATTCAGCGACACGCTCTCGAGATTGTTCTCACGAGCGCCGCGAATCTCGATGTCCCCGTAAATTTTCCCTGCTCCGTCCGCACGCTGAGCCACGACTACTGGTGAGCAGTGGTCCTGGGGACTGCCCCAGGACCACTGCCTTCTAGCGACTACGAGAAGAAGATCTGCTGCCCGCCGGACTGCGACTGCGAGCCGCGGACGCCGATGAAGCAGACGGCCGTGCCGCAATCCACACGCCCGGCAGGCGTGCCGTCCGGCAGCGCACTGTCGAAGCTCTTCTTCACGGTGTAGGTGGTGCTACCGGAGCCGCTGGCGTCCGTCGAGAACGTCAGCGGCGGCACCTCCTTGCACGCTCCCGAGTTATTCGCCGCGGGCGTGCACTCCGAAATCGTCAACGTGGTGTTCGCCGCGAAGCCGCTCGCGGTGACAGTGACGGACTGGCCGTCACTGAGCCCCGTTGCCGGCGACACGGTAACGGCCGGTTCCGCCGGCGCAAGGGGTGAGGCCGCCGCAACCGACGCAGCCAGCGGAAGCATGGAAAGCCCAAGAACCGCGGCGAGACCAATCTTCACTCGTACCCTCGACATGGTCATGAAAACTCCGTTCTCACGATTTCCGAATGGGATTTCGGGCGGCCAATCGGCGCCTCAATCATACCGCCCGCTATTCACGTTACAAATCACCGCAAGATTTGTCAATTGTCTCTTTGTCCGGCGCGCCGACATAACGGATTTCAAATGACTCATCCACGCCGTGAATGGCGATTCTCAGGACAAGGTGCCGTCGCACGACGACCACGATATCGTTGGAATCCCGGGGATAACCCAAGACGTCGCGCACGGCGGACACGGACCCGTCACCAATGGCGAAAAGGGTCTCGTAGACGACATTGCGCTCAGCCTGGGTCGCACCGACGGCCCAGGCTTCAAGCACGTCGATGCCCGCCACGAGCCGGAGGTGCACCCCCATCCCGCCGTCAGTTCTCTTGCACGACCGACAGAATGTTCCCCGCGGGATCGCGGAACCAGGCGATCAGCGGACCGCCGAGCCGGAAGACGCCCTTGTCGTCGACGCCGTCGAAGGGCTCGAGCTTGATACCGGCCGCGGTGAGCTTTTCCACCGCGTCGTCGATAACGTCGACCGGGAAGTTGAGAATCGTGTACTCGGCGGGCTTGTGCTTGTCACCCTTCGGGTATACGAGCACCTCGCGTCCCTCGGCGAGGCGGAGCCGAAGCATCCCCCATTCCTCGGTGACCGGGATCCCCAGCTTCTCACCGTAGAATTTCTGGGCCGCTGAGGTGTCGTCTACCGAGAACCCACTGAAAGCCCTGGTCGTGTCGAACATGATTTACTCCTTTTTCGCTAAGGATGGGGAATGGTCAGGCGGCCGCAGGGCTTTCCTTGGATGCGCCCCACTCTGCCGCCTTCGGATTGCCGAGCAGGAGCAGTACCAGCCCGGCGGCGACCACCATGAATGCCGCGCCGAACCAGAAGGAGAGCGCGAGCCCGCTCGCGGCGGCCGCGGTGGGATCCGCCCCGGAACGCACCTCGTCGGTGGCATGGGTGAGCGCGAGCGCAACCAGACAGGCGATTCCGACGGCCGCGCCGATCTGCTGCATGACGTTCTGCACGGCGGAGGCGAGGCTGGAGTTCTGCTCGTCCACCTCGTGCAGTGCGGCACTGGTCGACGCCGGGATGGCGACGCCCGTGAACATACCGAGGATGATCATGCCCGGCAGCACACCGCCGGCGTAGCTGGAGCCGACGTCGAGCATGCCGGTCAGGAACAGTCCCACGGCGGAGCCGATGAACCCGATGGTCAGGGTCACCCGGACACCGAGGCGCGGCATCACTGCGTTGTTGAGCCCGATGCCGAGTCCGATCGCCACGCCGAACGGCAGATAGGACAACCCTGCGGCGAGCGGGCTGTAGTGCAGCACCTGCTGTTCGAACAGGGTCAGCAGATAGGAATAGGTGAAAAAGCCCCCGGTGCTGACGAGGGTGCTGACGTTCGCCACCAACCGGGTGCGGTTGCCGAAGAAGCTCAGCGGGATCAGCGGCGCGGACGAGCGCGCTTCGATCGCCACCATCGCGCCGAGCAACGCCGACCCGCCGAGAAGGGGAAGCAGCACCTGCCACGAGGCCCACGAGTGCGAAACCACCTGCAGGAGGCCGTAGACGGCCCCACCGAGGCCCAGCGTGCCCACGATCGCCCCGCTGAAGTCCAGCCGGACGTGTTCGCGGGTCATCCGGCTCTCGGAGGTCAGCAAGGGCACCAGCACGAGAGCGATCACGGCGACCGGCAGGTTGATGAAGAAGATCCAGCGCCAGGACACGAGGTCCACCAGCGCGCCGGAGATCACCGAACCGGTGACGCCACCAAGCCCGGCGAGGCCGCCCCAGATGCCGAACGCCTTACCCCGTTCCTTGGCATCGGTGAACAGCAACGCGATCAGACCGAGCGCCGCCGGAGCGGTGAGCGCCTCGCCGACCCCCTGCACCACCCGGCCGGTGATCATCGTCGCCGGATTCGTCGCGGCACCGCAGACGATCGAGCCCGCTGCGAAGACCACGACGCCGATCAAGAACAAGCGCCGTCGACCGAAGACGTCGGCAAGCCGGCCGCCGAGCAGCAACAGGCCCCCCGCCATGACCACATAACCGTTGACCACCCAGGCCAATCCCGCCCCGGAAAAGCCGAGGTTGTCCTGGATGCGCGGCAGCGCGATGTTCACGACGGTGACGTCCAGGATGAGCATGAACTGAACGAGGCCGAGTACGGCCAGGATGCGCCACCGCCGCGGGTCCGCCGGGACGGCGGCTTCGGGAGGACGTCCGGGGCCGTCCGGCCCCGAGGTCGCGGTCAGCCCCTTCTCGTTCGACTCAGTGGACACTGTCTTCCTCCTCGATCAGGCTTGCTTCGGGCGATAGGTCACCGAGATGACGCCGTTCTCGAACGTCTCGCTCGCGACGAGTTCGAGGTCGGCCCGTTCGGACTTCGCCTCGAACAGCCGGGCACCGGACCCGAGCACGATCGGGTGAATCATCAGGCTGAGTTCGTCCAGCAGACCGGCGAGCACCAGTGAACGCACCAGCTGCGGGCTGCCAGGGATCTTGATGTTCTTCCCCGGCAGTTCCTTGAGCTTGGTCAGCTCATCGGCGAGATCGTCACCGAGCAGGGTGGACCCGCTCCAGTCCAGCGATGTCAGGGTGCTCGACACGACGTACTTCGGCGTGTTGTTCATGAACGCGGCCATCGGGAACGTCTCGCCCATACCCGGCCACATCCGGGCGAACTCCACGTAGGTGTTCCGCCCCAACAGGATGGCGTCGGACTCGGCGATACCGGTTTGGATCACCTCCTCCATCTCGGCATTCGACATCATCCAATCCGGGGGCGAGTCGATCACCCCGTCCAGCGAGATGGCCAAGCCGGCCACGATCTTCCGCACCACTAGCTCCTTTTCCACAGCCTGGCCGGGCAACCGGTGCCCGAGCAGGCTCGTCTGCCGAACTGCTTCGCGAGGCGGCCCCTGTGGGCTCCTACACTGGGGACGTCGAAGCTGAGATCAAGAAGACGACACTTGTGGCGAAAAATTCTCCAAAGAACATCGAGGGTGAGGCGGAACCTGCGTGCGGTACCTGATCATGATCCACAGCAATCCGACATTCCGGGATATCTGGGAGGATTTGCCGAACCACAAACGCATGGAGTTCGGCCGTGCCCACATGGCACTGAACACGTCGCTGGACGAGTCCGGTGAACTCATCCTCAGTGAGGGCCTCGCCGACCCGTCCCTTGCCAAATGCGTGACCGTGCAGAACGGCAAGACCGTGACCAGTGACGGCCCGTTCGCCGAGGTCAAGGAGCACCTGGTCGGTTTCTATCTGATCGAGTGTGACACCATCGAGCGGGCGCTCGAGCACGCAGCCCGGGTACCGGACGCGCAGTACGGCAAGATCGAAGTGCGGCCGATCCAGAACGTGAAGGCGATGGATTTCTGAGTACGACACAGGGCATTGAGCACCTGCTGCGCGATCTCACGCCGCAGGTGCTCAATGCCGTGTGCCGCCGGTTCGGCGACTTCGCCCTCTGCGAGGACGCCGTTCAGGAGGCCCTGCTCGCCGCCGCGCTCCAGTGGCCGGAGAAGGGGTTGCCGGACAACCCGAAGAACTGGCTGATCACCGCCGCGGCGCGCCGTCGGATCGACCTTCAACGGAACGAGCTGGCCCGCCAGCAGCGAGAGAACACAGCCGCTCTGCTGGCACTGACGCAGCCCGAACCGGTCCCGGCCGTCGATGACACGCTCACGCTGCTCATGCTCTGCTGCCATCCCGAGCTCACCAAGGCTTCCCAGCTCGCGCTTACGCTACGAGCCGTCGGCGGCCTCACCACCGCCGAGATCGCCAGGGCGTTCTTCGTCCCGGAAAAGACCGTGAGCCAGCGCATCAACCGGGCGAAGAAGCGAATCAGCGCCAGAGGCACCCAGTTCCGGATGCCCCCGCCAGGGGAACAGGCGGAGCGGCTGACAGCGGTACTGCAGGTGCTTTACCTCATCTTCAACGAGGGTTACACGGCCAGCTCCGGAACCGCGCTCAACCGCGTGGAACTCACCACCGAAGCCATCCGGCTCACCCGCCAGCTGCACGAGCAGGTTCCGGACGAAGGCGAGGTCTCCGGTCTGCTGGCACTCATGCTGCTCACCGACGCCCGCCGCCCCGCACGCACCCGATCGGACGGGAGCGTCGTACCGCTCGCCGACCAGGATCGCTCCCGGTGGGACGCCAAGGCGATCGCCGAGGGGATCGAGCTGATCAGCAAGACCTTGACCAGTGCGCCGCTCGGCCCCTACCAGCTGCAGGCCGCGATCGCCGCCGTGCACGACGAGGCGGAAGTGCCCGAGGACACCGACTGGCCGCAGATCCTCGGCCTCTACGACCTCCTCGTCGGCATCGCGCCGGGTCCGATGGTGACGCTCAACCGGATCGTCGCCGTGGCGATGGTCCACGGCCCGGACGCCGGGCTGCGACGGCTCGACGAGGTCGCCGGTGACGCCGCCCTCGAAGGGCACTATCGAGTCGACGCCGTTCGCGCACACCTGCTGGACATGGCGGGCGATCACGAGCGGGCACGCTCCTACTACCAGTCGGCCGCCCGGCTCACCCTCAGCGTGCCGGAACAGCGCTACCTCGAATCGCGTGCCGCGCCAAGGGATTCCTCCTTGGAATAGGTGTTCCGGAGATCGCCGTACTCATCGAGCGGGCAGCTCCGGAGACGAAACTAACCCTTTCGGCTGGATACGGTTGTGCGGTCGGTTGACGCCCGCGCGGAATCCGTTGCTGATCGAAATCCGGGGAGATGGGCAGTTTGCGAGTCAAGATATTGGGACCGCTTTCGGTTTGCCGTGCCGAGGTGACGGCCGTGCCCACTGCCAGGAAGCCGCGCAAAGTGCTTTCCCTGTTGCTGCTCAATGACAATCGCACAGTCGCGACTTCCACGCTGATTTCTGAGCTGTGGGGCGAGAAGCCACCGAAGAGCGGACAGACCTTGGTGCAGACCTACATTCTGCACCTACGCCAGCTGTTCGCCCGCGCCTTTGGCCTCAGCTCCGCGGAGGTCGCCAGGGAACTCCTGCAGACGCGCAATGGCGGATACGCCTTTGTACTCGGCCAGGGCGAATTGGACCTGCACGAATATCGGCGCTGGCAGGCTGACGGCGACCAGGCGCTGGCCGCCGCGGACGACGGCGCGGCGGTCGCCGCCTACCGGCGCGCTCTGGCGGAATGGCAAGGCTCGGCGCTGCTGGACGTCGAACACGGCCATCTGATAGCGGCACAGGTCGTCGGGCTCGAACAGTCAAGACTTACGGTGACCGAACGGAAGATCGAGGCGGAACTGCGCCTCGGCAGGCACCATGACACGCTTTCCGAACTGGCGGCGCTGGTGTTGACGCATCCGTTTCACGAAGGATTGCACGCGCATTTCATGCTGGCACTCTATCGTTCCGGGAACCGCAACCGGGCACTGGAGATCTTCGGTCACCTGCGCACCTCGCTGGTTTCCGAACTCGGGATCGAGCCTGCCCCCAAACTACAACGCCTGCACCGGGCGATTCTCACCGCCGAGCCAGGACTGGACCCACCGGGAGCAGGTCTGGAAGCCGTGGACCGTCTGCGATTCACGGGCTGATCGTCACATTCTCCGTTACCCGTACCCACCCTTGCGAAGGAGACAACCGGTATGCGTCCGTTCCAGATCAAGGTCGCACAAGGAGAATTGGACGACCTGAACCGTCGGCTCGCCGCCACCCGCTGGCCGGACCGGCTCCCCGACGCTGGCTGGGACCGGGGCGTCCCGGAGCGGTATCTGCGGGAGCTGGCCGAATACTGGCAGCAAGGCTACGACTGGCGAAAGGCCGAGGCGGAACTGAACGCCGTTCCCCAGTTCACCACCACCATCGACGGCGCGGACATCCACTTCCTGCATGTGCGTTCCCCGGAACCGGACGCTGTCCCGATGCTGATCACGCACGGCTGGCCGGGCTCGGTCGCGGAGTTCCTCGAAGTGATCGGCCCGCTGACCGATCCTCGTGCCACCGGGGGTGACCCCGCGGACGCGTTCCATCTGGTGATCCCGTCCATCCCCGGGTTCGGCTTCTCCGCCCCGACCGGCGAGGCGGGCTGGAACAGCCCGCGGGTGGCACGTGCGTGGGCCGAGCTGATGCGGCGCCTCGGCTACGACCGCTACCTGGCGCAGGCAGCCGACTTCGGTTGCGGCGTAACCCTCGCCCTCGCGGCGATGGATACGGAACACATCCTCGGCGTCCACCTCAACACCCTGCCGACGACACCCGCCACGGACGATCCGGACGAACTCGCGGGCCTCGACGCCGGCGACCGGGCGCGGCTGGCCCGCTCGGCCCGGTTCGTCAAAGAGCTGGCCGGCTCCATGAAGCTGCAAGCCACGCGGCCGCATACAGTGGGCTATAGCCTCGCGGATTCCCCGGTCGGCCAGCTCGCCTGGATCGTCGAGAAGTTCAAGGACTGGACCGATTCGAACCAGATACCCGAAGACGCGGTGAGCCGCGACCGGATCCTCACCATCGTGATGAGCTACTGGCTGAACCGGACCGGCGCGTCGTCGGCCCAGTTCTACTACGAGGTCGCCGACTACCTGCCCATCACTACGACCTCCGGCCGGTACGACCCGATCGAGCCCCCGCTCGGTGTTGCGGTCTTCCCGCACGCGCCGTTCGTGCCGGTCCGCCAATTCGCTGAGCGTGACTTCCCGACCCTCGTGCACTGGAGCGAATTCGACCGCGGCGGCAATTTCGCCGCGTTGGAGGAACCGGATCTCTTTGTCGGCGACGTACGCGAGTTCCGCCGGACGCTGGAAAAGCGAGCGGAGCGATGACCGAAGACTTCCGCGCCCTCGGCACCAGGCTGCGGAACTGGGGACGCTGGGGGGCCGACGACGAGCGGGGCACGGTCAACCTGATCACGCCAGACCGGCTCGTCGCCGCCGCCGGACTGATCCGCCGTGGCACGGTGTTCGGCCTCGGTATCCCGCTCGACGAGAACGGCCCGCAGTCCGGCAACGGCCGGATCAATCCCGTCCACCTGATGGCGGAAACCGGTGACGAGCAACTGTTCCCCGGTGGTTTCAGGTACGCGGACGACTATCTGTTCATGCCACTTCAGGGCGCGTCGCAATGGGACTCCCTGGCGCACGTCTACTACGACGACCAGATGTACAACGGGTTCTCCGCCCGCGATATCACCGTCAAGGGCGCCGTGCACTGCTCGATCGACAAACAGGCGAACGGGATCGCCGGACGAGGCGTGCTGCTGGACATCGCGGCACTCAAGGGCGTCGACTGGCTGGCCGCGGGCACCGCGATCACCCCGGAAGACCTCGACGCGGCGTGCGCCGCGCAGAACGTGACCGTCGGCCGTGGCGACATCCTGCTGGTCCGCACCGGCTGGCGCCGCAAGTTCCTGCACGACGGCGACGCGGCCGCGTTCATGGCAGGCGAGCCGGGACTGGGTCAGGACTGCTGCGAATGGCTGCACGAGAGGGAGGTGGCAGCGGTCGGGTCCGACAACTGGGCCATCGAGGTTCTGCCGGGTGAGATCCCGGGTGTCCCGCTCAACGTCCACATGGTCCTCATCCGTGACATGGGCATGTCACTCTGCGAAATCCTCGACCTCGAGGCACTCGCCGAGGACTGCCGCCGCGACGGCGTCTGGGACTTCTTCTTCGCCGCGCCGCCACTTCCGGTGACCCGTGCCGTCGGTTCCCCGGTGAACCCCATCGCCATCAAATAGAAGGGCAACGAAAGTGATCCCTCAGCAGACCCATGACACGATCAAACCAGCGCTCGCGACCGTGGCCTCGGCCGACGGCACCCTGATCGCCGTCGAACGGGCAGGCGACGGCCCGCCGCTGGTGGTGATCAGCGGCGGGCTGAACCAGCGAATCATGTTCACCCAGCTGGTGGAGCTACTCTCGGTGAAGTTCACCGTCTTCAACTACGACCGTCGCGGCCGAGGGGACAGCGGAGACGGTGATCCCGACGAGTACACCATCGACCACGAGGTCGACGATCTGGCCGCGGTGCTCGCCGCGATCGGCGAACCCGCCAACGTCTTCGGCAACTGCACCGGCGGAATCATCGCCATGCACGCGGCCGCGCGCGGCATTCCCATGGAAAAGCTGGCTCTCTACGAACCACCGTACTCCGTGGGAGGCACCAAACCTGTCGTCGCCCCGGACTACCTCCCCCGGCTCAAGGCCCTGATCGCGGCCGGACGCCGGGAAGAAGCGATCGTCATATTCCAGAAGGAGGCCGTTGGCAACGGCGATGACTTCGTCGAGAAGATCCGCAACCATCCCGTCTGGCCGTTGATCGAAGGACTCGCCCACACCCTCGTCTACGAACGCGTGATCGTGGGCGACGGCTCCATCCCGGCCGACGTCGTCCGGAGGGTCGACCGGCCGACGCTGCTGATCGAGGGCGGCGAAAGCCCCGAATGGCAGCGCAACGCCTGCTCCGAGCTGGTCGGCCTGCTTCCGCGGGTCGAGCATCTGGTGCTCGACGGCCAGGGGCATATGTTCCCCCAAGGCACCGGGGCTCCGCTGCTGGAGCGATTCTTCCTTTCCTGAGCGAAAACCTCCGGTCGTGAAGTAGATCCGTCCAGGCACCACTTCACGACCGGAGGCCTTTCTCCGTCCGGAAACACGTCGGGCCCGGCCAGTTGCGGCCGGGCCCGACACTTTCGGTTCACCAGAGCGGGTACACGTTGTCCTTCCGCACGGATTCCGCTTGCCCGGCCAGGTCTCCGCGACTCTCCGGCCGACGCCGGAGCCTCCCCCGGGTCCAGCGCGCGTGCAGGCGGAGCAACGCGTCCACCAAGCCCATCACAGCGCCGCCACGATCAGCTCGGCGGCTTGCCGGTACCCCTCGCCGCGGCAATGCAGCCTGTCCACGAAACTCCAGCCGCGGAAGGAGTTCGCCGGCATGTCGACGAACCGCACACCCAGTTCACCGGACCGGTTGCCCAGTTCCTCCGTGTAGCGCGGCCAAGTGGCCAGTGCGTACTCGCGGATGCGCTCCCACGACTCCCCCAGCTGCCGGTCGTGCAGCCCGAGCAGCGGCTGCTCCTCCGGAACGTGCGAGCGGGCGCTCTTGTCCACAAAGGGCTGAGCACAGAACACGATCCGGCCGGGATCACCGGCAAGCCGGACCAGCGAACGCAAGTCTCGCAGCTGCCGTTCGAGAGCGAGCGCGCGACGCTGGTCGAAGGTAAGGGCGCCGGGGCCTTCCGGCTCGGGAACACGCCGTACCGCGCCGTTCCACCCCGGCCTCGCCTCACCTTCGATCAGCGCGGCCACGTCGTGCATCGAACGCGTCCCCACCTTCAGCAAGGTCTCCTCGAAGAACAGCGGACCGTACACGTCGTGCGGCCGGTTCGTCTGGAGGCCGGCGATGAGGTTGTTCGCGCCAGAGCAGACCACCACCTGCCCGTCGCCCTCAAGGAACGGCAGCGCGGCCACCAGTTCATGGGTCGAGGTTCCGGCCCGGATCCCGAGGTTGCGCCAGCTCCGGCCGGTCAGGCGGGCGAGTTGAGCCGAAACGGTGTTCTGATCGGACTCGGCGCCCACCCCGAAAACGAAGGAACCACCGAGCACCACGCCATCCGCCGCCGGGGTGGCGCAGTCCACCACACCGGACGACGTCGGGGTCCGCCGGAATCCCTGGTAGTCGGTCGAAACGACGGCGGTCCGGACACCGCGGGGCGCAGACATCGCCACCCAGGGGTGCACTCGTGGCTCCAGGCCGTCGTAGGTCTCCAGCTGCGGAGCAGCCAGGTACCGTCCATTGAGGATCGCCGAGTCAACTCTTTTTGACCACATGATGCCCCATCACTAGCGTGTCCAATCCGCTGCGTAGGAAGGTGGAAATGGCGTTGGCCGGGTTCTCGACCATCGGCTCTCCCTTCAGGTTGAAGGAAG
This sequence comes from Amycolatopsis sp. NPDC041971, assembly GCF_055588925.1. NCBI lineage: Bacteria > Bacillati > Actinomycetota > Actinomycetes > Pseudonocardiales > Pseudonocardiaceae > Amycolatopsis > Amycolatopsis sp. NPDC041971. Next base: position 634,472 of record NZ_JBVJCE010000002.1, on the reverse strand, counting down.
TGTTGAGCACCACGGGCTGTCCGGTGTGAGCCTCGACCGCGTCGAGCAGTCGTTCGAGCAGGTCGTCTTGGCCAGGGTGGACCGTCTGCAGACGCGCGGTGCGGAAATGGCTCGCCGCGCCGAGGTCGGCCTCGGCCTCGGGCAGCACCGGCAGGACCATGAGCATGAACCTGGTCGGATCCTGCAGCACGGGGCCCCCGCAGAGCCGTCCCGCCGCCCGCGCGGCGGCCATCGGGGCGAACGGCCTGAACTGTTCGCGGAACTTGACCTTCTCGTTGATGCGCGCCTTCATCCCGGACGATCGCGGATCCGCCAGGATGCTGCGGTGGCCCAGTGCCCGGGGACCCCATTCCGATCTGCCCTGGTACCACCCGACAACCCGGCCCTCGACGATCTCACCGGCCACCAACGCGGGCAGCTTGTCGTCGTCGATCTCTTCCGCCGCCACACCCCACTCGGCGAGGGTGCCGGATATCCGCGAGTCGTCGTAGCCGGGCCCCAGGTACGCGTCCCGGCCGACGTAGCGACGGGGACGGCCGAGTACGACGTGGTAACCGTGCAACGCGGCACCGAGCGCCGCACCGGAGTCGCCGGGGGCAGGCGGGATGTACAGGTTCTCGAAGGGGGTACGCGCCAGCACCGCGGCGTTCGCCAGGCCGTTGAGTGCCACCCCTCCCGCCATCGCGAGGTTGGGCGAGGGGTGCGCCCGGTGAGCCGCGGACGCCATCGCGACCACGGCGTCTTCGCACAACTGCTGCACGGACGCCGCGACATCGGCGTAATATCGATCGACCGCTGTGCGCATCCGCCCGGTTTCCGGGTCGAAGTCCATCCGCCGCGCGGAATCGCGTGGCGGATGCCCGAGGAGTTCCACCAGCCGGTCGCTGAAGGCGCGGCTGTCACTCTTGTGGAACTCGAAGTAGCGCATGTCAAGCGAAAGCGACCCGTCATCGGCGATGCGGCAGATCTTGGCCAGCTCGTCCCGGTAACGCGGCAATCCGTAGGCGGCCAGTCCCATCACCTTGAACTCGCCCTCGTTCACTTCGAATCCGAGGTACTGCGTCAGGGCGGAGTAGAACAACCCCAGTGAATCGGGGAACTCCAGAGCCGCGCTGAATTCGAGACTGTTGCGAGTGCCCGAGCCGAGGTCGGTCGAGGCCCGCCCCAGCGTCGCGGTGGCCCATTCACCGACGCCGTCGACGGTCAGCGTCGCGGCGTCAGTAAAAGGCGAGGCGAACACGGCGCTGGCGGCGTGCGCGATGTGATGGTCGCAGAACAAGATCCGGCCAGGGTCGATGCCGAGAGCACGGACGATCGTCGAACGGATCCAGATCCGTTCGTCCGCCCAGGAGGCCAGGCTGCGCCGGAACACGTTCCGGCCACGCGGCCAGGACGCGAATCCCGTGGCGAACGTCCTGGCGAGCTTGACCAGCGGTCGCTCGTAGAAGACGACCAGATCCAGTTCGGCACCGGATACGCCGGCCGCCCGGAGACAGTGCCCCATCGCGGCCGCGGGGAAGGAAGCATCGTGTTTACTGCGGGAGAATCGTTCCTCCTCCACGGCCGCGACGACTTCGCCGTCCCGGATGATCGCCGCGGCCGAGTCGTGGAAATAGCAGGAGATGCCGAGGACCGTCGTCACGCCATGCTCCGGCTGTTCCGGCTCGCGGACGCCTCGGCGTTCCTCCAGCCACGACTCCGGCCGAGCCGGAGCCTTCGCCGGGCGACGGTCCTAGCCGCGACGCAACCCGTCACGAGAACACACGCGGACACCACTATCTTCACCATGCCAAGACCTCTTTCAAACGAGGCGAAATCGGTAACGGAGCTATGGCGCCGTTACGCGGGAACGTGCTTCTCCACCCGGGCGACGACGTCCGGGCTCATCAGCGAGGCCGGGGACACGACCAGGCCGGCGACCTTCAGGAACGCTTCGGTCAGCGTGGGGTCCGAGGTGGCCGCCTCGGTCAGCCGGGCGATGAACTTGTTGCCCTCCACCACATCCGGCGTTCGCTCGCCGGGCACGCCGGGGTAGTCGAGGTCGCCGTTGGTCGAAATGGTCCAGGGATCGTCGACCACGGCGGAGATGTCCTGCCGTAGCCCGAGCGAATCCGGCGGCGTACCACCGGAAAGCCGGTCGCGCAGCGCGATCACCTGCATCGCGCCGACCATCATGCCCTGACCGTAGACGGGGTTGAAGCTGCACACGGCGTCACCAAGCACCACCAGCCGGTCCGGGAAGCGGACGAGCCGTTCGTAGTGCCGCCGCACACTCGCCGGGAAACCGAAGATGACGGCATCAGTCATGGGCTCCGCGTCGCGTACGGCTTCGTACACCTCGGAAACCGGGAGTGACTTCGCGTAGGCCAGGAACCCTTCGGGGTCCTTCGGCGGTCGGTCACCGAGGATGCCGGTGAGCGAGAGGATGCACGTCTTGGGGCCGACGCGACCGAAGAAGGCCCCCCGCGGATGCGCTGGCGAGGCGACCGGGTTGACCGACTGGGTGTCGTCGAGCATTCCCTCACGCCGGCGGAACAGCCGAGTGGTGTAGGTCAGGCCGATCCGCATCCGTTCCTCTGGCGGGCGTTCGTAGCCGAGTTCCGTCAGTAGCGCCGGGGTGCGCGAGCCACGTCCAGTAGCATCCACGACCAGATCCGCTTCGAGTTCTAGCACCCTGTCCTCTGTGGACCGGAGACGGACGCCGGTGATCCGCTCCCGGGCCGAATCGGTCAGGTAGCCGAGGAATTCCACCTGTTCTCGGTAGGTCACGTTCGGCAGTGAAGCCGTCAGCGACCGCAGGATGTCCTCGATCACCGGCCGCTGCGCCCCGATCGACAGCAGACCGGTTTTCGTCTGCCGGATCAGCCGTGCGTTGAAGTACCAGCGCATCTCGCCGAGATCGGGTACTGGGATCTCGGCGCGCTCGAGTTCGGCAGGCAGGGTGGGGAACAGTTCGTGCACGATGCGGAAGCCGCGGCTGTGGAACGCGTGCGCGTGCGCGGCCTGCGGTGCCCCGCGGCGCACTTCGCGCACGCCCAGCACCTTGTCCCGGTCCACCACGATGACTTCACGAAAGGTCTCGGACAGCACCCTGGCCGCCAGAGTCCCGATCACGCTTCCCCCGAGCACGATCGCTCGGTCACCGACGAACTGGTTCACGGGTATACCTCCTGAGTGGGTCATGTTCGGCTCTTGGCGCGACGCGAAGCGCGGAGTACGCCGAGCATCAGTCCGGGACGCATCAGCGCCTGCGGGGGGTCGACCAGACCGGCCACCCGGAAGAATGCCTCTGTGAACCTGCCGTCGAACTGCGCGGCCGAATGCAGCCGGGCGATGTAGGCGTTGCCGATCCGGGTCTTGATTGTCCGCTTCCCCTCCACCCCGGGGAACGCGAGATCGCCGCTCGCGGAAATCTCCCACGGTACGTCCACGATCGGGACCAGCTCACGGAAGAAGCCCAACGGCCTGGCCGGGCCCGCACCGAGGTGCTCGGACAGGGCGAGCGCTTCCATCGCCGCGACGGTCATCCCCTGGCCGTACACGGGGTTGAAGCTGCACACGGCGTCGCCGATGACGAGGAACCCCTCGGGGAACCGGGTGAGCCGATCGTACCGGCGGCGCACGCTCGCCGGGACACGGAAGGTGACCGCTTCGTCGATCGGCACGGAATTCCGGACTGTGTCGTGGATCTCCGGCGCGGAAAGGGAACGTGCGAACTCCAGGAAGCCCTCATCGTCGCGTGGAGGGTGGTCACCGAGGATCCCGGTGAGGGAGAGCATGGCGACCTGATCGTTCAGTTTCGCGAAGAACGCGCCGCGGGGGTTGGCCGGCGACGCTACGGAGTTGATCGACAGATCGGTGCCGTAGGGGTCGGACTTCAATTTGAACAGGCGGGTGGTGTAGGCGAGGTCGATCTTGACCTTCTCCTCGGGTGGACGCTGGTAACCGAGTTCCGCCAGCCAAGCCGGAGCGCGGCTCCCGCGTCCGGTCGAGTCGACGACGAGATCGGCGACGGTCACTTCCTCCTCGCCTGTCCCGACCTCACTGCTGACGCGGACACCCGTGATCCGGCCGCCATCGCCGGTACTGACGATTCCGTGGATGACGGTCCGCTCCCACAGTTCGACGTTGGGTAGCGCAGCGACCCTCGCCCGCACGCGGGCTTCCAGTTCCGGTCTGGTCGCCGAGACGCTCAGCAGGCCCGACTGTGCTTGCCTCAGCGGGTGACCGTTGAAGTACCACCGCAGGTTCCCCGCCAGGTCGCAGCTGAGCACGCCGTCGGCGGTGAGTTCCGTCAGCAGGCCGGGGAACAGTTGCTCAAGGATCTGCTGCCCCCTGGCCAGCAGTGCGTGCGCGTGCCGTCCCTGCGGCACGCCGCGCCGCGCCGCGGTCATCCCGACGAGTGTGTCGCGGTCGATCACCCGCACGTGGCGGTAGTGGTCCGAAAGCACTCGGGCGGTCAGGAGCCCCGCCATGCCACCGCCTAGGACGACGGCGTGTTCTCCGAGGTGTTTGCTCACCATCGATGGGCCTCCCTTGTCTTCGGATCCGGGTCAGCCGGTCTGCCGGACGGCGGACATCTCCGTTTGGAAGGTCTGGACCTTGTTGCCCTTGGCCGCAAAGACGTCGACCTGGCCGCTCGAGGTGAACAAGTCATCCGCGAGCACACCCCGCTGGAATCCTCGAACCTCCCAGCCGCGCAAGAGATCGTGGTCGAACTCGAAGCGGACGACGTCGCCGTCCTGGCCCCAGGTCAGGCTGCCGGTGAACCCGGTCGACGTAGCGACGACACCTTTGCCGTCCGCAGTGAAGGTGAACACCGCGTGCCGGGTGACTTTCCGCTCCGGGCTCTCCTCGATCGCGGTGACCGACCACTTCCCCACGAGAGAGTCCACTTCGGACCGGCCGTCCGCGGTCTCCCCCGCACTCAACCGTCGCGTGATGTCGGCACGCAGCGCCCTCTTGTCGATCTTCCCGATATTAGTGACCGGTAAGGCATCCACCTGGACCACGCGTTCCGGTAGCTTGAAGGGGGCCACCTCGGCCCGGTTCATCACCGCCAGCACGTCCGCCAAGGACACCGCGACACCGGGACGGCATACGACGTACACGCAGACGCGTTCGCCCAATTCCGGATCCGGCATGGCGACCGCGGCGGCCATCGTCACGCCGTCCACCCGGTGGGCGAAATCTTCCACTTCCTCCGCGGAGATCTTCTCGCCCCCGCGGTTGATCAGGTCCTTCTCCCTGCCCTCGACGACCAGGTTGCCGTCCGGCCGCAGCCGCACGATGTCACCGGTCCGGTACCAGCCATCCGCGGTGAACGCCCTGGCGTTGTCCTCCTCAGCGCGGTAGTAGCCGCGAGGGGTGTAAGGACCACGGGTGAGCAGCGATCCTGGCGTGCCCACGGGTACCGGAATCCCGTTCTCGTCCACCACCGCGAGTTCGTCGGCCGGGCTCATCGGACGTCCCTGGGTCGCTACTCGCACGTCTTCGGAGTCATCCAGGCTGGTGGCGCACACCAATCCTTCCGCCATCCCGTATCCGTGCTGCAGCGTGCAGCCCAGCGTCCGGCCGACCCGGGCCGCGACCGGCTCGGCCAGCGGGGCGCCCCCGACCATCAGGACCCGCAGCGAACCGAGATCCGTCCGCGTGCCCGCCTCGTGGTGTTGGAGCCAGCGGGTCACGATCGTCGGGACGGCGGCGGTGATCGTGACCCGCTCACGTTCGATGGCCGCGAACGCGTCGGCGGCGGCGGTGAACGAGCCGCAGACCACCCGGCCTCCCGCAAGGAGGGTGGCGAGCACCCCGCCCAACTGGAAGTTGTGACTCATCGGGAGCACCGCGAGGTTGACCGTATCCGGACCGAATCGGCCCGATTCCCGGCACAGCCGCAGGTAGTACGCGAAGTCGTCGTGGGTGCGCGCGATCAGTTTCGGCTGTCCGGTGGTCCCACCCGACAGCAGGAAGAGCGCTATCGCACGAGAATCGGGCGTCTCGGTGCCGAGGACGGCAGGCACGGAATCCGGATCACTCACCGCGGCGCTGAGTGCCCGCAGATCGTGGTTGCCGTCTTCGATCTCGTCCCCTGCGACGAGGACGTACTCGATCGTCGGCGCCTCGCTGACGACCCGACGCGCCATCTCCTGGTGGTCGAAACCGCGAGTATCGGCGGCCACGACGAGGGCACGTGCCTCGGCTCGCCGTCCGATGCCCACGATCTCGTGCGCCCGGTGCGCGGGCAACGCGAGGACCGGCAGCAGTCCGGATCGGAAGCAGGCCAGCAGTACGACCACGAGTTCCCAGCAGTTCGGCAGCTGCACCACGACTCGGTCGTCCACTCGCAACCCCAGCGCGCGCAGACGCCCGGCGAGACCTTCCGCACGCGCCATCAATTCCTGGTACGTCAACCGGATATCGCCATCGACGAACGCCGTCTTGTCCGGCCGGTCGGCCGCGACGGCGGCGAAGTACTCGGCCAGCGGGCGTCCTTCCCAGTATCCCTCCTCGACATAACGAGCGACGACGTCGTCCGGCCAGGGCGTGAAGCCGGCGCTGCTGGGCTGGATCAGTGCTGAGACCACCTTTTTCTCCTCCCCCTATCGGGGCTGGAACGGTTACCGCGAGATGCTTCGCTTCTGCGTCTCATGCTCGCCGTCGGCGCGGCCCGGGCACGTCTTCAACCCTGCTTCCGGTGCGCACGGTCGAAGACGTGCCCGGAATCGGCGACCTGGCACGGTACGACTGATCCGCCAACGGTTTTCCGAAGGCCGAAAACACTGTTGATTCAGCCGGGAATGACCATCACATCGGAGTTCCACATGAAGCCTTTTCGTATCGATATCCCACAACGGGAGCTGGACGAACTGAAGCAGCGTCTCGCTCAAACTCGGTGGCCCGACGGGGGTCCCGAGCCCGGCTGGGCGCGAGGAATCCCCCTCGATTATCTCAAGGATCTGGCCCGGTACTGGCTCGAGGACTACAATTGGCGGGCCGCCGAGAAAAGGTTGAACTCCTTTCCGCAATTCACCACCGAAATAGACGGCGAGAACATTCACTTCCTGCATCTCCGTTCCCCCGAGCCGGACGCCGTCCCCCTGATCCTCACCCACGGCTGGCCGGGTTCCTTCGTCGAATTCCTGGAAATGATCGAACCGCTGACCGATCCGCGGAAACACGGCGGTGATCCAGCCGACGCGTTCCATGTCGTCGTCCCCAGCCTTCCCGGATTCGCGTTCTCCGGTCCCACCAAAGACAAGGGCTGGGACGTTCCGCGGATCGCCAGCGCCTGGGCGGAACTGATGCGACGGCTCGGCTACGACCGGTATGTCGCGCAGGGCAGCGACTACGGGATGCTGACGTCACTGCACCTCGGCCTTGCCGACCCGGAACACGTGTCCGGCGTGCACATCAACATGCTGGTGGCCTTCCCGCCGCCGGACGACCCCGCCCCGATGGCCGACCTCGACGAGGACGAGCAGGCCCGGCTGGCGCACGCGATGCGGTTCGCCCTGGACGGGTTCGGTTTCCAGAAGATCCAGTCCAGCCGGCCGCAGACGCTCGCCTACGCGCTCACCGATTCACCGGTGGGTCAGCTCGCGTGGATCGCGGAGAAGTTCAAGGAATGGGCGGACGCGCCAGACGTGCCGGAGGACGCGGTCGCCCGCGACCATTTGCTGACCAACGTCACGCTCTATTGGCTGACCGCCACGGCCGGGTCGAGCGCGCAGATCTACTACGAGTCCGGCCGCCTCCCCGATCAGTTCAACCAGACCTGGGGCGGCCCCTGGCCGGTCACCATGCCGGTGGGGATGGCCTTCTTCCCGAAGGACGTGTCCCGGCCGATCCGCCGGTGGGCCGAGAAGGTCATCCCCACCCTGACGCATTGGACCGAGTTCTCCGGTGGCGGGCACTTCGCCGCGATGGAGCGGCCGGATGACCTCGTGCGCGACATCCGGACGTTCGTCGCCCGGAACGTCCGGCACCGCTGACGCCCGCGACCTAAGTGAACCCCGAAGCCGCACCGGAGATCTCCGGTGCGGCTTCGGGTTTTTCGCGGGGCGAGCTGGTCAGTGGAGACGGACCGACACCTCAAGGCCGTCTCCGAGCGGGATCTCGACGGTCGAATACCCGTTGGCGGGATCGTGGACGTAGTCGTGGTAGTCGCGCAGGATCTCCTCGCCGCCGGGAACGCCGTCCGCGACGACGAGCGCCCCCGGGCGCAGACTCGGCTCCACCAGGCCCAGAACCTCCAGATGCGCTCCCGGGAACCCGTCGATCAGCACTAGGTCGACCTCGCCCGGCAGATCCCGCAACGTGGTCCTGGCATCCCCCTCACGGATCTCGACCAGGTCGTCTAGCCCTGCCTCGACGAGGTTGGCGCGCGCGGCCCGCACCTTGTCGGGGTGCAGTTCCGTCCCGATCACCCGGCCACCGCCGTTGTCCCGGACCGCCGCGGCCAGGTGGATGGCCGAGACCCCGAACGATGTGCCGAACTCGACGACGGTCTTCGCGGTGGCGAACCGGGCGAGGAGGTGAAGCAAGTTCCCGGTTTCGACGGACACCGGGATGCGCAGCCCGGCGAACAGTTCGATCATTTCGGCTACCGGAAGGTCGTATTGCGGCCGTCCGGGAACGCGGCGCGCCCGGTCGGCCAGCTCGCCGCCGAGTGCCACGAGTTCGGGACGTTCCCGTCTCTCTTCGGCGCGCAGCCGGTTGAGCACGCGGCACACCCGCGCCGTGGTCAAGGTGTTCATCGATGCCCTTCTCTCGGTCGGTCCGGTCAGACGAGGGTCACGCCGCCGTCGACCGGTACGAAGAGTCCGGTCAGTCGCTCGGTCAGGTCGCCCACCAGCGCCACGACGGTGTTCGCGACGTCCTCGGCGCGGATGATCGGCTGCAGCGGGGTCTGAATGGCGATGTGTTCGATGATCGTCTGCTGATGCGGCCCCGCGTTGGCGTCGGTGGGAACGAAACCGGGCGCGACGTTGTTGACCCGAATCCCGTCCGGGCCGAGCTGCTGGGCCAGCAGGCGGGCCACACTGTCCTGTGCGCTCTTCGCCACCGCGATCTCGGCAGGGGCGGGAGCGCTGTTGTGCGTCACGGACGCACCGATGAAGATGATCGAACCGCCGCCGAGTCGTCGCATACCCGGCACCACCTGACGGCAGCAGGTGAGGGTGGCGTCGAGCTGAGACAGGACGGCACCGCGCAGCCTCGCCACGCCCTTGTCCGAGTCGATGAAGGATGGTACCGAGCGCCCCACTTTCGAACTCAGGTTCCGGGTGTCGCCGATGGCGTTGCAGACCAGGATGTCGATCTCGCCGAGTTCACGGACCGTCCGTCCGACCAGCGCGCGCACGTCCTCCGGTACGCGGGCGTCGCCCTGGACGGCGATCGCCTGAGCCCCGGTCTCCTTGATATCACTGACAACCTGGTCTGCTGTGTCCACATTGGAGTAATAGTTCACGGCCACCGACGCGCCGTGCCTGCCCAGCGCCCGTGCCGTCGCCGCTCCGATGCCACGGCCCGCTCCGGTCACCAGCGCGGTTTTCCCCGCCAGCAGGCGCTTTGGATCTTCCATCCCCTGCTCCTCCTCGATCGTGGCGACTATCCCGCCGCGTCCAGCAGAGCGGGCCCGTACGCCGAGGCGGCGGCAGACAGCTGGACGGCGTGATGAGTGGCCGCACAGCTGACATCGCGCCAGAATCGCTGGACGGGAACTTCGTCCGCGAAACCGGACGGACCGCCGAGCCGGACGAGCCTGCCGACGGCGGTGACCGCGAGATCCGTGGCGATCGCCGCGTCGCGGCGGAGTCGCGCTCGCTCGCGCCTGCTGAACCGGCCTTCGTCGCACTGCTCGGCGATCCGCTCGATCACCAGGCGAGCCGTGTCGATCTCGCCGGCGGCACGAGTGAGTACGAGATGGACGGATCCGCCGGCGTCGCGATTGCCACTCCGGTCCCACTTCGCCGCCTGCCAGGCAACCGCGGCCTTGAGCGCCCCAGTGGCGGCGCCGACGATCGGAACCGCGAAGGTCAGCCCTCCCGCGGCCCGCAGCGGGGCCCGGTGACACGCCGGCAGCCTCGGATCGTCGAGTCCGTTGGTGAGCGAGGTACGCGGGAACGCGCGGTGGGCGGGAACGAACACGTCCTCGACGCGGAGCGTATCGCTCATGGTGGCCCGCATACCCGTCGAATACCAGGTGTCTTTGACAACGTAGTCCCGCCGTGGCACCGCGAAGAACATCGGCGGCTGAGCCGGGTCGCCAGGTGCCGGTCCGCAGACCAGTGCCCAGCCCGCCACCTCCGCCCCGCTGATGTAGAGCCATTCCCCGGAGATCCGCCAGCCGCCCGGTTCCGCACTCACCTGGCCGGCCGGGACGAGTGCGCTGGCGACGATCTGGTCCGGGCCGTCGGCCCAGAGTTCAGCCTGTGCCTGTTCGGGAAGGAACGCGGCGAACCGGCCGGAGTACGCGAAGATCGAGGCGAGCCACGCGGCGGAGGTGCAGCCTTCACCGACCAGCGCCACCGCGGAGCCGGCTTCGGCGAAGCCGCCGGCGAGCCCACCCCATCGGGTGGGCACGAAGTGCCGGGCGAACCCGGCCGCCACGATCGCGTCGATGACGGTTTGGTCCAGTCGTCGCGCCGCTTCGCCGTCGAGGGCTCGTTCGGACGCCAATGCTCTCGCCGTCTCGGCCGCTTCCAGCAGCGACGGCTTGGTAGTGGAAGTCATCGTCATTCCCTATCCGCCCGGAGAAGGGCTTAGAGCGGACTGTTCTGGTAGGCGGCGAGAAACCATTGCCCGTCACGCCTGATCACGACCCAGGACGCCCGGATGGCGTTCGCGTCGGACACCTCGCTCTCGCCGGGCTGGAGCACACCACCCCGGGAGAGCAGGACAGCGGCATCCCGGCCCAGTGGACGCAACCCCAGAGGCTGCCCGGTGACCTGCGTGCCCTCGTACTCGTTCTGAAAGGCCGACTTCAGGTAGGAGCGGATCTCCTCCCTGCCGTTCCGATAGACGCCGGACAGGATCATGGTTCCGTCTTCGGTGAACAAGTCGGCGAACGCGTCGGCGTCGTGGTAAGCCCACGCCGCGATGACCCGCCGGGTCAAGGCGGCGATGGCCACCTTGTCCGACTCGGACAGTTCCTCGCCGGACCGGGTGCTCGTGCTCATTGCGTCCTTCCTAGATGTAGAGCGTGTCGGGTGCTAGTCCGCAGAGGACTCGTCCGTACAGCTCGTTGTTGGTGTTCGGGTGCATCAAGGCGTGCAGGCTCACTGCCTGCACGTCACGCTGGATTCGCTGGATCGGGACGTCGGCGTAGATCGACGACCCGCCACTGGCGGAGGCGAGGACGTCCACCGACTCCTTGACCAGCCGGACCACCGCCCCCAGATCGGCCCGAGCCCGAACGCGCTCGGTCAGCGTCCAGTCGGCGTCCTCGGCACCCTTGGTGTCCACGACGCCCGCCAGGCGGTGCGCATGGAACTCCGCCGCGTCCAGCTTCTGAGTCGCGTCGGCCACCTGCAGGTGAGTCAGTGGCGCCTCTCGCTGACTGTCATAGCCGGTGTAGGTGATCTTGCGGTTCGGCAGTCGCTTGAGGAAAGCGTCCTTGGCCGCCCTGCCAAGGCCGAGCATGGTGCCGACTGAAGACGCGGAGGCGACCGGCAGCAGCGGGGCCCGATAGATCGGCGACGCCGCGCTGAGGACGGACGCCGAGTTCCCACGTAACACCTCGCTGAGCGGTAGCACCCGTTCGCGAGGGACGAACAGGTCCTTGGCGACCGTGCTGACGCTGCCGGTCCCCCGCATCCCCGAGGTCTGCCAATCGTCCACGACCAGCAGGTCCGTCATCGGTACCAGCGCGACGACCGGATACGGCTGCCCGTCCGGCGGCGCGAGGATAGCGATGATCTCCTGCCAGTGAGCGTGAAGGGCGCCGCTGATGAAGCCCCACTTCCCGTTGACCACGATTCCCCCGTCCACTGGCGCGGCCATCGCGGTCGGACTCAGGGTTCCGCAAACCCGCACGTCCGGCGTGGCGAACACCTCGTCCTGGACGTCGTCCGGAAACAGGGAGGCCATCCACGCGGGAATCCAGTACACGGAGGTCACCCAGGCGGCCGCGCCATCGCCCCGGCCGAGTTCAGCGGCCACCTCTGCCAGGGTGCGGGTATCAGCCTCATATCCGCCATACCGTTTCGGATGGCGCAACCGGAACATCCCGGCTTTCGCGAGTACCTCGATCGAATCGTCGTGCAACCGGCGATTCTCCTCGGCCCACGCGGAATTTCTTTGCAGGATCGGACGCAGCGCGGCCGCCCGTTCGACAATCTCTTTACGCATATACAGATCGGACGTCAACACATGCCGCTCCTCGGCGTAAACTGAATTTAGCAAGAGTTAGGCTGCCGACACTTCGCGAAGCATCCAACCCCTGTCCGATGACCATCTCGGGATGCAAAGCATTGCAAGTTCGCCGAATCAACCGCGTCTCCATCCGTGTCCTGACACCACCGCACCACTACCGGTCACATCCCGGCAAATCGGGCATAATTGCCCTTTGTGGCACATTGCACCTAAATCACTCCATGCGAGCACAACCGCCGAACAGGTAACCCCAATCAGGTTAGTCGGCCGCTTCAGATCGAACAGAGCGCTACCTTTTAGGCTGATCGTGTACCACGGCGACTCCTGATCAGCGGCACTAGCTCAAGACGGGCGATGCCATAGGGTCAGCTCACTAGCCCATTAGATTGTTGATCTCTTCCCTGCTGCCCGCTTGATCACATAACGGTCCGACTTCAGCTAGATTGGAGCCCGCACCAAGCATCGACCAGCGTCTGAAGATTCCTGTTCAGTAATCGACAGGAGTCGGGTCGATAGAACTACAGCAGTTCAGCTCAGGGGGGGACGCTTTATGATCAACGATGCCATCGATAAGGCACTCCAAATCATTCATTCACGGTATTCTGAACACCTTACCGTCGAAAGCATATCCACCGAGATATTCGTCAGTCCGTTCTATTTTTCGCGCGCTTTCCAGCGGGTCACCGGAATCCCGCCGAGCCGCTACCTGAAAGCGCTTCGCCATTTCGAGGCCAAGCGACTGCTGATGACCACCTCCCTGACGGTGTCCGATGTGGTCACCTCGGTCGGCTACGCCAGCGTGGGAACCTTCTCCAGCCGCTTCCTCCGTGAGACCGGCATGACGCCGACCCAGCTGCGCGACCCCGAGGTGCGGCAACTGTTCGCCGCGGTCGGCCCCGGGTTCCGCGTGATGCCCTCATTCGAGACGACCATGGCGATCAGGCAGTCGTATCCCGCTTCATCGCGACCGACAGGATCAGTGGTCGGCCGCATTTCCTTTCCCGGCGAGTCGGCTCCGGCCGACATGATCGTGGGCGTCTTCGACAGCATCGTCCCGCAACGCGCACCGGTCGCTTGCGCCGTGCTCCGGCGGTCGCGCTCGGCCGAGGTGCACCTCGGGCGGGTACCCATCGGCCGCTGGTCCGTCGTCGCGCTGGCGGCGGCAGGCACGGACGCCGACAGCGGAGAGCCGCATCTGATCGGCGTGAGCAAGGTGGTCGCGGTCCGCCCAGGCTGGACCACTGCCGTAGACGTGCTGATGCACACTCCGCGGTTGAGCGATCCGCCGATCGCGACGGTGTTCGCCCCGCCGCCGCCCCGGCTTTCGGCGATGATCCCCGCCGCGCGGACCGGATGCGACCTAGCGGAGGCCTACCCGAGGGCACTCTGCGACGGCGAGGGGTCGTCAGGCCGGGTGATGTCGTCCCGATGACCGGAGAACCCCCGCGGGGCAGGACTCTGCTGACCACGGACACCGAGGCGATCAGCGACCAGCTCGCTCGGCTGGCCGTGCGACTGCGCACTCCTGCGGTGCCAGCGGATCCAGTGCTGTGGGCCGCTGCGGCCGCGGTGGACGCCGCTGAACTGCTGCTGACCGGGTACACGTGCCACCACCAGGGCGCTCCTGCCGCGTGCCGCGAGGCTCTGCTCGAAGCACTGGGCAGCGCTCGCGCGGTGGTCGGCGCGGTGACCCACGCACTGCGGGACACGGTGGGCACGACGTGAGCGCCCCCTCTAGCGACCTTGGACAGGGTTTGTGCCCAATCGCTAGTGGCACGCCGCAGCCTGAAATCGTCCCGCTTCATTTCGAGCACAAGATCGACTCGACCGGAGGAAGCCTTCAATGCAGCTTGCGGAACACCCGACGCCACCAGGCGTGAACCTGGGGCACCGCCGATGAAACGCCAGGCGGTCATCACCGGCATCGGCGTCCGGGCACCGGGCGGGGACGGGACGAAGGAATTCTGGGACCTGCTCACGTCCGGCCGCACCGCCACGCGGCGCATTTCCTTTTTTGATCCGAGCCCGTTCCGATCCCAGGTGGCGGGTGAATGCGACTTCGATCCGGTCGCGGCCGGGCTGGACGAACGCGAGATCCGCCGGATGGATCGGGCTGCGCAGCTCGCCGTGGTGTCGGCCAGGGAGTGCGTAGCCGACAGCGGCCTGGAGTTCGACGGCGTCGACCCGCACCGCGTCGGCGTGACCGTCGGCACCGCCGTGGGCGCGGCGACCAGCCTGGAACGCGAGTACTTGGTGCTCTCCGGCGGCGGGCGCGACTGGAGCGTCGACCACCGGTACGCCGTTCCTCACCTGTTCGACTACCTGGTGCCGAGTTCGATGGCCGCCGAGGTGGCCTGGTCGATCGGCGCGGAGGGCCCGGTGGCGGTGATCTCCGACGGGTGCACGTCCGGTCTGGACGCCCTCGGTCATGCGGCGCGGCTCATCGAAGAGGGCTCCGCGGACGTGATGATCTCCGGCGCGGCGGACACCCCGATCACCCCGATCGCCGTGGCCTGTTTCGACGCCATCCGCGCGACCACACCGGACAACCACGAACCCGCGACGGCATCCCGGCCGTTCGACGTCACCCGCAGCGGCTTCGTTCTCGCCGAGGGAGCGGCGATGTTCGTCCTCGAGAGCCATGAGCACGCCCTCGCCAGGGGCGCAAGGATATACGCGACGCTCGCCGGCTTCGCCACGCGCTGCAACGCCCATCACATGACCGGACTGCGCCCCGACGGCCGCGAGATGGCCGAGGCGATCCGGCGCGCCCTCGACGAATCCCGCGTGGATCCCGCGGACGTCGACTATGTGAACGCACACGGCTCGGGGACCAAGCAGAACGACCGGCACGAAACGGCCGCGTTCAAACGCAGCCTCGGTGAACACGCCCGCCGGGTTCCGGTGAGTTCCATCAAGTCCATGGTCGGTCACTCGCTGGGGGCTATCGGGGCCATCGAGATCGCCGCTTGCGCCCTCGCGTTGTGCACCAACGTCATCCCGCCCACCGCCAACCTGCACCGGCCCGATCCGGAATGCGACCTGGACTACGTGCCGCTCACCGCCCGCGAGGCGCGGGTGGACACGGTGCTCTCGGTGGGAAGCGGATTCGGGGGTTTCCAGAGCGCCCTCGTGCTGCGGTCCCCCACGGCGGTACCGCGATGAGTAGCGCGTTCGAGCCCGCCGCCCTGCCCATCGTGTCCGAAAAAGACAGTACGCGGGCCTTGGTCACCGGGATCGGGGTGCTCGCGCCCAACGGCTGCACCGTCGAGGACTACTGGTCCGCGGTCCTGGCAGGCCGGACCGGTATCGCCCCGCTCCGCGGTGAGCACTACGCCGGCTATCCGGCCCGGCTCGCCGGACAGGTGAACGGCTTCGACGCTGCGGAGCGGCTACCGCCGGGACTCCTGCAGCAGACGGACCGGGTAACCCGGCTGGCCCTGGCCGCGGCGGAGGACGCGCTGGCCGACGCCGGGGTCGACACCCGACAGCTGTCCGAGTACGACCTGGGGGTCGTCACCGCGAACGCGACCGGTGGCTTCGAGTTCACCCACGTGGAGATCCAAAAGCTGTGGACCCGCGGACCGGAATACGTCAGCGTGTACGAATCGTTCGCCTGGTTCTACGCGGTGAACACCGGGCAGATCTCCATCCGGCACGGTTTACGCGGCCCCGGCGCGGTGCTGGTGGCCGAACAAGCCGGCGGCCTCGACGCGCTGGGGCAGTGCCGCCGAGTCCTCAGGAGCGGCACCGGGCTGGTGCTCGGTGGCGGGCTGGATTCCGCACTCGACCCGTGGGGCTGGGTGTCGCAACTGGCAGGCGGGCGGATCAGCGCCGGAACCGACCCGTCGACCGCCTACCTGCCGTTCGACGCGCGCGCCAGCGGCTACGTCCCCGGTGAGGGCGGGGCGATCCTCGTCTTGGAACGCGAGGAGTTCGCCCTCGCTCGCGACGTCTCAGACAGCTACGGGGAGATCGCCGGCTATGCGGCCACCTTCGACCCGGCGCCGGGCTCCGGACGACCACCCGGGCTGGCTCGCGCAATCCGGCTGGCCGTTGCCGACGCAGGACTGACACCCACCGAGGTCGACGTGGTCTTCGCCGACTGTGCCGGTGTTCCGGAACTCGACGCCGTCGAAGCAGAGGCGATCGTCTCGGTGTTCGGACCGTACGGCGTTCCGGTCGCGGCCCCGAAGGCGCTCGTCGGCAGGTTGTACTCGGGCGGCCCGCCGCTCGACGTCGTCACCGCGCTGCTCGCCCTGCGCGACAGCGTCATCCCTCCCTGCGGGCCCGCGCTCCGACCGGACCCGCGGCACCGGCTCGACCTGGTGACCGGCCTCCCGCGCCACGCCCGGCTGCGGCACTGCTTGGTCGTGGCGCGGGGCGTCGGCGGCTTCAATGCGGCCGTGGTGATCAGCGGCCCTACCCGACTGACCGGAGGTACCTGAGATGACACTCGACGAACTGCGCGCGATCCTCGTCGAATGCGTCGGCGCGGTGACTGGGCTCGACGGTGACTTCGCCGACGTCGACTTCGACGAACTAGGTATCGACTCGCTCGTGGTCATGGAGACGACCGCGCGCGTCAGGCAGCGGTTCGGTGTGATCGTCCCGGATGACGCGACCGCCGACCTGCGCACGCCCGCGGCTTTGTTGGACGCCATCAACGCCGTGTGTCGGGTCGGCCGACCCGCACTCGATTAGGAGCGTGTCGCCCGAACTGAAGTCGGCTGGTCAGGTGAGGACACGTGCGCGCGTTTCTCTTAGGCCGGAAGCCTCGGATTTGCGGAGGTGGGCCGCTGACACGGCTGAGTGAGTCACCAGCCGATGCCGCGGCCCGGCCACGGAAATCCGAAAGCGCGCGCTTCGAGAGACGTAAATCAGGAAGGAATCGCCATGACCCAGCACAGCACGCATTCCATCGTCGTCCCGGCCCCCGTTGACCAGGTGTACGACCTGGTCGCCGAGGCGGCCGACTGGCCGGTGATCTTCCCGCCGACCGTCCACATCGAACACCTCGAACGCGATGAAACCGTGGAGCGGTTCCATATTTGGGCGCTGGCGAACAACGGTGTCAAGGACTGGGTGTCGAGGCGGACGCTGGACCGCGTCGCACGCGTGATCACCTTCCGGCAAGAGATGTCCCGGCCGCCCGTCGCGGCCATGTCCGGAACCTGGCTATTCACCCCCACCACGGACGGCGGCACCGCCGTCGAGCTGCGGCACAAGTACACCCCGGTCGACGACGACCCGGGTGCGTCGGCCTGGATCCGCCAGGCCCTGGACACCAACAGCGCGGCGGAACTGACGAGCCTCCGCCGGGCCGCCGCCGGGGGCGCTGCCGGCGAGCGGGTCCTGCGGTTCTCCGACTCCGTGCGGATCGCCGGTCCGCTCCGACTCGCTTACGCGTTCATCGACGAGGCCCAGCACTGGCCGGACCGGCTGCCCCACGTCGACGGCCTCGACCTGACGGTCGACGACGACGGAGCACAGCGAATGACGATGTGCACGATCGCACCGGACGGTTCCCGGCACACCACCAGTTCGGCACGGATCCGCCTCGAGTCGAGCATCCTCTACAAGCAAACGACCCCGCCGCCGTTGCTTTCCGGTCACAGCGGGCGCTGGATCTTCGCACCGGATGGTGACAGCTGCGTGGTGACCTCCGAGCACACCGTGGCGATCGACCCGAACGCCGTCGAGAAAGTTCTCGGTGCGGGCAAGACGCTCGCGGACGCACACGACTTCGTGCGCGGCGCGCTCGGCGGCAACAGCCTGATCACCCTCAGGCACGCCAGGGATTTCGCCGAGTCCGGCGCCGCCGCACCGAAGCGGACGGCATGAGTCCCGCGGAGCTGCGGCCCTCCCTGACCGAGCTGGCCGACGGCGTCTTCGGCTACATCCAACCCGACGGCGGCTGGTGCGTCAGCAACTCCGGGGTGATCACCGGAGGCAGCGAAGTGGCGCTGGTCGACACCCTCGCCACCGCGTCGCGCACACTCGCCCTGCGTGACGCCGTCGCCGATCTCGCCCTCGGGCCGGTCCGCACCGTGATCAACACGCACTTCCACGGAGACCATACGTTCGGCAACCAGTTCTTCCCGGACTCGACCCTGATCGGGCACCGGCGGACCCGGACCGAAATGCTCAAGGCCGGGCTCGGTCTCACCCGCTTATGGCCGGACGTCGACTGGGGACAGCTCCGGGTCACCCCGCCCACCGTTCTGCTCGATGACCGGGCGACCCTGTACGTCGGCGACCGCGAGGTGCGGCTCATCCACGTCGGCCCGGCGCATACGACCACCGACGTCGTGGCGTGGCTGCCCGGGGAACGGGTGCTGTTCGCCGGCGACGTGATCATGTCCGGATGCACACCGTTCATCCTCATGGGATCGCTCACCGGGTCGCTGAAGGCGATCGACGAGCTGGCTCGCCTCGACGCGCGAGTCGTGCTCAGCGGCCACGGGCCCGCAACAGGATCCGAGGTGCTGGAAGCGAACGCCCGGTACCTCCGCTGGCTCTGCGACGTGGCCGCGGCGGGCAGGCGCGCCGAGCTGTCGCCGCTGGAACTGGCCAGGAACGTCGACCTCGGAGAGTTCCGTGAGCTTCTCGATCCCGAACGGATAGTCGGAAACCTGCACCGCGCCTACGCCGAGCTCGACGGTGCCGCTCCCGGCGCCGAGCTGGACGTGCTCACGATCTTCGCCGAAATGGTGGACTTCGACGGCGGACGGCTACCGGAGTGCTGGGCGTGACGGCCCCGGGGCGCGGGGGCCGCTCCCCGTGGTACGGTCCCTCGTCCCCCGGGGGGGGACCTAAAAGTCCCCAGAAAACACCACAAGCAGGCCGCGGGGAACCCTCTAA
>NZ_JBVJCE010000002.1:495969-615223 GCF_055588925.1 Amycolatopsis sp. NPDC041971 | reverse complement strand
CGAAGGGGTGGAGTGGCCCCACGCTTTGAGCGGGGGGGGGGGCTGGGGAGGGGGAGCGTGGGGGGGGGGGTGGGGGGGGCGGCCCTGGGGGCGCGGCCCCCCCCCCCCGGGGCACGGTCATTCGTCCCCTGGGGTGGACTCGAAGCTTCCCGAGAACGCACCGAAGTCGGTCAGCGGGAACACTTCGAACTCCAGATGCGCACTGATCGGGTTGTCGTAGATCGCCGTGAGAAGCTCTTCATGTGACTGGACGTCCAAAATGAACAGCCCACCCGAAGCACCCACCCGCGTCCAAGCGTGGATGACCAGCTCCCGGTCCATCAAGCCCTTCATGTAGGCGACCCCGGTGGGCAGCCGACGGCGGTACTCCTCACCGGTGATACCGCTCGGCGCCTGAGTTGCCAGCACAGCGAACTTCGCCATTTTCCACTCCATTCGTCGTTCTTGGGAAATCCGTGGCGGTTTCTTCGCGGATGAATTCCGCGCACCGCTCGCCGACCATCAACGCGGGTGCGTTGGTGTTGCCCCGGGGGATTACCGGGAACACCGACGCGTCGGCGACCCGCAACCCATCCACGCCGTACACCCGGAGCCGCTCGTCCACCGCGGAATCCTCCGGACCTCCCATCCGCACCGTTCCGCTCGCGTGGAAGGTGTGCGCACCGGTCTGCCGGATGTGTTCGACGAGCACGGCCCGATCGTCGCCGGGAAGCAGCGCACGACCGAGGTGGCGAACGAGGGGACGTCGCGCGGCGATGTCGCGCAGCACCTCGAATGCATGCAAGCACGCCGCCAATTCGTCGTCCGTGGACAACAGGTTCAGCCGCACTGACGCCGACGCGTCCGGCCGTCGAGAGCCGATCAATACCGAACCGGTACCGGCAGGCGTCAGATAGGAGGCGCCCATGGTGACGGCGGGGACGGGATGGCGGTGGCCGTCGGCCCTGAAGAAGACAGGGGCGAACATGAGCTGGAGGTCCGGTGCCGGCAGCGCGGGGTCGCTGCGGACGTGCGCCAATGCCTCGCCGACGTTGCTAGTGAGCTTCCCCGTCCGGCGCAGTGCCCACTCCGCGAGATAGCGGAACCGGGGCAGGTTTCCCCGTCCGGTCACGTCGTTCAGGCCGACGGCGCCGGAGGCGATCTCGAACTGCACCGACACCAGCGGATGTTCGGCGAGGTTGGACCCGACCGCGGGCTGGGCCACCTCGACCGGTACGCCGATTGAACGCAAGTGGCCCGGCGGTCCGATCCCGGACCGCTGAAGGATCTCCGCGCTGCCGAATGTCCCGCCGCATAACACGATCTGTCCCGTCGCGACCGCGACGTGCGGCCGGCCGCGCCGGAAGTACTCGACCGCCACCGCACGGCCGTGGCGCAACCGGACGCGATCAACCAGTGCCCCCGTGAGTATCGTGAGGTTGGGGCGGTCGCGCGCCGGCCGCAGGAACGCGGTAGCCGAGTCCTGCCGCGCTCCATGCCGTTGGGTGACCTGCGGCCGCCCGACGCCGTCCTGCGTAGCGCCGTTGAAGTCCTTGTTCGACCGGATGCCCGCCGCGAGTGCCGCGTCGATCCAGTCGTCGCCAAGCGAGTCAGGCGACGGAATCGTGGTGACGTTGAGCGGGCCCCCCACACCGTGGTAGTCGTCCCTGATCTCCTCGTTGTGCTCTGAGCGCCGGAAGAACGGCAGCACATTCCGGTACGACCAGCCGTCGGCGCCACGGGCGCACCAGTCGTCGTAGTCCAGGTGGTTCCCGCGGATGTAGAGCATCAGGTTCATCGACGAGCTACCACCCAGCATTCTGCCCCGGGGCTGGGCCAGCACACGGCCGCCGTAAGCAGGCTCCGGCTCGCACCGGTAATCCCAGTCCAAGCGGGACTCGAACTGCGCGCCGAAGGCCGCCGGGATCCGCACCTGGGGCACCCGGTTGGAACCGCCTGCTTCGATCAGCAGTACCCGGTGGGCCGGATCCTCGGAAAGACGTGCGGCGACCGCGCACCCTGCCGTTCCCGCGCCAACGACGACGGTGTCGAAACCACGCGGGCTCATTTTCCGGTCCATTCACGATGCGGCAGGTAGACCGACTGCGGCTCCCGGTAGCCGGCGAGCGCTTCCGGACCGAGTTCCCGGCCAAGCCCGCTGGCCTTGACGCCGCCGAACGGAGCACCGATGTCCACTGTGTACCCGTTCACACCGACCGTCCCAGTGCACAGGCGCCGCGCGATAGCGAGACCGCGCGCCTCGTCCGTGGTCCAGACCGTTCCGGCGAGCCCATACTCGGTGTCGTTCGCCAGCGCCACCGCCTGCTCGGTGTTCTCGTACTCGAGCACGGCCAGCACCGGCCCGAAGATCTCTTCGCGGCAGACGATCCCGTGGTTGTCCAGGCCGGCGAAGACGGTGGGCTCTACGTACCAGCCGCGTTCTCTCCTGGCTGGGCGGCCGCCGCCGGTGGTGACCCGCCCGCCCTCAGCCCGGCCGGCGGCGATGAAGGCTTCCACCCGCTCGCGCTGCCGGGCGCTGACCAACGGCCCCACCTCCGTGGCGGGATCCAGCGGGTCACCGATCCGCAGCCCGGCGGCCATCGCGGTCACGGCGTCGACCACCTCGTCGTACCGCCGTCGCGGCGCGAGGATCCTCGTGGAGAGAAAGCATGCCTGCCCGTTGTTGCCGAGTGTGCTGGCCGCGAGTTCGGGGAGGCTGACGGGCAGGTCGACGTCGTCCAGCAGGATCGCCGCGGACTTCCCGCCCAGTTCCAGCGTCACCGGACGCAATAGACGACCACAGACCTCGGCGATCTCCCGTCCGGTGGCGGTGGAACCGGTGAAGGCGACCTTGTCCACCCCGGGATGGGCGACCAGGTGTGCGCCGACCTCGGCACCGCCCGGCACGATCGATACGACGCCGTGCGGGAAACCGACCTCGACGACCGCTTCTGCCAGCAAGAAAGCGTCGAGCACGGTGTGCGGAGCCGGTTTGACGACCACTGTGCAGCCGGCTGCCAATGCGGGCGCGAGCTTGGCGAACGTCAAGGTCTGCGGGAAGTTCCACGGGACGATGGCGGCCACCACGCCGACCGGGTTGCTCCGCACGATGGTGATGCCGCCTGCCATGCCGCGACGCGGCACTTCTGTCTGCTCTTCTGTTACAAGCGCCGAGTAATAGCGAAGTAACGCGGCGGGCGCGAAGCCTTCACTTCGAACACCAGTGGTGACCGGCATTCCGTTCTGGGCGCTGACCCGACGGACGATCTCGGTGCTGCGGTTTTCGAGGGCGTCGGCCAGTCGCAGCAACACATCCGCCCGCCGTCGCGGCGACCACGACGCCCAGCCGCACGGGTCGTCGAAGGCCGCGCGAGCCGCGCTGACCGCCCGGTCGATGTCGGCCGCGGTACCCGCCGGCACGCCGCCCAGCGGCTCCTCGGTGGCCGCCGAGGTGACCTCGATACGGCCACGGCCGGCGGGCCGCGTCCAGCGGGCCCCGACGAGCAATTCTTGGTACTCGATGGTCATGGGCGCTCCAAGACGAAGGGTTTCTGTCCGAACGCCACCGTGCCTGGAAGTCCTTTAATCTGACTAATGTTGAGGGGTTAGGCAGGATCCGGGCGGGTCGCCTGCGGGGCGGTCGCAGTCTCGCGTCCGCTCGGTTGTCTCTGGTACGTGAAGGCACTGACTTTTATTGAGGGGTAAGGCAAACGTAGCGTCTCACCCGCGCCTGGGTGCTGACCCGCGTGCCCGGCCCGCGGGTGCGGGTCGCGACGGCCGCCCCCGCGCTGGGTCGAATGCCACCGTGGACACGGCACGCTTCTTCGCTCCGGCGGTCGAGACATTTGTCTATTATGGACAGTAGTTGGCCCGACCGCTCGTTCCCTGTTAGAGCAAAGGTCGAGGTCGTTCATCCACCATGGTTGCAGGACCCGTTCCGTACCAAGGCATGGAGGAAATCAATGGCGGACAGTACACGCGCGGTCGCACTGGTCACCGGTGCCACTCGAGGCATCGGGCTGGCCGTGGCCGAACGACTCGTCCAGGACGGCCTGCGGCTCTTTGTCTGCGCCCGCACGAAGGACGACGTCGACAGGACCGTCCGCGCACTCGGTGCGAACGGAGCCGAGGTAAGCGGCGCGGCCTGCGACGTGACTTCTTCCGCGGCGGTCAACGAACTGGTAAGCCACGCCGTCAAACGGTTCGGCCGCGTTGACGTGCTCGTCAACAACGCGGGCCGGAGCGGCGGCGGGCCGACCGCCCAGCTCACCGACCGGCTGTGGAAGGAGGTCATCGAAACGAACCTCGACAGCGTGTTCTACGTGAGCCGGGCGGTGCTGACCGCGGGTGGCATGCTGGACCGCGGTTCCGGGCGGATCATCAACATCGCTTCGACCGGCGGGAAACAGGGGGTGATCCTCGGCGCCCCGTACTCGGCGTCCAAACACGGTGTCGTCGGATTCACCAAGGCGCTGGGCCTTGAACTCGCGAAGACGGGGGTCACCGTCAACGCGGTCTGCCCCGGCTACGTGGAAACCCCGATGGCGCGGGAAGTGCGGTCGAATTACGCCAAGATCTGGGAGATCGACGAAGACGAGGTGCTTACCCGCTTCAACGCCAAGATCCCGCTGGGGCGCTACACCCAGCCCGCCGAGGTCGCGGGACTCGTGCACTACCTGACGACAGAAGCCGCCGCCCCCATCACGGCGCAGGCCATCAACGTCTGCGGCGGACTGGGAAATTATTGAGCCAGAACCCCGAAACGGGGCAGGGCGCTCCTCAGAGTGCCCTGCCCCGTTTCGAATCGGTTCAGGCGATCGAATCGCTGTTGACCGCCCGGCGCAGCACGAGCAGCTCGCCGCTCTCGCGCACGAGACTGTCGACGATCTCGCCTGCCCAGTGCAGCTTCGGCGGCTGCCCCGGAGCGGTGTTCGTGACCAGGGCGTAGCTCACGACGTCGTACCGTCCCGGACCGGCTTCGTTGATCACGCTCATCGACATCCAGTGCCGCCGCCGCTCGCCGTTGCCGGCCAGCTGCTTGGCGAAGTCGTCGAGCTTGCGCACGATCGCCTGCCTGCCGTGCGCGGTGGGCTGGTGTTTGACCGGGGTGAACTCGCAGTTGTCGGCGAACGTCTCCGCGAACTCCGCGTACCGCCCGTTGTCCATCGCCTGGACCTGGCGGGCATAGAAGTCCTGGATCTCCGCCATGATCTCGTGGGACACCACTGCCTGTGTCATCTTCTCCTCCTCGGTGGGTTGGCCATGTTCCGGTCCTGCGACGCGAACGAGAACTGTGGGAAAGGCCAGGACGTTCAGGCGCGCAAGACCGACAT
The DNA here is from genome assembly GCF_055588925.1 of Amycolatopsis sp. NPDC041971. NCBI lineage: Bacteria > Bacillati > Actinomycetota > Actinomycetes > Pseudonocardiales > Pseudonocardiaceae > Amycolatopsis > Amycolatopsis sp. NPDC041971. The sequence continues at coordinate 609,911 of NZ_JBVJCE010000002.1, read as the reverse complement.
CGGCAGTCCGCCGCGAATGCGCAGCGACAACATGGCCTCGGGGACGATTCGATGCCCCGCCACCTTGACCAGTTTGAACTCCCGGCACAGGGCTGCGACCGCGAGAACCGCTTCCAGCATGCCGAGATGCCTTCCTACACAGAACCGTGGTCCGGCTCCGAACGGGATGTACGCGTACCGCGGCCGTCCGGCCGCCCTCGGTTGTTCGAACCGACCGGGGTCGAAGCGTTCCGGCTCCTCCCAGAAATCCGGATGGCGGTGCAGTGTGTATGGGCAGACGACCACGTCCGCACCGGCAGGCACCGAGTAGCCGTCGATCTCGTCGGCGTCCCGCGCGACCCTGGGCAGCAGCCACACCGGTGGATAGAGGCGCATGACCTCCTGCACCACGTTGGTGGTGTAGACCAGTCTGGGCAGGTCCTGGTAGCCGGGCGGCCGATCGCCGAGCACTTCGACTGCCTCCGCGTGCACCTGCGCCCAGACGTCCGGGTGCCGGTCGAGCATCGCCAGCGTCCAGCCGAGCGTGCTGGCCGTCGTTTCGTGCCCGGCCAGCAGCAGCGTGATCACCTCGTCCCGCGCCTGCTCCCGGCCGGATCCGATAGCCCGGGAGAGGGCGTCCTCGCCACCGAGCGAGTCAGCCCGGTTCGACACCACCCGGTCGGCGAGCCGTCGGAGTTCGGCCTGCGCCGTCTTGAACCGCCGTTGCCTGCGCAACGGGAGCCAGGACGGGATCATCCGCAGCGTCACGGCCTCGAACATGGCCTGCTCCTGCACGGCGTCGAAGTGGCCGGCCAGTGCCCCCGCCGGGCCGAGGTCGGCGTGCAACAGCGTCCTGGCGAGCACGCCGACCGTCATCCTGGTCACCTCCTCCAGCACGTCGGCCTGCTTGCCGTCACCCCAGCCGCCCAGCCGCCGCACCAGTTCAGCCACCTCGTCGGTGACGATGCCCGCCTGCGTGGCGACCTGCTTCTGGTGCAGGGCGGGCTGGATCGCCTTGCGCTGCTTCCGCCACAGTGCGCCTTCGCTGGTCAGCAACCCATCGCCGAGCGTGCGCCGCGCCTCCGCCAGCCCGATTCCCTTGCGGTAGTTGTCGTTGTTGTCGGCGAGGACGTGCTTGGCGGAGTCCGGGTGGTTGAACAGGTACAGATCCTTCGGCCCGATCGCGATGCGTACCGCGTCCCCGTACCGGCTCGCCGCGGTCGACATGAGTGCAAGCCGGTCGGTGAACAGCATCTTGAGCAGACGGGGGGTCTCACGGCGCGATGGGCCTGGCGGATGGCGTCGGCTCATCCCGTCGTCCTGGGCGGGATCGCGTCGACGGTCAACTGCCCGGGTGTGTGCCCGTTACCAGCTCCGGCCAGCCGGACGACCATCGGATCGTCAAGGGTGTCATCGCACCCCTCAGCGGAACGGCGCCGCGCGTCCTCGCGGGCCCGGCCCTTGTCGACGAAATGGAGCGCCCACAGGAAGGCACCACGGATCAGGCAGACGGCGGCGGTGGCGAAGAACAGGCCGTACGCGATCCCCGCCCCGGTGAGTATGCCGTACACCACCGCGATACCGGCACCGAAGGCGAATTGCGGAGCCGGTTTCGAAGGTGTGGTGCCCGGGTCGGTGACCATGTAATTGGTGAACAGCACGAACGCGACGCCGGTCATCATGGTGAGCGCGGACGGGATCGCGGTGTCCAGGATGAGGCCGCGCACCACCGCCTGCAAGGCGAAGAAGCTGAGCCAGCCCGCGATGAGCCATATCCGCCTCGTCAGCATCGCGTTGAGTACCGTGCCCGACACGAGGATGACCAGCGGGATCACCCAGTCCCAGAGCGAGCCGACGTTCTCGGTGAAGTGGTAGGGCGGCGCGATGCTTGCCCACGGGAAGACGAGCAGGATGACCGCGATACCGAGGTTCGAGGGGTTCATGAAATGCCGCAGGCGGCCGCTGACCGGCGCACGCAGCACCCATTTGGCCCCGATCGCGACGGTGACCCCGAACATCATCGCCAGTACCTGATCGTTGACGTAGGTCAGCATGTTCACGGCGAGTGCGGTGATGTGCGCGGAGAAGAGAAACTCCACAAGCCCCCGGAAACCGTTCCCGGTGAACCGCGGGGCACGTCGTTCCGCCCACGAGGCGACCAGTTCGAGACCGATTTCCACGGTGTAGGCGGTGACCATCGCGATGATCGGCCACAGCCACGGTTGCTCGAACCCGAGGACGGTATAGCCGAGGATGTTGAACACGGTGATCGAGATGGCGAACCTGCGCAACGCCGTGATGACCTTCGGGTCGTGCCGGGGCGGGCCGTGTTTCTGCTCGGTCATGGTCTTCACTTCTCCTTCGCCTGGGTACCGAGAGACAGGGTGTGCCAGCCGGGGTCCAGCCGGAGCTGTTGCTGATGCGGTTGCCCGCCGGAGTCCCGCCACTTCAGCTCGACCAGCAGCGGCCCGGTGACGTTCTCGCCAAGACCGATGTGGACGTCCTGGCTTCGCTTGCCGGAGTGGCCACTGCCGCCGTCCACGCGTCCGATGTGGACACGTCCGTCCGCGGTGGTCGCGGTCACCTGGGCGCCGACAACCGGCGTTCCCGGTGCGGGGAAGGAGCCGGGTGCGGCGGGGTCGTCGCGATAGAGCTTCAGACCGAGGAAGGAACCCGCGCCAGGACTGACGTTCCGATAGAACACCGGCGCGTCGAACTGCCGGGCCACCGCGAAGTCGAGCCTGCCATCACCGAACGCATCCCCGACGGCGATGCCGCGAGTCGGCACGGGTGCGTTCAGACGGAGTTCACCGGCGACGTTCGCGTACCGGCCGTCCTTCCCCTTCACGAAGAAGTTCATGCCCTGATTGCCCGCGATGTCGTCGCCCTGCCGGATGTTCGGCCACAGCTGCGGGTACTGCACCGTCAGGTCGTTGGACGTGGCGAGTTCCTGTAGCTGCGCCCAGCGGTTGACCTGGCCCTTCACGAACCCGTTGGTTTGGGCGATCGCGAGGTGCCCGCTGTTGTTGAAGTCCGCCAGCTTCACGTCCCAGCCCCAGCCGCCCCACGCGGTGCCGCGGTCAGTGCTGAGATCGGTCCACGGAGCCTCGCCCCGGCTGAACGCGGCGTGCGCCTCCTCGTCGTTCTTCGTGGAGTTGACGAAGTGCAGGCTGCTCTCCTGGATGCCGAACGACGTCGTGATGTCGCTGACGAAGAAGTCGTACCGGCCGTGGTTGTCGAGGTCACCGAAGTCGATGCCCATCCCCTTGAACGACGTGTCGGAACCGATCCGCTTGGACTTCGGGACCATCGGGTCATGCGGAGCGTGCAGCCGCTCGAACTTGATCCGGCCGTTCGCCGACACGTTGCGCAGGAGCGCGCTTCCGCCGTGGTCCTTACCGACGTACAGCTCCGGTAGCAAGTCGCCGTCGAGGTCGTTCGCCGCCGAAGCCAGTACCCATCCCTTCGAGGAGATATCGTCGGCGGGCAAGGCGTCGGGCACCACTTCGTAACGGGCCGAAGGCTGGTCGCCACCAGTCGCCCCGGTCCAGCGCAGGACGTGCGCCGGGCCTCCGTTGTCCGCGTGGGACAGTGAGCTATTCATCACGACCCCGCCCGATTGGGTGGAATCGAGCACCTCGCTGTCGGGGAAGTAGTTGCCCACATAGATGTCCGGGTGACCGTCACCGTCGAAGTCATCGACGGCGACCGCGTTGGAGTTCCACTTAGGACCATTGTAGGTACTGCCACCGGACTGCGGGACCAGTTCGACCGGTGAGTAAGTGCGAGCGTCCAGAGCCGTGGCGTTCGCCTTCGGCAGGAACAGGATCGGTGTCCGCCCCCAGTAGTAGACCAGCAGGCCCATCCGGCCGGATCCGGTGTAGTCACCGGGAGCGCAGCCCATCGGGGCCATCGTCTCGTCCATCGGCAGCGGGGAGGCGTCCAAGGCGAACGGCTGATACCGCTGTCCCGTTGCCGGGACCGGGGTCAACACGACCTGGTCGGTGCGGGTGTCCACGACGCAAAGGTCCTCCGGCCGTCCGCTGCCGCTGAGATCGGCCATCGCGATACCGGCGCCGACGGACGAGACCCAGCCGGCGATGTCACGGTAGGCCTGGTTCACCTTGCGAATTGTCTGCTGCTTCGGCGCGGCAGGCATCGCGATGGTCATCGGAACGAACGAGTACCGGGCGGCGAGGGCGCGCCCTTCGCTCGCCGATGTGGTCGGCACCCGCGCGACGGTGAACATCGTCACCACGAGCAAAGCCGCCACGATACCCGGGACCAGCCTCTTGACTCTCGTACTCACGTACTAGCACCCCCAATGGTCACGAACTGGCGGGAAATGGCCCGCCTCCAGGTCTCGTAGGCGGGCAGTTCGCCGTCGACCGGGTCGGCCGGGCGGACCTCCTGAGTGGCCAGCGCCGCTTCTTCAGCAGTGGTGCCACAGAAGATCGAAGTCGCGAGTTCGGTGTGCGGCCCCATGATCTCGCCGCGGACCCGCGCCTCGGCCCCGAACGCGCATCCTTGAGCCAGCGACGGAAGACAGGACCCCGCCCGGTCGCGGAATCGCTGCAGTTCCTCTTTGGTCGCACCACCCGCGTAGGCGGCGGCCAGCCCCGCACCGCTGTACAGATCGGACCAGCGCTCGGCCGGGAACTTCTCGATCAGCTCGGTGACCACCTGGGGATCCGCCCCGCCGACGAACCACATCGCGCGCCCGATCCCCTGGTCGACGACGCGGTTGGCATAGCCGCTGCGGGCCTTGTCCGGCCAGCCGAACGAGCGCTCCTGAAACTGTTCATGCACATACTTGCGGGTGTGGAAATAGGCTTGGTGGAAGCCGTAGCCATCGAGCACCAACCAGCGCAGCAACGGGTCCAGGTTTTCGGCGCTCGGCCAGCGGAAGCGCGGCAACCTTGCCATCGCCCAGCCGATACCGACGTGAACGACGTAGACGTGCTTGCTGCCCGCCTCGGTGCCGAGGAATCCGGCCACCCGACCGGCGCCTCCCAGCGGCAGACCGTCCAACATGGCCAGTCCCATCCCGGCACCCTCGTAGGCGAAACCGCGGAACCGGCGAGGAACGGACGTCAGGAAATCCACGGTTTCCCGTACCGAGCGCTTCTCGACCGCGATACCGTAGCCCTCCAAAAAGGAGCGTCCGACGGTTTCCAGCAACTCCCGCGCCTCAGGATCCTTGTCGTGGAAACCTCGGACCTCGATGGTGGTCTCGGCGATGCCGGGGGTGAGCAGTTTTCTCCTGAACGCTCTGAAAGCTGCTCCCGGTCCGGGCGATCGCCCGGATGGCGACAACTCGGAGGGTTGTTGCGACGACATTTGGTCACTCCTCACACGGCGGGTTCGATGGCGTGCATTCGTTGTTTGATCCGCTGCCGCCAGCGTTCGTACGCGGGTTCGCCGTCGGTGCCCTCGGTGACGGCGGTCGTGTCCGCGATCTCGACCAGCTCGTCGAGACCGGCGCCGGTCAAGGCGCGTGCGGCGGCTTCGGTATGCGGTGGTGTGTGACCGGCGAGTGCCCGTGCCCGCACCGCGAACACGCACCCCACCGACAGGTCGGCCCGGTGTTCACCGGCGGCAAGGGCGAGCGCGGCGAACTCGTCCCTACCGCATCCGCCCGCGAAGGCCGCCGCCAGCCCGACCCCTGCCCACAGATCCGCGCGGCGGTGCTCGGCGAAAGCGCCGACCGCGGCGATCACGCTCGACGACCGTCCGCCGTGGACGAACCACAGTGCACGGCCGATCCCCTGGTCGACGGCGCGCGGGAAATACTCCGGCGTGCCCTGCCATGGATAGGGTTTCGGCACTTCCTGGCGGTCTATCCACCGTCGCTTGTCGAAGTACGCGAGGTCGAAGCCGTACCCGTCGACAGCGAGCCAGCCCATGGTCGGGTGGAAGATCGACGCTTCCAGGTCGGGCAGTACCTTCCGCCAGAGCATCCGCGGCAGCCGGGCCATCGCGAAGCCCACTCCGATGTAGGCGAGCAACAGGTGCTTGCTTCCACGCCCGCTCAGCAGGTCGCGGGTCCGCGTGCCGCCCGCGGTCGCGTCGAGCACCGTCAGCGCCATGGCGGCACCTTCGTACGCGAATCCGCGCAGGTCGGGTTCTATCAACTCGAGTCTGCATTCGAGTTCACTGAGACCACGCGTTTCGATCCCCCACTCAAAACCACAAATAACTGATTGCGGAACGGCTTCCATACGCCGCGTCGACTCATTCATCTCAATCTCGAAACCCCGACCGGAGAAGCCGACCGACGCTAGGGACGGAGCAAGGACGAGGCGCCGCAGAGATCCCGAGACAGTAGCCATGATCCCTCCTAACAATCCAATCGTGGGCCGAACGGATTCCAATGGCGTCTTCGCAGCTGCCCACCGCCGATCCAGCATGGACACCGTTGAAGAAGACGGCGGCCACACCATCCGAATAACGTGATCAACGACCGTCGGCCAAATAACTTGCGGAGTCGAATTCGTGTCCTACTTTCCGCGGAACAGAAAGCTGCGTGCAGCATGACCCCACACCGGATCGCAGTTGTCGGCATCGGACTGTGCTATCCCGACGCGGGTTCGCCGACCGAACTCTGGGAGAACGTGCTGGCCGGGCGCCGGGCGTTTCGGCGAATTCCGAACGAGCGGTTGAACCTGGACGACTACTACGCGTCCGATCCGTCCGCGCCGGACCGGATGTACTCGACGAAGGCCGCCGTCCTGCGCGACTTCCACTTCGACCGGGTCAAGTACCGGGTCTCCGGTAGCACCTACCGGGCCACCGACATGACGCATTGGCTGGCGTTGGAAGTCGCCGCGCAGGCGCTGGCCGACGCGGGGTTTCCGGGCGGTGAAGGCCTGCCTCACCAGACCACCGGAGTGGTGCTGGGCAACAGCCTTGGCGGCGAGTTCGCGCGCGCCGGCATCATGCGCCTCCGCTGGCCATACGTCCGGCGGACGCTGGCATCGGCCTTGGCGGACAGGGACTGGCACCCGGATGACGCGGCAGAGTTCCTGCAGGAGCTGGAAGAGCGGTACAAAGCACCCTTCCCGCCGGTGAACGAGGACTCCCTCGCCGGCGGACTCGCGAACACCATCGCGGGCCGGATCTGCAATCACTTCGATCTGCGCGGCGGCGGCTACACCGTCGACGGCGCCTGTTCCTCGTCCTTGCTGTCCGTGGCGACGGCGGCGCGGGCGCTGTCCGACGGGGAACTCGACGTCGTACTCGCGGGCGGGGTCGACCTGTCCATCGATCCCTTCGAGACGATCGGATTCGCCAAGACCGGGGCGCTGGCCACCGGCGAGATGAAGGTGTACGACCGGGATTCCAACGGGTTCTGGCCAGGTGAAGGTTCCGGGCAGCTGGTGCTGATGCGCGAACACGACGCGATGGACCGCGGGATGCGCGTCTACGCCACGATCGCCGGCTGGGGAGTTTCCTCGGACGGCCGAGGTGGGATCACCCGGCCGGAGGCAGACGGGCACGCCCTGGCGCTCTCCCGCGCGTACGCCAGGGCGGGGTACGGGGTGGAGTCGGTTTCGTACTTCGAGGGGCACGGCACAGGTACCGCGCTGGGCGACACCACCGAAATCGCCGCGCTGTCCGCAGCGCGGCGGGATCATGGCCCCTCCGCGCGCCCGGCAGCGCTCAGCTCGATCAAGGGGAACTTCGGGCACACCAAGGCCGCCGCGGGAATCGCCGGGTTGATCAAGGCATGCCTGTCGGTCCACCACCAGGTCATCCCCCCTGGCACCGGGCAAGCCGAGCCGCATCCCGGCTTGCTCGGCGACACGGCCGCGCTGTTCGTGCCATCGAAACCGCTGCCGTGGCCGTCGGAGGAGAACGTGCGCGCCGGGGTGTCGGCGATGGGCTTCGGCGGCATCAACACCCACATCGCGATCGAGCAGGTGCGAGGTGGCCTCCGTCGCGCGGAACTCGACGCGCGGACCATGAGCGCCGCCGCCGGGCGGCAAGACGCCGAGGTGCTGCTGTTCGACGCGCACGATCCGGCGACCCTGCGCGCCCGCGTCGCACAGGTACACGCGATGGCCGGAAAACTCGCGTCCGCCGAGGTGGCCGACGTCGCGTTCACCCTCGCCGTCGAGTTGACCGGAGGCCGTTATCGCAGCGCGGTGGTGGCCGGTGCGCCCGAGGACGCCGAGCGGAGGCTGGCAGTCCTGCTCGATCTGATCGATGCCGGCGAGACACACGCGTTCCAGCCACGCGAGGGTGTGTTCCTCGGAACCGCCGCAGCACCTCCGCACATCGCGTACCTGTTCCCGGGTCAGGGCTCCGGGAAGGGAACCACCGGCGCGCTCCTCTGCCGGTTCCCCGACGCGGCGGAACCGTTCGCTACCACCACAGCTGTTTCCCCGGCCTCCGATCGACCGGCGACCGAAGTGGTCCAGCCGAGGACGGTGGCGGCGTCCGTAATGGCACTACGGGTACTGCGCGGCCTGGGAATCGAGGCGCAGACCGCGGCCGGGCACAGCTTGGGAGAGCTCAGCGCCCTGCATTGGGCCGGTGCGCTCGACGCGCATCAGGTGGTCGGGCTCGCCGCCGTCCGCGGCGAAGTCATGGCGATCGCGAGCCGCGGTGCCGGGGCGATGGCGAGTATCGCGGCCGGGCGGGCCGTGACCGAGCGGCTGCTGCGCGGCGACGAGGTGGTCATCGCCGGGTTCAACGGACCCGGCCAGACCGTCGTGTCAGGGCGGCGGGACGCGGTCGAGCAGGTATGCGCCAGGGCCGTCGAATCGGGTATCGCCGCGGCGACGGTCAATGTGTCCCACGCCTTTCACTCCCCCTTGATGGCACCCGCCGCAGAAGCGTTCGACCGCAAACTCGACGGCTTCGCCTTCGACCGGCCGAACCGCAAGGTCGTCTCCACGGTCACCGGCGACGTGGTGGAGCCTGACACCGACCTGCGTCGCCTGCTGCGGAAGCAGGTCGTCGAACCGGTCCGGTTCCACGAGGCCGCGGTGAAGGTCTGCGCCGACGCCGACCTGGTTCTCGAACTCGGACCGGGGCGGGTGCTGGGCAACCTGGCCGCCGAAATAGTTCCGGACAAGCCGGTGCTGTCACTCGACACGGACAGCACTTCCTTGCGGCCCTTGCTGCGCGCGGTCGGCGCGGCCTTCGTCCTCGGCGCCGACCTGAATGTCGACGCGCTGTTCTCCGGGCGAGTTGTACGCCGGTTCCCGCTGGACGGCGGGTTCACCTTCCTCGCCAACCCTTGCGAGCAGGTTCCCGAATCGGCGACCGGCCGAGTCGTCATGGCCGACGACGCCGGCCCGGAGCCGGTGGACACCGCGATGCGGGGAGAGGGCTCCACACTCGACGTGTTGCGCAAGCAAATCGCGGGACGCGTCGAACTCCCGCTTGAGCTGATCGGCCCGGACACGCGTCCACTCGACGAGCTGCACCTGAGTTCGATCACGGTGGGGCAAGTCGTCAACGACGTCACCCGTGAGCTGGACCGCCCCGCGTTGTCGGCCACGACGAACTACGCCACGGTGAGCCTTGGCGAGCTGGCCGCGTTGATCGACCAGCTCGCGGAAACGGCACAGGGCGACGACGCGGTCGCGGGCGAGGTGCCTGGGGTCGCGCCGTGGGTGCGCGCCTTCCAGGTCGGCCACATCGCAAGAGACACGCCGGTCCCCGCGGCGGCGGCCGGGCGTCCCGGGACCTGGAAGGTTTACGCGACCGAGGGGCATCCGCTCGCCAAACCCCTGCGGGACGCGCTGGAAGCCGCATGCCTGGGTGATGGCGTGCTGCTGTGCCTGCCCACGGAGACCGACGAGTCCTCCCTCGAACTCGCACTCCGGGCGGCGCAGGGCGCACCGGCCAACACCCGGTTCGTCGTCGTTCAGCACGACGCGACCGCGAGCGGCCTGGCCAGAACGCTGTTCCTGGAAGCCGTCTCCGTACCGACGACCGTGGTCATCCTCGCCGAGCCGTCCATCGCCCCGGAAGCGGCGATCCGGCTCGTGACCGCGGAAGTCGCCGCCACCACCGACTACTCGGAAGTGCGTTACGCGGCGGACGGGACCAGGACGGTGCCAGAGCTGACAGTCACCCAGCTGTCAGCCGACGGTCCGCATCCCCTGTCGTCCGACGACGTCATGCTGGTCACCGGGGGCGGCAAGGGAATCACTGCGGAATGCGCGCTCGCCATCGCCGAGGACTCCGGGGTGAGTCTTGCCCTGCTCGGCCGTGCCGACCCGGCGGAGGACGCCGAGCTTTCGGCGAATCTGGAACGTATGGACCACGCAGGGGTCCGCTACCGGTACCTGCGCGCCGACGTCTCCTCGCCCTCAGAAGTCGGTGCGGCCGTCCGCCGCTTCCGCGCGGAACTAGGCGAGGTGACGGCGATCCTGCACGGCGCCGGGCAAAACGTACCGAAGGCGATCCGCTCGCTGACTCCGGGGGACCTCCACGCAACCCTGGCGCCGAAGGTCGCCGGCCTGCGCACTGTGCTCGACGCGGTCGACGAAGACCGCATCAAACTGCTGGTGAGCTTCGGCAGCATCATCGGCCGAGCCGGTCTGCGCGGTGAAGCGCACTACGCCACGGCGAACGACTGGATGTCCGAACTGACCGCGGAGTTCGGGCGCCGCCATCCACGAGCACGCGCGCTCGCCGTGGAATGGTCGGTCTGGTCGGGCGCGGGAATGGGCGAACGGCTAGGGGTGGTCGAGGCGCTGATGCGCGAAGGAATCACCCCCATCGCCGCCGAGCAAGGCGTCGCGGTCCTGCGGCAGATGCTGCGGGACCCCGCCGCGGGGCCGGTGCTGGTGGTGTCGGGCCGGACCGGTCGGCTGCCGACCCTCCCGGTCCCTCGTCCGGAACTGCCGCTGCGGCGCTTCACCGAGCGGTTGCTGGTCCACTACCCCGGAATCGAACTCGTCGCCGAGGCGGATCTGACGGCAGGCAGTGATCCGTACCTCACCGACCACCTGCTCGACGGTGACCTGCTCTTCCCCGCGGTGCTGGGTATGGAGGCGATGGCGCAGGCGGCGGCCGCGGTGAGCGGCCAGGCCGGCACACCGACGCTGGAGGACCTTCGGTTCCTGCGTCCGATCGTGGTGCGGCCGGGCGGTTCCACCACGATCCGGATCGCCGCGCTCGTCCGCGACCAGGAGACCGTGGAACTGGTGATCCGGAGCGACGAGACCGGGTTCGGCGCGGACCACTTCCGTGCCACCGTGAGGTATCCGCGCCCCCGCCTCACCGCCGACGCCGATCCTCTCGACCTGCCGCTGGTGCCAGCCGATCCCGCGACCGAGTTCTACGGCCCCGTGATGTTCCAGGGCAAGCGTTTCCAGCGGGTGCTCGGGTATCGGCGGGCCGCTGCCCGGCACGCGGTCGCGGAGGTCGCGGTCCGCCCCGGGGAGTCCTGGTTCGCGCCGTACCTGCCGCCGGAACTCGTGCTGCCAGATCCCGGGGCTCGCGACGCCGTCATGCACGGGTTGCAGTGCTGCGTTCCCGACGCGACCTTGCTACCGGAGGGGATCGATCGGCTGTATCTGGCCGATCCCGGCACCCACGGCTACGACCGCGTCGTCCTGGACGCACACGAACGCTTCCAGGACGGTGACACCTACACCTATGACATCGACGTCCGCGACGTACGAGGCACGGTGATCGAACGTTGGGAGGGGCTCCGGCTCCGCGCGGTGCGGCGTCGCGAGAGAACCGGTCCTTGGAGCCCTGCGCTGACTGGAGCGCACCTGGAACGCTCGCTCGAGCGGGTGCTCGGCGGCCGCCGCACGGTCGTGCTGGAACCCGGCCCCGCGGCAGCGGACCGGCGCGCGCGGACCGCCCTCGCGCTGAGCAGGGCGTTGGGGCGTCCCGCACGGATCTGCTACCGCCCGGACGGCCGCCCCGAGACCGAGGGAGCGCTGGTGTCCGCGTCGCATTCGGGCGAGCTGACCCTGGCCGTCGCGGGTGCCGAGCCACTGGCGTGCGACGTCGAGACGGTGCTCGACCGCACTGAACAGGACTGGGCGGGATTGCTGGGACAGGACGGACTCGCCGTGCGGGACCTGCTGGCCAGGGAATCGGGCGAAGCCGCGGCCGTGGCGAGCACGCGGGTGTGGGGAGCGGTGGAGTGCCTGCGCAAAAACGGTGTGGCTGACCCGAAGGTCACCGTGGAGGCTGCCCTGCCCCACGGCTGGACGGTGCTGTCCGCCGGCGACGCGCGGATCGCGACCTGGGTAACCACGATCGTCGGCGTCGAGCGACCAGTGGTGTTCGCGGTACTGACGGAAAGGACCCGATGACATGGCTGGCTACTTCGAACTGCGGCACATCGTGGGATTCGAGGAGACGAATCTGGTCGGCAACGTCTACTACGTGAACTACCTGCGCTGGCAAGGGAGGTGCCGAGAGATGTTCCTCCACCAGAAGGCGCCGACGGTGCTCGACGAGCTACGCGCGGACCTGAAGCTATTCACCCTCAAGGCCGAGTGTGAGTACTTCGCGGAAATCACCGCGTTGGACGAACTGTCGGTGCGGATGCGCCTCGACGAACTCACCCAGACACAGATCCAGTTCAGCTTCGACTACGTCGTGTTGCTGCCGGACGACCGGGAGGAACTCGTCGCACAGGGCCGCCAGCGCATCGCCTGCATGCGGGGTCCGAACACCGAGACGGTCCCCACCCGCGTCCCGGCGGCACTGCGGGAAGCGCTGGCACCCTACGGCGGGAGTGGCCCGTGCTGAACGAACAGAGCACCAGCCTGACGCCTGCTTCCACCGAACTGTCGGCAGGTTCCTTCCGCGACGTGATGTCCCGGTTCGCCACCGGCGTCACGGTACTGACGACCGGCGGCGAACGTGTGCACGGTATGACCGCCAATGCGATCACCTCGGTGTCACTGGAGCCGCCGATGCTGCTGTGCTGCGTGGCCCGCACCGCTGTGATGCACGAAGCGATCACCAGCACCGGCGCGTTCGCCATATCCGTACTCGGCGCCAGGCAACGCGAACTGGCTAAATACTTCTCCAGTACGAACAGGCCACTCGGAGAGACACAATTCGCCGGTATCGACTTCGTGCCGGGTCCCCACACCGGCGCGCCCCTGCTGATCGGGGCGCTGGCCTGGCTTGAGTGCGAGCTGAACATCGCCTACGACGGCGGAGACCACTCCATCTTCGTCGGCGGCGTGCGGTCGGCTGTCCGCGGTGTGGAACGTGACGCGCTGCTGTTCTTCGGCGGCGCGCTCGGCCCGGCCAGCCCACCGGCCGCGAAATAAGTGGCTGAGCTGATATCGAAACCGGCGAACAGCACGCGGACGTGCCAGCTTATCTGCTAGTACGGCAGCCGCAGTGTGTGATGTGGCGGCGTGTCGTGGCGTGAAGACGGCCACCGCGTGATCGACTTCAAGGTGTGTTGGATCTCGAAGAAGACGCGGTGGCCGCGTCGTGGACTGTGGTAGATGATCGTCTCGCTCGGTGGCAGGCTGGGTTCGATGACGCGTTCGCGCTGGTAGCGGCGCGTTTCGCGTAGGCGGACTCGCGGCGGCGGGCCGGGATGTATGTGCTGGGGCTGCTGTCGCAAGCGGAGCGGAAGAACTCGTGAACGCTGGTCGAGCAGGCCGGTGACCTGACCCCGGACGGTATGCAGCGGTTGCTGAACTTCTATCGCTGGGACGCCGACGTGGCACGCGACGACGTCCGCTCTTATGTGCTGGGCAATCTCGGTGACCAAGCGGGATCGCAGTGGCCGATGAGACGGGTTTTCTGAAGAAGGGCACCAAATCCGCCGGTGTGCAGCGGCAGTACTCCGGCACCGCCGGACGGCACGACGCCGGTTCCGACCTCGAGTGATTCACCGCCGATGAGGCTTACGGTGACGATCCCGGCCTGCGCGGCTGGTGCGAACAGGCCGGGCTGAACTACGTCATGGCCATCTCCTGCGACCATCGCTTCGACACCCCGGCAGGGAAACCATGAGCCGACGACCTCGCCACCGCGGCACCATCGAAGGGCTGGCAACGTCTCTCCGCCGGCGAGGGCAGTAAAGGACACCGGCTCTACGACTGGCTGCTGATCGATCCCGCCACCCCCGGCGGGCAGCACCTGCTCGTTCGCCGCTCGATCAGCAGACCTGCCGAGCTGGCCTACTACATCTGCCACTCCACCTACCCGGTGCCGGCCGCCGAACTCGTCCGGGTCACCGGAAGCCGTTGGGCTGTCGAGGAAACGTTCCAGTTCGCGAAGAACGAGACAGGCCTGTCGGGTAGCTCCGACGCATTGCTGCGCCGGAGCCCCCTCAGAACCGGACTTGCCCGCTTTCCGAGCATCCGGCTCAAGCAGCCCCAGGGGCATACGGGTTCGATGCGGTGGGCTTCCCGTCCTTGCCGATCTGGCATCGGCAAGGAAGCATGCACGAGGTGGGTTCGATCACCGTCCGGCCCGCCGCCTTGTCCCGGTCGACTGTCGTGCACGAGGTAGTCATGCGCGATGGCTTTACGAGTCACGGTCAGCCACCATCTTTCTCACGCCTGTGGGGATTGCGGTGGCTGATCGGCGGTGAGCAACGGGTCTGTACACAGTGGACAAAAGCTGCGTTGCCGATCGAGCAGGCGCAGCGTGTAATTGTCCAGCGGGGGCTTGACCCGGCCGCCGCCGTGCGGTCCAGTAGCTGGCCAGGTCCGGATCGTCCGGAGACGCCGTTCCCGCCACCATCTGGTGCCGGACGATGTCGGTCCAGGAAAACCGGATCAGGTAAGGCACGGCACCGTGATCGTAGATACGGTCACGGGCACCGAAGATCCACCGGTCGTTCCTGACCTTGTTGAACCTGCCGACGTAGCGGTCACAGATCCACCACTTCGACTTGTTCGGGTGAGTGTGCTTGGCCCACTTGTAGGTGAGTTTCCACACGTGATAGTCCAGCGTATGAAAAGTCTTGCTGGACACCACTCCCCGGTAATAGGCGGCCCATCCACGGATGATCGGGTTGAGCCGGGCGATCACCGCCATCGCGTTCGATCCGCGCAGTCCGCGCATCTCGACCGAGAGCCGTTCCTGGAGCCGCCTCACGGCCGCAGTGCTCGGTTTGATCAGCAACTTGTCTTCCTGATAGCGGCGGACGTTGAACCCAGGATGTCCCGCCCCGGGTTTGATGGAGACATCGAACACCCGGAGGATTCACAGTCATGGCGGCACCACGGAAGTACCCCGAGGAGTTACGGGAGCGGGCTACGCGGCTGGCGGTTGAGGCCAGGCGAGATCCGGCCTCGGCCGGTGGGGCGATCAAGCGGATCGCCGGCCAGCTCGGTGTGCATCCGGAAGCGTTGCGGACGTGGGTGAAGCAGGCCGAGACCGACGAGGAGGTCAGGCCGGGCACGACCTCGGCGGAAGCGGCCAGGGTCGCGGAGCTGGAACGTGAGGTGCGTGAGCTGCGCCGGGCGAATCAGATCCTGAAGTCAGCGGCGTCTTTCTTCGCAGCGGAGCTGGACCGTCCGTCGCGATGAAGGTCGAGTTCGTTGACTCCCAGCGGAAGGAGCACGGTGTCCAGCCGGTCCTGCGGGTGCTTGAGGGCACGCCTGCCGAGATCGCACCGTCGACCTACTACGCCGCCAAGACCCGTCCCGAGTCCGCCCGCGCGGCATCCGACCGGGTGCTGGCCGAGAAGATCGAGCAGGTGCATGAGGACAACTACAGTGTATACGGGGCAAGGAAAATCTGGGCCGAGCTGAACCGCCGCGGCGTGGTTGTGGCCCGGTGCACGGTTGAGCGGCTCATGCGCGAGAACGGGCTTCGCGGGCTGCTGCGGGACAAGTCCCCGCGCACGACCAAGCCCGCCGCCGAGACCGGGCGGCCGGGTGACCTGGTCGAACGCGACTTCACCGCCACAGGACCGAACCAGTTGTGGGTCGCGGACCTGACCTACGTCCGCACCGCCGACGGCTGGGTCTACGCCGCGTTCATCCTGGACGTGTTCTCCCGCCTGATCGTCGGCTGGCAGGTCGCCACCAGTCTCTATACGGATCTGGCGCTGGACGCGCTGCAGATGGCGATCTGGCGCCGAGCCGACGGCGCCGACCTGGCGGGCCTGGTCCATCACAGCGACCGCGGAGTGCAGTACCGGGCGATCCGCTACACCCAGCGGCTCGCCGACGCCGGAGCGGCCGCATCTGTTGGCAGCAAAGGAGATTCTTACGATAACGCAATGGCAGAGGCATTCAACTCGTTGTAAGGCCGAACTCGTCCGCAACAAAGGTCCCTGGCACGGCCTGGACGACCTGGAGATCGCGACCGTCGAGTACATCGACTGGTACAACAACCGGCGCCTGCACGGCGAACTCGGACACCTCCCGCCCGCCGAGCACGAGGCGCTACACGCGATGACCCACCCGATCACCGCAACCCTGGAAAACAGCTAATCCAGTCTCCATCAAACCCGGGGCTTGACACCATCGTGTTCAAATCGGCACCTGAACCACCCTCACAACCCAAGCGCGTCGAGGAGTCCACGGCCGCCGACCGCAGCAATCCGCGCCACTCAGCGTCTGGAACCGACTCGAGGTGCTTGATCACCGAGTGCGCGGCCGCGGGGTTGACCCGGACTCCTTTGGCGAGCTTGCCCTCCTTGAAGGCGTCGTACGCCTGGTGATAGACGGCCGTCGTGTTGTTCGGCCGGAACGACATCGACAGCTTGTCCTGACCGTAGAACTTGAACGACTGCCCGTGGTCGATCGGAACGAGACCACCCTCTCCGGTCCGGAGGACGTTGCCGGCGTGCGCATCGTGGTTTCCCAAGGCCCAGCTCGCAACGTGCAGGCCGACGATGTCGTCGACGTCGGTCTGTGGCCCAGCGCGCACACGCGATCCTCGGCGAGCGCCAGGCCGTGCATCGCTTGTGCGTAGGCCCGCAGGTCCGCGAGCCGGCGCTCGAGGACGTGTTCGGCGGCGCCGGACAGGACGATGAGAAGCCGTGGGAAGCGCGCGTACCGGCTTCTCCATGCGGGTTGCCCAGCCGAGTTCGGCTTTCCCGGGATGTAGTCGTGGTAATGGACGTAGGAGCGGAGCTTCTGCGCCAGCCGGGCGACGGGCATGGTCGCGCGGTCCAGCTCGATGAAGAAGGTGCGCTGCGAGCGCCGCCCGTCTTCGTCGAGGACGTAGTCGAGGACCGCGTCCGCGATGACGATGCCCTGGTGCCGTCCACGGCCGTCACGAAACCGGTGTGCGACTTCGGGAGTCCAGGACAGGGGCCCGCATTCGTCCCCGCGTCGGCGGGCCGCCGTCGTGAAGGCGAGCCCGGTTTCGACGACGTCGAGCGCATGATCCTGCAGCAGCTCCACCGCGGCCTCCCGCGGGATCCGGTACGGGCGGGCATCCACTCGCCCGGACTCCTCGACCAGTTCCGCGCCGCTTTCGGTGACGTACCAGGTCCGGGGAGCGTGGTGCCGGTGCAAACCGTTGGCAAGACCGTCTGTTTGAAGGGCGAGGAGCTTGTGCTGGACAGTGCGAATCGGCGTCGTCGGGGCGATCAACCGTCGCATCTGCTCCGTGGAGAGCATGCGGTGCCAGTAAAGAACAACGAGGGCCTCGCGCTTGAAGGGATCGAGTCGCCGCATCGGTCACCCCACCGTCGACTCGGGTGCCGGCAGCTCGATGACGGCGCCGCCCCCGCGGGATGGAGGCCGCCCGCGCCGCGAACGAGGTGCCGGCTGGTTGCCGCGCAAGGCGTCGAGGATGCGGTCATCGAGATCCTCGAGTTCATCGAGGATCTCGCCGATCGGCCTGCAGGTCAGGTGCCGATCGAGGCATCGGTCGACGTCGTCGTTCCACTCGGGGTGGAAGTGCTCGGCGAACTCGTCATCCACATGGAGACCGCGGATCTTGAACGGCGTGGTGCGCTGGCCGCCGAGCGTCACGGTGACGACGTGGTGGAATTGCTCGAGTTCGGTGATCGTCGCGGGCTGGACGAGGCCTCCGTACTCGCGGGCCACCGTCCGGGCGCCGTCGATCGCCGCGGCGCTGGTCATCAGGAGCGACTGGTTCTGCAGCAGCGCCCTGCGGGTCTCCGGCGCGAGTTGGTCGGGCATCTGGTTCATCGCGTGCAGAGCAACGCGGTACTTCCGCAGCTGTTCCAGGATCGCGGCAAGGTATCCGCGCGACGCCCCGTCGACCGCGGCGAGCTCGTCGACGAGGGCATCACACCTGCGGCGCCGATCGACCGGGGTGTCCGCCCGCGAGCGGCCGGCGCGGAACAGCTCGTAGATCATGAACGAGGTGATCAGCTTGTTCGTCTCGCCGGTACCGGTGGTGCAGACAAAGACGATCTTCCCCGTGTCCATGGCGTGGCGGACGTTGTAGGTCGTGACCGAGGAGCCGAGAAAGGCGGATAGCGTCGGGCTGGTGCGCAAGCGGTTGATGATGTTCGTGACGACCGTGGTCGCGTCCGGCGCCAGCTTCGTGAATGAATCCGTCCAGTAGCGCCGGACGCTCAGCTTCAGGAAGCGCAGGATCTCGTCACGCCAGGCGTCGTCGTCGAGGAGTGTCGGGATCTGGTGGGCGACGAGCAGTGCGTCGAGTGCCGCGAGCGGGTGGACGACGAGGACACCATGGGCAGGATCGGCCGCAAGCAGGAGCCGATCACCGGCATGGATCCCACACCGGCGCCGCACCAGGGCGGGCAGCATGAGATACGCCCTGGACGGGACAACAAAGACACCCGCCGGATGGAGATGGACCACGACGGCGCTATCGACCACGGCGATCTGCAGCGAGTCACCGGGACACCAGCCGAGTGTCTTCAGCATCGAACGATCCGACACCCGACCCGATGTATCGATCCGGGCGAGCCCGTAGTGCATCGAACCCGATCGGGGCGCCGCCGGGAGTCGTGGAACGGGGAGCCCTGCCGCGGTCGAGGAGGCAGCGAACCGGGCCGTGCTGACGGCCGACCGGGGCGGGATGATCGTGGGAACTGGCCGCTCACTCATGGCGACCACGACGTTCAGAAACTAGAAAGACCTGATCACAGCACAACGTGCTGTGATCAGGTGAGTACTTTCTGGTGCGGGAAGATTCATCGACTTTGGTGTCCGAGGGGGGACTTGAACCCCCACGTCCGTTAAGGACACTAGCACCTCAAGCTAGCGCGTCTGCCATTCCGCCACTCGGACTTGCTGATGAAGAGAGTATACGTCCCCCGGAAGGCCTGAATCAGGGGGGTACGTATCGCCACCGAGACTCACCTTGAGACCATATTTGGTTACCGTCCGACATCGTTCAGACGCCTTACCACTGATGGCAGGGGTGGAGCCGCAGGTCAGAGGCCAAAAGCGAAACGTAGCCACCTGTGACTCGCGGTTATCGCTCCTTGTGGCCGTAGATCCCACTCGACGGCGAACGGCCGCCCATAGCGCCGTCCGGCATTGCGGGTGAGTCGTTACCGGACTCGCACTTCAAATGGTCCTGTACCTGGACCGTCTGACGATGCAGCGCGACAAGCCCCTCGACCCCGGCCAACCTGAGCTGTCGGAAAGCCCAGTCGGATCGTCCCGGCGCTCCGCCACCAGTGATCCGGCTCAGGGAGCGGCGAGTGGCGATGTCGACGGCACGTCATGTGGTCCGTCCTGCTACCGGGACCTCCACTCGCACCTCACCTCGCCGGTCCGGCTGATCGTGATGTGTCTCCTCATCGACCTGCACTGGCATGAAGACGCAGTCCACCCCATCTGACGAGTCGCACGACGATTACCGTGCTTCGGTCGAGGCGCAGCCTCGCTGTCGCAACACAGAAACCCGGTTCTCCGATGAATCGTGACCCACCTCACCCGTACCGGAGACGGGATCGAATCGTCGGGACGCTTGCGCCGAACCACGGATGCCGGTACCCACCCGGCCGGTTGGTTGTCCCCCTGACCTTCCGGCCGTCACCTGGCGGATACCGGGCCGGGCTTACCGGAATGGCAGCTGTGGATCAGTCGCGTCCGAGGATGCTTCCGTGTCGTCGCAGTGGTGGTGATGGCCGCTGAGGTGGAGGGTGAGGTTCAGCCCGCAACAGATCGAGTGTCCCGGTCTCCGAACCGCGACGGCATGGTCCGCCCGGTACCCCAATCCCCCACGATCCCTGCCACTCCGGGCTCCGCGTCTTGCCTGCCTGTACTTCCGTACACGGTGGGCCAACGAACCCGGGTGATTCGACCTGACGGGCAGCGTCTCCGCACACCCGTCAGAGGAAATCGACGCATAACCGTTTCAAGTGAGCCGTGTGGCTGTTAGCGCTTTCTCCCGGCACGTCGGCGGCGACCGGCACCGGGTTCAAGCCGCACTGCCCGGCCTCCTTCGCCGTCCCTGGCCTGACGAATCCGGCACTGTGACTCGACGGCCTTGTCGTCGCAGGCGTCTGCATCGCACACTCCAATCGCTCTTCGGGCCGCGTCCGTTCACGATGGGCCTGAACGACTTCCGACCGCAGTGCGGGGTGGCTCCGTCACGAAACGTCCTTGTCAGGACGAAAATGGTTGCTCAGCGCGCGACAGCCGCGCCGTCGTGCCAGGTTTGAACGATGAGCGATTACCCAAGCCATCCCGCTTCTTCCGAGACGTCCACTGTGGCCGGCCGGGAACGTCCCGGCACGATCAACGGTGCTTTCTGGGCGTTCCTGGCCTCCGCGGTCATCGGATTGCTCAGCGCTGTTCTGGCGATCGCGAACAAGGACGCTTTGGTCGAGGCAGCCAGAGACGCCAACAGACAGGGCGGAGCCCAGCTTTCCGAAGCGCAGCTCGATCAGACCGCCACCTTGGTCATCATCTTCGGACTGGTGATCTCGACCGTGTTCGCCCTGCTGTACCTGTTGTTCGCGGTCAAGCTGCGCGCCGGCCGGAACTGGGCGCGGATCGTCCTCACCGTCCTCACGGCGCTTCAGTTGATTTCGGTCATCTTCAGTACCAACACCATTGTCGGTTACCTCAGTGTCCTCGCCGCCGTCGTCGGTGTGGTGCTGTCGTTCACCACCCCGTCCAACGAGTACATCGCCGCGACCAAGAGCGTGCGCTGAGCATCCGTCTCGACATGTCCGAGGGAGGATGTGCTGTCCCGGCTACGGGGCAGCACATCCTCCCTCGGACAACACCGTGCCCCGGCGGGCTGAGCCCGAAGCGGTGGGTTCACCAGCCGAGCGGATAACGCTCGACTTCGAGATGTGGCTCGGGGTCATTCTGCTACCGCGTCACCACGAACAGTTTCTTCTGATCGGCGGACCAGGAAAGACCACGGGGATGTACCGTCTCACCGCTGCCGAGGGCGAGGGTGTTGACGGGGGTCACGCCGCCCACTTCATAGATCACCACGTCATTGGAGTCCGTGGTCAGTGCGCCCGCCGCCAGATGCCGATCGTCGGGCGACAGCGTCACCGCGACCGGACGTGGCCGTTCCGCGTACGCTCCGCGCCGGGCCAAGTCCGCCGAGGCGAACGCCTCCAACCGGTCGCGGGCGCCCGCCGCGTTGTAGAGCGTGGCCCCGCCGGCGGTGATGTCGGCGTCGTGGAGCCCGGCGCCGACGACGTCGCCGGTGGCGCCGGTGCTCAGCTCACCGCCGGACACGCCGTACACCTGCACCATGGACTGGCTCAGTGACAACTCGCTGACGATCGGGCCGTTGTCCTTCTTGCGCTCGACCTGGGACCGCAACAGACCGTCGAGGTAGTAGGAGTATTTGACGACGTTGCCGTTGCTCCGGCGGGACCTCGATGATCTCGAAGCGCACCATACTGAGTCTCCTCGTCGCATGTCAGGCACCCTGGACGGGTTCCTCGCAACCTAGGTCGGAGCCGATCGCCGAAAATTCTCGAAGAGAATTGCTTCCGGCGCATTCGGGTGCCTGCTTCGCGCAACGTCGAAGACGCGACTTTTCGCCGCCGTTCCCTAGCGTGGGGAGTAACGGAACGAAACTTCGTCATCGCAGGAGGTCCGCATGGTCGACCGTTGCCCGTACAAACTCGACGTGACCGGTCAGGACGTGCACGGCGAAGCGAAGGCGCTACAGGAGCAGGGCTCCGGCATCGCCGTGGTCGAACTGCCCGGAGGCATCAGGGGCTGGGTCGTCGTCGGGCATGACCTGGCCGTGGAACTGCTGGCCAGCCCCAACGTGTCCAAGAACCCGCGGATGCACTGGCCCGCCTGGATCAGCGGCGAGATCGGCGCCGACTGGCCGCTGGCCAGCTGGCCCACGATGGAGAACATGACGACCGCGTACGGCGAGGAACACCAGCGCCTGCGCCGGCCGATCGTCAAGGCTTTCACGCCGAAACGCGTGCGCGCCCTGCGACCTTATATCGAACGCACCGTTCAGCACCTGCTCGACGACCTCGCCGAAACACCGCCCGGCGAATCAGTGGACCTCAAACGCACTTTCTCCTACCAGTTGCCGGCGACGGTCATCTGTGACCTTTTCGGGGTCCCCGAAGAAGATCGCGCGGCGGTGCTCCGCGGCGGCGAGAAGATGCCGGATTCGTCGCTGACCCCGGAGGAGGCGGAGGCCAACATCCGGGATTGGCACGAGCAGTTCGGCAAGCTCATCGGGGCCAAGCGGGCACACCCCATCGAAGATCTGACGAGCGAGCTGGTCACCGCCGAGGGCGACGACCGGTTGACCGACAACGAGTTGATCGGCACTTTGCTCGTCGCGCTGGGCGCGGGTTCCGAAACGGTGATGAATCTCGTCACGCACGCGGTTCTCAAGCTGCTCACGCACCCCGAGCAGCACGCCATGGTGATGGACGGCCGCGCTTCGTGGGACGACGTCATCGAGGAGACGCTTCGCCTGGAGTCCCCGCTCAACATGCTGCCGTTACGCTTCGCCGTCGAGGACCTCCACATCGGCGGGGTGACCGTCCCGAAGGGCGACCCCATCCTGATGGGGTACGGCGCGATCGGACGGGACCCCGACATCCACGGTGACTCGGCCGAGGAATGGGACATCACCCGGAGCAACAAGGAACACCTGAGCTTCGGGCACGGCACCCACTACTGTTTCGGTGCGCCGCTGGCCCGGCTCGAGGCCAGGATCGCCCTGCCCGCGCTGTTCGAACGGTTCCCCGAGATTCGGTTGGCCGTCAAACCGGAGGACCTCGACCCGCAGGGCACGTTCATCATGAACGGCCACGACACCTTGCCCGTGATCTTGACGAGGGCGCCGGTTCCGGCCACCGCCGGATGACGGTGCCCGACGTCCCGGCCGATCACCGGTGGCCGGGACGTCGGCATGTCCGGAACCCGAAGAGGTTCGTCAGCCGCGGTGTCCCGCCGAATCGATGTCGGAGTAATTCCCCGGATCCAGTATGGAGGCTTTCGTTAACGCGGTCCGTAAACGACGACGCTATTGCCCCAGGGATCGCGAGCCACGGCCCGAACCTCGTGTGGCCCCTGCTCCGGTCGGCGCACGACGGATCCGCCTCGCTCCACCATGGCGGCCAGCGCCGCGGCCACGTCGGGAACCTTGAACGACGCCGCGGGCACACCACCGGTCACGTCCTCCGTCGGGCCGGCGAGAGCCAGTGCGATGCCGCCGGCGTCGAGGGCCGCGTAGCGATCATCGTCGACGAACTTCGCTGCCAGACCGAAAGCGCCGGCGTAGAACCGCACGGCGGCGTCGACATCCGCCACCGGATACAGCACATTCCCGATCTTGACCGGGCCGATCTTCGCGGGGTCGCTCATCGGACGACCGTAGCCGATTCTTCGCTCGTCAGAACGAACTTCCGCGCATACTCCCGGCCTCGGCCCTTCGGTGCCACCTTGCCGACGGCGGCGGTGGCCAAGGCGGTCGCCCGTCCTTGACCGGCGCGCCATCGGTCTGGTTGGTGTAGTCGACGTGGTAATCGACATTGCGGTACCGCGCCGTGACAGCCGCCGAATGGCCGCGTTTCCCCTGCTCGACGAGCAAGGCCTCATCAGCGTCCTTCACCCGACAAACCTCGCACGGGTGACCTTACCGGCCGTCGAGGTCAGATAATGCCGGTTCTCGAAGGACGTGTACCGTCCCGATAAAGCCGGAATTCCCCGGGAACTCGTCGTCGCACCTTCGCAGAAGCCCGTGTCAGCTCGCATCACTTCAGCTTCCCCTCGGCGAACCCGCCCGACGGCGGTTTGTCCACCTTGGCCGGCCTTGACGCCCTGGCCGACGGAGTTCCGGCCCGGGAAGGCACGATCTAGTCCATGACGCGGGACACGGGCGAGCGCTCGCTGTACGAGACGATCTTCCAACGGCGGGACACCAGGGCCGAGTTCACCGGGGCCCCGATCCCGGACGATGTGCTGCATCGCGTGTTGAGCGCGGCTCACGCGGCGCCGAGTGTCGGCCTGTCACAACCGTGGGACTTCATTGTCGTGTCCGATATGGACGTTCGAGAGAAGTTCCGGGAGCACGTGCGGACCGAACGGGAGGTGTTCGCGGAGCAACTGGACGCCGAGCGTGCCCGTACCTTCGCGCGGATCAAGATCGAGGGCGTCGTGGAGGCTTCCGCAGGCATCGTGGTCGGCTACGACCCGTCACGCGGGGCGCCCGCGGTGCTGGGCAGGCACGCCATCGCCGACGCCGGCCTGTACTCGGTCTGCCTGGCCATCCAAAACCTCTGGCTGGCCGCGACCGCCGAAGGGCTCGGAGTCGGCTGGGTCAGCTTCTACCGGGAGGAGTTCCTGCGCGAACTCGTCTGCCTGCCGGAAAACATCCGCCCGGTGGCATGGTTGTGCGTCGGCCCCGTGCGCGACCTGCCCTCGATTCCCGATCTGGAACGGCACGGCTGGCGTGAACGCCTCCCGCTCAGCGCCGTGCTCCACTACGAACGGTATGCGAACGCCGACCACGCATGATCAGGTGGTCAGGTCCCGGCGGCCGTAGCCGGCCAGGCCCGCGAGGACGAGAAGTCCCGCCGCCACCAGGAGGATGACGATGGCGCTCCAGTTCGGCGGCGCGGCCGGGACCGCGGCGAGATGACCGAAGGGCGTCAGGTAAGTCAGCCATGACGGCGCCTCGACGCTTTGCAGGACGACGTTGAGAAGGAACCCGCCGGCGACGGGGAGCGCGCCGAGCACGGCGACCGCACGCGGCGCCCAGCCGAGGGCGAACACCGCGGCGCCGAGCGAGAGCAACGCGACCGGTGCCACGTTCCACGCGCCGGTCAGGGCGGGGACAAGGCCGAGTGGCGCGGCCGCGATGGTGGCGCCGGTCCAGAGCGACAGCCCGGCCGCGGCGAGAAGCGCGAGCAACGCGACGGACGTCACGGTGATCTCCGCGAGAACGAATCTGTGGCGTGGAATGGGCAGGGCGAGCAAGGGCGTCCACCTGCGGTCGGCCTCGTCGACGGCGAAAGCGGCGAGCCGGGTGGCGGCGTAGAGCCCGGCCGGGATCGCCAGGAGGCCGAACATGGCCGCGGCGAACCCTTCGGCGGTTCCGAGGCCGGCGAACCCGGCAGCGCCGGCGAGCTCCGCGAACCGCTGGTTCTCCTGCAGGAAACGGAGAACGGACGAGATCAGGACCCCGACTAGGAAGAAGTACACGACGATTCCGAGGGCCCATCCAGCCGTGGCACGCAAGGTGCGTCGTACGGCGAAGCCGGAGATGGAACCGAGCAGCCGTGTCCGCGGCCGGCGGCGGCCGGACGGGTTGAGCAGGCCGCGGCCGACGTCTCGGTGAACGGCGGCCACGCTCGCGCCGACGGTGAGCACGACCGGGAACGCGAAAAGCACCACTAGCGGCGCGACCCTGTTGCCCGCATACGGCGAGGCTTCGCCGGTCAGGCCGAAGGGGGTGAGCCACGCGACCCACGAAAGCGTCTCGGCGCCGTCCGCGAGCATGCGCAGGAACAGTCCCGCGCCGAGCACGGCGACGGCGAGGCCCGTCGCCGCCGACCGGGTGGGCAGGGCCTGAGCCGCGAGCGCTCCCATGGCGGCGAAGGTCAGGATCACCCCGAGCAGGCCGGCGGCGTGGATGACCGCACCGGCGGGCCGGGTTTCGGTGAGCAGCAGGGCCAGCGCCACGGCCGAGGCGATGACGACCGCCGCGGCACCCACTGCGATCAGGCACCGGATCAGCAGGTCCAGCGGCCGCAGCCGGCCGGCGAGCAGCAGGTCGGCGCGGCCGGCGTCTTCGTCACCGCGGGTCAGCCGGGTCGCGGTCAGGAGCGCCCACACGGCGACCAGGACCTGAACCGGTGTCCCCGTCCGCCACACGGTGAACCCACCGGGATCATCGAGTGCCACCGGTGGACCGAACAGGATCCGGATAGCCGGATTCTCCGCCAGCGCTTGGAGCGCCGATCCGTCGAGCGCCCCGGCGAAGGTGGTCTGGTACTGGCCTGCCACGAGGGCGGACATCCCGGCCGCGGCGAAGGCGACGATCAGGGCGCCGCGGCGCGTCCTGCGGGCGAAGTGGCGGGTGACGGCCCGGTCCGCGCTCCCCTTCCTGGCCGGTTCCGCCGTGGTCGCAAGGGTTTCCGCCGATGCTGTGGTCATCGCGCGTTCTCCCCGTAGTAGTCGAGGAAGATCTCCTCGAGCCGCGGCTCACGCATCGAGATCGTGGTGACGTCGGCCGCGGCGAGCACTCGCAACGCCGGCCCCGGGGGTCCGGACAGGGTGAACCGGAGGCGATCGCCGTCAAGCCGTTCGACCTCGACGACACCGGGTATGCCCACTAAGGACGGTTCTTGCCCACGGAAGGCCACCTCGGCGGTGGTGCGGCGCAATTTGCGCAGCTCAGCGATCCCGGCGACTTCGACGAGCCGTCCGGCGCGCAGGATCCCGACCCGGTCGCAGACGGCCTCGACCTCGGCTAGCTGATGTGAACTGAGGAAGACCGTCTGGCCACTTTCTCGTGCTTCGCCGACGCAGCGCTGGAATTCCTGCTCCATCAACGGATCCAGACCGCTGGTCGGCTCGTCGAGGACGAGCAGATCCGCCCGGGACGAGAACGCGGCGACCAACGCGATCTTCTGCCGATTGCCGGTCGAGTAGGTCTTCGCGCGTTTGTCCAGGTCGAGCGCGAACCGGCCCACGAGTTCCGCGCGATAGCGGGTATCGACTGCCGGACCGACTCTGGCCAGCAGTTCGAGGATTTCGGCGCCGGTGAGCTCCGGCCAGAGCGCGACGTCGCCGGGAACATAACCCAGCAGCCGGTGTGCCCGGCGCACGTCCGACGCCGGCACACCGAACACGGAGACCGTCCCGGCCGACGGCCGGATCAGGCCGAGCAGCAGCCGGATCGTCGTGGACTTGCCCGCACCGTTCGGGCCGAGGAAACCGAACACCTCGCCGACGGGAACGGACAAGGTGAGGTCGTCGACCGCGACGGTGCGACCGAACCGCTTGGTCAATCCGTCGATGCGGACGGCAGGAGGGCGGGTCGAGGATACGGAGGACATGGGAGCCCTTTCGCGGTCGGCGAATGCTGTTGCCGACCAGGCTTCCCGGCGCTCCTGCGGGCAGGGTACTCCCCTGGGCCCCCACGCACCAGGTCGATCGGTGGCTCGCACGCCGTTGACCGAACCGACCCACCGGTCGGCATCCAGTGCGATACCGGACCGCCAGAACCGTACGTGGCTTCGGCCGCGGGCTACGGCGTCTGGCCGGGACGGAGAGTGTCTCCGCAGGACCGCAGATGCGCGACCGAGTTGGCCGCGACGACCTTCTGGGTCTCGGTGGTGACGTAGCGCTGTGCCGCGGCGAGGAGCGCGGGGTCGCGCACGAGATCCTTGCGCACCCACACCCCGACGTCACCGAACGCGGCCGGGTCACGAGGGCTGCGGTAGAGCACTTCGTACTCCTGCCCGAACCGTTCGTCCTGGGCGAAGCCGAGCGTGGTGTCCCAGGTGCCGATGAACGAGATCAGCTCCGGCCGGAGGTCGTCGAACACGTACCGACGCTCTCCGGCGAAATCGGCGGTGCGGAGGTAATCGGCGATGACGCGGTCGGCGAGACCGGCGAGGTCGACCACCTGAAGCCTGCTGACCAGCGCCATCCCGCCAAGGTCGATCACACCGATCTTCGCGGAGCTGGGCAGCTTGAGGAGGTCCGCCACGCCGTTGGTGACCCTGGCGTCGCGCTCGACCACGCTGCAGAACGGCGTTTTCGGAACGGCCCGGTAGCTTTTGCCCTGGGTATAGAACCCGCTGATCGACGAGATCATCGCGACGACGAGCGTGACCGCCAGCAGGATCCGACCTCGGATACGCGCGTTCCGCAGCGTTTCGACGATCACGATCGCGCCGCCGAGCGCGCCCAGCGCCCAGATCGGGGTCGCGAACCGAAGCTGTCCCATCCAGTCGGCCTGGAGGACACAGAAGGCGATCACCGACAACGCGAAGGGAACGAGGAGCGCGACGACGCCCGCGCGGAGCTTGGACGGCTTCTGCATCACCAGAGCGAGGCAGACGATCGCGACCGCGACCAGCAACCAGCCCGCGTATTGGAGGACCGTCCCCGCCTTGGCGACGTCCTCGATGGTCGGGAGCGGTTGCGCCTTGGCGATCGCGGTGTTGGGCAGCAGTCGCCCGTACTCGATCCAGCGGAACAGCAGGTAGCCGCCGAAGGGGACAATGAACCCGGCGGCGGACAGCAGCACCGCCCGGATGGCGGGGGGCACGCCGCCGCGGCGGGTGAACAGCGCGACCACGATCGGGAACGCGGCCGCGTAGATGACCCCGTCCGGACGGCTCAGCCCGGCGAGGGCGGCGAGCGCGCCTGTCGACATGGCGATCTTCGGCGTCAGGAGCGTGCCGGAGTCGACGCCGCACAGGGTGACCACGGCGAGAGCGGTGACCATGAGGGCGTATACCGAGTTCTCCAGCCCGGAGAAGCACCAGATGACGAACGAGGGGTTGGCCGCGAGCGCCGTACCGGCGATCAGCGTGACCAAGGCCGGCCGGGGCGTCAGGCGCTTCGCCCCGACGTACCCCAGTGCCAGGATGGCCATGCAGCAAAGCAGCGCCAGTCCCTTGGGGAACAAGACGTAATCGGGGACGCCGAAGATCGTGCCGTGGTCGAACAGGCCGAGCAGCTTGCCGAGGGCGAGCAGCGCCATCCACACCGGGTTCGAGAAGCCCTCGACGGGTTCCACTCCCGGCTGGAGCACCGGCCCGAAGCCGTCGGCGAGGTTCCGGGAGTAGGCGAAGGTGATGGCCGCGTCGTCGATCATCCAGTTGCCGTAGAAGCTCGCGTGGACGGCGATCAGCACGGTGCCGACGATGACCGAGGCGGCGGCTCCCAGGAACCCCCGGCGCGAGGACATCCGGCCATCGCTTGTCGGTTCGTCCCCGCCGCGGCCCGGCTCCGCCACCGACGGCGAATCGGTCAGTTGAACGCTGCTCAAGCGATGATCCCCTATGTCCCAGTCCGAAAATCTTGCCAACGGTGCAGCACGGATCGCAGTGTCCTGCGCATCCACCATACGGATAGCTCGAGAAACCTCGTCGTTCTCAATGGGTGATTCACCGGCACAGGTCGAACCGAAAAGCATCACCCAGACGCGTGATTCTACAACACCGAAAGATGGCCTTCCTCCGGCACCGGGTGCTATAGTGAAAAGTTTTCGCCCGAGACGGGTATCGTGTCACTGGTTCACGAACCCGACCTCAGAGAGATACCTTGGCACATGACTGGCGATGGTGAGACACCGTCGAACCAAGATCATCGATACCTTGACTCCGAGAGGGGGACGACATGCCCGAGCCCCGCCGAGCTCACCTCTCCGACCACGGCGCGATCGTCGAATGCGTACAGGAGTGGTGGGGTGACTCGCGCACCCCCGCTCAGGCCCGCGAGCTTTCCCTCCTGCTCCCCAAACTGTTCTTGCAATTCTTCTCCAGCACGAGCCTGGTCCTGGAGGACGAAGCGGGCATCAGGGCATTCCTCGTCGGCTTCTACGCACCTGACAATGCCACCGAGGCGTACATCCATTTCGTGGGAGTGGACCCCGATCTTCGCGGCCAGGGGACGGCCCGCCGCCTTTACAAGACCTTCTTCCAGCGCGCCGCCGAGGTGGGCCGTACGGAAGTCCGTGCGGTCACCTCGCCGGGCAACACCGGATCCATCGCCTTTCACCGGGCCATGGGATTCAGGCTCGAAACCGGCGACCGAGTGGTCGACGGCCTTCCCCTGCACAGCGACTACGACGGCCCCGGCCGGGACCGAGTGTGCTTCCACCGGAAGATCACCCACTGACCACCGATCGGGTCCACTCGACGACGAAGCGGAGTCGAACCCGATAGTGCGGCTGACGTGGTCGACCGCGCTCGCTAGGTCGTAGGCCGGACAGATATCGCTTCGATACCGAAGCCGCGCAACCGACGGAGCGGCCCGCTACGTCTTCGGCGCATGAGATGGATCGCAGCGTGCCTTCTGCTGCTCGTGGCGGGATGTGGCACAGGAAGCGGACCGGGCACCGGCAAGCATCCGGCGAAGCTGGAGGCATTCGCGGGGCTCGGCGGCTCGAGCACCCAGTTCGCGGATCTGCGGCCGGCGGAACTCGGAACGGCCGCTGCTCAGGAGTTCCAGCGAACTCTGGAACGCGCCGGGCTCACGAACCTGGGCGAAGTGCGTGCGGCTTTGTCGTTCGTCCCACCTGCCGACCGGCGCGGTTTCGCCTTCGCCGTGCCCGGCTGCGCCGAGGACGGCGCGGAACTGACCGTCGAGCGCGACGCGCTCACCGCGGAACTGACCGGCGGGGAGAACGTCAACTGCGTTCAGGCGAACTACTTCCTCGCCGTCTTTTCCGTCACACGCGACTCGATATCGCCGACACCGACGTTGTCGACGATACCGCGCTAGTCGCGAGCGACGACGGCAGACGCCGCGACCGTTCAGCCGGGCTGCGGCTCGGCGATGGGCTCCGGCAGGGTGAGAGCGGTGTGGGCCGGTCGCCCGGTTTCCGGCACCGAGGTGGTCAGGCCGCGCAGCCTGCTGTCCCGTCGCGCGAGGGCTTCGGCGGTGATCGGGACTGGCGGGCACCGTGAGCAAGTCGGAGATCCTCGCCGACGGGGTGGACGTGTTCCTGCGCGCCTACCGCTGATCCACAATGGACGAACGCTGGAGCGGAGTCACGGCCCCGGGGCACATCCCCGCCGCACCGGCGTCGCGATAGCCACTTTCGGGACGTGCCAGGGGCGTAGAGCCGGCAGGCAAGATCCTTTCCCCACAAGCAGCGATGTCCTGCGGGTTTCCTCCGTCGAGGGCGTGAAATACGTCTTCGAAAAGACGGCCAAAATGACAAACAGCTTGCCGTCGCGGTGACTCAGTTTCCAACTTTTCCGGTTGAGGCTCTCCGGGGGGGGCTCCCGACGCTCGGCCCGTATTTAGCGAATTGTGCGCATTTTCTGTCAGAGACGTAACAACTTTCGGCCTCGCCGCGCCATACCGGACAGCTGCCGCGTTCTGTTCGGTCCCTGCGCAGGAGGAGTTCGTATGTCGAAATCTCGTCGTCCCTTGTTCCCTCGAAGATCACGGCGCGCGTTGGCGGTGGGCGTGGTCGGCCCGCTGATCGGCGCGCTCGCCGTCGGGCTCGTCACCGTGGCGCCCGCCGAAGCCGCCGTGCCCGCCGGTTTCACCGACACGGTGGCGATCGGCGGGCTCAGCTCGCCGACCGCCACCGCGTTCGCGCCGGATGGGCGGGTGTTCGTCGCGGAGAAGAGCGGCCTGGTCAAGGTCTTCGATTCGCTCGCCGACACGACGGCGACGGTCTTCGCCGATCTCCGTCCGCAGACACAGGATTTCTGGGACCGCGGCCTGCTCGGACTGGCCGTCGACCCCGCTTTTCCCGCCAGGCCGTACGTCTACGTCTCCTACACTTTCGACGCGGAGCCCGGTGGTACCGCGCCGAGGTGGGGTGACGCCTGCCCGACCCCGCCAGGTGCGACCGACAAAGGGTGTGTCGTCACCGGCCGCGTCTCCCAGCTGACCATGGGCCCGGCAGGTGCGGCCGTCAGCGAGAAGCCGCTGGTCACCGGCTGGTGCCAGCAGTTCCCCAGCCACTCCGTCGGCGCTCTCGCCTTCGGGCCGGACGGCGCCCTGTACGCGGGCGGTGGCGACGGCGCCAGCTTCACCTTCGCCGACTACGGCCAGGTCGGGAACCCTTGCGCCGATCCGCCCTCCCCCGCCGGGACGAACCTGTCGCCGCCGGCGGCCGAGGGTGGCGCACTGCGTTCGCAGTCGCCGCGACGCCCCGCCGGGCAGCCGGTCCTGCTCAACGGCACGTTGCTGCGCATCGATCCCGATACCGGCGAAGGCCTGCCCGGCAACCCCTTCGCGAACAGCACCGACGCCAACGCCCGGCGAGTGATCGCCTACGGTGCGCGGAACCAGTTCCGGTTCGGCTTCCGGCCGGGCACCCGAGAGCTCTGGGCGGGCGACGTCGGCTGGGACACCTGGGAGGAGATCAACCGCGTCGCCGACGTCGGCGATGGCGTGGCGGAGAACTTCGGCTGGCCCTGTTTCGAGGGCGGCGCCAGGCAGGCCGGTTACGACGGCGCGAACCTCGACCGGTGCGAGTCCCTCTACACCTCCGGCGGGCACTCCACCCCGTACTACGCCTACAACCACCGCGCCAAGGTGGTCGCGAGTGATCCGTGCCCCACGGGTGGCTCTTCGATCAGCGGGATCGCCTTCGAGTCCGGGAGCAACTACCCCGCCGAGTACTCCGGCGCGTTGTTCTTCTCCGACTCCTCCCGTGGTTGCATCTGGGCCATGCAGGCCGTCGACGGTCAGCCGAACGCGAACCGTCTCGTGCCGTTCGTGACCGGTGTCAACCTACCGGTGCAAGTACTCACCGGACCGGGCGGCGACCTGTTCTACGTCGCGCTGGGCAGCGGCGAACTCCGTCGTGTGAGCCATCTTGGCGGCACGAACCGGCCGCCTTCCGCGGTGGCCACGGCGAGTCCTACGAGCGGGCCCGCCCCACTGACGGTCCAGTTCGACGGCACCTCCTCCACCGACCCGGACGTCGGCGATACGCTGTCCTACGCCTGGGACCTCGACGCCGACGGCGCGTACGACGACTCGTCGGCCGCCAACCCCACCTGGACCTACACCGCGGCCGCCGCCGTCGACGCAGGACTACGGGTGACGGACTCCCGCGGCGCCGGCGCGACCACGATCGTGCGGGTCACCGTAGGGAACCCGGAGGGCCTCGATCCGGTGCCGGTCATCGACAGCCCGGCAGGCACGCTGACCTGGTCGGTCGGCCAGACCGTGTCGTTCTCCGGCCGCGCTGTCGACGCCCAGGACGGCCAGCTCCCGGCGTCGGCACTGTCCTGGCGGCTCGCGATCCGGCACTGCGCGACGAACGGCACCTGCCATACGCACAACGTCCAGGACTTCCCCGGCGTCGCGTCCGGCTCGTTCGTCGCACCGGACCACGACTACCCGTCGTATCTGCAGCTGACCCTCACGGCGACCGATTCGGGCGGTCGCACCGGTTCCAAGACCATCGACCTGCAGCCGAAGACGGTGTCGCTGAGCTTCACCTCAAATCCCAGCCAAGTGACGCTCACCGTCGGCGGCACACAGCAACGCACGCCGTTCTCGCGGACGGTGATCGCCGGATCCACCAACTCGATCAGCGCGGACAGCCCGCAGAACCTGCCCCCGCTCAACCTGAAGTACGCCTTCACCAGCTGGGCGCACGGCGGCGCGCGGACACAGAACATCGTCGCGCCGGGCACGCCCACGACCTACCGGGCGAACTACCGGCTCTGCTGGCTGTTGCAGCCCTGCTGACAGATCGCCTTCCGTGTCCCGGTCGTTTCTCGCGGCCGGGCACGGATGTCGGCGGCTCACTCGTCGAGGACGAGCAGCACGTGCTCACCGTCCTTTTCGGACAACAGCCGGAAACCGCATTTCTCCAGCACTCGGACCGATCCGACGTTGGTCTCCACCGGATCGGCGTACAACGGCCGAACCGGCATCTCGCCGAGGAACAACGCAAGCCCTCGCGATCCGACACCTCCTCCCCAGAAGTCCCTTCCATACCAATAACCCACCCAATGCCTGCCGTCCTGCGGCCAGGCCACCACGTTTCCCGCGACCCGGCCACCGGCCAGAACGGTGCGCACGGTCACCGCCGGATCGCCGAGCACCCTGGTCTCCCAATGCTTCATGAACCGCTCACGCTCACGCGGAGGGAACGCGGCACGACCGGCGGCCACCGGGTCTTGCTCCTGTTCGAAGAACACTTCGAGATCGGCCTGCTCGACGGCCCTGAGGCGCACCTCGTTCGTCATGGGGGCGAGTATGGCAGCGACCACCGACAGTTTTGCCCGGCGACGATCACCGACGTCTGGTGAAAGCATGATTTCCCTTATCACGGAACAGATTACTCGGATCCGTAAGGTCTCCGAAAGGATCGGAACCCCCGCCGGAAGGGCTTCGTCGGATCGCCAATTCAGATCCGCACGGAAGGTGAATCCGATGACCTATCCAGGCCTGCCGGACCAGCAGAACACCCAGTCTTCGACCGTCAAGGCCGGAGTGGCCATCGGCATCCTGGTCGCGGTGATCGCGCTGGTCGCCTTCTGCGTCACCGGTTTCGCCGCTCCCGGCTTCCTGCTCCGCAAGAGTGCCGGGATCTCGTTGCCCGCCCCGTCCTCCAGCCCGGCGACGACCTCCGCGCCGACGAGCAGCCCGAGCAGGACCACGGTCAGCCGCACGACGCGCCCAAGGGTCACTGTGACCGTACGCCCGGCTCCGAAGCCGCCCGAGGAGGGGATTCAGGTGGTCACGGACTTCCTCGCGAAGATCGCGGGAAACGACAGGGCGGGGGCGATCGCGGCGGCTTGCGAGGCGCAGAAGCGGTTCATGGACGACAAGATCGACTCACTTCTCCCGCTGGGCTCCCGCGTCGAGATCACCAGGGCAGGCGGAACGACCAAGTTCGTCCTCGCCGACGTCGCCGGAGTCGTCAAAGGACGGTCCGCCAGGGGCACCGTGATCGCGGATCGCACGGAGGACGGCGGTTTCTGCATCACGACGTTCAGCATTCGGGAGGCGCGATGAGCCTGATCTCAGTCGAGACAGAACTCGTTGCCCTCGATGTCCCGCATCACGATGCAGGACTCGTTCTCCTCGTCGGCGAGCATGACCCGCTCGCAGACCGCGCCGAGCGCCGTCAGCCGAGTGCGTTCGGCCTGGAGCGCGGCGAGGCGCTCTTCACCCACGAGCCCGGTGCCGGCGCGCACGCAGAGATGCACCCGGTTCTTGACGACCTTCCCTTCGGGAACACGCTGGAAGTACAGCCGCGGGCCCACTCCCGTGGGGTCACTGCAAACGAAGCCGGCGTCCTGCTTCCCGGGCGCCAGCGTGCGGTTGTAGTCGTCCCAGGTGGCGAACCCGTCCGGCGGCGACGGCACGACGTACCCCAATACCTCGCACCAGAAGCGGGCGAGGCGCTCGGGTTTCGCACAGTCGAAGGTGACCTGGACCTGTTTCACCGACACCATCAGACCACCCTAGTCGCTGTCGAACGGATCAAGCCCGCCGCACGCAGATCGGTCCAGACCTGTGCGGGTACCTCCGCGGCGAAGGACTCCATGTTGCGATGTACCTCCTCAGCGGACCGCATTCCCACCGCGATACCCGCCACGGCCGGATGCTGGAGCGGGAAGGCCATGGCCGCCTGCGGAAGTGTCACACCGTGCGCCTCGCACACGTCGGCGATCCTGTTCGCCCGCTCCATGACTTCCGGCGTGGCGATCTCGTAGTCGAAGTGCGCTCCCATGACAGGTCTCGGCACGGCGAGCAATCCGGAGTTGAAGATCGAAGCCGCGATCACCGAGACACCTCGTTCCTCGCACGCGGGCAGGAAGGTGTCGAGCGCGCTGTGGTCGAGCAGTGTGTGGCGGCCGGACTGCATGACCACGTCGACATCGGTCTCCTTGACCAAAGTGGTCAGCATGGCCGTGTCGTACATGCCGGCGCCGATCGCGCCGACGAGCCCTTCCGACCGCAGTTCCGCCAGGGCCGGATAGCCGTCGCGCATCGCGTCGTCGAAGAACTCCTCGGCGTCGTGCAGGTACAGCACGTCGATCCGGTCCAGTCCCATCCGCTCCAGGGAATCCTCGACGCTGCGCCGAATCCCGTCGCGGGTGAAGTCGCGTACCCGGTCGTGCGTCGCGGGGACGTGGAAGCCCGCCGGATCCCTCTCCCCGTCCGGGTCCCGCGGGACCAGCAGGCGGCCGACCTTCGTCGACAGAACGAAGGAAGCACGCGGCCGCGAGCGCAGGAACTCGCCGATCCGGCGCTCGGAATGCCCGATCCCGTAGTGCGGTGACGTGTCGTAGTACCTGATCCCGGCGTCCCAGGCCGCGGCCAGCGCCCCCGCCGCGGTGTCGTCGTCCAGCGGCGCGAACAGTCCGCCGAGCGGCCCGCCGCCGAATCCGAGCCGCGTCACCTCGACATCGGTGCGCCCGAGTCGTCTCGTGTCCATCCCGGCCCCCCTTGATCGGCTCGGCGCCCACGGTGCCATACCCGAGCGAATCGGTCTCGCGATTTATTCGCCGTCGACGAGCCAGTCCGCGGCCGTCACGACCTCGAACCCCCGGCTCGGGAAGACCGCGTCCACGAAGAAGTCGTGCATCGCCGGGTCGCCGTCGGCACAACCGTCGCGCAGCACGGTCACGTGGTAGCCGCGGTCCGCCGCGTCGTAGGCGGTCGCGGCCACCATCGCGCTGGTCGCGACTCCGGCGATCGCGACGGTGTCGACGCCGCGGGCGCGGAGCACCAGCTCGAGATCCGTGCCGGCGAACGCGCTGGCACGGCGTTTCAGCACGACCACGTCCTCGTCGGCGACCGGCAGGGCGATCTCGGTCCCGGCCGAGCCCTCGTGGAAGGTGTCCCCCGCGTCGTGGAACGTCTTGAACAACGGGTTCCCCTCGGGCAGATCAGCGCCGTTGCCCCGGAGCCCGAAGTGCACGAACACGACGAGCGCGCCGGCCGCACGTGCCCGAGGCAGCAGGGTGGCGATCGGCGGCAGGACTTGTTCGGCGAACGGGTAGTTGCCCGTGATTCCTCGCTGGAGGTCACCGATGATCAGCGCGGTGGTCATGCCGGGAAGCTATCAACAGCGACCCGAACGTCCGTATACGACCGGCCGCGCGACTGCTGACCGTCGGGATCGTGGTTCTCCTGCCTGCCGCGCCGGAAAACTTCAGGCGACGAAGACGCAGAACGGATGCCCCGCCGGATCCACGTAGACGCGCAGCGGTTCTTCCGGGTCTTCGATGCGGTCGAGCCGAAGCCGCCCGCCGAGTTCGAGGACGCGGGCGTGCTGCTCCTCGAGCTCCTCGACCGAGTCCACGGTCAAATCCAGGTGCAGTTGCTGGGGTACCGGTTCGGCGTCCGGCCAGCTCGCTTCCGGCAGCCGCTCGACCTGCTGGAAGGCGACTTGCACCCCGCCCTCCGGATTTCTCAGCACCAGCCAGTCCTTGTCGTCGGCGCCGGATGCGGGCGGTTCGTCCCCGGGGCGGTAGTCCCACACCAGCAGACGCCGGTAGAACTCCGCCAATGCGCGGACGTCGGTGCAATCCAGCACCACCTGACAAAATTTCGGACCTTTTTTCCGCTCAACCAAGCCGATCTCCTCCTTCATTCGCGGTCGCGCGCCGGTCAAGGACCGCGAGAACCTGTTTACACCAGCGGATGTTCTCCTGTTCGAACGCCATCCCGCGGGCGAGGGTCAGATACGGGCCGACACGGGGCGCGGTGGCGAGGAACTCCGACTCCGCGGCTCCGCCGAGAAGGCGTTGCCGGGCGCGTTCGAACCGTTTGAGCTTCGTTTCGGCGGTGGCCATCCTGTCCGCGACGGCGCGCCGGATCCCCTGGTCATCTCCCGCGTCGACCGCTTGGATCTGCACCAGCAGTTCGTCGCGGATCGCGGTCGGTTTCGGCGCCCGCCCGGTGAAGTCGGCGAGTTCGGCCGCGCCTGCGTCGGCCAGGGAGAAGAGCCGCTTGTTCGGACGCCGTCGCTGTTCGACGACCCGTGCCGCCACCAGGCCCTGCGATTCCATCTTGTCCAGCTCCCGGTAGAGCTGCTGCGGTGTCGCGGTCCAGAAGTGGGCGACCGACGCGTTGAAACCCTTCGCCAGGTCATAGCCCGAGGACTCACCGTCCAGGAGCGTCGCGAGGATCGCGTTCCGCGGCGCCATGACCTGATGGTAGCTCCGGCCGGATTGGTCGCAAAGTTGATTAGACACTTTGATGACCCCGCCGTGGTGATCACCTACGCTCGGCGACGTCTGCTCACCAAGTTGACCATGAGGAGATCGCCATGCCCACGTTCCGTCAGGCAGTAGAAGCGAAGGACGCCGCCGCGATCGAGGCGTTGCTCGCCGACGACGTGGTCTTCACCAGCCCGGTGGCGTTCAAGCCCTACCGGGGGAAGGCGATCACCGCGGCGATCCTGCGCGGCGTCCTGCGTGTGTTCGAGGACTTCCGCTATGTCCGCGAAATCCGCGACGGCGCGAATCACGTGTACGAGTTCGAAGCGACGGTCGACGGGCTGGAGATCAACGGCTGCGACCTCGTGACCTTCGACGCCGACGGCAAGATCATCGACTTCAAGGTGATGGTCCGGCCGTTGCGGGCGGCGGAGGCACTCGCGGCGCGGATGGGCGCCCAGTTCGAGGCCATCAAGGCGGACGCGCTCGGCTGAGCGTCCCGCCGGCCGCGACGGATCACCGGACCGCGCAGCGCCAGGCGGATCGGCACGCACGAACGCCTTCGGACGGCAGAGCGACAACGCGATCAGTTTCGCGGCCATCGTTTGTCGCGTTCAGCCTACGAGGCGCTCCGGGTGAAGGAGCCGTTCGGCTCCTCCACCCGGGCTACTTCGACCGCTATCCGCGCCGAACGAGCTCGTCGGCGTGCGCACGCAGGAGCGCGGCCACCCGCGGCCAGCCGACGTTGATCCGCCGGGCCGAGCCGCGATGACGCTGCGCTAGATCCCGCGAGTCGCCATCCTGGAAGGTCAGGCCGATGGCGAAACCTTCCCGGAGATGCCCGCCGTCGATGACGTCCAAGACGTCCCGGACCGCTTCCGGCGGCCACCCGTCGTCCGGGACAGGGGAACCGCTCGCCAGCACGGTGCCGATCGCCCGGTCGCCGAACTCGGCCCGGCCGTACTCGGCGAACTCCGCGCGGGCGCGCGAAACCCATGCTTTGAGCGCGGCACCGTCGGCACCACCCGCCGTGGTGCGCGTCTCGAAGATCGTCAGCCACATGTCGACCAGTTCGACGTTCGGCGCGTCGTCGTCCGCGGGATGGATCCGGGTGCAGAGTTCGACGAACGCGCCCGGGTTCTCGGAAAGAATCCGCTGGAGGCTCCGCGGTTGCCGGTGATGCTTGAGCGCCGCGTGGAACCGCAGCTCCAACCGCGCGACCGCGACATCCGAGCCCCCGGTCTCGACCAGCTGGTCGAGCAGCGGCACCACACTCGCGACGGTTTTGCGATCGGGTGGTTCGATGCCCTCGGCGGACGCCTGGAGCAGCACCTCTTCCACCAGAGAGGTGGGCAAAGGCGGCGGCTCGGCCGCGCGCACGCCCAAGGCGAGCGCTTTGACCGCGGCCCACGGCCGACGCCGAGCGAGTTGCGTCACGAAGGACGATTCGTGCCCTTCCGGAAGCGGCCACGGATCGACGTGAGCCCAGTAGCTCTCGAGAACCGCGTCATCGGCGGAATCGAAAAGCGCCGGCGCGTGGTCCACTGGAATGGCCAGGAGGTAGTCGACCAGTCGGTCCTGTTCCTTGAGTTGCGTCGCGACCTCCCGCCGCCATTCTTCGCCCTGGGACCGCGCCATCTCCCCCGCCCAACCGGCCGCCCAGTCCTCGCGCCCCAGTTCCGCGAGCGCGTCTTCCTGGAGGTCGTCCACCGCCACCTGCGCCGCGATCTCTCCGACCAATCCGGGCTGCGCGCTCTCGGCGGCGAGAGCGCTCAGTCCCGCGACACCGTGTTCGCGCAGGACGCCACTCACAGCGTCGCGGCGAAGCCGATCGACCTCGGCGTCCCGCGCCTCCGGATCGAGAGAGCCGCCGCCCGCCAAGTACGGATCCCGGCCGAACAACAGGCCGTGACGCCCTGGATTGACCGCGGGTTCGATCATTTCGGCACAGGATTCCAGCCATTGCAGCAATTCTTCCGGCAGCGTCCAGTCCGCGCCGTCGTAGTGGCGATGCTCGGCGGTCAACCCGGTGAGCAGGCCCCACAGGCGAAGCCGTTCATCCGCCGAGAGTCGTTCGGCGTCCAGCCTCGTGAGGGCTTCGACGACGCGGTCCCACTGCGCGGTGGTCAGCTCGGGCAGTTGCTCGAAGAACTCGCACCACCGATGAGGCCGTTCCTCCAGTGCGGCCAACGCCGAGGTGACCAACGCTTCTCCGAACTCCGGCCCGTCGGAGACGGCCACCGGCGGCGCCGGGACCGTCCATTCGAGACGGACCCGAGGACGCCGCGGACTCGCGAGCAGGTGTCCTCGCGGCCCGCGCAGGAGTGCGAGAGCCAACCGCCAGCCTGCTTCCGGAGAGCGCCGGCCGATCGCCTTGACCAGCTCCGTCCGCTGCCCGGCGGGCAGGTCCAGGTACGGGTACCACGGCTGCACGAGGGTGATCAGGGATTCGAGCGGCCGGTCACCCGTCTCCCTCCCCGGCCGCGTCAGCTCGGCCAGCAGCGAGACGACCATCGGCAACGCGTCGTCGGACCAGCCGACCGTTTCCAAAGCCGCCGTGAGACCGTCGGTAGCGCCGCTCAGCGGCGAAGGATCACTGGTCAGCGCGTGATCGACAGCACCGAGGAACTCGTGAGGCGCGGCTTCGGCGAGGAAGGGCAGTACATCGGCGAGTGACCGCCAGAGCACTCCGTCCGCGTCGTCGTTGGCCTGTCCGAGCAGTTCACGGACGAACCGGGTCGCGTGGTCGGCGCCCGTACCGCCACCGGACAACGTCGTCTCCCCCTCGGCGGCCAGCAGCGCCGCGCTCCTTGCCAGCCCATGCCTCAGCTCCGCCGACCACTTCCGCCCGGGGTCCCTCTCGCCGAGCACCTTGACGGCCTGCTCGTGCCAGCGTCGCAGGTCCTGCGCGCTCAGCCGGCCATGGAGGAGCGCCCAGGCATCGTGGGGATCGGCCAACCGCATCCCGTCGCCCGACCGGGCCAGCAGTGGGTCGTCGCCGACCTCGGCGCCGGCGAAGAAACGCCCGAGCTCGTCGGTCTCCCGCCCGGCGATCGCCGCGATCTCGTCCAGATCGTGCCGCGATCCCGCCGACCATCGGCCGATCAGCACGAGCGGCGCGGCGAGATCGCGCTCCAGCGGGTTCACCCACTTCGGAAGATCACCGGCGACACTCAGCCTGCGGCGCAGTCCGCCGAGACCGCGCCGAGCGAGATCCGCGTAAATATTCACCTCGGCGGGCGGGACACCGGCCGCGGCGAACGCCTCGGCCGCCTCGGCACGAGGAATTCCGGGCAGCACCAGGACATCGGCGGCATTCCGGTCCGGCGTGCGCCGCACCACGACGACATGGCCGTCACCGGTGTCCCCCTCCCCCACGTCGACGCCGTCCACCACGGCGACGAAAGGACCGGTCAGCTCCCGGCAATGACGCCACCCTTCCTGAGTGGACACTCGCACCGCTCGAAGACCTGGCCGGTGGGCCGCCAACGCGGTCGCGACGAACGCCGCGGCCTCGGTACGGCTGCCGGCGTACACGGGCAGGACGGACGGCGCGGCGTCCAGCCACGCGCACAGCCGCTCGACTTCCCTGGCCCGGCCGAGCACCGGGAGCTCCACGGGCAGTACGGGACGCGTCTCGTGCCGCCAGGAATCGAGCCACTCCGGCAGGTCTTCGAGGCCTTTGACGACGCCGATGCCCAATTCCGGGGCGACGCGGATCAGTTCGGCGATCAGGCAGGCGATGTCCTGTTCCGCCGTACGCCTGCCGAGCCGCCGGGCCCGCAGACGGGAGAGCCCGGTGAGTTCGGACGGCAGTTCCGTTCCGTCCGGCATGATGGCGTCTTCGGTGTCTTCGGTGAGAACCGGGACGACCTGCTTACCGAGTCGCAGCGCCTCGACGATCTCCTCCCGGCCCCCTTCGTCGAGCCCCTCGGTGCCGATCGGCACCACCAGGACGGACGCGGAATCGCCGGACCGGAGAACCCGGTCCTTTCCGAACACGTGAGCAAGACTCCGATCGAGCCCCCGGATCCGGTCCTGACCGTCACCGGACCGGACGGTGATGAAGATTCCTGCCATGGTGCGAAATCCCTTCCAGTGAGCACAGTTGATGGGGCGAACGGGGCACGGCTTCACTCGGCTCCGGCGCGTGCGCGGGCGAGCACCTCTTCGACGCTGAGCGGGCCGGCCGGATGGTGGGTGAGGCACAGCGGAGTGGTCACCCGCTGGAAGCCGAACGCCTCCCCCGCCACATAGAACTGGGCGCGTTCCAGTCGTGAGATGTCGTCGACGGGGCTGCCCTTGGCCCTGGCGAGTTCGTTGGCCGCGGCGATCTGGGCCGGGCTGTTGAGCCTGCCGAAGAACTGCGTCATCGCGTTGCCGACGACCTGGTTGTGCAGGCCCTTCGGTGCCTGTGTGGCGAACAGCAGTCCCAGACCGTACTTCCGGGCCTGCGAAGCGAGCACGATGGTGCTGCGGGTACTCGCCGTGAGCGTCCCCGACGCGGCGAGCATCTGTGCCTCGTCCATGACGAAGAGGGCGCCGAGTGGCCGGTCACCCGCCGGATTCCGCTTGGCCCAGGCGAAGAGCTCCATCTGGAGCTGGTTGACGAAGTTCTGCCGCTGTTTCTCCGAAGGCAGCCCGATGAAACTGATGACCGAAACCCTTGCCCGCTTGCCTTCCCCGGGAGCGAGCAGGAGCGCCGGGTCGACAGGCTCGCCGCCACCGGCCAAGAGCGGGTCGTTGACCATGGAGGCTTTCAGCAATTCGGCCAGTTCGGCCGCCAGTTTCCGCCCGTCGTTCAGGGTACTCACCCCGTCAGGCAGGTCTTCGAGCACTTCGATGAGTTCAGGCAGGCTCCGAGACCCGGTACGGGCGTGATGCACGACGGCCTGCCGCAGCACCGCGAGGCCGACAGTGGTCTTCGCCGTGCTTCCGGTCAGCTTCACCTGCGGAGCGAGCGTGGCCACCGCGACCTCGACGGCCGCGTTGAACTCGTCCTCGTCGTCGAGAACACCTGCGAAATCGGGCAACGGCTGGAACGCGAGCGGCCGGCCGCTCGCCCGCCCCGGGGTCCACACGACGACGTCGGTCTCGGCCAGATACCGCTTGGCGAGCTCGGCGTCGTCCGCTCCCCATGCCTCGGGCGGCTCCGGCCAGGCGTCCCCGAGCCGGGCGAGGTCGTTGTTCGGATCCAGCACGATCGCCGAAACGCCCCGCAGCGCGCATTCCTCCACGATCCGCCGCAGCAGCACCGTCTTCCCGGAGCCCGAACCCGCGAACACCGCGGCGTGCTTGCGCAAGGCCGCCAGTTCGATCCTGACCGGTTTCCCGGTGCCGGCCGCGGCGCCCAGGGTGATCTCCCCCTCGACGGACGGCGCCCGCGCCTCACCGGATCCCGGCGCGGATCGCGGAAGGGGCTCGGGCAGGACTTCCGCCAGGAGCTGCGACCGCCCGGCGGGGCGCCGGTCGACAAGCCACTCGTGGAGTTCCCGGCTTCCCTCGGCGAACATCTTGTCCAGGGCCCAGAACGTGCGGATGTCCTCATCGGACAACCGGCGTGATTCGCCACCGTCCTTTTTGAACGCTTCGAGTTCCTCTTGAGTCTTGTCTCCCTTCGACCAAGCCAGGTTGCGGATCAGGACAAGATGGCGATTTTCCGCGCCCTTCCGGACTCCGGCCGCCGACCGCGCTTTGCGGAACCGGTGCAGCGCGGCGATGGGGTGCGACGCCGCGATGGCCCGGAACGCCCAGTGCTCCTCCAGGTCCGATGCCTCGTCCAACGTCCGGGTGAGCCAGGCGTGCAGTTCGTTCCGGTCGCTTTTCGCCCCGTGGACCCATTCCAGGTTGTCGTCGCCCACCTCGGTGATCCATCCCCGGAGCGCGGCGGACAACAGCCGGGGCATCACCTTGTCCTCGGCCTTCGGGTCCAGCAGTGCCGACGGTTCCGCCTCCGCGCGATGCTCCTCGAACACCTTGTCCAGCTCCACGAACCGATCGGCGGCCATCGCCTGCCGCGGTGGACCGGCCGGCCGAACGCCGCGTTCGTCGAAGGTGGTCAGCTCGGTGATCCGGCCCGCCCGCACACAGGAATCGATGTGCGCGACGATCCGTTTCAGGACGTCGCGCGGTGACATCTCCTCCCAGACGCCCTCGAACGCGACAGGTGACACCGGCCAAGTGGGGTGGGGCGGTACGAACTTCATCGCCTCGTACGCGACTCCGAGA
Organism: Amycolatopsis sp. NPDC041971; assembly: GCF_055588925.1. Taxonomy (NCBI): domain Bacteria; kingdom Bacillati; phylum Actinomycetota; class Actinomycetes; order Pseudonocardiales; family Pseudonocardiaceae; genus Amycolatopsis; species Amycolatopsis sp. NPDC041971. The sequence continues at coordinate 565,531 of NZ_JBVJCE010000002.1, read as the reverse complement.
CGCTTCTCGACCAGAGCCCTGCCGATTTCCGCGTCCGTGACCCGGCCGAGGAACTCGGCTTCACGAAAGCGGTCCGGAACCGTGTCCGTGGCCTTTCTCTTGAGCAGCTCCCAAGTTCCGGGCAGGCAGGCGAGCACCGTCATGGTCCGCCGTGTCACTTCCCGCAGACCCATGAGTCCGTCCGCGATCTGCGCTACGAGCAGGTCCTCTTCGGCGTTGCCGCGCACCTGCTCGGTGGCCACCGAGGAACGGGCCACCAAGGTGTCGAGCTGGTCGACGGCGATCACGATCGGACCGGTGAGCGCGAGCAACCGCGTGATGTTCCTGACCTGGGTCGCCGCGGACTTGGGATCCGACCGGATCCCCCATTTGCGACGATCCCCGGATTTCGACTCCGGGAACACGCCGAGGTAGTCGTCCCCCACGTAGTTTTTGCCCGGGTCCTCACTCGCGTACAGCACCAGCGCCCGTGCCGTGTCGGCACAGTCCCTGGCGACGTCCCGATCGAAGGCGCGCAGGCCGTCGATGAACGAGTCGACGTCGCCCCTCGACAGGCCACGCCCGTCCAAGATCTTCTTGGTGACGTTCGCGTCGATGCTCGCCCGGAGACAGACACGACGGAGAAAGCTGGTGAGCTGGGGGACGCCGGAGCCGTCCAGCCGCGAAAGGCCACGGCGCATCGCCTCCGCGGTGTTCTCCCAGAACGCGTCACCCGCCGTGAGGTCGTTGAGGAAGAAGTAGCCGCGGGCACCGTGGGCCTGTTTCCGGACGAGACCGAGCAAGTGGGTCTTGCCCACACCCTTCTTCCCTTGGAGGACCAGCCCTATCGGACTCGGGCCGTCACTGGAGACAGCTTCCTTGATCCCCGCGCCGACCTGCGCCAGGACGCCCGTGTGCAGGCCGTCGACGTGGTAAGGCGAGTCACGCCAGACGTGATCGGGAGTATCGGCCCAGTCGAAGCGCAGGGCCGCGAGCGCCGCCTGGGGATCCATCACGGCTCCTCGATCGAGAGCAGATGGTTGTCCTCACCGCCGATACGAACGGCCGCGGCGTGAGCGGCGGCGGCGAGTGCTTTGCGGTTCGACTCCGGAACAAGGCGGATCTGCCCCGACCGGCTGAGTTCCTTCAAGACCGCGTCCACATCCGCGGTCGGCGCCGCACCGAGCATCGGCCGCAGATCCACCAGCCCGACCCAGTCACGGGGAGCGTCGGACAGTTTGCGGTAGGCGATCCGGATCCGGGTCTCGATCTCCTCGGCCGTCACTTCGACCTCGGGCATGAAGAGGTCGGCGAGCCGGAGCTTCTCCCGCCGGAGATGTCTGCCGAGACCGCCGAGCAGGACGTACAGGGCGCTGCCCAGGCTGCTCCGAGGCGACGGTGCCTCTCCCGCGCTCAGTTCCTCCTCGCACCAGGCCCAGCCACGCTCGGTCAGCTCGTGGAAGAAGGGGCGGCCACGCTGTTCGCTGGCGACCAGATCGAGGCCGTTGAGCTGACGGCGTTCCTTGCCGTCGAGGGCGAAGCCCACGATCTCGCGCAGCTCCGGGTTCGACACCTCGCGGGCGACCACCATCAGCGCGAGCATCGCCGCGGTCTGCTTCTGTCCCAATCGATCCGTCATCCGTGATCCTTTCCGTATCCGGTTGCTATTGATCGAGGAATCCGCTGAAACCCTGGCGAGTCACCCTGGCCTCCGACGTCCGCACGGCCCACTCGATCGCCGCGCGGGTATCCGGCGGGACGGGCACGCGTCGCCCCGGCGCCGCGTCGGTCGCCCGGACCCGCGTCACCGACATGAGCTCCTGGGCGAGGTCCTGGACCCGCTCCCGGTCCCCCGCGCCGATCGCGATCTGCAGTTCGGCGACGATCTCGTCCACCAGTCCCCACATCAGCGGGCGCAATCGCGCGTGCGCGGCCTGCCGGAGCACGCCGGTGACGTCGAGCTCACCCGGATCGACGAGTGCCGTCGTTCCCGTGAGCTGGTCCACCAGGCTTCGGGCGATCTCCATCGGCCCGCGAGACGGGCCGAACCGGAGGTGCCGCAGATTGCCGACATAACCCGGCAAGGTGTTCGGCCCCGTCTCCTCGGTGAGTACCGGGACGACGCGGCGATCCTGGCCGAGCGTCCGGTGCAGGAACAGCTCGACCTCGGCCGACTGCCACCGGCTCACCTCCCGGTCGACGATCAGGCACAGATGTTTCGCGTCGTCCTCGGTCTTTTCGAGCATCGACCGTTCTCCGGAAAACGACAGCACCGGCCGGACGCCGAGCTCCACCAGGTACTTCATGAGTTCCTCGGCGAGCCGCATCGTCGGCCTGGTCGTGCTGACCCGGACGTCGTGGGCGAAGGTGCGCTTCTCCGCGCGGACCGCGGCGACGTAAGCGTCCCGGTTCTCCGCGAGCAGATCCGTCCGGTCGAAGTCGTGCGCGACGACCGCCGCGACCGTTTCCAGCGCGAAACTGATCTGGTCGGCGGTCGGGCTGATCTCCGTCGTCACCGGGAGCTGCTCGCCGAAGGTCCAGAAGGAGACATACGGCAACGTCAGATGACGTGACATCACGTCGGGAGAGACGTCTCGGTCGAGCCAGCTGCGGAACAGGTCCTTGGTCTCTTCGAGACAGATGCGGCGCCACTCCTCCGAGCGGGCGTATTCCTCGCGAGCGTCGAATCTGGACAGCACCGGGAGGACGGTCAGCTGCGGCCGGTCGTAGGGCATGCGGTCGCGAGCGACGTTGGCGCGTTCGGCGATCTCGACCGCACCCTTCATGCTTTGCACGTTCGCCGTGAACAGGACGACGAGCCGGTCCGGAAGATGGGCGGTGCAGATGCCCCCGATGTCCGAGATCCCCGTCCTGCTGTCGATGAGCACGTAGTCGTAGTCGGCCGTCCATTGTTCCCGGCATTGTTCGAGGTAGTCGCCGAAACCCTGCTCGTAGAGGGCTTCCCAGTCGAGGTCCTGCACTCGCCCGACGTAGGCGGCGTCCGCCAGGCCCGCTGTGATGACGTCGAGCTTCGCCTTGCCTTTCAGCCGGGTCGTATGCGCGCCTGGGCGAAGCCTGCCCTCACGGAAGTCGTCGATCAGGTCCACGACGCCGCCAGACGGGGGCGAGCTCATCATCGGCCGGAAGTAGGTGTCCAGACCGGGCGCCTCGAGGTCCCAGTCCAGACACAACACCCGATATCCCCAGCGGGCCAGCAGAACGGCGATATTGGCCAAGGTGAAGCTCCGCCCGACGCCGCCCTTGTAGGAGTAGAAGGTGACCACGGTTCCCGGCATGGGTCAGAACCTCGGCAGCTTCGACGGTCTCGGTGGTTCGGGTGGCGGCGTTTCGACCGGCCACCCGGGACACCACGGCGGCGCCTGGGCGATGATCTCCACCAGTTCTTCCACCATTCGTTCCATCTCACGGTCGAAGTCGAGGTACTCGGGAGTGTTCTGATACTGCGGATGAGGCTTGTTCCAATTCCGGAAGCTGCGCATCCGGCGTTCGTGGGCGTAGTCGGGGTAATAATCCGAGTCACTGAAGATGACCGGGTAGATCAATCTTCCTGGCTTCACCGAGCCGCTACCGGAGACGATTTCCTCCCGTTTCGCCATCGTATGCCATTCGGCGAGGCACCACTCATCGCGAAAGTACTTCGGGGAGCAGACCGGGACCAGGATCCGGGCGCGTTGTAACGCGTCCCGTATCTCCTGGGGCCACTTCCCCCCGACGGGAACGCTGTCCTCCAGAAATATCTTGACGTCGTAGTCGACATTGTCGTCCAGGATTCTCTGCAACCGAGGGTGGAAGTGATTCCGCACCCAGTCCGGGGCGTCGCCTCCACCACGGCGATAGCTGATGAACACGTCGTACTCGTACACGAGCGCCATCGCCCCTTCGCACCCCGATCCGCTGGACAGCCCTGATCGTAGGGGCCAACGAGGGTTTCTAAAAAGGTCCAAAAACAAGACAAAAACTGGACACCACAGCGCAGGCGAGTACGGAAAAGACAGAAAGATGACAAGCGGATGACAACGAGTGCTTTCGACCGCCCCGTCGTCAAGAATGCGACGCACCCGCGGAACGGGTCACCTTCACCGGACAGGAGTTTCCATGGCAGGCAACGAGCCGCCGCACGTGTTCGTCACTTACGCACATGATTCACCGGAGCACAAAGATCGGGTCCGCCTCTTCGCGGATTTCCTGCACAGCCGGATCGGCCTCGAAGTGCACCTTGACCAATGGGACGACAACGAACGTCGCGACTGGTCATTGTGGGCGTTGAAGCACCTCGACACGGCGAATTTCGTAGTGGTCATCGCTTCCCCGGAGTACAAACGCCGTGCCGAGGGAACGGCGGCGTTCGACGAAGGACGGGGATCCCAGTTCGAGGCCGCGCGGATCCGCGATCGGCTGACCAGGGATCTCGGCCGCGAGATCAAAAGGGTACTCCCGGTCGTGTTCCCCCAGCAGTCCGTCGACGACATTCCGAACTTCCTCAACCCGTTCTCCACCACGAGGTACCCGGTCGACGCGTTCACCGAGGAGGGCGTGGAGGATCTGCTGGCCGCGATCACGGGCAGAGCCCGGCACCAGCGGCCCGAGCGCGGCCAGTGGACCGGCGGCGCGGCGAGCGCGACCGGATCACACCGGACTTCGCTCGCGACCGGTCTGGAATGGCGGGCGTGCAGCGGCGGCATCCGGACGGAAGGCGCGCGGATCAACGACGTGCACTACGCCGACAGCATCGTCCTGCGAGCGGCGGAGCGACTCGCTTTCGTCGAAGTGGACCTCGGAATGGCCTACCGAAGGCTGACCGCGGTGGCCGGCGTCCTCGACGACGCCGTGGAACCTTTCCAGGTCGGACACTTCCGGGTGTTCCTCGACGGAAGACCATCGCCCGAGGTCAAGGTCGCACTGGGAAAGCCTGCCACGATCGATATAGGCGTCACCGGGGTGCTGACGCTCCGGCTGGAATTCCACCGCGCTGGCACGACCGACACCAGGTGGTTCCCGGAACTGGCCTGGGGCGATCCCGTCCTGGAATAGCAGGCGTACGTTTAGAAGTCGTCCTCCTGGCGCACCAGTTCGCGTAGCTTCACCAAGCCCCGGTGTTGCTTGACCCGCACGTTGCCCGGTGTCAACCCGAGTGCGGCCGCGGTCTCGGTGGCGGTCAAGCCGACGACGATCCGCAGGGTGAGCACCTCTCGCTGCATTCTCGGGAGCTTGGCGACGAGCCTGCCCAGCCGCACGCCGAGGTCGACGCCGAGCGCGTGGCTCTCCGGCTCGTTGCGGACCGATCCGGCCTCCGGCAGCTCGGGCACGGGGTCGGATCGGTCACGGGAAACCATGCGGAAGGCGTCGGCGACCTTGTTGGCCGCGATCGCCCGCACGAGGTAGAGGAACGAGCCACCTCGATCCTCATACGCCGGCAACATCTTGAAGACCGCGAGGCACACCTCCTGCGCGACGTCGTCGGCCGACAGGTAGGAAAGGTCGCGGCCGCCCATCCGCGCGCGGCAGTAGCGCACCAGCATCGGCTTCACGACGGCCAGCAACGCGTGCACCGCGTCCGGATCGGCGCTCTTCGCCGCCGCGACGAGCGGGGCGAGCACTTCTTCGGTCAGTCGGCCCGACGGGCGAGCCACGTTCGTCAAGGTGCGATATCCCTGGACTTCGCCGTCGTTCAGGCGAGTGTCGATGGTCGCCATCGGCTCAGCCCAACACTTTCGCGGCGGAATCGAGCCGGCGGACCTGCGCGATGAAAGCGTTCATCCGCCATCGCAGGCTGTACGCCTTCGCCGTATCGCCGAGCGTCTTCTTCTCGGGAAGGATGACGGCCAGTTCACCTACCGTGCGGCCGTTCGTCTCGGAGATCCTGAGGGAGATCCGTTGCCGGACCGCGTCGGGTGCCGCGGATTGGGCGACCACGGGATTGCCGTCGTCCACGACGGACCAGCCCAACCTCGCGACCTTTTTCCCGAAGACCTGCCGCAGCTGGTGCCCGCTCAGTGTCGTTTCCACGCGCCGCGGCCGGAATCCGTGTCTCTTGAAGGCGGTGTAGCCCAGGTACAGGACGGCGATCACGACGACGATCAGGGCGCCGGCCGCGCCGTTTCCCGCGGCCGTGGCGTCAGTGGCGATTCCCATGCTCTCTCCCGGGCGTTCGCGATCCGAATACCCGATGATCGGGGAAATCGGTGAAGACGTTGCAGCCCGCGATTTCTTGTCCTGATTCTGTCCGTTGCGAAATAATCCGCGAATCAAGGACAGTTTTCGCGACGGCGCGATCACCGGCGTCCATCCAGACACGCGAAAGCGCTACCCGCGCACGGTTGCCTCTCTAACCGTCAGACGGTACTGGCGTCCTCCAGCGCACTCCGTAGGCGAAACCCGGTGCCAGGTGCCGGAACTGGACATGGATCTCACCGGAAGCGTCCGGCGTCAAGGAGGATCCTCGTGCCGCCTGGTCGCTCGCGTCGTCCTGGAAGACCCGCTCCAGCTGGACGACTTCCGCCGGGATCGGCAGGGGGAACCGGACGTGCAAGTCGAACAGTTCGACCGGATGACGGGGGACGCAGACGAAATGCGGGTGCCTGAATTCCGCTTTGTACCGCAGCGCGATTTCGTGCTTGCTCTGCCGTTGAAGCGGTCTGGGCAAGCGTAACGCCAAGCCGACGCGATCGGTGGACTCCATCGCCCGGCCGATCAGCCGTCCACCGTGGAACACGTCCACCCGGAGGTCGTCGGCGCCGATGGCTTCACCACGATAGACCGAGTCGGTCAAGGTCAGAGCGAGATCCAGCTCGGTGATGTCGTCGGCGTCCGCGACGATCCGGCGGAATTCCAAAACCTCCGGCACCGGCTGATCGAGCGCCAGCGTCACTCGCAGCTCCTCCGTGTGCCACCTCCTGCTGGGCTGAGCCGCTGCCGCCTCGAAGGATTCGCTTGTGGACGCCACGGCGACCTCGGCGAGCCGATCGATGCCTTCGTCGATACGCCGGCGAGCGGTCCGCTCGTCACGCTGCAGATGTTTGGCGAGCCAGCGCACCCGTTCCTGATAGAAGGGGTGCACCGCCTCCGGGTGCAGCCCGAGCGCGGCCAGCACGGCGGTGCCCAGATCCTCGGGCAACGAACGCGACCACTCGGACAGGCATTCGCCCAACGTTCTCCGGATGGCCGCGTTTTCGGCACCCCCGGCCGTACCGCAGACCGCGCGCAGCGCGGGGCCCGCCCGTTCGGCGAGCTGAGGCGCCGCGATTCCCCTTCCCCGCCGAAGCAGCTTCAATTCGCCGGCCAGATCAACAGCGCTGACGGTCACCAGTCCTCCCCTAGTGGTTCGAGCACGGTGGTCAATAGTCGTCAGCCCGGCGGCCCGTGTCCAGCCGGTCGCGGCCCGTGTGTCGACGATCGTTATTCGGGTTTCCCTTTCCCACCCAGATGGGAAACAGGAAACTCCTTGTCGCCGCCGAACCCGCGACGCATTCTTGGTGAGTCGCCGCAATTCGCGGCGAATAACACCCCAACCAGCGGTTTCCGCGTTGTCGAGTGCCGCCCTGACGCGCACATCGAAGGAGTCGGAATGAAGGTCAAGTGCTCGCTTTCACTGCTCTTACGGCCGGCTTTCCGGCTGTGGGCGATCGCGCTCGTCGTCGGCGTGGTGCCCGGCGGCGCACCGGGAACCGCACTCGCGAACCCGGTCGCCACGCGCGGAAAGGAGGTGGACTGACCATGCAGACCCACACCATCGGCCTGATCCTGGCCCTGCTCGGCTTCGTGTTCGGCTGAGGACGATCGACGACCATGGAACGCTCGCGCGGCCGCCGGCCGGGTCCGCGGATCCGGCCGGCGGACGGAGGCCGCTGCCGAAACATCTTCCACACGGCCATACTGATCCTCCGACGAGGATGGGGGCCGATGAACGAGAGAGCCACGTTCGGAGCCGAATTGAGACGCCGCCGTAAAGCGGCCGGTCTTTCGCTCACCGAACTCGCCGTTCGCACCCACTACAGCAAGGGCTACCTCAGCAAAGTCGAGACCGGGCTTTCCGCGCCGAACCCGGCACTCGCCGCATTGTGCGAAACCGAACTCGGCGCGGAGGGAGCGCTGAAACCACTGTTGCCCGGCGAACCCGGGCGGCGCAGGACACGGCCGGACGTCAGGCCGTCCGGCTTACCGCCGGCGACGCCCTCCTTCACGGGGCGGACCACCGAACTGCGGGCGATCCGCACGGCGCTCGAAGCCGACGGAGGTGTCTGCGTCGTGTCCGGTATGGGCGGTGTGGGCAAGACGGAACTCGCGGTGCGGTGCGCGCACCGGCTGGAGTCCGGATTCGCCGACGGCTGCCTGTTCGTCGATCTGCGTGACGAATCCGGCGAGCCCGCCGCGGTGCACGACAGGCTGCTGCGCGTCCTCGGTGTGCCGGCGGACCGTATCCCGGCCGATCCTGCCGATCGGACGGCGCTGTATCGCTCCCGGCTTCGCGGCCGCAGCCTGCTCCTTGTACTCGACAACGCGGTCAACGCCGCTCAAGTGCGCCCGCTGCTTCCGGCCGAGCCGAAATGCCGCGTGCTGATCACCAGCAGGTCCAGGCTGAGCGCGCTCGACGACGCCGCGCACGTCTCCTTGGACATGCTCCCGCTCGATGCGGCGGTCGATCTCTTCACCACGATCACCGGTGTTCCCGCCAACGCCGCCGTCACCAGGGTGGTCCGACGATGCGCCCGGCTCCCCCTCGCGGTCCGGATCGCCGCGGCGAGGCTTCGCGCCCATCCGTCGTGGGACGTCGCGGAACTCGATCGGCGGCTGGCCGACGAAACAGCTCGTCTCGGCGAGCTCGACGACGGCGAACGCTCGCTCGCCGTCGCGTTCCGGTTGTCCGTTCAGCAGCTGAGCGCCGCCGAAGCGAGACTCTTCGGCCTGCTCACCATCCATCCCGGGACCGACGTCGACATCCATACCGCGAGTGCGCTGAGCGCTCTTCCGTTCCGGGAGACCGACCGGCTGCTGGACCGCTTGCACGAAGCCCATCTGCTCACCCAGCCGGAACCCGACCGATACGGATTCCATGACCTGCTGCGCGCGTTCGCGAGCGAATTCGTACTGACCGACGCGGAGGACGGAATGAAGGCATTCGGCAGGCTAGCCGCCTTCGCGGTGCGAACCGCGGCTCAGGCCGACAAGGAACTCACCCCGCACCGCTTCGTCCCGGAGATCGTCTTCGACCAGGGGATCCCGGAACCGGCGCGGCTGGACGACGGTGAGATGGCGATGTCCTGGTTCCGCGCCGAATGGCCCGGGCTGGTCGCCCTCTGCAGGACGGCGCATGAACGCGGTGAGTACGACCGATGCTGGCAGCTCGCCTTCTTCCTGCGTGACTACTTCTTCGTGGCCAAACTCTGGGATCCTTGGCTGGACACCCATCGGTGGGCGCGCGCGTCCGCCGAGGCCGTCGGGAACACGTGGGCGCTCGCCACCACCACGGCCAATCTCGGGGTCGCGCACGTCGACCGCGGCGATCTGGACGAAGCTTCGGCGTGCTACGGCGAAGCTCTAGCGCTGTTCCGGCGGATCGGTGACGGTCACGGGGAGACCACGACACTCGCGCACAGCGGCTGGGCCGAGCACTATCGGGGCAACCATGACGACGCGTTGCGGGATCTCCGGCAGGCGCGCGCGGCCTACGTCCGTGACGGCAATCACCGCAACGCCGCGATCACCGACCGCGGGATCGCCTTGGTGCTGACCGCGCTCGGGCGGCCCGCCGAAGCCGCCACGCTCGCCGCCGAAACGTTGGCCGTCTTCGACGAGCTGGGGCTGGACCTCGATGCCGCGATGGCCCTCAACTGCATGGGCTGGGCTTGGTATCACACGGAGCGTCACGACCTGGCCGCCTCGGCGTATCGTGCCGCCGCGGACCGTGCCGAAGCCTGCGGAAGCCGTTACGAAACCGCGCGCGCCTACATCGGTCTTGGGAACGTCGCGGCTGCTGAAGGCTCCGTCGAGCTGGCGGCCGCCCGGTGGAATCGAGCCGACGAGGTCCACCCCGACCTCGACGAGCTCATGGTCGGTGAAAGCCGTGCGCGCAGAGGCGCGACGGCCTGAGCCGGGATCCCGGCGACGGACCCGGGCGCCGCTCATCCGGCGGGTCGCCCCACAGGGCTGCTACGGTTGACCAGTCGCGGTTCAGACACCAGCCGCCGGGTCCTTTCCTCCGGGTCCGGCATGCCCATTGGGCAGGAGCCGGCCCCTCGTACCGGCAAGGAGTCAACTTGACCGACTACCGCGCTCCAGCTTCCGATCCACCCAGGTCAGCACGGAGATTCGTGTCCTCTCTCGACATCTCGGTCACCGCGTCCGGTACCGATACGGTCGTCACCGTCTCGGGTGAAATCGATCTTGCCGTCTCCGCCGATCTGCGTCGGGCGATGGAAGAAGAGCTTCTGTTCACACCGGCGGCGCTGATCGCGGACCTGTCCCTGGTGAGCTTCTGTGATTCGTCCGGTTTCACCGCTCTTGTCCAGATTCGCGCGAAGGCCGAAGAAGCGGGTGTCCCGTTCATCATCGTCACCCGTGAGCGAGCTTTGCTGCGTCCGATGTCGCTGCTCGGCCTCGACGCCGTCTTCACCGTGCATCCGACCCTCGACTCGGCACGGGACGCGCTCACTCGCTGACCGGCTGTCATGATGAGTGGTTGTGACGGGTGACAAGGAACCAGGATTCCGCATCGGCGGACGTCCGCTGGCGGAACGGCTGACCGAGGTCCTGCCGTCGCTCACCAAGACGGTCCTAGCCGAGATCGTCTCCCGCATCCCGGAGTACGGGCTGTTGCCCGCCGAGGAACTCAGCGGCGACATCACGCACGTGATCGAGCAGAACCTGCGCTCGATCATCGACACTCTGCGCACCGGGTCCCCGCCGACGCGGGAGGAACTCGACTTCCTTCGTGAATCGGCGGCCCGGCGCGCGGAGGAGGGCATTCCGATCGACATCGTGCTCACCGCGTATCACATCGGCATCCAGGTGGTCTGGGCATCGCTGACGCCGGACGCGCGTCCGGACGAGGTCGCCGACGTCCTCGCGGTCAATGCGCTCACCCTGCGTTACCTGGAAGTGGTCACTCCCGCGGTCGGCGCGGGATATCTCGACGAGCGCCGGACGATGTTCGACGACGAGCGTTCGGCGCGGCACGCGCTGCTGTCCGCCCTGCTCGACGGCGAGCCCGCGGAGGTCGCGGCGGGACAGGCCGGTGTGCGCCTGCCGCCGTGTTACATCGTGCTCGCGGCGTCGGTCGGGGCGCATCCGGACGAGGCGACCACCGGGGTCGACCCACTGGTCGCCGGACGCCGGAAACTCCGGCGGCTTCGGGTGGAACTGGAGCGCCAGGTCCGGGGCACGGCGCTGACGTCGCTCACTTCCGAAGGCGGAATCGCCTTGCTACCGTACGAAATCCCGGCTGGAGAACTGTCCACAAACGACTGGACGCGGCTGGGGCGGGTCCTCGCCGACGTCGCCCGCACGGCAGGCGCCGAAGTCATCGCCGGCACCGCTGCGGCCGAGCCGTCCGGGGTGCCCGCGGCGGCGAAACTCGCGCAGGACGTACTCGCGGTCGCCACCGGATCCGGGCGCCCGCCCGGGCTGTACCGGCTCGACGACGTTCTACTCGAATACCAGCTTTCGCGCCCCGGTCCGGCGCTCGACCGGCTGGCCATCCGGCTGGCACCGCTGGACGGCAACGAGGAACTCCTGCAGACGTTGGAGACCTTCCTTCGCCGCGGAGGACGACGTCAGACGGCCGCCGCCTTGCACGTCCATCCCAACACGGTCGACTACCGGCTGCGCCGGATCGCCGATCTCACCGGGCTGGACCCCACCCGGCTGGAGCACGTCGCCCTCCTGCACGCCGCCCTCTCGGCCCGCAAGGCCACCGGCCCCTTGTGACGTGCCACGAAACGCCTGGCACCCCGAGGAACCCGAGTTCGGACAGGTCGAAGATCAACCTGAGGCCGCTGCCCGGTCCCGTGAAACCGTCCTTGCGCTTGAAGACCGCCGAAAGCGGGTATCACCGCGAGGTCGGAGGTGATGTCCCATGTCCGCTGCACAGACCGGCACAGGGCCGGTGGTGACCGGTTTCGACGGATCGCCGGAGGCGCGCCGCGCCGTCCGCTGGGCGGTCGCCGAGGCGAAAACGCGTGGCCTCGGCCTCGTCCTCGTGTACTGCGCCCACGACCGTCTTCCCCCGCCCGGCTCGGACCCCGTCGCGACGCCGCTGAACGAGGCGGTCCCTCAAGCCGCCGACGAAGCGGCTGAGGTCGAGCCCGCCCGGCGGCAGCTCGCTTCGATGGCGGAAGCCCTGGAGCGCTCCGAGCCCGATCTCGACGTCCGCACGGTCGTCCGCGGCGGTACTCCGGAGCAGGTTCTGACCTCGGTCTCCGACGAGACGGACGCGGCGATGATCGTGCTGGGCGAATCCCACACCGGGTTGTTCACCAGGGCCGTCGCAGGCTCGACGGAATCCGAGGTGACCAAGACCGCCGGACGTCCAGTCGTGGTCGTGCGCGGCGACGAGCCGCCTCCGGGCGGGCCGGTGATCCTCGGTACCGACGGCTCGGAGCAGAGCGCGCAGGCGGCGGGCTTCGCCTTCGACTTCGCATCGCGTCACGGACTCACCGTGCACGCGGTCCACGTCGCACGCATGCCGATTTGGGGCCCCGCGAGCGAACCTCTGCTCGGCGGGCCGGTGCTGGATCCCGCGCCCGGCATCCCCCAGGAAGTCGCCGACCAACTCGTCGCCCGGCAGCTCGAGCCGTGGCGCGAGCGCTATCCGGAGGTCTCCGTGGAGATGGTGCACGGGGTGGGACCCACGGCGCAGGCGTTGACCGTGCAGTCCAGTGAGGCCGCGCTGCTGGTGCTCGGCCGGAGCGATCGCGGCGACCTCCGCCGTCTGCTGCTGGGTTCGGTCAGCGACGACGCGCTGCACCACGCCCATTGCCCGGTGGCGGTGGTCCGCGCTCAGCCGGTGGGCTGAGCGCGGCTCGTCACGAAGAAGCGAGTTCTCCGAGCGTCCGCCGCGAAGCACGCAGTTCCGCGGCCATCAGCAGACCGCCCGTGCGAGCCTGGGCGAGCGCGTAGCCGACGTCGGCGACCTTGTCCCACGCCTCTCCCGCCGTGTCGGCCGTACCGAGCTGACCGGACAGGAGGCTTTCTTCGAGTTGTCCCTGCAAGCCCGGCAAGACGTCGGCGAGGTCGTCGGCGAGTTGCTGCAGCGCCCCGATGGTGCGGCAGATGTCAGCGGGCGACGCTTGTTCTCCGGCCCGTAGCCGTCCGTACAGGTGACGCACGATTGCGCCGGCCTGCGCGGCCAGCAGATACGGCGGCTCCTCCGACTTCCGGTTCATTGCCCCGAGATACCCGGCCCACGACCTGCGAAAACAAAGTTTGTCGCGAGACGGCCGGGGGTATCAGCGGTTGTGAACGACAACGTACTCACCTTCGGGGTCGAGGAAGAGTTCTTCGTAGTGGGCCCGGACGGTCACCTTTCCCCATCGGGGGACGCCGTCGTGGACGCCGCGAAGGAGGATCAGGGCGAACTCCAGCAGGAGCTCACCCGCTCGCAGGCCGAATCGGCCACCGACATCTGCACGACACATGACGAAGCCGAGCGGCAGCTGACGGCGCTGCGGGCGGAACTGGCCGAAGCCGCCGCCCGGCGGGACTGCCGCCTGCTGCCCAGTGGCAGCGCACCGCTGGCGGAAACGACGTTGCCCGCCATCACCCCGAATCCGCGCTACGAAAGGATTTCCGAACATTTCGGGGCGACCGCGCGGACGTCGCACACCTGCGGTTGTCACGTCCACATCGCCATCCCCGACCGGGAAACCGGGATCCGGGTGATCAACCACGTCCGGCCCTTCCTGCCCGTGTTGCTGACCGTGACCGCCAACTCCGCGATCTGCGACGGGTACGACACCGGGTACGCCAGCTGGCGTTACCAGCAGTGGAATCGCTGGCCTTCGGCCGGTTCGCCGCCGCTGTTCACCTCGCTGGACCACTACGAAAGCGTCGTCGACGCCTGGCTTCGCGCGGGCGCCATCCTCGATCGCGCGATGGTCTATTGGGACGTAAGGCTTTCCGAGAAGCAGCCGACGGTGGAGTTCCGGTTCGCCGACGTCGCGGCCACTCCCGGCGAAGCGGCGCTGCTCGGGGTACTCGTCCGCGGGCTGGTCGGCACGGTCCTCGGCTCGGAGAAGAGCCCCGCGAACCTGTCCAACGAAGTCTTGCGTGCCCAGATCTGGCGTGCGTCACGGGAAGGGCTTTCGGGCCGCTGCCCGCATTTCCGGACCGGTGACCTCGCCCCGGCGAGCGAGGTGCTCGACGACGTCGTCAGCTTCGCCGCCGGTGCGCTCGAGGAGACCGGGGATCTCGACTTCGTCCGCGACGGCCTCGCCCGGCTGGTCGCCGACGGCGGTGGAGCCGACCGGCAACGGGCACGGTTCGAGAAGCGTGGGCGCGCGGAAGACGTCGTGGACCTGCTGGCCGTCCGAACGGCTTAGCGGGTCCGCCCGCCGTCATTCGCGTGATTGAAGGCGGAACTCGCGTGATTGGAGGGCGAACACGCGAGTTCCGCCGCGAATTCACATCGAGTACGGCGTGGGTGCGCCTCCGTTGATGAGGCGCACCCACGCTAGTAGCTATTTGGCGACGAGACTCGTCTCAGACCTGATCACGGGGAACCGTCCGATGCCAGTTGCGAGAGAACGTCCTTCGCTCCCCTTCGTACGCGTCGAGCTGTGCGTCGATCACGAATTCGGTGGGAGTGCAGGACACCCGGGTGCGAGTCTCGGACCGGGCTTCCCAATCGCCACGGGCGAACGTCATCGACCAGGATGTCTCCGCCACCGGGGAACAGAAGTCGTCGGCCACCCACGAGTAGCGCTCGAACACGTTCCTGGTGACGTCGAGATCGATGTCTTCGAACCGGACCTTGCCCTCGTTCTTCACGATGTCGAGTGAGGACCGGTAGTCGATCAGGTCGCGGGAAACGGTCCAGCGTTGTTCGCCGGGTTCGACCTGGGTCGCGGGCAGCGGTTCCGTGCCTTCGGGTTCACCGAACGGCCGCGCCGGGACCTCGTCCGCTTCCGCCATCGGCCGCACCGGAAGCGTGAGGGTGCTCCGTCCGGTGTGGACGGTCACCATCGCCGGCTCCGGCGGCGGCCACGCCAACGGCCAGTACGACGACGAGATCGACAACCGGATCCGGTGCCCGGCGGGGAAGACCTGCGCGACGGCGTTGAGCTCGACGCGCACCCGATACCGCTTGCCAGGCTCCAACGGCTCCGGGTCTTCGTGCCCGTCCCGGTGGGTCAGGTTCAGCAGCCCATAGGTCACTCGCGCCGCTCTGCCGTCCGGCGCGACGTCGGACAGCCGGACGGCGACCTGCGCGACCGCTTTGTCCGCCGAGACCTCCAGATCCACCACCGGCGAACCGAGGATTTCGCAGGGCTCGGTGAGCTCGTCGGTTTCGAAGACGAGCGAGCCGCCGTCCTCCTCCCGCTGGTCGTACGGCAGGTCGGGCGGAGCACTGTAGGAGGCCCACTTACCGGCGAACTGACCGACCGAAAGCGGCGACTCGACCGACAGGTCCTCCTCCGGGACGTCCTCGCCCGGACGGGCGATCCGGTGCCGGGCGAGCCGGTGTTCGGACGGGTGGACGTGCGGCGAGGGCCAGGACGGCTCCCCGACCCAGCGGCCGGGGCGATCCTCGTACGAGGTCGACGGTGGCACGCTGTCCTGCATCCAGGTCTGGAGCATCGGCCCGTCCATGACGCCGTTCTCGACGTCCTTCAGCCAGTGGTCCCACCAGCGGACCAGCTCTTGGAGGTAGCCGATGGCGGGCCCGGGACGGCCGAGATGCGGGTACTTGTGCGACCACGGCCCGATCAGGCCGCGCCGCGGCCCGTCGAGATTGGCCAGCAGCCGGGAGACCGCGTTCGAGTACCCGTCCGCCCAGCCGCTGGAGGCGAGCACGGGCACCTGGACGTCGCTGTAGTTCTCGCAGACCGACGCGTGCCGCCAGTAGTCGTCCCGGCGTTGATGTCCCAGCCATTCGCCGACCCAGAGGCCGCAGTTCTCCAGCCGTTCGTGCCACCGGTCCCGCCACCGCTCACCCGCCAGCGCGGGATCGGGCGGCAACGTCGCGTAGGCGAACATCGTGGAGGCCTCGGCGACGTTGTCCGAAAGCAGGCAGCCGCCCATGTAGTGCATGTCGTCGGAGTACCGGTCGTCGGTGAACGACGAGATCGCGATCGCGGCCAGGCTCGGCGGTTTGCGTGCCGCCACCTGGAGGGCGGCGAACCCGCCCCAGGAGATGCCCATCATCCCCGTGCGGCCCGAGCACCAGGGCTGCGCGGCGATCCATTCCAGGACGTCCTCGGCGTCGAGTTGCTCCCGTTCGAGATACTCGTCGGCGAGCACCCCTTCCGACTCCCCCGAACCGCGGATGTCCACGCGCACACAGGCGTAGCCGTGCCCCGCGAGGTACGGATGATGCACGGAGTCCCGCACCGAGGTCAGGTCGCGGTGCCGGTACGGGATGTACTCCAGGATCGCCGGGACCGGTTCGCCGTCCGAAGCGACCGGCCGCCAGATCCGCGCCGACAGCCGGACGCCGTCGGAAACCGGGATCCAGACGTGCTCCTCCTCCGTGATCTCGTACGGCAGCGAAGCCACCGTCCGCATGGGCTATCCCTCCTCGAAGTCGAACCGCAGCGCCTCGGTGCACCGGCGGTACTTGCTCTCCATCTCCCGTTCGGTCTGCGCGGCGACGAAGATATGCGCGAGTTCGTAGCTGTAGCTGTCCTGTTCGGGCAGTTCCGAGAGCTGAATTCCCTTCTCGGCCACCAGTTCGATCTTCACCCCGGGGATCTCCGCCTCCAGGTCCGCGATCTCGCCGCGGGTGGGCACCCGGGTGACCAGCGCGTCACGGAAGCGGCGGTAGTACCACTTGCCCGCGATCCGGTAGTCACCCTGGTTCCGGCGTCGTCCGGGATCCTGGCCGAGGCCCAGCTGGACCATGATCTGATGGTTCGCCACCCCGTCGACGTACTCGAACAGTTCCGCGTGGGACTGCGAATGCCGAGGGTTGATCTCCAGCAGGCAGGCCTGCCCGGATTCGGGGTGACAGAAGAACTCGATGCTGAACGTGGCGTTGTCGAAGCCGACCTGCTCCATGACGCGGACGGAGATCTCCTTCATCCGCTCGACGGCGTCCTCCGGCAGCTGCGAGGGGTACTGGTGCCGCAGGAAAGAGGCGGTGTCGGGATAGTTGATCGAGTCCAGGGCACCGTAGACCGTGACCTGTCCTTTGTAGACGTATCCTTCGGTCGCGGCCTGCACTCCGCTGAGTTCGCCCTCGGCGAGGCACGCCGCCCCGCCGACGTCGGCCACCGCGGCGGGGAGGTCGATCGTGCCGAGGATGCGGTCGAAGGGCTTGCCGACCCGGTCGACACCCGCCCGGATCTCGGCGACGGCCTTGTCGAACTCGTCCTCGTCGGTGACGTGGAAGGCCAGCTCCGAAGAGAACGACTTCACCGGTTTGAGCCACATGGGGTAGTCGACGCCTTCAGGCGGCCGAGGGTCGTCCTGATCCAGGTCGACGATGCCGAACGACGGCACCTCGTCGATCACCTTCGCCTGTTCGAGGCGGCTCCAGTACTTGTGCTCGCACTTCAGCACGGCTTCGAGCGAAACACCGGGAAGGCCGTACTTTTCGCACAGCATGGCCACCATCGTCGAAGACGGGAAGTCCCAATAGCTGACGATCGCGTCGATCGTTCCCTCGAAGGCGTCCAACTGCGACTCCGCCTTTTGCACGAGCTTCACGATCGGGATCTCACCGTGCTGAAGCTCTTCCGGCGTCAGCAGGGCGTGGAAGCGGTACCGGTCAGCGCCCGGGATCCGTCTCAACACCTCCTCGTTGCTGTCGTCGAGACCGATGACGAAAATATTCTTTTCCTCGTGGGGACTGGAGGATGTGGTCATAGGCCAGTGCTACCCACTCGGACGTTCCGGAAAACCCTGGTTTGCCCACGTCGCCACACGGGAATCCGGGCGCCATGACGGAGTTGCCCGGAACGCGTTCACTGTGGCTCGACACCGCCCCCGCTCCCGACCGTACCGGGACACCGCTGCCGGCCGAGGTCGACGTCGCCGTGCTCGGCGGCGGGATCGCCGGTCTCACCACGGCCTACCGGCTGGCGAGGGCCGGGCGCTCGGTGCTGGTACTGGAGGCCGGCCGCCTCGCGGCTGGGGTCTCCGGTCACACCACGGCGAAGATCAGCACCCAGCACGGGCTGAAGTACGCCACGCTGGCCAAGACCAAGGGCACGGAAGCCGCCGCGACGTACGCCTACACGCAGGCGGCCGCGCTGGACTGGATCGCCGCGGCCACCACCGAACTCGGCATCGACTGCGGTTTCACCCGCGCCGACAGTTTCGTCTACACGACCCATCCCGGAACGCTCGAAAGCCTGGAGCGAGAGGCGGAAGCCGCGGCCGAAGCCGGGCTTCCCGCGTCCTATGTCACCGAGGTCGACCTCGACGTGCCTGCCCTCGGCGCGGTGAAGTTCGCGTCGCAGGCCCACTTCCACCCGCGCCGCTGGCTGCTCGCCCTTGCCGACGAGATCGAACGCGCGGGAGGGACGATCGTCGAAGGTGTGCGCGCGGAAGGCGTCGACGAACTCGGCGGCGTGAAGGTGCGCACCAGCTCCGGCGAGGTGCGGGCGGGCGAGGTCGTGGTGACGACCCACTACCCCGTGTTCGACCGCGGCCTGTTCTTCGCCCGGCTCGACCCGGTCCGCGACCTCGTGGTCGCCGGGCCGGTCGAGGGCGACCGGCCGCCGGAGGGGATGTATCTGGACGCCGACACCCACCACTCCGTGCGGAGCTATCTCAAAGACGGTGTCCCGTACGCGATCGCGGGCGGCGAGCACTACCGCGTCGGCGACTCCGTCGACGTCGAGAGCCGCTACGAACGGCTGGCGAGCTGGGCGAGCGAGCACGCGGCCGTGCGCCGGGTCACCCACCGGTGGTCGGCCCACGATCTGTCCACTGTGGACTCCGTCCCGTACGTCGGGCGTTACCATCCGGCGAGCCGTCACCTGTGGGTCGCCACCGGCTTCGGCCAGTGGGGGATGACGGGCGGCACCGCGGCCGGGATGCTGCTCGCGGATCTGCTGACCGGACGCGACAACCCGTCGGCGAGCTTGTACGACCCCAACCGCTTCGACCTCCGGTCCGCGATCTCGACGGTGGAGAACAACGCCACGGTGGCGAAGTTCCTGGTGGGCGACCACCTCAGCGCATTGCGCAAACCCGCCTCCCTGGACGAACTCGTGCCCGGCGAGGCCAAGGTGACCCGCGACGGCGGAGAACTCGTCGCGGCCTACCGCGATCCGGACGGTGAACTGCACGCCGTCGGCGCCCACTGCACCCATCTGGGCTGCCTCGTCGCGTTCAACAACGCGGAGAAGACCTGGGACTGCCCGTGCCACGGTTCGCGGTTCGGCCTGGACGGGTCGGTGATCCAAGGACCGGCCGTGCGCGCGCTGCCGAGGAAGCAGGAGCGGTGATGACCGGCATCGGTGTCGAAGAAGAGTTCCTGCTGGTCGATCCCAGAACCGGGGTGAGCTGTCCCCGGGCGGAGGCGGTGATCGAGCGGCATCGCGTCTGCTGCCCGCTGCCGGAGGGCGCGGCGGTCCACCGGGAACTACGGCCGACGCAGATCGAAGCCGCCACCGGCATCTGCGAAACCGCCGACGAGCTGTACGAACACCTGACCGCGGGGCGCCGCACCCTCGCCGAAGCGGCGGCGAGCGAGGACTGCGCCATCATCGCCTCCGGCACTCCCCTGCGTCCCTCTCCCGACCGCGACTACGGCGCGGGCGACCGGTTCGGCAAGGTCGACGCGCTGTACGCCGGTGTGGTCAAGGCGTACGAAGCCTGCGGTTGCCACGTGCACATCGGCGTGCCGGACCGCGAGACCGCGGTCGCGGTCGTGAATCACCTGGGCGAATGGCTCCCCACCCTGCTGGCGTTGTCGGGCAACTCGCCGTTCGAAGGCGGGCGCGACACCGGATACGAAAGCTGGCGGATGGTGGAGCAGAGCCGTTTCCCCGGCTCCGGCATCGCCCCGTACTTCGTGGACGCCGCCGGATACGAGGAGCAGGTCGGGAAGCTGGTGGACTGCGGGATCCTGGTGGACGAGAATCAGACCTTCTGGCTCGCGAGGCCGTCCACACGCTGGCCGACCGTCGAGGTCCGCGTCGCCGACACCGCGTCGACTGTGGACGAAGCCGTCCTGCAGGGGCTGCTGACCCGCGCGCTGGTGCGCACGGCGCTCGCCGAACTGGACCGCGGGATGGAGGCCACCCCGCTGGATCCGCAGATCGCCGCCGCCGCGGTGTGGTCGGCCGCGCGTCACGGCCTCTCCGGGCCCGCCGTCGACCCGGTGGCCGGAAAGCCGGTGCCGGTGGGCGACCGGGTCGCCGCGCTGCTCACACATACCGAGCGGGCGCTGGAGGACACCGGCGACCGGGATCTCGTGCACACCCTCCTCGGCCGTCTGGAGCGGGAAGGCACCGGCGCCGAACGGCAGCGCCGGGCCGCGGCCGACGGAGAGGTCGCGGTGTTGCGGATGCTGACCGAAGAGACGGTTCCGCACGGCTAGATCGGGTACTCCCGGAGCATGACGACGATCGACCGTGAGGTGGCCGCGAGGCTGCCCGAGACCCGCGGCCCGCTCTCGGCCGCCGTAGTGGACATCCTGGCAGGCGGACGCCGTGCCGATTTCGACCTCGACGCCGCGACCGACGCCGACCCGTTCGGCGAGGATCTGCAACTGGCGCTGCATGTCTGCTACGAGCTGCACTACCAGGGCTTCGACGGTGTGGACTCCGATTGGGAATGGGACTCCCGCCTGCTCGGCTTCCGGTCCGTTCTGGAGCGCTCGTTCCTCGACGGCATCCGCGCCGCCGTACCAGGCGGGACCGACGTCCACGGTCTGCTGGACGACTTGCTGATCGAGCCGGTCGACGGTGCGGGGGTTTCGCACTTCCTCCGAGACGAGGGCGAATGGTGGCACGTCGAGGAGTACTTCGCCCATCGGTCGATCTACCACCTCAAGGAGGCCGACCCCCACGCTTGGGTGATCCCGCGGCTGCGGGGCAAGGCCAAGGCGGCATTGGTCGCCGTGGAGTTCGACGAGTTCGGAGGCGGGCGGGCCGAGCAGGCGCATTCCCGGCTGTTCGCGGATCTGCTGACCGCGGCGGGCTTGTCCGGCGGTTATCTCGCCTACCTCGACCACGTCCCGGCCCAGACGCTCGCGACGGTGAACATGATGTCGCTGTTCGGCCTGCACCGAAGCCTGCGTGGCGCACTCGTCGGGCACTTCGCCGCCGCCGAGATCACCACCGCGCCCGCCGCCCGGCGCATGGACCAGGCGCTGGAACGTCTCGGCGCGGCCGAGGAATGCCGGTACTTCTACACCGAGCACATCGAGGCCGACGCGGTGCACGAGCAGGTGCTGCGGTACGACGTCGTCGGTGATCTGCTCGACCGGGAGCCGGAACTGGCGGCGGACATCGCGCTGGGCATCCAGGCCACCGACCTGCTGGAGAACCGGCTGACCGAGCACCTGCTGGGCACTTGGTCAGCCGGGGAGACCTCACTCCTCAGGCCGCTGCGCCCCTTGCCGTGAGCGGCGACGATGGCTGGTGTCGCAGAACGGGTAGCGCTTGCTGCGGCGGCAGGCACACAGGGCGACCAGGAAGCGGTCCGAGGTCACCGTCTCGCCGTCGTCCATGACGATCTCGACCGGCCCCTCCACCAGGAGGGGCCCGCCGGGGTCGAGCCGGACCTTGGTCCTACGGCCGGTCGGCACGGATCACCACCAGTTCCTCGTGCCGCTGATCAGCCACGATCAGGCCTGCCGCTTCGAGGAAGGCCGCCCGCGCCCGCATCACCGGTCCGAAGGGGATCGACCGGGTGGCGACCACCGCCGGCGTCAATCCCGCCGCCCGCAACTGGTCCAGCGACTTGTCCGGCCCGGAGACCGCGGAATGGACCATCATCAGATACCCGCCGGGCGCCACCAGGGACGGCGCCTGTGCGCAGACCTGGTCGAGCACGATCCGGCCGTCCGGTCCGGCGTCCCACGCCCGCGCGGCCCCGACGGCCGGCACCGGAGAGGGCACATAGGGCGGATTCGTCACCACGACGTCGAAGGGGCCACCGCGGGCCGCTTCGGCCAGGCCACCACGAAGGGGCCGGACCGGAAGGCGGCGCAGCCGCGAGTTGACCCAGACCGTGGCCAGCGCCCGCCGGGAGATGTCGACGGCGGTCACGGACCCCGCGCCGTGCGCCGCCGCCGTCAGCGCGAGCGCCCCTGTCCCGGTGCAGAGGTCGAGAACTCTCGCTCCGGAAGGCATTCCCGACGCGCTCAACGCGTTCGCCAGTAGCCAGGTGTCGTCTTGCGGGCGATAGACGCCCGGTGGCCGCAGCAGCCTCGGCCGCGCAGGGGCGAGTGGAATCGCTGCACTGGAGATCGCGGTCATGTCCCCTCCGGTTCACCGTTGTTGCCCGGGATTACCCCGGTCGTGTGGCGCCAAACGTCCACAAAGGCCTGGCGTGCCAGGGTTGAAACGGGGCCGAAGGGGTAGCCGCAGGGAAAGCGACTGAAGGAGAAGCGCCATGGATGCCGATTCCCACCAGCACAAGTCCCGGAGCGGGGACGAGCAAGACGAGCAAGATCGCGAAGAGGTGCGAGGAGAACAGGGCACGTCGTCCGGTGACCCCCACGACGACACCGACCCGCAATCGGGTTGACCATCGCGTCCGAATCGCCTCCGGCTTCCACTGGCCGGGGGCGTTTCACGACGTCATCTTGGGGTATTCGACGAACTTGGTGGCGAAACGGAGGCGTTCCCGATGAACCGACGTACGGCAGGCTCCCCGCTGCGGGCGGTGGTACTGGTCATCGCACTGGTTCACCTCATAGTGGGTGTGCTCGGCTTCTTCTTCCTTCCCGAGGCGAATCAGGCCGGCGAGAACACATTATGGATCTTCAGCGCGACCGGAATGCTCAATGTAATCCGTACCCTGCTGGGCTTCCTCGGCTTGGTCGCGGTGTTCAGAGCATCCGCGATCCCGGCCTACAGCTGGCTGGCTTTCGTGGCATTCACGGGTCTGACCGCATTCGGCATTCTCTCGGCGAGTACCGATTTAGCCGGTGACGCGGTCAATTTCGGCTGGGCCGACAACATCCTCCACGCGCTGACCGCGCTCGCGGCACTCGCGGTGGGAATCGTGGCCACGCGGGTTTCCGGCCGGAACCAAAGTAAGACCGCGGAGAACGTTTAGGCCGTCCACCACGGGCAACTTGCGGATATGACGAAAGCGGCCCCGCTCCGGATCCTTCTGTGGCACGGCCCGTGGGGACGGGGACTCAGCGTCCATGAGTGGTCCTGCGCCGAAGAGGTACCGGTCGACGAACTGAAGGATCTCGACATAGAGGTCCACTTGGCCGCGCGATGGCTGCGCCGCCGCCCCGGTAAGGAGGTGCCCGCCGTCTATGTGGAGCACGACCCGCCCCGGGAGCACGCGGCCACCACCCGGCATCCGCTGGCCGACCGTGACGACATCCGGCTGGTCCACGTGACCCACTTCAACGACCTGATGTGGGACTCCCGTCTCGCCCCCACGGTGGTCGTCCCGCACGGGATCCCCGATCCGGGTGAACGCTACACCGGGGAGCTGCCGCACGGCGTGGCCCTGATCAACGAACCTGCGCGGCGAGGGCGGATCACCGGCAGCGACCTCCTGCCCGTCTTCGCGGACGTCGCGCCGGTCGGCCTGTACGGGATCGGCAGCGAGGATCTCGACGGCCGTCATCCCGCGCTGCGTCCCGGTGGCGACCTGCGCGGCCTGTCGTTACTCGAGGTCTCCACGGACATCGACGGGCTCGCGAAGGCCTACCGCGAGCTGATCCATGAACCCGATTTCGCCGTGCGGGCGGGAAAATCCGCACGTGAGTTCGCCTTGAGCCACTACGGGCTCGAGGCGTTCCTCGAGCGCTGGGACACCCTGCTGGCAGAGGTGGCCGCTTGACTTCGCCGACCGCGGCGGGAAGGAGTCCGATGAGGATCGCGATGGTTTCCGAGCACGCCAGCCCTCTCGCCGTTCTCGGCGGAGCCGACGCCGACGGGCGGAACGTCCACGTGGCCGAGCTTTCCACCGCGTTGAGCAGGCAGGGACACGACGTCACCGTCTACACGCGCCGGGAGAACCGGCGCGTCCCGGCAACGGTCGAGACGCCCGACGGCTACCGCGTCGTCCACGTCGCGGCGGGGCCGGCCCGGAAACTGCCGAAGGACGAGCTGCTGCCGCATATGGGAGAGTTCGGCCGGGTGCTGCGTTCCCGCTGGGCCAAGGACCGGCCGGACGTCGTCCACGCGCATTTCTGGATGTCCGGCCTGGCTTCGGTTCTCGCGGCGAAGGATCTCGGAATCCCGGTGATCCAGACCTTTCACGCGCTGGGTGTGGTGAAACAGCGCTATCAGGGCAAACAGGACACCAGTCCGCCTGAGCGGATCCGGCTCGAACGGATGATCGCCAAACAGGCCGACCGGGTGATCGCGACGTGCTCGGACGAGGTCTCCGAACTCGTGCGGATGGGCGTGCCGCGTTCACGTGTCTCCGTCGTCCCTTGTGGAGTCGACCCGGCCAAGTTCACCCCGGACGGCGAGCGTGCTCCCCGCACGGCCGCCCACCGGATCGTCAGCGTCGGAAAACTGGTGCCGCGCAAGGGTTTCGACCTCGCCATCGCCGCGCTGGTCTCGCTACCGGACACGGAACTGGTCATCGCGGGCGGTCCGGATTCGGGTCCGCTCACCGAGGCTCCGGAGGTGCGGCGGCTGCTCGCGATCGCCGACGGGGCAGGTGTCACCGACCGCGTGCGCCTGCCGGGGCTGGTGTCGCGCGAACAGCTGCCAGCGCTCCTGCGCTCGGCCGACGCGGTGGTCTGCACGCCTTGGTACGAACCTTTCGGCATCGTGGCGTTGGAAGCGATGGCCTGCGGAGTCCCGGTCGTGGCGACCGCGGTCGGCGGACTGACCGACACCGTCGTCGACGGCGTCACGGGACTGCTGGTCCCGCCGCGCAGTCCGAAGGAACTGGCGGGAGCGCTGCGGCGGCTTCTCAGTGACGCATCGGCGTGCGAGACGTTCGGGATCGCCGGGGCCGACAGGGTGCGGGCGCGGTACTCGTGGGACCGGGTGGCGGAGGACACCCTGCGCGCCTACGGACGCGTTCTGAGCGGAGACAAGGAAGTGGCGACGGCCGCCTCGCCTTCCTGACTGTCCTCTGCGCTGGGTCGCGCTTGCTCCGTGATCAGTCCGTGAAGGCCTCCTTGAGGGACCCAGAGTCCCTCGAGGAGGCCTTCACGGACATCGGCCTGCGCTGGGTCGCGCGTGCCCAGAAGCCGAACTCGTGAGATCCGGCTTCAGACACGCGTGTGCCGTCCATTTGCCGGCAGGACCCGGCTCACCCGGCGTAACGCCGCGCGACCGAGTTCCGCTGGGGCTCCTCCAGCTCGGCCACCGCCGCGAACGTCGCCCGATCGAAAGGCGCCGAACGCGGCGCCGCGATCATCCGGCGCAGGACGATGCCGAGCTGACGGCGCCGCGGGTGCCGGACGGCCGACAGGCCTGCCCTGATGCCCAGCAGGGCCGGACCGGGGAGCCGATCCGGCGGATACCGCGTCTCCGGGGTGATGGGGTCCTCGGTCAGCGCCGGCTCCACTTGGCCGTGTTCATCGCACCGGGCGGGATTTGAGCGCCTTCACCATGTCCCGCACGAGACCGTTGTCCGCGGGCAGCGCGCGGAGTGCGGCCACCGCCCGGCCCTGCACCGAAGAACACCAGCGCCACCAGGAGTCGAGCACCTGCCGATCACCCGCTTCTTCGGCCCGGACGAGGGCGGGCCAGCCGAGTGCGTCCGCCTGAGCGGTGACCTTGCCACCGCCCTCGACGGGGTCGATCGCCAGCGCGGGCACCCCCGCCTGAAGACTCAGCGCCAGCCCGTGCAGCCGCGTCGTGACCACGACATCCAGATGCGACAGGATCGACATGAACTGATCCGGTGTCTCACAACGCTCCCAGTCCGACGACGCCAGCCGGGTGTCGAGCGGCACCCTGGCGCAGTCGACCCCGGCGATCCACTTCTGCACCGAGGTGTGCACCTCCGAATGGTGGCCGGATTCGCCGTACTCCGGTTGCGGTGGTGCCAGGATCACCCCCGTCACCAGCACTTCGCCGGTCGGCACGCCCAGGGAGAGATCCGGCGTGCCGAGCCCGTCGTGATCCCGCGCGAACACCTCGTCGAAGCCCGTGACCGTGTCGTCCTCCGGATCGATCACCGAGACCCCGACCGCGATCCGATGGCAATGCGCGAACCTGCGGTGCACCTCCCGTATCTGCCATCCGTGCGCGGGCCCGCAGACGAACACCACGTGGCTGTACCGCGCCGGATCCACCTCTTCGTAATTCACGTCGTCCGGCCGGTAGACCGGACCCCAGGCCACATCATGCGGCAACCCCATGGTGGATAGCGCCTCGTCGACCCTTCGCATACTGAGGACGTCCCCTGCGGTCGCCTCGCCGTGGCGGAAACTCGCCCAGCCGATCACCAATGCACGCATGATAAAGGCTTACCCGGCATCTCCAGGTTCACACGGTTTTTTCGGCGCCCGCTCTGGGTAGCCCGTCGCCATGAACAGAGCGCTGGGGACCCGGGGGCAGGTTTCGTGGGCTCGCAACTGAACGAACGATTACCGAATGCGGGCACGGAGGTCGTCGCAGCCGACGATTTCGCCACGGTCGTCACGGCGAATGTGGCGCGACTCCTCGACCGGCCAGGTTCCGGCTCCTCTCCCGTGACCACGCCGGGCCCGTTCGAGGTCGTCTTCCACTAGGCGCCCGCTGCCTCGCCTCGCGACTACTTCCGCCTCCCCGCTCGAGACGCCGCGCACGGGCTCGTACGGCACCGAACCGGCGCTGGACATCGCCGAACGCGACGGCACCCGGTTCGTTCTCGCTTCGACGATCCGGCCCGCCGCTGCCCGGACATCTCCCGCGCCCGCCGTGAACTCGGCAGGGCTCCGTAGGTCCCGATGACGGAAGGATTCCCGCGCACGACCCCGTGGTTCTCGCGGTAGCGTTCCGGGCCGTACCCGGCCGCCTGTTTCTGAACCCGCGTCACGTGCCCTCCGGCGTGTTCGCCCTCCAATCACGCGTGTCCCGGGTCTGGACACGCGAATGTCGCCAAGACCGCCGGATCCCACGAGAGATTCTTCGCTCCGTAGCGATGTCCTGGGCTTTCCGCCGCGTCGTTTACCCCGACTGCACCGGGGAGCGCTACGGGACGTTGGCGACCCGCGCGTCGGTACCGGCTACGTCGCGCTCACGAGCGCCGCGTACTTCACTCAGCTCGGGCATCAAGTGGGCTGCGTCGGCAAAGTGCCTTTATGTGAACGTCCTCGCCGTCCCGGCCCGGGCTGGGGCGGCTCGCGCCTGCCCAAGGACACCGCCGCGCTACTGCGGACCGCCGAACACGCGGGGCGTCGACTTCGGCATCCTCCATGGCGCCAGAAGATCGACGCCCGCCAGCACGCGGCCGTGGTGCGGCAGATCCGCCGCGCGATCACCGCGTGTTTCGGACGGCTCGCTCTCGGGCACCCGTATCGGGCTGCTCGGGCTGGCCTTCAAGGCGCGGACCTGGGATCTGCGCGATTCGCCTGCCCTCGCCGCCACCGAAAGCGCCGTTGTCGTCGACGCCAGGAATCTCCTGGACCCGGCGTCCGTCGCTTCACCCATATGGGGCTCGGTACCCATCCGAACAGGAGGACATGATGACCCAGCCGTTGAAGGCCCTCGCACTGGTGTGTTCGCTCAAACCGTCGCCCGCGCCTTCGAGCAGCGCGCTGATCGCCCAGCAACTCCTCGACAAGCTGGCCGAACGCGGCGCCACCGGTGAACTCGTGCGCGTGGTCGACCACGACGTCAAACCGGGAGTGGAGGCCGACATGGGCGACGGCGACGCCTGGCCGGAGATCCGCCGCAAGATCGAGGCCGCCGACATCCTGCTAATTTCGACGCCGACCTGGGTCGGCCACATGTCCAGTGTGGCGCAGCGCGTGCTAGAACGGCTCGACGCCGAACTGTCCGAAACGGACGACGAGGGCAGGCCCGCCATGTTCGGCAAGGTCGGGGTCACCGCCGTCGTCGGCAACGAAGACGGCGCGCACAAGATCACGGCCGACCTGTTCCAGGCCCTCAACGACGTCGGCTTCACCGTGCCCGCCCAGGGCGGGACCTACTGGAACGGTGAGGCGATGCGAGGCGGCGACTACAACGACCTCGACGAAACGCCGGAAGCGGTCGAATCGACCAACTCGACCCTGGCGCGCAACGCCGTCCATCTGGCGAATCTGCTGCGGGAGACCCAGTACCCCGCGTCATGACTCCGGGTGCGCCGGAATCCAAACCCGTCGGCGCACCGCGTCACGCCACCGACGAATCCGGGTGAGTGGACCGGGGACGGCGGGTATCCGTGAGATGTCGGACTGACGACCACGGACAGGAGTGTCCATGACCACCACCCCGAAACACGACCTCGTCTCGGTGATCACCGAGGATCACCGGGCCTTCGAACGGATCTTCAAAGAACTCGAGTCGGGCAAGGGCGGTGATCAGCACCGCAAGGACCTCGCGGACCATCTGATCGCCGAACTCGTCCGGCATTCGGTCGCGGAAGAGCAGCACATGTACCCCGCCGCGCGGAAGCGCCTCCCCGACGGCGACGAGGTCGCTGACCACGAGCTCGAGGAGCACGCCGAAGCCGAGCGGGTGATGAACGACCTCATCGGCCTGGAACCGACGGACAAACGGTTCGACGAGTTGGTCGGCAAGTTGATCGAGGACGTCCGGCACCACATCGAAGAGGAAGAAAGCGACCTGCTGCCGAAACTGCAGGCCGCCTGCTCACCGGAAGACCTGCGGGAGCTTGGCGAGAAAGTGTTGCGGGCCAAGAAGATCGCGCCGACCCGGCCGCATCCCGCCGCACCCGACCGCCCGCCGGCGAACCGGATCCTGGCGCCGGGAACGGCGTTCGTCGACAAGATCCGGGACGCGCTGGAGGACCGCCGAACCTGACGTTCGCTTGGCTTCCCGCGTCGGCAAGTCCGTGAAAGCCTCCTTGAGGGACTCTGGGTCCCTCAAGGAGGCCTTCACGGAACGCCGCCGGTGGTGTCAGCGCGTCAGTGAGGCTGGAACATCCCGCACGGACGATTCGGGCAGTTCCCCGGTGAGCGCGAAGTCCACCCGCCGTGCCACGGAGACGACCTGGTCCGCGAACCGCTCGTAGAACCGCGCCAGCAGCGTCACCGAGATCGCGGGCGCGACACCGTCGGTCCAGTCCGGCGCGGTGACCAGTGTCATCAGCTCCTCGTACAGCGCGTCGACTCGCTGATCGGACCGGGCCAGCGAAGGGAACACCGCCGCCGCTTGTCCCTCGATCGCCACACCGAGGTCTTCCGCCATCGAGCAGACCAGCCCGGCCATCTCACCGAATCGTCCGGCGAGTACGTCGGGGACGGCGAATTCCGGCGCTCGCTCGGCCTGCTCGGCGATGTGCTGGGCGAGGTCGCCCATCCGCTCCAGCCGGTCGGCGCAGTACACCGCCGCGAGCACGGTCCGCAGATCCCGCGCGACCGGTGCCTGCAGTGCGAGCAGTTTCTGCGCCTCCTCCTCGCATGCGGTCCGTGCCGCGTTCAGCTTCGCCTCGACCGTCGCCAACTCGGCGACGGCCTCGGCGTCCCGATCGAGAAAGACCCGGTTGGCCAGCCGCAGTTCCTCGCACGCCATGCCGCACATACTCGACAGGCGGTCGCCGAGGACGCTCAGTTGACCGTGGAATCGCTCTCTCATGCCGGCACTTTCGCGGGTTCGAGAACGTACGTCGCATACGCCGCGCGGATCACCGGCTGGGCGACGTTGCGCACCGGAACCCCGCCCGGGCTGACCCCCTGCTCGCAGCCGTAGTGCGCGTGCCCGTGCACCGCGAGCGCCACCTGGGCGTCGTCGATCGGCTCGCACAGCAGATAAGACCCCAGGAACGGGTGGATCTCCGGCGGTTCGCCGTGCAGGGTGCCGGGGATCGGCGAGTAGTGCGTCAGCGCGACGATCACGTCGGGTCGCTCGGGTTCGAGCCCTTCCAGAGCGGTGCGGAGCCGTTTCGCGGACGCCATGGTGTGCTCGACGAAATCCTTCATCTCGCGTTCGCCGAACCGGCTCGCGCATTTGCCCGCGAACCCGCCGCCGAAACCCTTCACCCCGGCGACACCGAGTTTCCCGCCTTCCACTTCCACCGTGGTGGAAGTGCCTTCGAGGACGGTGATCCCGCTTTCCTCCAGCAGTCCGCTGACCGTCTCGGCCGCGTCCGAGTGGTAGTCGTGATTGCCGAGCACCGACACCACGGGGACGTCGAGCCCGGCGAACTCGTCGGCCACCACCCTGGCTTCCTCGATGCTGCCGTGCCGGGTGAGGTCACCCGCGAGCAGCAGCACGTCGGCGTGTTCGGCGATGTTGTCCAGTGCCGGCCGCAGCAGGCCTCGGTTGTCTTCCCCGAGGTGGACGTCCCCGACCGCGGCGACCCGGATCACCGGATCTCCTCGGCGCGCGCCGGTTCGCGGACGTCGGCCAGCCGGACGTCGTTGTGCACCAGTTCGGCCGCGATGTGTTCACAGACGACCGCCTCGATGTCGGCCTTGCGGTTGGCGCACGCGACCTCGCCGCCGAGCCGGACCTGGTCGCCGCGCACGGTGACGTGCACGCCGAGTTCGGCGGTCCTCGGATCTTCGGCCAGCGTCTTGGTCAGCCTGGCGACCAGATACTGGGGTGCTTCCGCGGACATCGGGAGCTCCTTTCCGTCGATGATGGACAGTGCCGCGAGCAGGGTCAAAAACGACCACGCGTACGGGGATTCGGCGGTCTCTTCCGCCACCCGGTGCCAGTCGACCTGTTCACGGAGGTCGCGGGCGATCCGCAGCAGCGGGCCGAAATCGCACCGGTGCGGGCTGAGGACGAGGACTTTGTCGACGAGCAGATCGGTCCCGTTGAGCACGAGCGCGGCGGTCGCCCCGACCCGCATGAGCGAAGCGCGGTCGAGCATCTCGTCGGTGACCGGACGATGGTTGGGCCGGAAGATCAGGTCGACGAGGCAGTCCCCGTCGTAGACCTTGGTGAGCCAGTCCTCGGGCGGGTGCACCCGTCTCAGCCCCGCGGCTTCCAGGGCTTTCGTCGCTTCGGGGATGTCTTCGTGCTTGAGGAAGAGGTCGACGTCGTGGTCGGACGGCGGCCCGCCCCTCGCGTACACCGCGAGGCCGCCCGCGACGGCGAACCGCACCGATGTCTTGTCCAAAGTGGACACGACCTTGGTCAGCGTGTGCAGCAGTTCCTTCTCGTTCACGGCCGCTCCCCTACTCCGGTGGCCAGTTCGTGGCCCCTGCCGACGTCGGCTCTCAGTGGTTCGGTCGGAAATCCCTCGCCTTCCCGCAGCCCCTCGATGAACGCTTCGATCGCGTCCTCCGAGGAGTATCGCGGCGTCCAGCCCAGTTCTTCCCTGGCGCGCGTGCAGTCCATCACCGGAAGGTGCAGGACAGCGTCGAAAAGCCCCGGCGTGGCCGGGATCAGGTGCAGCGACCAGGCCGCGGCGAGCGCGCGCCGGACGAAGACCGCCGGGACCTTCACCGGCTTGGCGCCGAAGATCCGCGCGAGCGCACGGGTGTCCAGCACCGGATCGGCGGCGATGTTGAAGGCGCCTTTGACATCCTGGAGCGCGCAGCGACGGTACGCGTCGGCCACATCGTCGGTGTGCGCGGTCTGGATCCTCAGCTGCGGGATGTCCGGGAGCACCGGGATCAGCGACGGCCGCAAGAGCTTACCCGGTACGAACGGGCCGCCGAAGAGACGGCGTTGTTCGGGTGCGGCGGCCTTCTGGAAGAGGAATCCCGGGCGCAGCCGCACCACCCGCAGCCGCGGATGACTGCGGTCGAACGCTT
This sequence comes from Amycolatopsis sp. NPDC041971, assembly GCF_055588925.1. Taxonomy (NCBI): domain Bacteria; kingdom Bacillati; phylum Actinomycetota; class Actinomycetes; order Pseudonocardiales; family Pseudonocardiaceae; genus Amycolatopsis; species Amycolatopsis sp. NPDC041971. The sequence continues at coordinate 533,379 of NZ_JBVJCE010000002.1, read as the reverse complement.
CGAGAACCCTTTCCACATAAGCTTTTTCACGGGTGTACGCCGCATTCGGCGAGCCGTGGGTCGGCCAGTCCTCGGTCACCGGGTGGTCGTCGTCCCTCGGCGAGTACGCCCCGATCGACGACGCGTACACCAGCGCCGGCACTCGCATCGCCTGAGCGGTTTCGAAAACCCGGATCGAACCCAGCACGTTGGAACGCCAGGTGATCTCGGGCCGGTGCGTGGGCTGGAAGAGCCAGGCCAAGTGGATCACCACGTCGGCCCCGTCGAATACGGCGCGGAGGTCGTCACGCGCGACGTCGGCGGTGACGAACTCGGTTTTCGGGCTCTCCCAGCGACTGGGGCGCCGCGCCACGCCGACGATCGATTCGACCTCGGGGTCGGAACCCAGCGCGCGTACCACCGCCGTCCCGACGTTACCGGTGGCGCCGGTGACCACGATCCGCTTACCACTGCTGGTCATGGGTACGGTTACCCGCCGCCGCCCCGGCTTAATCGGCGCGGAGGCGCTGGACGAGACGGCGGGCGGGCAACGCCATCGCGCCCAGTCCGATCGAGGTGGTGACCTCGTCCGTCGGCGTGAGGAGCAGCTGGTCGATCTCGTCGAGCAGCTCACGGCATCGATCGAGCTTGTCCGTGTCACCCGACCGAGCCACTTCGGCGAGTGTTTCGAGCAGGTCGCCGACCACCCCGCGCGCGTATTCGCCGGGATGCCGGAACGGCTGCTCGCTCCGGGCGGCTTCGCTCACCGCGTCGATCAGCTGGGCGAGCGGCTGCCACAGGGAGATGAGGTTCGACAGAGACTCCTCCCCCGTCTCACGCCGCCTGCGCAGGTTCAGGTACCGGCCTTCCCTGGTCCAGCCGATCGCGTCCTCCGCCTCCGCGACCAGGCTGCCGACATCGCCCACGCGGTCGTGCAGGACTTCGGTCGCCTCGGGTGGCTCACCGTCGCGGACCAGTGCCGCGGTTTCGTCGAGGAGGTCGGCGATGGCCGAAGCCAGCCGGGAGGACGCCGTACGGAGGCTTTCGCCGTGCAGCGGGGGCAGGATCACCGCGTTCAGCACCGCGCCGATCGCCGCGCCCAGCGCGGTTTCCAGCAGTCTGTCGGCCAGCAGGATGGGTTCGGTCGCGTTGCCGTAGGAGATCAGCAGCATGCCGGTGATCCCGACCCAGACCCCCGAATCGCCGAAACCCCGCCAGGTGCCGATCAGCAAGCCGATGAAGACGACCAGTCCGAGCGCCACCGTCATCGAGGGAATGAGCTGACCGGCGCCCGCCGCGAGCAGCACCCCCACACCGACCGCGCCGACCTGCTGCGCCCAGCCGCGCAACGAGCGGTAGACGGTGGCCTGCACCAGGAACACCGCCGCATACGGCGCCAGAAAGGGCTGGGGCAGCCGTAGAACCGACGTCGCGATGATCCACGCGATCACCGCGGCCGCGGCGGCTTTCGTGGTCTGGATGAGACTCCGGCGTTCTTCCCCCGGAACCCGGAACGCCCGGGCGACCCAGGCGAACGGCGCCGTCCATTTACTCCGGAGGTCCATCACGGCCCCGGAGGTGCCAGGTGGACGACCTTGGTCTGGGTCATCTCGTCGAGCAGTTCCGGCCCGTAGCCGGTGAGCACCGTGGCCGCGAGACCGTCCTTCACCGCGACCCCGCGTTCGGCGGCCGGTGTGGCGGCCCGACCCGGGGACAAGCGTTTCGCCACGTCGATCGCCGTCGTCACCCCATCGGGTGTCACCGGCTTCACGCTGCCGACGAGACTGTCGTCGGCGGGGTCGCGGATTTCCAGCACGAAAGGCCGGTCCACCGTCGTCATTCGCACCTCCTCGAAGTTCCGCACGCCGGTTACCCGGTGTCGCCGCCTCGCACACGTGGCGGTTTCGCGGAAACGGTGCCGGGGTAGCCGCGAGGGAATCCACCACCACGAAGGGCGAGATCTGTGGCAAAGCATCGAGAAGACGCGAAGGACGAACAACTGGACGGCAGCCGCGTCGATCCGGAAGGATCCGCGCTGACGACACAGCAGGGTGTCCGGGTCGATCACACGAACGATTCACTGACGGTGGGCTCCCGGGGCCCGACGCTGCTCGAGGACTTCCACGCCCGCGAGAAGATCACGCATTTCGACCACGAGCGCATCCCCGAACGTGTCGTGCACGCGCGCGGCGCGGGCGCCTACGGCTTCTTCGAGGCCTACGACGACGCCCTGTCCGACTACACGGTCGCCGAATTCCTCACCAGCGGCGAGAAGATCCCCGTGTTCGTGCGGTTCTCCACCGTCGCGGGCTCACGCGGTTCGGCCGACACCGTGCGCGACGTCCGCGGCTTCGCGACCAAGTTCTACACCCGGCAGGGCAATTACGACCTCGTTGGCAACAACATGCCGGTGTTCTTCATCCAGGACGGCATCAAGTTCCCCGACTTCGTGCACGCGGTGAAACCGGAACCGCACAACGAGATCCCGCAGGCACAGTCGGCGCACGACACGTTCTGGGACTTCGTTTCGCTGCAACCGGAGAGCCTGCACATGGTGCTCTGGCTCATGTCCGACCGCGCGTTGCCGCGCAGCTACCGGATGATGCAGGGCTTTGGTGTCCACACCTTTCGGTTCGTCAACGCCGACGGCAAGGGCACCTTCGTGAAGTTCCACTGGAAGCCCGTGCTCGGCACGCATTCCCTGGTGTGGGACGAATGCCAGAAGATCGCGGGCAAGGACCCCGACTTCAACCGCCGTGATCTGTGGGACGCGATCGAGTCCGGGCAGTACCCGGAATGGGAACTGGGCGTCCAGCTCGTGGACGAGGACGCCGAGCACGACTTCGACTTCGACCTGCTGGACGCCACGAAGATCATCCCCGAGGAACAGGTGCCCGTGCGGCCGGTCGGACGGATGGTCCTCGACCGCAATCCCGATGACTTCTTCGCCGAGACCGAACAGATCGCCTTCCACACCGCGAACATCGTCCCCGGCATCGACTTCACCAACGACCCGCTGTTGCAGGCACGGAACTTCTCGTACCTCGACACGCAGCTGATCCGGCTCGGCGGCCCGAACTTTTCCCAGATCCCCGTGAACCGGCCGATCGCGAACGTGCACACCAACCAGCGCGACGGGTACAGCCAGCAGAACGTCCACAAGGGACGGACGAGCTACTTCCCGAACTCGCTCGGCGGCGGCTGCCCGGCGATCGCCGATTCCGGCGTCTTCCGCCACTACACCGAAGCCGTGTCGGGCCACAAGATCCGCGAGCGCAGCGAAAGCTTCAAGGACTTCTACAGCCAGGCGACGTTGTTCTGGAACAGCATGTCTCCCGTCGAACGAGAGCACATCGTCGCCGCGTTCCGGTTCGAACTCGGCAAGGTCGAGGACCGGGAGATCCGGGCACGGACGATCACCGAGCTCAACAACGTCGACCACGACCTGGCGGTCCAGGTCGCCGAAGGGATCGGGGTGAGCGTGCCCGCCGCCCCGGCCACACCCCACCACGACCGTTCCTCTCCCGCGCTTTCCCAGCTCAACCAGCCCCCCGTCCCCCCGATCAGCCGGAAGATCGCCGTCCTCGCCGCCGACGGCGTGGACACGATCGGCGTCGGCCGCGTGGTCGAAGCGCTGACGGAACAGGGTGCGATCGCCGAGGTCCTCGCACCGACCGAGGCCGAACTCCGGCCGGGTGGCGAAGGGGATCCCCTGCGGCCCGACCGGCAGCTCAACACCATGGCTTCGGTGCTCTACGACGCCGTCATCGTTCCGTGTGGCCCGGGTGCGATCGACATCCTCGAACGCGACGGGTACGCGGTGCATTTCGTCGCCGAGGCGTACAAGCACGGCAAACCGGTGGCCGCGTTCGGCTCCGGTTTGAACCTGCTGCGCCGGGCCGGGGTGACGTCGAAGCTGGCCGACGACGCCGAAACTCTCGTCGACCAAGGCGTGGTGACCACCACGGCGGCCGAGGCGACCTTGCCCGACGGCTTCCTCGCCTCGTTCTTCGCGCAACTGGGCGAACATCGCTCGTGGCAGCGGAAGACCGACGCGATCCCGGCGTGACCGGCGTTTGCGGCTGAGGCACCCGCTGGGAGAACCTCCATAGCCTCCTGGCCGTGATCGAAGCCGCCGGCGAACCCCGGCTCGCGCGAATCGTCGTCGCCGACGACCGGCCCGGCGGCGACGATTTGCGGCTTCTCCCGTCCAGTACGGAGGTCGAGGTGGTCCGTTCCGGCGGACGCGGTCCGGCCGCGGCCCGTAACGCCGGCTGGCGGCGCGCCGAGACCGAGTGGATCGCCTTCCTCGACGACGATGTGGTGATCGGTTCGGACTGGCTGCCACCGGACCGCTGTCCGACCGACGACGAACGGGGAACGGGGAACGGGGAACGGAGACGGCCCCGAGCACTTCCCGCCGACATGGCCTGTCGCCGGGAAGTGCTCGAGGCTGACGGAGGTGTCGCGCTGGATGGTCGGGGGTGCGCGAGGGGCGAGGTTTCATCGCCGCGGCGCTCCCACGCGACCACGGCACCACGAGCCGGTGCGCCCCGGGGCAAGCGTCGCGAAAGCCACTTTCGCAACACCTCCTGTCACCTGCGCCTCATCTACGCCTGCATCCGCGGAGACCTCAGTGCACTCGCCGGTCTTCGGCCGTGCCCCGATACCGGATCGTCCACAGGCTCCGGCGGATGTAGGTCCGCTGCAACCACCGGTCCCGCCCGTTGTGCCGCGCGAAGAACTGCGACCGCGCGCAGGCCTTTCCGGTTGTCGATCAGCAGCGCCGTGTCCGGCTCCAATTCGACCTGATGCGCGACCTCGCGGCAGACCCGCTGCCGTTCCTCGAGCGCCCGTTCCGCCTCGACGGATCCCCCACCACGCCGTTGGCCGACATCGCCACTTCCGGCGAGACGGCCGGCCCGGAGATGATCGGCACGAGGTCGGAGAACACGTCCGCGCGGCGGAGATGTCCCGGCCCTCGGCGTAGTAGGTGACGGCGTCCTTGTTGCCGTCCTGGCGCACGCAGTTCAGCCCCAGGACGGCCGGATTGGACCTGCGAATGCTTCACCGCCGCGTTGCGGTATTCCTGCGACCGGACACCCGCGTTGTACAGATGGGACCAGGACATCCTCTTTGGACGGACCGACGATGATGCCGTCGCGGTCGAGGATGAATCGATGGTCTTCTGCTCGTCCGGGGTGAGCGGGCCGGGCTCGGCGAACCCGGCCCGCGTCAGCTGCTTGCCGGCGTCGTTGAACCGGAACTTCCCTTTACCCAGCGGGAAAACCTGGTCCGCCGGCGCGAACAGGTATGCGTACTTCGCGCCGGGGTCGGTCAGCACGTGCCGCAGGTGCGTGGCCGCACCGCGTTCGTCGCTCCGGTAGAAGTCACCGACGTTCCCTTCTCACACCAGGGAGTAGTTCTCCTGGCCGACGGCCGCGGGCGCCATCCCGAGGGAGGTGCAGATGGGAGTCGAGCATGCCCGCCGCCCGCGTCATCAGCGTTGTGTCAGCGAATTTTCGCTCGCCTTCATTCGTCGACTCATTCAAGCCGCGCGGCCCGTTCACCCTTCGGACGAGCCACCCGGCAGGGTGCGCACGGCCTCGCGGCGCAGCGATTCGAACGCGTTCTTCCTGGCCCTGCGGCGCACCATCGGGACGGCGGCGGCGAACGGGCGCGGTTCCCGTTGCCGTTCGGCGGCGAAGGCGCTGACCAACCGGGAGACCGCGTAACGGCCGGCGACGTTGGCACGCTGGAGAAGTCCGGCGTCCACCACGGATTCGAGGAGTTCGTCGGCCGTCTCGATCATGATGCCCATCGCCGCGGCGACGCCGATCGACGTCGTCCAGCCCGCCCCGCTCCGCCCGAAGTGCTGAATGGCCTCCCGTTCGGTGGCCGACAACCGTTCATACGCCGCGGTGAACCGGTCCCGGACGTTGACGTCGCCTACGCAGAGACTGTCCATGAGCCGTTCGCGATCGGCGAGCCGGCCCGCCGTGTACGCGATCGCCCATTCCGGACGTGCGGCGATCTTGCGGCCGACGATGTTGATCGCCAACGGCAGATCCCCGCACAACTCGGCGATCGTGTCGGTGGCGTCTTGTTCCGACCGCACCCGGCCCTGTCCGGCGATCCTGCCGATCAAAGCCAGTGATTCCTTGCGGGAGAACGTGTCCAGCTCGATCCGGTTCGTATCCTCCAGCCCGAGCAGCCGGGCGCGGCTGGTCACCACGACCTGGCTGTGCGGGGCCTGGCCCAGCAGCGGCCGCACCTGCCCCTCGTCGCTGACGCCCGCGAGGAGCACGAACAATCTGCGTTCCGCGAGCAGGGACCGGTAGAGCCCGATCCGCTGCATCGGGTCGTCGGGAACGAGATGTGCCGGCACGCCGAGCGCGCGCAGGAAACCGCGCACGATCCCGTCGGCCGACCGGCCACCGGTTCCGCCGCCCCCCAGATCGGCGTAGAGCTGCCCGTCGGGGAAGTCCGCCGCCACCTCTTCGGCCAGCCGCAAGGCGAACGCCGTCTTCCCCACGCCGATCGGTCCGCTGACGAGCAACGGCACCTTGACCGGACCGGTCGCGCCGATCATCCCGGCGGCCCCGGCCAGATCCCGTTCCCTGCCGACGAAAGTTCTCGACCCCATGGGCAGCTGAGCCGGACGGACGAGGCGGATGACGCCGGATGACAACGTGTGCGCGCCATCCGGCGGAACTTCGGCCTGGGGTGGGGTGGGCGCACGTTCCTCCCGGACCTCGACACCGTTCCCGGTCTGCCCGGCGACACTTCGCCAACGCCGTTCCCACGCCGCGCGATCTCCACCGCACGCGGAGACGAACGCCAAGGTCACGGCGAGCGTGGGCAGCCGATGGCCGCTGGCCGCGCTGGACAGCACGGAAGGTGCGAACAGTGCCGTCCTCGCGAGTCCCCGATAGCTGGGATTTCCCGCTCGGTTCCTCAAGACGCGCAGATCGTGAGCGAATGCGGCGATCGGACCGGTTGTACCGTCCAACGGTCGCTCGGGTCTGCCCATGCCATCTCCTCCCCTGGATGGGGTAACGCAATCGCGCTGCGTGACCGCCACCCCTGTGACCTTCCTGGTCGCAACCCTAAAGGACCAATGAACCATGCAGCAGATACAAATAGGTGACTCAATGTACAAAGTCCAATAGCTGGACGCGGAAATTCACCCCCTTGGTGGCACCGGATAGGGTTCGCCCATGCCTGACGCCCTGCCGCCACTCGCCGAACTCCGGCGGGCCGCCGAAGTGTTCAACGGCTTCACGAATGCCGACACCTCATGGCTTCGGTTCAGGGAAGAAACGCGGTCCGCGATCAACCTGTCACAGTCCGCACATCGCACAATCTTCTTCGCTGGTTGAACTCGTGGGGATGCCGGATCCGATACCCTCGGGACGGCGAGCGCGCCCCCTTCGACGGGGGATCCGGACCTGGTGGGAGACCTGGGGCGCCACTCTCCCCTCTGTCGACCTCGCCGTCCTGACGGACGCGGGGATCGACACCGCCGCGATGGCGTATGCGGACCTCTCGGGTGTCGTCGTCTCAGCTGGACGGACGAGGCGCACGCTGGGTCCGACCGCCGCGGCCAAGGCACTGTATGCGTTGCGGCCCAACACGATAATGCCGTGGGATGCCGCCATCGCGGCCGCTCTCCACGGCGCCCGTGACGGCACCGCGTTCGGCAGGCACCGCCGCCTCGGCCGCGACTGGGCGGCCGCGGTGATCGCGGAGGCGGGACACGGCGGGGAGGACATCCCCGCCCTGGTGGGCAGCCCCGTGTCCCTGGCGAAGGTCCTCGACGAGTACCTCTACGTCGCCTTCACCATGGGCGCCAAGGGTGACTGGGGAACGGACAGCGGAGAATAATGGAAAAATGATGACTGGGGACGACGCCAGAAAGATGCTTCGGAGCTTTCCCGCGCCCATGAGTCACTGGTCCGGGACAGAGCGAAGTTCCGCGTGGGGCGAATCGCGTTCCTTTCACTCTCACTCGACGAAACCGCGCTGGGATTCGGCTATCTGAAAGAAGAGCAGGAAGCTCTGGTGGCGGGCGAGCCGGACATGTTCATGAGGCCGATTCCCTCCGATATTCACTATCAGCGAGGTCGCGTCCGGCTGTTCGCGATCGATTACGAAGAGTTACGGAGCTGATCGTCGACTTGGGGCGAATGTGCGGCCGAAGAAGGTGTGGACGGAATAACTGGAAAAGAACCCGCCGTGAAATCCTCCTTTCGGCGTGCGCCGTTCAGCTCCCTCGGCTGCCCTTTTCGGTCGCGTGATGGCCATTCGGGCGATAGAAAAAGGGCGAGAGGTGCCGTATGGGGCCTGGTGGCCATGTCGCGTTCGTGGCCGGGGCGGGCGGTGGGCTGGAGGCTCCCTTCGCCGCGTCTGATGCGGCGAAGGACGTTTCGGTCCCTCCCTGAGGTCGTGATCGGACCGGCCAGGCGGGACTGTGGGTTTCGGGTCATCCAACGCACCAAAATCCACACTGTCTCCTCGACAGAGTTGCCGCGCTGGACCGGACATTCCGCGCCCACAGGTCCGCACCCAGACTTCGTTCAGCCGGATCCGCCCGTTCGGCACTGTTCGTTCTCACCCACCATCCAGAGGACGCGACGCCCACGGACGGGGTCACCTTCCGGAACTGCGGACCGGCCGAAGCGGTCGGGATCGGGCTGGAAGCGGCCGGAGGGAAGAACCTAGAGGTGTTCTCGCCGGACATCGGCCGTCAGTTGCTCGAACTGGGGTTGATCGACGAGATCGACCTGCACATCGCGCCGGTCCTGCTCGGCGACGGCATCCGGCTCTACGACAATCCTGGAGGTCCGCCGATCCGGCTGCGCGGCCTCGGCCAGGGAGATCCACAGGGCGCCATCGACGTCCGGTTCCGCCCGTTCTGATCACGCCGTCCGGTGAAACCGCCGAATCCTCACCACGGTTTCACCGGCGGCGAACGGGTGCTCTAGGACTGGATGACGTTCACCATCCACGAGATGCCGAACTTGTCGGTGCAGGCACCGAATTCGTCACCCCACATCTGTTTTTCGAACGGGACCGAAACCGTGCCGTCGGCGGACAGTTTCTCCCAGTATCCGCGCAATTCCCCGCCGTCATCACCGCTGAGGCTGACCGACAGGTTGGTGCCCGGTTCGTGCTCCATTCCCGGCGGCGTGTCCGACGCCATGATCGTGTAGCCGCTCGGCGTATCGAGCTGGCTGTGCATGATCTGGTCCTCCACCGGCGAACCGGCCATCCCGGACTCGCCGAACGTATTCAGCGTCAGTTCTCCGCCGAACACCGACTTGTAGAACTCCATGGCCTGCCGGGCGTCGCCGGCGAAGCTGATGTAAGGATTGAGACGAGAAGCCACTGGACCACTCCTTCTGGTCGGGTCACGAGCATCCTGGCAGACGCCTCCCGGCGCGACAACGGCTGAGCTACCGGCGGATGAATTCCTTCGCGCAACGAAAATTCAACTCCCGTCACCGAATTCGGTGAGCGATTTCCCATGGACCCGTCACGGATGCCGCTTCAATGTCCACGTATGCCCGCGCTCCGTATCCACCCCGCGACGGCCGACCGGTTCGACGACGTCGCGACGATCCTCAACCCGAACGGGAACGGCCGCGCCTGCCGGCGTCTCGCCTATCGCGCGAAACCCGCGGACTACAGCCGGTTGCGCGGCGTGGAGCGCGCCGAGCACGTCCGCGGTCTGTGCGCGACGGACCCGGCGCCCGGCGTGCTCGCCTACGACGGCACCACCCCCGTCGGCTGGTGCGGCCTCGGCCCGCGTGCGGATCTGCACCGCATGACGCGTTCCCGCACGATTCCGCCGATCGACGGCGCCCCGGCGTGGACGGTCATCTGCTTCGTGGTCCGCTCCGGCCACCGCCGGAAGGGCGTCGCGCACGCGCTGCTGGACGGCGCGATCTCCTACGCCCGGTCGCACGGCGCGCCCGTCATCGAGGGCCACCCCGTCGACCCCGGCGGAGAGCGGATCAACTCCACCGCTGCGCACGTCGGGACCGTCGGGTTGTTCGCCGCCGCGGGATTCGAACTCATCGGTGAGACCAAGGCGCGTTCGGACCGGAAACCGCGCTGGCTGGCTGATGCGCCTCGACCTGGGCACTTCGTCGTGAGTGGCGTGTCCGGAACCGGCGCGGCCTCGCGACGATGGCGGAATCGGGACGTTGAGCGTCCCGATTCCTCCATCGTCGACCCCGACACCCGTCGAGATCGCTCCCACCGTCGAAGCAAGCCACTCACGAGCCACCGAACCTCGATAACTACCGATTGACTTTCGATAGATAACGCGCGAAACTCGATGCATGATCACAGGGCAACGCGCCGTCGCGCCTCTTCGCATGTTCCTCGTGCTGCTGTTCGGGATCCTGGTCCTCTTCCAGACCATGTCCCTGCCGGGGCAGTTCGCGCATATGGCGCGGCAGGATCCGGAGATGGCGTATCTGCGCTGGCCGGCGACGGCGGTCTCCGTCTTCTGGGTGCTGTGCGTGCAGGTCGTGGTCGTCGCCACCTGGCAGCTGCTCACCTTGGTGAAGAAGGACCGGATCTTCACCGAGGCGTCCCTGCGGTGGGTGGACGCCATCGTGTGGGCGATCCTCGCCGGCTGGGTGGTGCTGGCGGGCGTGTTCCTCTATGTCGGCTTCAACGCCCAAGACCCGGGCTTGCCTCTGCTGTTGTTCCTGGCGTTGATCGGCGTCGCCGTGCTGGGCCTCTTGATGGTCGTGATGCGCACGCTGCTGCGCCAGGCCACCACCCTGCGGTCCGACCTGGAACAGGTGATCTGATGCCGATCGTCGTCCGCATCGACGTCGAACTGGCCAAGCGCAAGATGAGCGTCGGCGAGTTCGCCGAACTCGTCGGGCTCACTCCGGCGAACGTGGCGGTGCTGAAGAACGGCCGCGCCAAGGCCGTTCGGTTCAGCACTCTCGAGGCGATGTGCCGGGTGCTCGAATGCCAGCCCGGTGATCTTCTCGAGTGGGTCGAAGAAGAGCCCTAGTCCGAGACTGTCGAGACTTCAGGTGGAAGTTGTCGCCACCGCGCACCCGTGCGAGCGCCGGACCGCGACGAGGCCTACCAGGCCTTCGTCGCGGCGCGGTCGCTGAATCAAGCCACTTCGAAGCTGCGGCCGCCGTTGTGCAGGCCGAGCATGTCCAGCAGGGCCGCGCAATCCTCGGCGCTCCTCGACCGTGAAGCGACGACGAGGGCCGCCCTGCGTCGTATCTGTCTCCGCTCCGGCGTGTCCTGGCCTTCCGGCAACAGATCAGGTACCGAATGAAGCCCGAGTTCGTTGCTCATCAGTTCCCCTCGTGTGAAGGACGACGTGTCGCTCTAGTACCCGCGCACACAGGTGTCCCCGTCCGGTGCGTGGAGACACGGGCGTCTTGCTCCGTCCGTGTGAATCACCCCCGCAACGCCGGGAGCAGCGTTTCTTCGGCGAACCGCAGAAAGCCTTCCTGCTGGTCGCCACCGATCTGGATCAGGGCGAGGTCGGTGAACCCGGCCGCCTCGAACTCGCCCGCCTGCTTCACGATCCGGTCGACGTCGGATCCGCACGGGATGGCCGCGGCGACGTCCTCCGGTTTGACGAACTGGGTGGCCCCGGCGAACCCCGCGGGCCCCGGCAGTTCGGCGTTGACCTTCCAGCCGCCGGCGAACCAGCGGAACTGTTCGTGTGCCCGCTGGATCGCGGCGTCGCGGTCTTCGCCCCACGACACCGGCATCTGGGCGATCTTCCTGGCGGGCGGGCCGGGTTTGACGGCGTCCCACTCCCGGCCCAGGGATCCGTCCGGTTCCACCGCGATCATCGCGTCGGCGGTCGGCGCGAACCGCGTCACCGACTGCGACCCGGATACCGCGACGGCGATCGGGACGCGCTGCTCCGGGAGATCCCAGAGCTTCGCCGAGTCCACCCGGAAGTGGTCACCCGCGTAGTTGAAGTACCCACCGTCGAACAACCCGCCGATGATCTGGATCGCCTCGGCGAGCATCTCGTGGCGGACGTTCGCCGGCGGCCAGCCGCGGCCGACGACGTGCTCGTTGAGGTTCTCCCCCGCGCCGAGCCCGAGGGTGAACCGGCCGTCGGACAGTGCTTGGATGGTCGCCGCCTTCTGCGCCACCACCGCCGGGTGATAACGCATGGTCGGGCACGTCACGAAGGTCATCAGTTCGACCCGTTCGGTGCTTTGGGTGACCGCTCCCAGCACACTCCACGCGTACGGCGAATGTCCCTGCTCGTCCAGCCAAGGCGAATAGTGGTCGCTCATCACCTCGAAGTCGAAACCCGCCTTCTCGGCTCCGGCGGCGTAGCCCACCAGGTCCTTTGGGCCCGCTTGTTCGGTCATGAGTGTGTAGCCGATGCGCATCGAAGCCTCCTTCAGGTCCGATCCCCGCGTACCCGCCCGTTCCCGGCGTCAACCGGACGTTTATCCGGTGAATCGAACGGGGTACCTGACCCGGGGAAGAAGAGGAGGCGCGATGCCGCAGCGGGCTTGGAGCGACAAGCGAGAACGTCAGTACGAGCACATCAAGGATTCGGCGAAGGACCGGGGCGCGAGCACCGACCGGGCCGAGGAGATCGCCGCGCGGACGGTCAACAAGAATCGCGCGCAGACTGGGGAGTCGCGCGAAGCGAGCCGAACATCCCTCCAGGACATGTCACCCCAGCGGCGGGGCGGCAAACGATCCGGGAACCGCTCGGGCCCGAACGGCCCGACGAAGGACCAGCTCTACAGCGAAGCGAAGCAACGCAATGTGGAGGGCAGGTCGAAGATGTCCAAAAAGGAGCTTCAGCGCGCCCTGGGCCGTTGATCGCGCGTCACGCGGCGGGTCCCCGCCGCGATCACCCCACGGCCACGGACGGATGGGTTTCGTAATGGATGCACACGGACGGGGCGGCCTGACTCCCCAAACCCGGCCTCAGTCGGACGGACTGTCCGACCGGGTCGAACTCCGCCTTCCTGCCGAGGCGGAGCAGATACCTCTCGTCCGCACGCTCACCCACGGTGTGGTGGCCCGTGCGGACTTCGGCTTGGACGCCATTTCGGACGCGAAGATGGCCGTCGACGAAGCCTGTTCCCAGCTTGTCCAGCCCGCTGAACTGGGAGCCGCTCTTTGTTGTGTGTTTCACGAGGTACCGGAAGGAATCGCGGTCTCGATCTCGACGCGGACGACCAAACCCTTCCTGCCGAGCGAGACGACGTTCGGCTGGCACGTCCTGACGACCTTGGCCGGCTCGGTGGCCGCGCGATGCGAGCCGATTCCCGGCGAGATGGGGGGTACGACGACGATCGACCTCGTCCTGACCCCGGGAACGAGCGACGGGTGAGCGGCGAGCGTAAGACCCTTACGCGGCAGGCGGACGACTACGCTCATTGCGAAGCCCTCTTCGAAGAGATGTCCACCCTGCCGGAGGACTCCCAGCGCCGCCAGGATCTGCGTGCCCGCCTCGTCACCGAACTGCTGCCGCTCGCCGAGCACATCGCCACCAGGTTCTCCGGCCGGGGCGAGCCCCGTGAGGATCTGGTGCAGGTGGCGCGGATCGGCCTGATCAACGCGGTCGATCGTTTCGATCCGGGCCGAGGGCATGATTTCCTCTCCTTCGCCGTCCCGACCATCATGGGCGAGGTCCGGCGGCACTTCCGGGACACCGGCTGGTCGGTCCGGGTACCGAGGCGGCTCAAGGAACTCCACGTCACCCTCAGCCAGGGCACGGCCGCGTTGTCCCAGCGGCTCGGCCGCGCGCCGACCCCGACCGAACTCGCCGAATATCTCGGGCTCGAGGTCAACGAAGTGCGCGAAGGGCTGCTCGCCGGCCAGGCGTACCAGACGTTGTCGGTCGACAAACCGGTCCATGACAACGCCACCGAGGCCCTCTCGCTCGCCGACACGATCGGCGAAGAGGACCATGAGATGGCTCTGGTGGAAAACCACGAGGCGCTGCAACCGCTGCTGCGGGAACTCCCGAAACGGGAGCGCGCGATCCTCGTGATGCGGTTCTTCGGCGGCTACACGCAGACTCAGATCGCCGAACGGATCGGCATCTCGCAGATGCACGTTTCGCGGCTCCTCGCGCAGACGCTGGACCAGTTGCGGGGCAAGCTTTCGGAGTGACCGCTCTCCCGGTCTAATCCCTCATGTCGTGAAGGACCCCTGTGAGACCTAGATGTCTCACAGGGGTCCTTCACGACACATGCGTGCTCGAAGACCGAACACGCGTGTCTGGGAACCGAACTCTCCCACCGGACGTCATCCGGCCAGAGACACGCGTGATCCGGCTGCCCACACGCATGATCCGCCTTCAGTCACAGTACGGAGGACTTCCCCGGCCCAGAAGTACGCGAAGGCCCCTTTCCTACGTTCTAGCGTAGGAAAGGGGGCCTTCAGCGGGTCATTACCCACCGGCATCAGCTTGTGCCGCCAGTGCGCATCACCCGTTCGTCCTAGGCACTCGACTTCTTACGGCGTCGTGTACGGCGCGCGCTGATCGATGGACGGGCTCGCCGTCGGGTAACGACCGTCCTGGCCGGGCACCGGCGTCACCGTCGTGCCCTGCTGCTCGGGCTCGACGCGCCTCGGCCGGTTGATGACCGCTTCGGCCTCCTGCTCACCACGGATCCGCGAAAGCACGCTGAGTGTGATGGCGTGCGCGACGGCCAAGACCAGCAGCAGAACACCCAGCCTGCCCACCACACCCGGAAGGTCGCTGCCCCCGATGTCGACGGTCGACAGCAGCGCCAAGACGCCCAGCGTCGCGAGATGGAACAACACCGTGACGAGCCACGTCATGGAAGCGCCCGCGGCCGGGTCGCCGTGGGAACCTCGCAGGTAGCGCTTACCGCTCTGGTAGATGATCAGACCGTCGAGCATGACCAGCGCCACCCCGATGACGAGGAAGGCCACGTATGCGTTGGTAGTCATGCCGGAACGCTCCCTTCGTAGTGGACCTCACCCCATGAGATACCCGGAACCTCCCCCGGGAAAACGCCGTCTTCCAGGGGGAGGTTCCGAATAGTGGTCAGCTGCCGGGGCGGTCCACGTCACCGCGCCAAGCGCCGGACTCGCGGCCGCGGCTCTCGATGAACTCCTTGAACCGCTTCATGTCGCCCTTGACCCGGCGGTCGAGCACGCCGAGTTTGTCGGCGACGTTCTCGGCCAAGCCCTCCGGGTCGATGTCCATCTGCGCCGTGACACGGGTCTTGTTGTCGTCAAGGCGGTGGAAGGTGATGACGCCCGCGTGATCGGGACCGGAGTCCGAGGTCCACGCGACGCGCTCGTCGGGATGCTGTTCGGTGATGGTCGCGTCGAATTCCCGGCTCACCCCACCGAACTTGGTCACCCAGTGGGTATGCGTCGCGTCGACCTGACGGACCTCCTCGACACCTTCCATGAACTGCGGGAAGCTCTCGAACTGGGTCCACTGGTTGTACGCGGTCTTCACCGGGACTTCGACGTCCACCATTTCGGTGATCGTGCTCATACATCCTCCTGTCGGTTCGTCTTTTCGAGCCGGCATCCCGTGGCTACCCGACGCTCAGCGGGGCGAAACACGCGGTGATTGACCGGCGGGGCCGCCGGGTACCCGGCTGGCAGAACGCTCCGAGGAGGTGCTCCATGATCGAAGAAACCCACCGGAAGCCGTCCGAGGACAAGTCGGTCGGCGAACTGGTTTCCGACCTCGGTGACGAGGTCAAACACCTGGTCCGCGACGAAATGCGGCTGGCCGTGTTCGAGTTGCAGAAAAAAGGGAAGAAGATAGGCCTCGGCGCAGGATTGTTCGGTGTCGCGGGCATCTTCGCGCTCTTCGGCCTCGCGACCCTGATCGCCGCGGTGGTGCTGGCACTCGCCATGGTCATGCCCGCTTGGCTGGCGGCCGTGGTGACCGGCGCGGCGCTGCTCCTGATCGGCGGTCTCTCCGCCCTCGTCGGCAAGAAGGAGGTCACGAGCGGGTCCCCGCCGGTGCCGGAAGAGGCCATCGCGGGTGTCCGCAAGGATGTCGACACGGTCAAGCAAGGAGTACGCTCATGAACGATTTCCCCAAGAACGCGGAACAAGCCCGCGCGGATCGGGACGTGACCCGCGAGGAGCTCACCGAGACGCTCGACGCGCTCGGGCGGAAACTGGACGTCAAGACGAGGGTGAACGACAACCTCGACGCCAAGGTCGACGAGGCGAGCGCCAAGATCTCCGAGAAGGTCTCCGAGCCCGCGGCGGAGAAGTTCCGCCAGGGCACCGAAGTCGTCCGCGCGAATCCCCTGCCGATCCTCGCCGGTGTTCTCGCACTGCTCGTGGCGATCCGGCTGATCATGCGAAAGAGGTCTTCCTAGTGAACAAGGTTTTCTACAAGCCGTTGAACATGGCCGTCAGCGCCGCGGGCGGGGTGCTCGCCGGTATCGCGTTCAAGCAGATCTGGAAACGCGTGAGCGGCGACGAAGACGCGCCGGACGCCATGGACCGCGACTTCACCTGGACACAGGTCATCGTCGCGGCCGCCGCGCAGGGCGCGATCTTCGGCGCGGTCAAGGCGGCCACCGAACGGGCGGGCGCGATCGGCTATCGCAAGGCGACCGGCGACTGGCCCACGGAGGACTGACCGTGCGCGTGGTGGTCATCGGAGGCGGGTTCGCCGGCTACAACGCGGCCAAAACCCTCCTCAAATCGGTCGGCGATGACACGGAGATCGTCGTGGTGAACCCGACCGACTATTTCCTCTATCTCCCCCTCCTGCCCGAAGTCGCCGCCGGGATCCTCGAGCCGCGGCGGATTTCGGTGTCCATCCCCGGCACCTTGCGCGGTGTGCGGCTGGTGCTCGGCACCGTGAATGCCGTCGACTTCGACGCCCGCAGTGTGAGTTATGTCGATCCCGAGAACCGCGAACACTCCCTCGGGTACGACCGACTCGTACTCGCCGCGGGCAGCGTCAACAAACTGCTGCCGATCCCGGGAGTGCCCGAGTACGCCCACGGCTTCCGCGGTCTGCCGGAGGCGCTCTACCTGCGGGATCACGTCACCCGCCAGGTAGAACTCGCCGCGTCCGCGACGGATCCGGCAGAACGCGACGCGCGCTGCACGTTCGTCGTGGTCGGCGCCGGCTACACCGGCACGGAGGTAGCCGCGCAGGGCCCGGCGTTCACCGCCGCGCTCGCCGCCCGGCACCCTGAGCTGAAGGATCAGAGGATCCGCTGGCTGCTGCTGGATCTGGCCGAACGTGTCCTGCCGGAACTCGACCGGCGGCTCGGCGACACCGCCGACGAGGTGCTGCGGGGGCGCGGCGTCGAGGTGCTGATGAAGACCTCGATCGACAACGCCGGCGAAAAGGGGGTCACGCTGACCTCCGGTGAATCGGTGCCCACGCACACCCTCGTATGGTGCGTCGGCGTCCGGCCCGATCCGCTGATCGAGGACCTGGGGCTGAAGACGGCCAAGGGCAGGCTCGTCGTGACAGCGCAGCTGAACGTCCCCGGACGACGTGACGTCTACGCGTGCGGAGACGCGGCCGCCGTCCCCGACCTGACCAGGCCCGGCGAATACACGCCGATGACGGCCCAGCACGCCGAACGGCAGGGCAAGCTCGCCGGGCGGAACGTGGCCGCGTCGCTCGGACACGGTTCGCACGGCACCTACCGGCACCATGATCTCGGTTTCGTCGTCGATCTCGGTGCCCGCCAGGCCGCGGCGAATCCGTTGCACATCCCGCTTTCCGGCTTCGCCGCCAAGGCGGTCACCCGCGGCTATCATCTGCTGGCCATGCCGGGCAACCGGCTGCGCACCGCCACCGACTGGGCGTTCGAAGCGGTGACGAAGCGGCAGACAGTCCAATTAGGACTTGTCCGATCGGGATCGGTGCCGCTGGACACCGATTCCCCCGAACTCCCCCGCACGAACTGCTAGAGGAGAGACGACCATGACCGCCGAAACCGATCCCGTCCGCGCCGAAGGCCCCTCGGTCGTCACCGACGGCGACGACGAGGCGAAGCTCCTCGTCCTCGACCCCGCGGGCGAGGGCAAGCACGGTGAACTCCCGGCGACCTGGCGGCCGCTCACGGCCCGGCGTCAGGTGATCTGGTGCCGGCTGCCGGTCGACGGTGCCCTCAGCCAGGCCGAAGACGTGCTCGATGACGCGGAACCCGGCGGCCCTCCGATCGATGTCGTGGCCGCCGGCGAAGCGGCGGGAGACGCGCTCCGGCTGGCCGAACGACATCCGGGAGTCGCATCCCACGTCCTGCTGGTCGATCCGGTGCCGGACGGGTCCTCCGAACTGGCCGATCGAGTGCGATCCGCCGGGACCGCGGTGGACGTCCTCCCGCACAGCACCGGCGAGCCGTACAACCGGGTACCGCCGCCGCTGCCCCTCGGGCATCCGGACGTGGTCGCGGGGGTCACCAAGATCCTCGAGGACGTTTAACCGCCAAAGGACGGCGGTATCCGGCGATCATGAGCGAAACCGTTGCGGACCATATCCTGGCCAGGCTGCGCGAATGGGACGTGGAGCAGGTCTTCGCCTATCCCGGGGACGGGATCAACGGGCTGGTGAGCGCGTTCGGCGCGGCGGGGAACAAACCTCGCTTCGTCCAGACGCGTCACGAGGAGATGGCGGCGTTCGCGGCCGTCGGGTACGCGAAATTCAGCGGACGGCCCGGTGTCTGCATGGCGACGTCCGGCCCGGGGGCGATCCACCTGCTCAACGGTCTTTACGACGCCAAACTCGACCACGTGCCGGTGGTGGCGATCGTCGGGCAGACGGCGCGCAGCGCGATGGGCGGCAGTTATCAGCAGGAAGTGGATCTCCAGGCACTGTTCAAGGATGTCGCGAGTGAGTACCTCGTCGAGGTGAACGTCCCCGAACAGCTGCCGAACGCGCTCGACCGCGCCTTCCGCACGGCCATCGCGCAGCGCGCGCCCACGGCGCTGATCATCCCGGCGGACCTGCAGGAGGAGACCTACCACCCGCCGCGGCACGAGTTCAAGCAGGTACCGTCCTCCCCGCCCGATCACCCGCGGGCCAGCGTCATCCCGCCTTCGGAAGAGGTCGCCCGCGCCGCGGAGGTGCTGAACGCGGGCGAGAAGGTCGCGATCCTGATCGGGCAGGGCGCGCGCAACGCCGTCACCGAGTTGCGCGAGGTCGCCGAACTCACCGGCGCCGGAGTGGCGAAAGCGTTACTGGGCAAGGATGTCCTTCCCGACGATCTGCCGTACGTCACCGGCTCGATCGGTCTGCTCGGCACGCGGCCGACGTATGAGATGATGCGGGACTGCGACACGTTGCTGATCGTCGGCTCGAATATGCCGTACGCGCAGTTCCTGCCGGAATTCGGCCAGGCCCGCGCCGTCCAGATCGACATCGACGCCCGGTTCCTCGGCATGCGCTATCCGACCGAGGTCAACCTGCTTGGCGACGCGAAGGGCACACTACAGCAGCTGATTCCGTTGCTGCAGCGCAAAACCGATCGTGACTGGCGGGAAAAGATCGAGAAGAACGTCGATGGCTGGCACGAGACGGTGACGCGCCAGGCGATGCTGGACGCGGAACCGGTCAACCCGATGCGGATCGTGCACGAACTGTCCGAGCGGATCCCCGAAGACGCCATCGTCACCGCCGACTCCGGTTCCGCCACCAACTGGTACGCCAGGAATCTCCGGATGCGCGGCCGGATGCGGGGCACGCTTTCCGGGACCCTCGCGACGATGGGGTCCGGAGTCCCCTACGCGATCGGCGCGAAGTTCGCCCATCCCGACCGGCCGGTGATCGCGTTGGTCGGCGACGGCGCGATGCAGATGAACGGGATGGCGGAACTGCTGACCATCGCCCGCTACCGCGAACTGTGGGTCGATCAGCGATGCGTCATCTGCGTGTTCCACAACGGTGACCTGAACCAGGTCACGTGGGAACTGCGCGCCATGGGAGGCTCGCCGAAGTTCGAGCCGTCGCAGAGCCTGCCGGAAGTGTCCTATTCGGACTTCGCCCTCGAGATCGGCCTCGGCGGGATCGCCGTCGACGATCCCGCCCGGCTCGGCGAAGCTTGGGACGTCGCGCTGTCGGCCGACGTACCGACCGTGCTCGACGTCCGCTGTGATCCCGAAGTGCCGCCGATCCCGCCGCACGCCACCCTCGAGCAGATGAAGTCGATGACCGAGGCGGTCCTCAAGGGCGAGCCCGACGCCTGGCACATGGTGACGCAGGGGATCAAGACGAAGCTGCAGGAACTGCTGCCTTCGCGCCGCTGACCCTCAGGCGCTGGCGCCGCCGTCCAGGACGATGTCGTGTCCCACGACGTACGCGGACTCGTCGGAGGCCAGCCAGAGGACCGCAGCGGCGATCTCTTCGACCGCGCCGATCCGGCCGAGCGGGATGACCGCGCCGAGCCGTTCGGCGCGGTCGGCCTCGGTCTCCCCGGGCCGGAACGACATGCCGGTGTCGGTGGCGCCGGGGCTGACCGCGTTGATCCGGATGCCCTCGGCGATGTGATCGCGGGCGGCGGTGCGGGTCAGCACGTCCACGGCGGCCTTCGACGCGGCGTAGGCCGCCATTCCCGGCAAGCGGTGGTGCGAGCCGATGTTGGACGACATGTTGACGATGACTCCCCCGCCGCTCGCCCGCATCTGGGCGATCTCGTGCTTCATGGACAGCCAAGTGCCCGTGAGGTTCGTCCGCACGACGGCGTCGAAGCCGTCCTCGTCGAGATCCGCCGTCGGCGCGGGACGGCCGAGGACACCGGCGTTGTTGAAGGCGATGTCGAGTTTGCCGTGTCGCCGCACGGTTTCGGTGACGAGCCGTTCGACGTCTGCGCCGACACTCACGTCCGCGGTCACGGCATCGGCCGTTCCGCCGTCAGCCTCGATCTCCTTCACCGTCTGACGTAGTTTCTCGCCGTCCCGGCCCGACACGACGACTTGAGCTCCTTCACGCGCGAAGGCAGTCGCCGTGGCGCGGCCGATCCCGGAACCTCCTCCGGTGACCAGGACGACCTTGCCGCTGAACCGCTTTTCCATAGTGGACACCGTAGCCAACTTTCTGGTCTGATCGTTCTAGTATCAAGGTTTGCGAGCGGCTTCGAGAACCGCGATGGCCTGCCTCGCCGTGACACGGGCACGTGCCGCGGGATCCGGTCCCTTGCTCAGCACCCGCATCCCTTGCAGGACCGTGAGCAGGAAGCCGGCCAGCGCTTCAGGGTCGGCGGCGGCGTCGAGCTCGCCTTGCGCTTTCGCCCGGCTCAACGCCATCCGCAAGGCCAGCTCAAGCGCGTCCCAGCTGCGCTCGACCACCCGCGCGACCTCGGGATCCCTCGGCATCATCTCCATGGCTGCGTTCACCACGAAACAGCCTTTGCGTCCCGATTCGCCGAGTATTTCGGCGAGATAGCGGTCAATGAGCCGCCGCACCCCGGCGAGCGCCGGCCCCGGCCCGGCGAAGTCCTCGACGAACCGCTCGTTGCCCCTGGCGATGTAGCGATTCAAAGCGGTCAGGTACAGATCGTGCTTGGTGCCGAACGTCGCGTACAGACTCGCCTTGCCGATACCGAGTTCGGCGACGAGGTCGTTGACCGAGGTGGCCTCATACCCCTGCCGCCAGAACAGTTCCAGCGCGGCGTCGCAGGCCGCGTCGACGTCGAATTCCTTCACCCGGGACACGAGGGAAGCTTAACCACATCTGGACCGATCGGTCAAGAAAGCGACTCGGGATCTCGCCGTGTCGTCCGACCAGTGCGCACCTGAGGCCAGGTACGCGGGTTGCCGACTTGTCATGATCCGGAGACCCCAAGAACCCATTCGTGCGCGTAACGTCCCGTTATGGACTTGACCACCGAAAGGCTCGTCGTCCGCGAGTGGTCCGAGGACGACGCCGAAGCCGCGCTGGCGATCTACGGCACCACCGACGTGACCCGGTGGCTCACCCCGGCGATGGACCGCGTGACCGACGCCGCGGCCATGCGTTCGGTTCTGCAGGCCTGGCAACAGGCGCAGCCCAATCTCGTGCCCCCGCGGGGAAGATGGGCGGTGCGGCGCAAGGAGGACGGTGTGGTCGTCGGCGGGCTGGGCATCCACTTGCTGCCGCCGTACGAAGAGGACCTGGAGATCAGCTGGCAGCTGCATCCGGACGCCTGGGGCGAGGGGTACGCCTCCGAGGCGGCCCGTGCCCTGATCGGCTGGGCGTTCACCCAGGACACGGACGAACTCTTCGCCGTCGCGCGGCCGAACAACACCCGTGCCATCGCGACCGCGAAACGGCTCGGGATGGTCTGGGTCGGGGAAACCGAAAAGTACTACGGGCTTCGCCTGCAGGTGTACCGGATCCGGCACACGGACATCGTCTAGCCACTACTTCGTCCCGCGTCCGTCCACCGTGGCGACGATGTGGCCCGGCCAGGACGGCGAAGTACAGCGCCGCGATCACCGCCCCGCTCATCCGGGGCATCGGCCTCCTGTCACCAGCCAGATTGCCTGCGGCCTCGAATCGAGATACCGTTACCATTCCGATGGTGTCAACATTCGAACTGGGAGACCCGCCTTGTCCGACGTACCCGAGATCCTCCTGACCGACCCTGCGGTCCTGCGCGACCCGTTCACCGCTTACGGACCGATCCGCGAGCGCTCCCCGGTCGCCAAACTGGTCGCCCCGGGGTTCGCGATGTGGGCGGTCCTGCGCCACGAAGAGGCGCGGAAGATGCTGAGCGACCCCCGTTTCGCCCTGAGTCCGAACAGCTACCAGCGAATGGACATACCCGACCACTGCCGCCCCTACATGCGGACGATGCAGGAGGTCGAAGGCCCCGAGCACCTCCGGCTCCGGCGGCTGGTGGCCCCGGCATTCACCCCACGCAAGGCCACCGCGCTCCGCCCGGGAATCGAGCGGCTCGTGAACGACCTCCTCGACGACCTCGACGGCCGAACCGAGATCGACCTGGTCACCGCCTTCGCGCGCCCGCTGCCGGTCGACGTGATCTGCGCGCTGGTCGGCATCCCAGCCGCCGACCGTCCGCGGTGGCGCGAGTACAGCGCACTGATCTCGGCGGGCGACGGTGCCGGGCTCGCGAAGGCGGTCCCAGGGATCGTCGAAGGCGCCCTCGCCGCCATCGAGGACCGGAAGCGCGAACCCGCCGAGGACGTCGTCTCGCAACTGCTTCAGATCCAGGCCGAAGATGGCGACAGGCTCAGCGAAACGGAACTGGTCGCCCTGGTCTGGCAGCTCGTCCTCGGTGGTCAGGTGCCCGGCAACCTCATCGCCAACGCCGTCGAGATCCTGCTCTCCCATCCCGATCAGCTGGCCGAGCTCCGCGAGGACCCGGCACTCATGCCCGGCGCCGTCGAGGAAGTGATGCGCTGGCAGAGCCCGCAGTTGCTGACGATCCCCCGGTTCACCACCACGGACGTCCGGATCGGCGACGCCCTGATCCCCGAGGGAGAACCTGTTACCGTCGCCCTCGCCGCGGCGAACCGGGACCCGCGGGCGTTCCCCGAGCCGGACGTCTTCGACATCCGCCGCGCGGCGGGGCCGGCATGGCATCTGGCGTTCGCCCACGGGCCACACTTCTGCCTCGGCGCTTCGCTGGCCAGGACACAAACGGAGGTCGCGCTCACCGCACTGCTGCGCCGGTTCCCCGATCTCGCGCTCGCCGACGGGCTGCTGCGGATCCCGGACCCGGGCACCTGGCGGCTGAACGCCCTGCCGGTCACGCTGCACGCGACGGTTGCGAACTGAAACACGTTCTAATAGCGTGATCGGCTGTGAGACACGGGATAGTGCTGTTCACCAGTGACCGGGGCACCACCCCGGCGGCCGCCGCACGGGCGGCGGAAGCCGCGGGCTTCGACGCCTTCCACGTACCCGAACACACGCACATCCCGGTCAAACGGGAAGCGCCGCATCCGCGCACCGGCGACTCGTCGCTACCCGACGACCGCTACCTGCGCACACTGGACCCGTGGGTCGCGCTGGCCACGGCGGCCTCGGTGACCACCCGGATCCGGCTCGCCACGGCGGTGGCCCTCCCGGTCGAAAGCGATCCGATCACGCTGGCGAAGACGATCGCCAGTCTCGATCACCTCTCGGGCGGGCGGGTCACCCTCGGCGTCGGCTTCGGCTGGAACGTCGACGAACTGGCCGATCACGGCGTCCCGGGCGGCAAGCGGCGGACGGTCCTGCGTGAGTACGTGGAAGCGATGCGCGCGCTCTGGGCACAGGACGAAGCCTCGTACACGGGCGAGTTCGTTTCGTTCGGCGCGAGCTGGGCGTGGCCGAAACCGGCTCAAGCTCATATCCCGGTGATCGTGGGCGCGGGCGGGACGGAGAAGACGTTCCGCTGGATCGCGAAGTCGGCCGACGGCTGGCTCACCACCCCCGGCGACACGGACATCGAGGACAAGGCACGACGGCTGCGCGAGATCTGGCACGAAGCGGGCCGCGCCGGCGAACCGGAGATCTCGGCACTCGGCGTCCGTCCCGATCCGGAGAACCTGGCCGCGCTGGAAGCGGCCGGGGTCACCGAGACGATCTTCGGCCTCCCGGACCGCTCCCCCGACGAGGTCGAAGCGTGGTTGCGGCGCCTCGCCGGAAAACTCGGCCTCAGCGCTGGGAATCGATGAGGTAGCGGCCGTCCTGCTGCACCATGACGAAGGTGGCCCGCTCCGTCGTGGTCCCTCCCGATGCCTTGACGTAGGTGAGCGTCGCCGTCACCGTGTTCCCGGATTCGGTCACGTTCGAAACGGTCACCGCGCGGTAGTCCTTCCAGAAGTTCGAATACCGCTCGAAGCTCTGGCTCTTGGCGCGCTTGAAGTTGTCGGTCAGCGTCGCGAACCCGGCCTGGAGGTTTCCCGGGATGAGCGTGTAGTAGGCCGCGAGTGCCTGTCCCGGCGTCTGCGCCGGAGGCGGCGCCACCGAGGACGACGAGGACGGGGGCGGCGTCGAGGACGGCACCGAGGACGGCGAAGGTGGCGGCGCGGCCGGCTCCGACGCCGTCGGGGTGACGGCCTGCGACTGAGAACCCTGCGGCGGCGCCGTGCCCGACGGGGTGTCCTCACCGCGGGTGAGCACCACGACCACGGCCGCGGCGGCCGCCGCCGCGAGCACGAGGAACACGGCGAGCACGCCGATCAGCATTCCCTTGCGTGCCTTCGGCGGCGGCTCCTCGGCGACGAGCGTCGTCGGCTCCCCGGCCGCCAGCGCCCGCAGTTCCCGTTCGGTCTCGGCCATCGTCGGCCTGCTGTCCGGCCGGACGTCGAGGAGCCGGTTCAGCAGCGGCGTCAGGATCCCCGACCTGACCGGCGGGGTGATCTCGCCGCTCGACGCGCGGTACAGCAACGCGATCGGGTTTTCCGCCGTGCCATAGGGCGTCCCGCCTTCGAGCGCGGTGTACAGCGTCGCGCCGAGCGAGAACACGTCGGAAGCCGACGTGGCGTCCTCGCCCCGGGCCACCTCGGGCGCCAGGAACGCAGGCGTACCGGAGATCTCGCCGGTCGCGGTGAGCTGGACGTCACCCATCGCCCGCGAGATCCCGAAGTCGGTGATCTTGACGGTGTCGTCCTCGGCGAGCAGGACGTTGCCGGGCTTGATGTCGCGGTGGACGATGCCCGCGCGGTGCGCGGCCGCCAGCGCCGAGCAGAGCTGGATGCCGAGGCGGATGACGTCGTCGACCTCCAGCGGCCCGTCGCGCAGTTTGTCCGCGAGACTGGTCGAGGGCAGGTACTCCATGATGATCCACGGGCGGTCCTGCTCGTCGATCACACCGAAGACGGTGATGGCGTGCGGATGCACCAGCCGCGCGGCGATCCTGGCCTCGCGCAGCGCGCGGTTCTTGGCCTCGTCGGCCTTCTGCTCACCGGCGCCGTGCGGTAGAAGCAGTTCCTTGATCGCGACAATGCGTTCCAGGTTGTCGTCGCGCGCCCGCCACACGGTGCCCATGGAGCCACCGCCGACGGGCTCGATGAGATCGAACCGGTCGGCGAGGCGGCGGATCTCCTCCATTATCGACGTCCCCCTGGAGCTGTGGTGTTCGCGCGAACCTTGCCAGCATGCCAGGAACGCGCCGGGAGGCAGGACCCGGCAGGGTGGTTTCCGGGGGCGGTGTCGGTCACGTCGCCTGCCGGGCCGCTCAGCGGAACCCCGCCCCATCGGCTGCCCGGAAGCCCGTATCCCGCCCCGCCGTGGGAACACTTTACTTCTCCGGTGTGGCCTGTTTTCGGGAAAGGGCGGCGATGCGGGAAACCATCGGCGGACGCGCCGTGCTCGAAGCACTCGACGAGCACGGCGGGCGGGCCGGGCTGACCCAGCTCGCGCGGCCACCGGGCTTCCGAAGACCACCGTGCACCGGCTCCTCGACCAGTTTGCCGACCTCGGCGCTGTCGAGCGGTCGGGCCGCGGCTACCGGATCGGTTCACGGGTGTTCCGGCTCGGGCGGTTCTGGCAGCCCGAAATCCGGGAGCCGGCCAAAGAGTGGCTGCCGGTGCTTTCGGCGCGGATGCGCGCGAGCCTGGTGCTCGTCGTCCCACGAGAGGGCCGCGCGCGTGGCGGCGGGGGCCGTCCTCCCCGCCGACGAGGTGCCCGTGTGGCCGGGCAGCCCGGGACCGCCGCCGGACGGCTCCTCGCCGCCCACCACTCCGCGCTCGCCGAGCCGGATATCGACACACTGGAGATCCGCACGGCCGAGTTCGCCGCCGAGTCGGAGACCATCACGGCGGGATTCGGCTGCGTCCCCTCGGGCAAGCAGCCCATCACCCCTCACAAGAGCTTCAGCGGGCCAGGAGCACGCGGACCAGGTCCAGCGCGCGGCCGAGGGTGGCGAGCCGATCGGCGACCGTCTCCCCCGCCGGGTACAGCCGGACCGTGTCGACCCCGGCGTCACGCCAGACGCGCAGCCGCCGTGCCACCATCGGTTCGGTACCGATGAGCGTCGTGCTGAGCACCATCTCGTCGGTCACCAGCGCGGCGGCGCCTTCCCGGTCGCCCGACTGCCAGCGCTCCCGCACCGCGGCGGCGACCTCGGCCCAGCCTTGCCTGCTGTAGGCGTTGTTGTAGAAATTCGTCTTCGCCGAACCCATCCCGCCGAGACTGAACGCGAGTTCGGCCTTGCGGCCCGCGACCATTCCGCGCAACTCGTCCTCGTCCGCGGCGAAGGCGACCTCGGCACCTTGACAGACTTCGAGGTCCGACCGCGTCCGGCCCCCTTTCGTGAGTCCGGCGTCGAGATGCGAGAAGTAGGCCCGCGCCCCCTCCGGGACGAAACTGGTCCCCAGCCAGCCGTCCGCGATCTCCCCGGTCAGTTCCAGCAGCTTGGGCGAAAGCGTGGCCAAGTAAATCGGGATGTCCGGATTCGGTGCCGTCGACAGCCGCATCGGCCTGCTCTCCCCCGGCAGCGGGATTTCGAACTCCTTGCCGGAGAACGAGATCTTCTCCCCCGCGAAGGCTTGGCGGATGATCGCGACCGTTTCCCGCATCCGCGTCAGCGGCCGGGCGAACGAAACACCGTGGAGACCCTCGATCACCTGCGGCCCCGAAGCGCCGAGCCCGAGGGCGAACCGGCCATCGGACAGGTCCGAGAGCGTCAGCGCGGCTTGCGCGATCGCCACCGGGGTCCGGGTGCCGAGCTGGATGATCCCCGAGCCCAGCCGGATCCGCTCGGTCCGCGCGGCGAGATAGCCGAGCACGGACGGCGCGTCCGAACCCCACGCCTCGGCGACCCAGCAGTCGTCGAGGCCGAGCTTTTCCGCCTCCAGCACGAACTCCAGCGTTTCCCGCCCGCCGCGCGAGGCCTCGACCGTGGTCGCCGTGCGCATCAGGCGCCACCGGCCTCTGCCCGCTCCTTGATCGCGGCGAGGGTCCCGGTCATCGCGTTCTCGAACTCGCGCAGCCGGACGAAGACGATCTTCTGCTCTTTGTCCGGCATCTGGTCGATGGCCAGCGAGAGACCCGACCGCCCCGGCCCCATCTGCATCCACTGCCGGAGTTTGGTGCCGCCGTTCTCGGGCTCCAGCGTGAAGCGCCACACCGCGGTCGGCGTTTCGGGATCCTGCACCGCCCAGGTGAAGACACGCGGTACCTCGCATTCGACGACGTACGAGGTCGTCTCCCATTCGCCGAACGAGTCGTGCCTGCTGTGGCCGACGAACCGCCTGCCGACCGCGGCTCCGCCGACCGCGCCGTCGCACCATTCGACCGATCGGACTTCGTGGCTCATCTCCGGCATCAGCCGCACGTCGGAGACGATCGACCAGACCCGCTCCGGATCGGCGTCGACCCAGGCCTCGACCTCGACCGTCGGTTTGTCGGTGTACTTGGCGCCCGTCCACTCCATCGTGGTCACCTCTCGTGCTCGTGACCTCGATAGTTGCGTAGATGGACTTACGTTGTCAAACCTTCCTGCGCGGCGAAGCGGCGCACCACGTCGGGCCGGTTCGCGAGCTTCGGCGGATACCCCGGCCCGAGCCGCGCCCGCGTGTTCTCGGCGGTGAGCGGCCCGGCGCAGTGCGCGCAGACGACCTCGGCGTGCGTATCGCGCCCGCAGGTCTCGTGATGGAGGACGATCGGCGGCCCGGCCTCCTCCGCGAGCCAGCGGTCGCCCCAGCGCGACATCGCCGCGAGCACACCGTAGAAATCCGCGCCCTTCTCGGTCAGCACGTAGTCGTAACGGACCGGGTCGGCCTGGTAGGCGCGCTTTTCCAGCAGCCCCTCCCCGACCAGGCGGCGCAGCCGGTCGGCAAGGGTGTTCCTCGCGATACCGAGCTCCTGCTGGAACTCGTCGAACCGGCGGATCCCGTAGAACGCTTCCCGCAGGACCAGCGGCGTCCACCAGTCGCCGAGCAGGTCCATGGTGCGCGCGATCGAACACGGCCACTGCGCGAACGAAGTCCTTTTCATGCCCGCGAGCCTACGCCCGGCGGAATTGATCCCGTCATTCCTCCACCTATTCTCCGGCGATCAGGCGCTGGCCCGAAATGTTGCGATCCGGTCAAGAAGATCTCGCGCATTGATATCACCCACCCGCCTGCGCACGCTTTCCGACAGCGGCCGCAAACGGTCTCGCGTCCGGGCGGAACGGATTCCGTCCGCGATCTCCATCGCGGCGAGGCCGACCTCCGCCGCACGGTCGAGGTCGCCTTCCAGCGCGTGGTCGACCGCGAGCCAGATCATCGTCAGCGACCGGCTGCGCACCATGTCCGGACCGTAGCCCTCGATGGCCTCGGTGAGCGCGGGGATGGCCTCCCGGCTGTGCCGGACATCGACGAGCCTGGCGAGTTCGGTGCGCACCGTGCCGATCATCGCGGCGAGGTCATTGGCCGTGAAGAAGGCGGACCACGACGGGGCGGCGTCCTCCACGGAATCCGCGAACTGTTCCGGGGCAAGGGAAATCTTGTCCAGCGCCGCGCGGACGTCACCGAGCAGCGCGTAAGCCCACGCCTCGTTCGCCGACAGGATCGCCTGCGACAGCGGCCTTCCCGCCCGCCGCGCCGCGACCTGCCCCTGCTCGAACTGCTCGAGCGCCTCCGCCGGAGTGCGGTGATGCAGATACATCCGGCCGAGCCGGTAACGGATGTTGGCGGCGAGGTCGTCGTTGCCGGCCTCCGCCGCGAGCTCGAGCGCGCGGCGGAAGTGCCGCTCCGCCCGGACAGGGCGGCCGGAGTCGAATTCGGTCCAGCCCCTCAAATTATGCAGATCCGCGACCACGCCCGCCAGCCGCCTGGCCAGCTGATCGGAGATCATTCCCCGCCGCAGCGCCGCGCCGTAGGGTTCGAGCACGCGCAGCAGCTCCCGGCAGGACCCGCCGCCTTCCCGGTAGTCGCGCGCACGGAGCGCGGCGATGACGCCCTCCAGCCGGTCGATGTCGGACCGCCCGACGCGCAGTGGCAGCCGCTCGATCACGGCGACGCTCCTGGCCCGCACACCGGAATGGCGACGGTGATTCGTACGCCCATTATCGCTCACCTCCTGATCCACAACGATCGAGCTCGTCAAGGTCCAGGACGGAGCCACGCCGATCTCCTGGAATACGCGAGCGACGCATAATGATGTTAACCACAGGGAATACCGACGCACTCCGCCGAATGGTTGGCTATTTTCATTCACCGGAATATGCACGTGCGGAATCTCTTTCTTTTGCACGAATGATCGCATTTCCGACCTGCTCACCCCACGTGCCCGGCGGAGACCGTCCGTGAGCACCTGAGACGCAGCTCTCAGCCGAACGTGTGAACCTTGTCGACTAGGGTCACGAAAAGGCTTCACATTGCGTTATCAATAGTTGAAGATCAACAGCAACCGAACGTAAGGGGCTGAAGCGTTGGACAAGGAAATTGACCTCATCCGGGCGACGGTCGTCTTCGGCCTGCGCACTTTCGGTGCGGACCCGCTTCCCGTCAAGGCCGATCTCGAGTACGACCCCGAAGACCCCTACGCCGTCGTGGTGGCCTACCACTCGGGCGGCGGGACGGTCCGCTGGATGTTCGGCCGTGACCTGCTCGCGGACGGACTCCTCACCCCATCGGGCGAGGGCGACGTGATCATCAGCCCGGCCGACGACACCTCGATCGTGATATTCGCCCTCAGCGCGCCCGACGGCTGCGCCGTCCTCGAAGCGCCGGCACAGGAACTGGCCGAGTTCCTCGACCGCACCTACGACGTCGTGCCCGCCGGCTCCGAGCCGGAATGGTTCGACTTCGAGCAGGAAATCGGCAAACTCGTCACCGAGTCCTGAACGTCGGCATGCCGTCCGCGATCACGGCGTCGTCCTTTCAGGAGGATTCCCACGCACGACGTTCCAGGCCGAACCGGCATTCGCGTCGATTGGGTCCGGTGTTCGATCCCCGGGATGGGGACGGCCAACGAGGTCTCGTCACCCGGGAGCCGGGTG
Organism: Amycolatopsis sp. NPDC041971; assembly: GCF_055588925.1. Taxonomy (NCBI): domain Bacteria; kingdom Bacillati; phylum Actinomycetota; class Actinomycetes; order Pseudonocardiales; family Pseudonocardiaceae; genus Amycolatopsis; species Amycolatopsis sp. NPDC041971. The sequence goes on along the minus strand of NZ_JBVJCE010000002.1, from coordinate 502,522 downwards.
ACGGCACCGTCCGCGCGGTGCCGCCTCCCGCGCCGGGTCAGCCGAGTTCGCGGAGACCCGGGACGACCTGCTCGGAGAACGAGCGCAGGAACCGCTCCTGATCGTGGCCGGGGCCGTGAAAGACGAGGTGGTTGAAGCCGGCCTCGACGTACGGCTTGATCTGCTCGACGGCGTCGGCCGGGTCGGAGGTGACGATCCAGCGGCGGGCGACCTGCTCGATCGGCAACGCGTCCGCGGCCTTCTCCATTTCGGCCGGGTCCTCGATGCCCGCCTTCTGCTCCGGCGTCAGTGACAGCGGCGCCCAGAACCGGGTGTTCTCCAGCGCCTGTGCCGGATCCGGGTCGTAGGACAGCTTGATCTCGATCATCTTGTCGATGTCGCCAGTGCTGCGGCCGACCTGTTCCGCGCCTTCCGCCACCGCGGGCAGCAGCTTCTCGGTGTAGAGATCCATTCCCTTGCCGCTGGTGCAGATGAACCCGTCACCCTGCTTGCCGACGTACTTCGCCATCACCGGGCCACCGGCCGCGATATAGATCGGCACGCCACCCTCGGGACGGTCATAGACGGTGGCGTCGGTGGTCTGGAAATACTCGCCCTCGAATGTGACGCGCTCTTCCGTCCACAGTTTGCGCATCAGCTCGATCGCCTCGCGCAGCCGCGCGAACCGCTCCTTGAACGCAGGCCACTCGATGCGGGCGACCGCGACCTCGTTGAGGGCCTCACCGCTGCCGACACCGAGCAGTACCCGGCCCGGGTACAGGCTGCCGAGGGTGCCGAACGCCTGTGCCACCACGGCGGGGTTGTAGCGAAAGGTCGCCGTCAGCACACTGGTGCCGAGAACGACCCGCTCGGTGCGCTCGCCGACCGCCGCCATCCACGCGAACGAGAACGGCGCGTGCCCGCCCTGGTGCCGCCAGGGCTGGAAATGGTCGCTGACCATCACGCTGTCCAGCCCGACCTGCTCGGCGAGCACGGAGTACTCGACGAGGTCGCGCGGGCCGAATTGCTCGGCCGACGCCTTGTAACCGATCTTCAGTGCCATCCGGGGTCACCACCTGGGCTCTTGGGTTGTTCCGCTCTTCACCTTGGCACAGAGTCGATCAGCTCCGCCCATGCTTCGACGGGGTCAAGGTGTCGGGAACGCCACTGCGTTGCCGGGAATGCAGGCCCGCGCCGCCGAACCGTGGAAAGGCCCCGTACCCGCCCTCGCCTTCCGGGACCGGCACGTGGTGATGAACTGTGCCGTTTGCGCCGTCACCTGTGCGTCGTGCTGGGCGGAGTTGTGATCGGGGAGTCGAACCCCACGCTGCCCGCCACGTGCCAGGAGGTGGGCCGGATACCGCCGGCCCTCGGCTTGTGCCCGCTTCCCGGAGGGCTACCTGCTTTCCACGTCTTCAGTCCAGGAGATCGGTCTCCCAGTTGGTGCGCTGGATCTCGACGTCGACCACCCGGATCTCCCCCGCGACGCGGTCCGCGCGGGCCCGCAGTTCAGCGACCGGAAGCGTCGAGAGATACCGGAGCTCCGAACGGAGCTGGCGCCCGTAGCCGCCCTGGTTGCGACCGGCCGCGGCGTCGGCGGCCGCGGTGAGGACACCGTGCCGGAGCCGGAGTACGTCGCGGTGCGCGATCGCGTCGGTGATCGTGCCTTCCCCGAGCGGGGTCGCGGCGTTGGTCCGGTTGATCCGCTGGATCAGCGATTCGAGTTCGTCCAGTGCGGTTTCGGCCTCGACGAGCAGGGCGGACGCGTCTTCCGACGGTTCCTCGCCCTCTTGGTGCCGCGCGTTGTCGACGATCCGGGAGCGCAGTGCCTCCACCTTCTTTGTCGCGTCGGCGCGCGAGGCGAGCGCTTCGGCCAGCTTGATCCGGGACATGCCGGGAAGTATCGCCAAGATCGAAGACCGCCGCATCCCGTTTTCAGCCCGTCAGGGAATGCCTCCGGTAGGAGGAATCCGGCTCGACGAACTCGAGGCCGTTCTCGTCGAGCGCGTTGAAGACGGTGAACCGGCCGCGCGGGAAGACGAAGCCGAGCGCCACCATGCCGTTCGCCATATCCCGCGTCGCGCATTCCAGAAGTTCCACGTCCTGGAGCACCTGCCCCTCCAAAGCGGACAGTTCCGGGTAAACGTCCTGACGCCACCGGAGCGGGCTGGGCTCCGCCGGATCGCCCCAGTCCCATTCGGATCTGCCGTAGGGGTCGATCGTGTTCCAGGTCAGGGAAAGCTCGTCGAACTTCCAGTGCGTGATCTCCAGCCGTTCGGCGCCGAAGTCCACCACGAGGGGCGCGTCCGAAAGCCACTCGGAGTACTCGACGAACCAAGTGAGGTGGACGCGCCGAAGTCGTTCGCCCACCAACGCACGCAAACGATCCCCGTGGGCTCTCCGGATCGTCTCGAGTCCGGAGAGCCACACGGGTGCATAACCTTCGATGTCGAAAAATGCCACCGGAGGAGTATGGCGCGTCAGTCGTAGGACAGCGCTTCCACCAATTCGCCGCTGTCCGGGTTGGGCAGCGCCCTCGCCACGTCGGCCTGTGCCACGATGCCGACTAGCTTGTGGCCGTCGATCACCGGCAGGCGCCGGACCCTATGGTTCGCCATGGTGCGCATGATCTCCTCGGCGTCGTCGTCCGCGCCGATCGTCACCGCCTCGCCCTGAGCGAGTTCCGAGGCGTGCAGTGCCCTCGGGTCCTTGCCTTCGGCCAGGACCTTCACCACGATGTCGCGGTCGGTCAGCATGCCCTTGAGCTTGCCGTCCTCGCCGCAGATCGGCAGCGCACCGACCGACTCGGCGGCCATCTTCTTCGCCGCGTCGAGCACGGTGTCGGACGCGGCCACACAGGTCGGGCCCGCGGTCATGATGTCTCGTGCCGTGGTCATCCCTTCGCTCCTTTCGTCGGACTCCGCAGACCGGATACCCGCCATCCGCGAGCCGACACCTCAAACGACCGACGGTTCGAGGAGGATCTTGACCGCGCCCTCCTGCTTCTTCTGAAAGATCTCGTAAGCGTGCGGCGCCTGGGCCAGCGGCAGCTTGTGCGTCGCGAAGCCCTCGACACCGAGCGGGTCGGCGGAGTCGGTGATCAGCGGCATGATGTCGTCGATCCAGCGCCGGACGTTGGCCTGTCCCATCCGCAAGGTGATCTGCTTGTCGAAGAGATCCATCATGGGCAGCGGATCGACCATGCCGCCGTAGACGCCGCTCAACGAGATCGTGCCGCCGCGCCGGACACAGTCGATGGCCGCGTACACCACGCTGAGCCGGTCGATCGCGGCCTTCTCGGTGATCTTCGCGCCGATCGGATCGGGCAGGAGACCGACGAGATTCTGCGCCAGCCGCCCGACCGGGGCACCGTGCGCCTCCATCCCGACGGCGTCGATCACCGAGTCCGCTCCCCGCCCGCCGGTGGCCTCGCGGATGAGGTCGCCGAGGTGTTTATGCTCGCGCGTGTCGTAGGTGACGACGCCGGCCGCGGCGGCCTTCGCGAGCCGTTCGGGCACCAGATCGATGCCGATCACCTTGCCCGCGCCGCGGTGTTTCGCGATCCGGCAGCAGAACTGGCCGATCGGACCCAGCCCGAAGACCACGACCGTGCCGCCTTCGGGGATATTCGCGTAGTCGACGGCCTGCCAAGCCGTGGGCACCACGTCGGAGAGGTATACGAAACGCTCGTCCGGCGGGCCGTCCGGCACCTTGATCGGGCCGTAATGGGCCTGCGGCACCCGCAGGTACTCGGCCTGGCCGCCGGGGACCTGGCCGTAGAGTTTGGTGTAGCCGAGCAGCGCCGCGCCCTTGCCCCGGTCGGTGACCTGCGTGGTCTCGCACTGCGATTGCAGGCCGCGGTCGCACATGAAGCAGTGGCCGCAGGAGATGTTGAAGGGCACCACGACCCGGTCGCCGGGCTTCAGGTTCGTCACCCCGGAGCCGACCTCTTCGACGACGCCCATCGGCTCGTGCCCCAGAATGTCGCCCTCGTCGATGAAAGCACCGAGAACCTCGTAAAGGTGCAGGTCAGAGCCGCAGATACCGGTCGAGGTGATGCGCACGATCGCGTCGGTCGGTTCGATCAGCTTCGGATCCGGGACGGTGTCCACCCGGACATCGCGTTTCCCGTGCCAGGTGACGGCCTTCATGGTGCTCCCTTTCGGCGAGTGGATCTGTCGTCCGCCGGATGCCCGTCCGCGCATCCGGCAAACCTCGCCGTTCCGTGCCACCGTGGGTGCATGCGAACCCGGATACTCGCCGTCGCCGTCGACTGCCGTGAGGCCGAAGCACTGGCCGCGTTCTGGAAGGAAGCACTCGGCTATCCCGAAACCGAACGGTGGACGGACGGTCACGGCGTGACCTATGTCGAGTTGAAAAGCCCGGATGTGCCGAGCCTGCTCTTCCAGCCGGTCCCCGAGGGGAAGTCGGGCAAAAACCGGCTGCACCTCGACCTCACCCCCACCGAACTCGAGCAACGCGAAGAGGTCGCGAGGCTTGTGTCACTCGGTGCCAGGATCGTCGAGGACCCCGAAGCGGACCCCTGGGTGGTCATGGCCGACCCGGAGGACAACGAATTCTGCGTGCTGCCGCGCCGTTGAGCAGTGTGGTCCCGCTTGGGTGCCTGGCCTCGGCCGTCCCACCACTCACGAGCCCGCAGACTCAAGCAGCTTGATCGCCGGCTCGGGCCGGCGGCTCGGAATGCAGCCCCAGCATCTCCAGCAGCATCCGGCAATCCGTCGCGTCGCGGGCGTTCCTGACGACCGCTTCGGACGCCTTGCGCAGCACGGCGGCCCGCACCGCCGTCGGCCCGCCGTCGGCCAGTTCTTCCACCGGACGAAGTCCCTCGATCGGGTTCCCCATGACCCACCTCCACCTTCCCTTTCGTTGATACCTGATCCCGGCCGGGAAGACACCCTCACTCCGTGCTGTCCGGCGGCGCCACCGCCGTTTTCTCCCTAGACTGGCGCCATTCGTACGAGCGGACGGAGCGGGAACTGACCACCGAGTTGCGCGGGGAGATCGTGACGCTGACCCCGGTCACCGAGGCCCACGTCGCCGATTTGCGGCGAATCCGCGGCACGGCCGAGGTCGGGGCCCGCTGGGGTTCGGTCGACGACTCCCCCACCTGGCCGTTCGACGACCCCACGACGGCCCGCTTCACCGTCCTGGAGGAAGGCGTCGTCCGCGGTTTCGTCCAGTACGGCGAGGAGGAGGACCCGATGTACCGGCACGCGTCGGTCGACCTCTTCCTCGATCCGGCCGCGCACGGCCGCGGGCTGGGCACGGACACCGTCCGCACGATGGCTCGCCACCTCCTGCACGATCGAGGGCACCACCGGCTGGTGATCGATCCCGCCGTGGACAACGACGCCGCCATCCGCTGCTACAAGGCCGTCGGCTTCCGCGAGGTGGGGGTGATGCGCGGCTACGAACGCGACACCGACGGCGACGGCTGGCATGACGGGCTGCTGATGGATTTGCTCGCCGAAGACCTCACGTAACGCGTCAGGGCGACTCCGAGCAGCACCACCGCCATCCCGGCGAGCACACGCGGGCCGAGGTCCTCGCCGAGCACGATCGCGCCCAGCGCCACCGAGACGACCGGCAGCAGGTAGCCGACGGTCGCCGCGGACGTCGCGCCTTCGTCGGCGATGAGCCGGTAGTTGAGGTAGAAGGTGACACCGGTGCCGAAGATCCCGAGGACGACGACGGCGATCAACGCGGTCAGGTTCAGCGGCCCGGCCGGTGCGGCGTCGAACGGCAGCGCGAGCGCGCTCAACCCGGTGGCGGTCAGCAGTTGCGCGGCGGAGATCGCGATCGGGTCGCCTTCGCCGACAAGTTTCCGTCCCATGTAAGCGAAAGCGATGGCGTAGCTGAGGCCGGCGCCGAGCAGGGCCAGTGTCCCCCAGCCGAGCAGGCCGCTTTTCTGCCAGGGCGCGAAGATCAGCAGGATGCCGGTGAAACCGAGGACCAGCCCGCCCACCCGGGGCACGGTGATCCGGCGTTCGGTGCCGATCCCGATCCCGATCAGCAACGACCACAACGGGGTCGTCGCGTTCATCACCCCCGCGACACCGGAGTCGACGGTCAGTTCACCGATGCTGAACAACGCGAACGGCAAGGCGTTGCAGAAGAAGGCGGCGACGAGGAGCCTGCTCCAGATCCGGCGGCCACGCGGGAGGCGTTGACCGGCCCAGCGGCTCAGCACGAGAAGGACGGCCGCGCCGAGGGCGCAGCGGATGACGGTGACCTGAACGGGCGGAAGCCCGGTCAGCGCGAGTTTGATCCACAGGAACCCCGATCCCCACAACAGGGCGAGGACGCCCATCCGGACCAGGGTTCCCGGCGCGCCGATGCTCACTTGGTTCCTTTCGCCGGGCCGCTCGATACCTCTCCAAGCTGCCTCGGGCGACTCGTCAGGACAAGTGAAAAGATCTACACCGACGTTAAGCGGTCCTTCATGTTTCGAAAGGTCCCGGCCGTGGGGGGGGGGGGGGGGGGGGAGGGGGGGGGGGTGGGGGGGGGGGGGTGGGGGGAGGGGGGGGGGGGAGGGGGGGGGAGGGGGCTATCG
>NZ_JBVJCE010000002.1:411021-495959 GCF_055588925.1 Amycolatopsis sp. NPDC041971 | reverse complement strand
CCACGCCCGCCGACTACAAGAAGTAGAAGAAAGAGACAACCCCCCCCCCCCCCCCCCCCCCCCCCCCCCCATCCCCCCCCCCCCCCCCCCCCCCCCCCCCCCCCCCCCCCCCCACGACCGGTTTCCGAGGAGATCAGTACTCGCCCGGTCGTTCGCAAGGCGGAACAGGGCCTGCTCACATTTCGCGGTCGCGCATGATCCACCTCCCTTTCGACTGGCGCACCGGTGGGGAGCGGGCGCGTTCTCACTCAGTTTGCGGGCTGTCTTCGCACCTGGGCACACCCGGTGTCCGTGTTGTGACCCGGGCAATGGGAAGGTTGTGGCACGATCTGCCGCGAAGCGGGGAGAAAGGTGCTTCTGGTGACCGAGAATTCCGGCTCCGCCAGATCCGGTGAGACCGGGAAAGCACGCGCGGAACCGAGACCGGTTTCGACGGCCGCGCTGATGTTCGGGCGCGCACTGCGGCAGCGGAGGCAGGCCAGTGGACTGGCGCTGCGCGATCTCCAGAAACTCGCCTACGTCGACAAAAGTCTGATCAGCCGGGTCGAACGCGGCCTCACCCCGCCGAGCGCGGAATTCGCCGAAGCCTGCGATCGCGCGCTGGGAGCGGACGGGACGCTGATCGTGCTCGCCGAAGCCGCCCGCGCGGAGCCGTATGTGCACCTTCCCCCGCCGCCGGGTCATTTCGTCGGCCGTGCGGAGCATTTCGCCCTGCTCGACCAAAAAGTGTTCACCGAAGCGGCCAAGGTGGTCTTCGTCGCCGGGCCGCCCGGCGTCGGGAAGACCGCGCTCGTGCTGCATTGGGCGAACCGGCGCCAGGAGGAGTTCGACAGCGTCCTCTGGTCGGATCTGCGCGGTTACGCGGCGGGCTCTCCCGCGCAACCCGCCGACATCCTCGACGACCTGCTGCGGTGCCTCGGTGTCCGCCCCGACCGCATCCCCGCCGAGGAGCACATGCGGCTCGCGCTGCTGCGCGGTCTGTTGCGCGGCCAGCGCACGCTCGTCGTACTGGACAACGCCCTCGACTCGCACCAGGTTCGGCTGGTGCTGCCCGGCACCCCGGACACCACCGTGCTGATCACCAGCAGGCGGCGGTTGTCCGGACTGGTCGTCGGCAGCGGCGCGGTCCAGGTTTCCTTGGAGCCGCTGGAAGAACTCGAGGCGACACGGCTCATGGCCGACCTCATCGGCGAAGAACGCGCGGCGGGCGATCCCGAAGGTGTCGGCAGGCTCGTCCGGTTGTGCGCGGCACTGCCGCTCGCGGTGAACATCGCCGCCGAACGGGTCGCCACGCATCCACATCAGAGTGTCGGCGACCTGGCCCGTGAACTCGTCGCCGAGGGGCGACGGCTGGAACTGCTCGCGGTCGACGACGACGCCGTCGGTGTCAGGGCCGCCTTCAGCTGGTCCTACCGCGCACTGGAGGCCGACACCGCCCGCATGTTCCGGCTGCTCGGCCTCCATCCAGGCCCCCGGTTCGCCGCGAGCGCGGCCGCCGCGCTCGCCGGGCTGCCCGGACACGACGCGCGAAGGCTTCTCGACAAACTCGTGCAGGCCCATCTCGTCCAGCAGATCGGCGCGCAGTACTACCGCTTCCACGATCTGCTCCGCGTATACGCCGCCGAAGAGGCCGCCGCCGGGCAATGGCGGGACGAGCGGCAGGCGGCGGTCTCCCGGCTGACCCACTGGTACCTCCACACGGCCAACGCGGCGAGCTGGACGCTGACCCCGGCCCGGGACCACCACATCGACCTCGGCCCCGCACCCGAAGGCGTCGAGCCGCTCCGGTTCGCCACGTTCGACGAGGCCTACATCTGGTGCGCGGCGGAGATGCCGAGCATCACCGGCGTCGCCCGGCTGGCGCTGGACCACGGGTTGTACGAGATCGGCTGGCGGCTGCCGGTGGAACTGTTCGACTACCACCTGCTCGGCAGGCCGTGGCAGACGTGGATCTCCAGCCACGAGGTCGCGATCGAGTCCGCGAAGGCGGGCGACGACCTCGGTGGGCTGGCGTGGTCGGCGATCAACCTCGCCGAGGCCCACCGGCGGCGCGGCGACCTCGACCGCGCGCACGAACTGTTCGGCCAGGCCGTCGAGATCTCCGGTGAGATCGGCGAGAGCCCGAGCCTGGGCTGGGCGCTGGTCGGGCTGGGGAACATCGCGCACGAGCGCGAGGACTACGCCGAAGCCGTGCGGCTGGCCGAAAAGAGCGTGGAGGTGAACGCGCGGATCGGCTACCGGCTCGGCGAAGCGACCGCGCGGGTCCACCTCGGCCGCGCCTACCGCGATCTCGGCGAACGGGAGCCTTCCCTGGACCACGGCCTTCGCGCCTTCGAGGCGTACGCGAAGGACGCGGACCAGCACGGCATGGGTTTCGCGCTGGTGCCGCTCGCCAGGACCAGCCGCCGGTTCGGCGATCTGGACCAGGCGCTCGCGTACTGCGAACAGGCCCTGACCGCCTACCGGAACTGCGGCGACGTCTGGGGGCAGGCCGACGCGCTCGACGAACGCGGCTGCGCGCTGGCCGCGCGGGGACGGACCGATGAGGCCATGACCGCCTGGCGCGACGCGCTCCAGCTCGTCATGGATCTCGACGACCGGAAGGCGAGCGTGCTGCGGGGCCGCCTCGAAGGCGCGGTTTAAAGCGGGCTGCGGGGGCTTTCCGCATGTCACGCGGGCATGGTCCCCCTCAGCTCGGACCCAGAGTCACCGGCAGGTTGTGCAGGCCGCGGGTGATCGCGCTCGGCCACCACACGAGCCGGTCCTCCGGCACGGTCAGCGTCATCGACGGTGCGCGGCCGAACAACGTCTCCAAGGCCGCCGACGCCTGCATGCGCGCGAGCGCGGCGCCGATGCAGATATGCGGGCCGACGCCGAACGCCACGTGCCGCACCGGCCGCTCACCCGGGCGGAAGGCGAGCGGCTCGGGATGGACCTCCGGATCGCGATTGGCCGCCAGCAACGACAACAGGATCGGGTCGCCCGCCTCCATCCGCTGCCCGGCGAGTTCCATCGGCTCGGTGACGAAACGCCAGCTGGTGTTCTGCAGCGGGGTGTCGCGGCGCAGGACCTCCTCGATGACGAGCGTCAGATACGAACCGTCGGCGCGGGCGCGGGCCGCGTCCTCCGGATGTGTGATGAGGGTCAGCGCGGTGGAGGCGATGAGACTGATCGTCGTCTCGTGCCCGGCGATCAAGGAGAGGAACGCCGTCGCGGCGACTTCGTCGTCGGTCAGCTTCCCGACAGCTTCCTGGGCGAGCAGGTCGCTGATCAGGTCCGCCCCGGGTTCGGCGCGTTTGCGGGCGACGACGTCGGCGAGCAACGCGTCCAGATCGTCGGTCGCCTTGAGCATCGACGCCATGTCGGTGACGTCGCCGGCGGCGACCACCAGCGCCGGCGGGCGGACCTCGTCCAGCAGGGTGCCCGGGATGCCGATCAGCTCGCAGATCGACCGGATTCCCAGTGGGTACGCGAAATCCTCGACGAGGTCGCCCTCACCCCGTTCCAGGATCGGGTCCAGCAGTTCGTTCGCGAGCCGATGCGTGCGGTCGCGCATGTGCTGCAGCCGCCGCGGGCCGAACGCGCCGGCACAGGCCTTGCGCAGCCGCGCGTGCTCCTCGCCCTCGAAGTTGTTCATATGCCCGATGAGCGACGGCCGGTGATCGGCGGGCAGGCCCAGATTGGCCGTGCGCCAGTGTTCCGCCGCGACGGACGGGCATTTGGACAACCGGGGATCGGCCATCGCGGAAACGACGTCCGCGTGCCGGGTCAGCAGCCAGGTCCAGGTGTCGCCGGGGAGCGGGAGCCGGAACGCCGGGGCGTTCGCCCGGAGCCATTCGTAAGCGGGCGAGGGATCCCTGTCGAAGTCCGGGCCGAACATCACGGGGACCGCGGCGTCGTCGTATGCGGCATCAGGCATACGAGTCACCATGCCAGCTTGTGGCGGTAGCGCGTCCGGCGAACGCAGTCATCGGCCTGTCTCACGCGATCGTCAACGCGGTCCCCCTGTCACCCCTCCTGGTGACCCAGCAAGATCGAGCGGGTGCGGTGTGTGACGGATGGAGGTGACCCTCGTCAGCGAGTTCGCCGAGCACGACCGTGACCCGGTCTCGGAGCGCCCGCGCGGTTCGCTCCGGTATTTCGCCGACACCGTCGGCCTCGCCGCGGCCCGCGTCTGGCGGCTGCGTGGCCGCGCCTGGAACACCCTGCGGCATCCGGCGGGATGGGAACTGTGGCGCCTGCCGCCCGCGGCGGTCTTCTGGATGCTCGGCACCGAGCTCGCGGTCGCCCTCTGGGCACTGACAGCGCATCAGGGTGCCACCACCACGACCACGGACCTCGTCCGTTTCGGCGTGATCGCGGGCTGCACGATCTGGTACCTCGTCCAGACGCAGCATCCCGAGGAACAGCGCCGCGCCGACGACCGGCGCGGCGAGCACATCGACCAGACCGCCGTCTGGCTGGGGAGCGCGGCCGTCCTGCTGCCGCCCACGTTGTCGCTCCTGCTGCTGCTGATGGTGCGCGTGCAGCGCTACTCCATCGCGCACAAGGCGATGACGACGTTCCTCTTCACCACCGCCGCGCACGCCGTGTCCATCCTCGGCGTGCACGCGATCACCGAACTGACGTCGCTGCACGCCTGGCTCGAATCGGGCACGCTCCCCCAGCGGACCGAGGACATCGTGCTGGCCGCCGTCTCCCTGGTGGGCGCCGCGCTCTGGTACTTCGCGTCGCAAACCCTCCTGATCAGCATCGCGCGCGGCCTGGCGTGGGGCGGCTGGCGGCGGCAGAAGCTGATCGGCAGCTGGACCGACAACGCGGACTTCGTCTACGCGCTGCAACTCGCCGCGTGCACCACGATCCTCGGCGCGGTCAACATCGCACTGGTGCCGCTGGTGATGATCGGTGTCGCGCTGCGCTCGACCCGCCTCTCGCAGGCGCTGGCGGACACGATCGCGCGCAGCCAGCGTGACCGGAAGACCGGGCTGCTGACCGAGGCCTCCTTCCACGCCCCGGCCGCGCTGCGGCTGCTCGAGGACCAGACCGAACGGCGGCCGACCGCGTTCCTGCTGCTGGACCTCGACCATTTCAAACAGTGGAACGACAAGTACGGGCATTCCGGCGGCGACATCGTGCTCGGCTGCGTCAGCGCCGTGCTGCGGCAGAACACCCGCGCCACCGACGTCGTCGGGCGGTGGGGCGGCGAGGAGTTCTCGGTACTGCTGCCGGACACCACCCGCGAGGAGGCGATCCGGATCGCCGAGCGGATCCGGGAAGCCGTCGCGAAGACCGCCATCACCGGCCTGACCGAACTAGCCAGCGGGCACGCCACCAACGAACCCCGCGCGGTGGGCCCGATCCACGGCTGCACCGTGTCCATCGGGGTCGGCCTCTCGCCCGAGCACTCGACGGACTACGGCGAGCTCTTCCGTGCGGCCGACTCGGCGATGTACCAGGCGAAACGGAACGGGCGGAACCGGGTGGTCGTGGCGCCTTCCGTGGTTCCCCCCTCGCCGCGGGCTCCGACGTCACCGTTGAGCCGGGCCGGGGACTCGCGCCGGGAGTGACGGGAGAAGCGTGTACCCAGCCGGAACACGCGTGTTCGCCCTCCAATCACGCGAGTTCCGCCGCCAAGCACGCTTGTCCCGTGCCCGGACACGTGAGTCGCGCCGATGTCACGTATGGGACCGACCCGGTCCCATACGTGACATTCGGGAGTACCTCGAGGACCCGCCGTCAGCGGCGGGTCACGAGGCGAGTCTCGAGCAGGCCGTCGACCACGCGCGTCTCCACGCCGGTCCGCCGTTCGAACGCGGATCCGCGCAACGGCCACAGCGCGACCAGCACGATGCCCACCGCGGCGAGGGCGGCCAGCACCAGCGCGGCGACGAACTGGGCGGCGCCGTCGGTCGCCGTGCTCAGCACCGCGAAGCCGACCAGGACGATCCCGGTGGGCAGCACCGTGGCCAGCGCCACCAGCGCGGCGGGGGTGCGGCACAGGTCCCGGCGCCGGGTGGTCAGCCAGGCGGCGAGGAGGCACGCGAACGACGCGCCCAGCAGGCACGCGCCCGCCGTATCACTGAGCCGGTGCCAGCCCAGCGCGATGGTCGACGACGCGACCCAGGCGACGGCGACGCCGCCGATCCCGATGATCACCGGGCGAAACCGTGGGGGCAGAACGAAAGCGAGTGCCATCAGAATGGCCATGGCGGCGCTGACGTGTCCGCTCGGGAAACTGTTGTGTCCCGGCCCGCGGCCGCCGTCGGGCAGTTCGGGGCGGACGAGGACGTAGAGCTTGAGCAACTGCGCGGCGACGAGCGGGAGCACGAGCACGCTCAGCGCGGGGATCAGGAGGCCGGGTTTGCGCCGGACCAAGGCCAGTACGACGAGCACGATCCCGGCGGTGCCGATGACGAGCACCATGTCCTGGTCGCGCAGCGGTCCCGCCCAGTCCATGGTGGACCACCGGCCGGACTGCGCGCTGCGGACGACGCCGTTTTCCGCGAGCTGCCCGGCCGACGTGTGCACGAAGAGCACGTAGGTCACGACGAACGCGGCGGCGAGTCCCAGCCCGGTGGCGAGCTGGAACACGGCCCTGGACAGGGTGCGCCTGGTCTCGGCGTGCCGTCCCGGCAGCGGACGGTGGGCGGGGGTCGGCTTCGCTTCGTGGGTGAGTAGGGCCATGCGTCTCACTGTCCCCACGCCGTTTAGCCGGGAGGTCCGGACAATGTCATGGTTCTGCTACAAGATCGGGCCGGGTCGCACACACGCGGCGATATCCGAATAATGGCGACGTGGCACGTGTGCTTTTGATCGAAGACGACGCGTCCGTCCGGGAGGGGCTGGAACTCGCGCTGCGCCGGCAGGCGCATACCGTCCACGCCGCCGAGAGCGGTGAACTCGGGCTGGAGAAACTGCGGGTATTCCAGCCCGACATCGTCGTGCTGGACCTGATGCTCCCCGGGATCGACGGCTTCGAGACCTGTCGCCGCATCCGCTCGGCGGGTGAGGTGCCGATCATCATGCTCACCGCCCGCAGCGACGACTTCGACATCGTGGCAGGCCTGGAAGCCGGGGCCGACGACTACGTGACCAAGCCGATCGAGCCCCGCGTGCTCGACGCCCGGATCCGGGCGGTGCTGCGGCGCGCGGTGAGCGAGAAGCCCGCGAACGAGGGCGATCCCGGCGGGGAACGGCACGGCCGTCTGGTCATCGACCGCGCCGGACTGCTGGTCACCAAGAACGGCGAGCCGGTCTCGCTCACCCCGACCGAGCTGAAACTGCTGCTGGAGCTCTCGCGCACGCCAGGACAGGTCTACAGCCGCCAGCAGATCCTCTCCGCCGTCTGGGATCACGACTATCTCGGCGACTCGCGGCTGGTCGACGCCTGTGTCCAGCGGCTGCGCGCGAAGATCGAAGACGTGCCCGCGAAACCCGAACACGTCCAGACCGTCCGTGGCTTCGGGTACCGGTTCGGCCGTTCATGAGGTTGCTCTCCGGGCTGCGGCCCCGGCTCATCCTGGCCTTCGCGGCGATGACGATCATCGGAGCGGCGGCCGCGGCGGGCGCGAGTTACGTCTCGGCGAGGAACGCGATCCTCAAATCCGTCCAGGACGCGGCGATGGACCAGCTGAAGGACCGGGTCAGCGCCTACAGCCGCCCGTTGTCCACGCCGCCGACTCAGGAGCAGCTCAACGACTTCGCGGGAAGCCTGCGGCTCAACGCGGTCGCGGTCTACCGGAACCTGCGGTCGGTCAACGGCCCCGATCTGACCACATTCTCCCCCGAGCTGCGGCAGAGCATCGCGAACAACACCCTGATCCAGTTCCAGCGGGTGGACCGCGCCCCTCTCCCCAAACTCCTGGTCGGCCTGCCGGTGCTGGTGCGGCAGCCGAACGGGGTGATGGTGCCCAGCGGCGTCGAGGTGTACTCGCTCACCTCACTCGTCCAGCAGCAACAGGCCATCGAAGAACTCGCGAGATCCGCCTGGCAGACGGCCGCGCTCGTGCTGCCGCTGGCCGCCGCCCTCGCCCTGCTCGCGGCGAGACAGGTGCTGCGGCCGGTCCGGGCGCTCAACACCGCCGCCGCCCAGCTCGGCGAAGGCAGGCTCGACGTCCGGCTGCCCGCCAAGGGATCCGACGAGCTGGCCGAACTGGTCACCACCTTCAACAACACCGCCGCCGAACTGGAACGCACGGTCGGCGAGCTGAGAGCCATGGAGGCCGACGCCCGCCGGTTCGTGGCCGACGTCTCGCACGAACTCCGCACGCCGCTCGCGGCGATGAACGCGGTCACCGACGTGCTGGACGAGGACGCGGAGACACTGCCGCCGGACACCGCCGTCGCGGCGCGGCTGGTCTCGGGCGAGACCCGCAGGCTGACGCGGCTCGTCCAGGACCTGGTCGAGATCTCCCGGTTCGACGCCGGCCGCGCCGAACTCGTGCTCGACGAATGGGATCTCGCGACGGCGATCCGGGACAGCCTCGACGCCCGCGGCTGGCGCGACGGCGACGATCTGAGCACCGACCTGCCGGAAGGCGTTTTCGCCCGCGTCGACCGGCGGCGGCTCGACCTGATCGTGGCCAACCTCGTCGGCAACGCGTTCCGGCACGGCGCGGCCCCGGTCGAAGTCCGCCTGCGCGCCGGCGACGACGCCGTCACCCTGGAGGTCGACGATCACGGGCCGGGGATCGATCCCGAGGTCCTGCCGCATGTGTTCGACCGGTTCACCAAGGCCGACACCGCCCGCGCCCGCTCCGAGGGCAGCGGGCTGGGACTGGCGATCGCGCTGGAGAACGCCCGCCTGCACGGCGGTGACCTCATCGCCGCCAACACCGGGCACGGCGCCCGGTTCGTCCTGCGGCTGCCGCACCGGACCGAAGGAGGGACGCGATGAGGGGAATACAGGCGCTGCCCGCGCTCATGGCCATGGCGCTGGTGGCGGCCTGCGGCGTCCAGCCGACCGGCGTCGTCCCCGCCGGGCCGGGGCCGTCGATCCGCGCCACCGCAGGACCGAACGTCGTCAACGGTCTGACGCTGTACTTCGTCTCCGACGGCCGGGTCATCCCGGTGACGCGGCCCACCGAAGGCTTCATCTCACCCGAAGGCGCGCTCACGTTGCTGCTGGAGGGACCGACGGAGCGGGAAGCCGCGCAGGGACTCACCACGTTCATCCCGGCGGAGGTGGGGAGGGTCGAGGTGTACTCGAGCGACCCGACCGCCATCGTGCTGCCGTTCAGTATGCGAAAACTGTCCACCCAGGCCATCAACCAGCTGGTGTGCACCACGATCGCGGCCTCGGCGGCGGCCACGCGGGCTCCGAGCTCCCCGGGAGTGAACGTGACCTCCCCGGACGGGGGGATGTACTACCAATCCTGCAAAGCGGACTGAATTCGTCACTCACGGTGCTCACATAAAAGCACTTCTTGTGTCTGTACGGCTGTGAGTCTCTTTCGGTTCAACGATCAGAGTAACTGTGGGCGAACACACTCGGGCGTGACATTGCCGTGTCCTTTTCGTAATGTTGCCCGGAGCTCGCGGCCCCCGACGCGAGTTCCCGTCCCCGAAGTGGTGAGTGATCAGAGAAATGGCCGGCAGACATCGCAAGAGCAAGGCTCCGCAGTGGAAACTCCCCGCGGGTATCGCGGCAGCGGTCGCCACGGCGCTCCCGGCGTCGATGTGGCTGACCACCGCGGGTGCCCCTGACGTCGAAGCGGCCAGTGCCGCACTCGCACTGCAGGCTCCCCCGGCCTCCAGTGTGACTCCCCCGCCGTCGACCAGCAGCACCCCGCCCTCCAGCACGACGCCGCCGCCTCCGTCGACCTCCTCGGCTCCCCCGAAGCCGACGACGTCGACCAAGGCCCCCGCCCCGGTCAAGAAGATCGTGCCCGCCGCGACGGCGTGTTCGACCGACCTCGCCGGTACGAAACCGCACGTGGCCCAGGTCGGCAACCACGTCAAGGCGAAGTTCGGCGTCAAGAACGTCGGCGGCGTCGCCGGCCGGGCGAACGCCAGCGACCACCCCTCCGGCCTCGCGCTGGACTTCATGGTGGACACCGCCACCGGCAACGCCATCGCCGAATACCTGTTGGCCAACCAGAAGGACTTCGGCGTCGCCTACGTCATCTGGCGCCAGCGCTACAACGACGGCAGCGGCTGGGACACCATGGAGGACCGCGGCGGCGCGACCGCCAACCACCTGGACCACGTGCACGTCTCCTTCGCCAAGGGCGCGAAGGTCAACGTCAGCTGCTAGGCCGTGCGGACCGCTCGCCGGGCTGGATGACGGGTCGTCCCACGACCTCTTCCACGCCTTTGACGGCGAGCCGATCCGCTCGCTCGTTCTCCGGATGCCCGGCATGGCCCTTGACCCAGTGCCATTCGACGTCGTGCTTCGAAGCGGCTTCGTCGAGACGGCGCCACAGATCGGCGTTCTTGACCGGCGTCTTGGCCGAGGTCATCCAGCCGTTGTTCTTCCAGTTCCGCACCCAGCTGGTGATGCCGTTCCGGACGTAGGTGCTGTCGGTGTAGATGTCGACCGCGACCCGGCGCTTCAGGCTTTCCAGCGCCTCGATGGGCGCGGTCAGTTCCATCCGGTTGTTCGTGGTCGGCCCGGGATCCCCGCCGTAGATCTCCTTCTCGACCGTGCCGTACCGCAGCACCGCGCCCCAGCCGCCGGGACCGGGATTCCCGCTGCACGCACCGTCGGTGTAGATCTCGACTTCCGCCACCGGGACACCCTAGCGACGGGGCTCAGTCCGGCAGGAGCGGCACCCACGGCTCCTCGGCCTGCCCGAGATGCACCGCGCGCGTGATGGACTTCGAGCCGAAGCGGTCCCGGACGGTGTCGAGAGTCGCATCGAGCGCGTCCCTCGGTTTCGCTTCGAACGGCAAGGCCAGCTGGATCGCGTCGTCCTTCGACAGGTTCGTGAGCGCGAGCCCGATCAACGTGAGGCCGCGTTCGTCGATCAGCGGTCTCGCCGCGGCGAGCAGTCCACGGCCCGCCGCGACGATCGCGCCGGTCTGTTCGGTCGCCTCCGGCAGGGTGTGCGAACGCGTCGCCCTGGTGAAATCACCGAACCGCATCCGCAGCACGACGGTGCGGCACACCCGGTGCGCCGAACGCAGACGACGGGACAGGCGATCGGCCAGTGTCAGCAGCGTCGCGTCGAGTTCCGCGGGCGAGCGCGGCCTGCCGCCGAGCGCGCGCTGCGCCCCGATCGAGCGACGACGACGGCCGGTCCGCACCCGCCGGGGGTCGTCGTTGTGGGACAGGGCGTGCAGATGGGTGCCGACGCCGCGGCCGAGCATCCGGACGAGTTCCTTCTCCCCGAACCCCTCCATCTGCCCGACGGTCGTCACCCCGCGCTCGCGAAGCTTCTGCGCGGTCACCTTGCCAACGCCCCACAGCCGCTCGACCGGGAGCGGGTGCAGAAACTCCAATTCCTTGTCGTGCGGCACGACGAGGAGACCGTCGGGTTTCGCGACACCGCTGGCCACCTTCGCGAGGAACTTCGTCCTCGCCACGCCGACGGTGATCGGCAGGCCGACCTGCTCCAGGACGTCCTTCCGCAGTTTCGCGGCGATCCGGCTCGGCGTGCCCGCGATCTTCAGCAGCCCGCCGACGTCGAGGAACGCCTCGTCGATCGAGATGCCCTCCACCAGCGGCGTCGTGTTGCCGAAGACCTCGAAGACCGCCTTGCTCGCCTCCGAATACGCGCGCATCCGGGGCGGCACCACGATCGCGTCCGGGCACAGCCGCCGCGCCTGGCCGCCGCCCATCGCCGTGCGGACGCCGTACGCCTTGGCCTCGTAACTGGCCGCCAGGACGACGCCGCCACCGACGATGACCGGACGTCCGCGCAGGCTCGGGTCGTCACGCTGCTCGACCGACGCGTAGAACGAGTCCAGGTCGGCGTGCAGGATGGGACCCTCGGGCGTCATAGAACATATGTTCGCATCAAACGGCCCGGCAGGCGAGAAGTTCAGGCGCGAGGACTCTCACGAAACCCGGTCCGACGCTGATCAGGCCTTCGGCGGCCAGCGCGCGCAGGGCGCGGTTGACCGAGACCCGGGTGGCCCCGATCGCCTCGGCCAGCCCGTGCTGCGCGCCCGGCAGCACGACCGTGGTCCCGGACCGGCCCGCCGCGCGCGTCAGCCACGCCGCGACACGGGTGGTGACATCGGCGAAGCTGGCCCGCATCAGTTCGTCCTGCAGGTCGCGAACGTCACGGGCCAGATGGGCGAGAACATGGCGACGGACGCGCGGGAGATCGTCGACGATGGCCAGGAACTCACGCGCGGGCACGAAGCGCAGCCGTGCCCGGGTCGCCGCCGACCACGTGGCGGTATACGCGCCGGTGTCCAGCACGGCGACCTTGTCCACCGCGCACGGCGCCGGGAACTCACCGAGCCTCAGCCGCCGTCCGTCGGCCGTTTCGCGGGCGGCGGTCACCGTGCCGCTCTCGACCACGATCAGCCGGGTCGCCGGCTCACCGCGCATGGCCACGACACGATCGGCTTCGACGACCTCGACACGCGATCGGGCCGCGACCCGCCGCAGACGTTCCGCATCGAGCCCCGCGAACAGCGGGACCGCCGAGAGTGCGCCCAGATCGCTCATGAACGGCAGTATCGTCCGATACAGCGCCGACGGCGCGGACCGTCCTACGGTCACGACATGTACGTACTGGATTTGACGTTCGACGAAGATCCCCGCCGGCTGACCGCCCGGCCGGCCCATCGCGAACGGCTGACGGAGCTCCACGCCGCCGGGCGGCTCGTCATGGCCGGGCCGTGGCACGACGATTCCGGGGCGTTGCTCGTGTTCCGCGCCGACAGCGCCGAGATCGACGAGATCCTGGCGTCCGACCCGTATTACGCGACCCCTGGAGTGACGGTCAACGCGCTGCGACAGTGGAGCCCGATCATCGGCCCCTCCCAGCTCGATCGAAGGGCGGCCCGGAGTGGGAAACCCGGTGCTTCCCGTTAAGCGGCGAGGGCCAGGGTGGTTTCCGACGCCCGCACCCGGGCCTGGTCGGCGAACCGCCTCCGGGCGGCGGCGACGACTCTGAGCCATCTTTCCGAACGCTCGGCGTCCAGATCGGCGATAGCGCGGGCGAGCACCTCGGCGGCGTGCGCGGCGGATCGATCTCGGCGGCGGCGCCGAGGTAGTCGCCCGCCTCGATCAGCTTGTAGGCATGACGCATCTGGTCTCGAATCCTGCCGAGCAGCACTCTCTTCACGCGGAACTACGGGCTGCCGGTCTCGTGGTCGTCGTGGGTCCGTGTCTTCCGGCATGGTTCACCGGATGTCGCGAGGTCGCCGTTCACGACAACGGGTTCGAGGTGGAGAACGACAAGCAAGGGGCGAGGATTTCCTTATGTGCCGGGACTTCACAGCCTTGATCTTCGCTTTGAGGCGACTTGCGACACTACTACTGAGCCAGTTTTGCGCCGTTGCCGGAAAACGGCAATTCCGTGGCACCCGTGAGCCGGATGTCACGAGGCTGCCATTCACGACAACGGACCAGAGACTCGCGACACGACTACCGATCCTTCCCGTTACCAAAAATCGGCAACGCCCATGGTGCCCACGAGATCGAAAACTGTCGGTGGTCGGTTGTACGTTCTGCGTGTGGACACACGCAACGCCATTGTGGTGCTACTCAAGGAAATCATCGAGTCGGATGTGCTGGAGGAGGTCAATGGTTCGTTGAAGTTGTTGGGGGATAAGGATGCTGTGGTTATCGCGGTGGCGGCGTCGGCGGGGATCGCGCGGTTGGAGGCGGTCCGGTTCGGGCTATCGCGCAATTGAGCTGTCATCGCGAGGGCGCGTCCAGTGTGGTGCAGGAGGTGGCGTTCGCGTTGTCTGTTGTGGACCGTCACGCGGGTACCTTGGTTTCTACCGCGGAGGCGTTGGCTACGCGGTTGCCGCGGACGTTGGGGTTGATGGACCGGGGGCTGGTGGAGGGTTTCGGGGCGATGAAGGTCGCCGCGGCGACGTCGTGGCTCTCGGATGAGGACGCGCGGGCCGTGGACGCGGTACTGGAAGACCGGTTGGAGGGCAGGAACTCGGGGCAGATCCGGAAGGCGGCGAATCACGCGGCGATGATGGCCGATCGTGAGGGTGGTTCTCGTCGGGCTGAGCGTTATCGAGCGACCGTCGCCTCACGGTGCGCCCAGGGGAGGCGGGGGTGGCCTCGATCGGAGTGGAGGACGGGCCGGTGGAGAAAGTGAACGCCGCCTACACGCGGATCGACCGGGAAGCACGGGCGCTCAAGACCGGTGATGAACCCCGCACCCTGGAGCAGTTGCGTGCGGATGTCGCCCTGGATCTGTTGCTCGGCGGTCAGGGCGGGAAGGGTGAACGGTGTGAGGTGTTCCTCTCCATGGACCTGGCCACCTACCTCGGTGTCAACGACGATCCGGTGGCACTGGCCGGGCACGGGCACATCCCGGCGTCGCTGGCCCGGCAGATCACCAGCGGGCCGGGCACGGTGTTGCGGCGGATCGTCATCGACCCCTTGTCGGGGCAGGTGCTGGATTTGGGCCGGGACCGGTACCGGCCCACGGCGGGGGATGGGTGAGTTCGTCGCGGGTACGAGACCGTGAGTGCCGAAGACCCGGCTGCCGGCGTCCCGCTCAGGCCCGCGATCTCGACCATGTGGTGCCATGGGCAGTTCGGCGGCCACACCAACGCCGACGAGCTGATCGACCTCTGCCGCCGCGACCACCGGCTCAAAGACGAACCCGGTTGGACCTACCGGCTCGCCTCGGACGGCACCCTCACGGTCACCACACCGACAAGACAAACCCACGACAGCTCACCACCGCCCCCGCACGAACCCCGCGTGGCCGAAGAACCACCACCGTTCTGAACTGTGGACGGAAAACGGCAACGGCTTCCTCGGGCTGGCGTCGCTACCCCCGACAGTGACCCGTCTCCCGCGCCGCGCCCTTGACCCCTTGGAACCGTTCCTAGGGCGTCGCCGGAACGCCAATGGCTTCTCAGGTAAGCGTCGCCGCCCACGAAGATGACCCGCCGCTGCCACCGGGCCGTCGCTTCCTTCGCCCCGACAGAACTCCTGGGCGTCGCCGGAAAACGACACGGCTCCTTTGGACAAGCGCGTCCCGCCCCGGGCCCACCACGATGCCACGCCAGCTTCTCGGCCTGAGGAACCAACGGCCCTCTGGGGCGTCGCCGGAAAACGACCACGACTCCCTCAAGCAAGCGTGCCTTGGCCCATACCGGCGACCGAGCCATCCCACCACCGCGCCTTCCCGTGCCGCCGCGATTCCAACAGCGACCACTGCCCGATCCGGAGCCCACCATGATTCCCAGCCATCGCCGAAACCGACCACACCCATCCCTCACCGACCAAGCGACAAGAACCCGGTCGATGAAACCGGCGTGAACACCGGATGACACCTCGCGAACCCCTGCCACCAAGCCGAACCCAGTTGTCCACTTCATGACGTCATCAGGCCCCTCGGGGAGGTGTTCCAGGCCACTTTTTGGCGGGTTCCTACAAGACGCGGCCCTCGGCATGCGCCACCGACGACATTCTCGTACCGGCCGGTAAGAGGCAGGCTGTTAGACAGGTCCAGGAGACTGTCCCGCGCGTGATCCGGCGGGACGGTCAGCTGTTGTGTCAGGTATTTGGGAGGCTCAGTCGGTGTTCAGTCGTGTCGCCATCGTCAACCGCGGAGAAGCCGCGATGCGGCTCATCCACGCCGTCCGCGAGCTTTCGGCGGAGACCGGACGGCGGATCGAGACCGTCGCGCTCTACACGGACGCGGACCGGTCGGCGACGTTCGTGCGGGAAGCCGACATCAGCCACAATCTCGGTCCGGCGTCGGCGCGTCCGTATCTGGACTTCGCCGTGCTGGAGCGGGCGCTGACCGAGACCGGGGCCGACGCGGCCTGGGTCGGTTGGGGGTTCGTGGCCGAGGATCCGGCCTTCGCCGAGTTGTGTGAGCGGCTGGGCGTCACCTTCATCGGGCCGAGCGCGGACGCGATGCGCAAGCTCGGCGACAAGATCGGCGCGAAGCTGATCGCCGAGGAGGTCGGTGTGCCGGTGGCGCCGTGGAGCCGCGGCGCCGTCGCGGATCTCGACGCCGCCATCAAGGCGGCCGACGAGATCGGCTACCCGCTGATGCTCAAGGCGACCGCGGGCGGTGGCGGCCGTGGCATCCGCGTCATCACCTCCGCCGACGAGCTCGAGGACGCCTACGAGCGCACCAGCCTCGAGGCCGAGCGCGCTTTCGGCAGCGGCGTCGTGTTCCTGGAGCGCCTGGTCACCGGCGCCCGGCATGTCGAGGTCCAGGTCATCGCCGACGGCCAGGGCACCGCGTGGGCGCTCGGCGTCCGCGACTGTTCGGTGCAGCGCCGCAACCAGAAGATCATCGAGGAGTCCGCCTCCCCGGTGCTGAACGCCGAGCAGGCCGGCGAGCTCAAGCGGTCCGCCGAGCGGCTCGCGCTCGCGGTCGGCTACCGCGGCGCCGGGACGGTCGAGTTCCTCTACCACCCCGGCGACAAGCTGTTCGCGTTCCTCGAGGTCAACACCCGCCTTCAGGTCGAGCACCCGATCACCGAGCTGACCACCGGCATGGACCTGGTCAAGGCCCAGTTGCACGTCGCCGCCGGCGGCAAGCTCGAAGGCACCCAGCCCGCCGAGTCCGGTCACGCCGTCGAGGCGCGGCTCAACGCCGAGGACCCGGATCGCGACTTCGCGCCGTCGCCCGGCCGCATCGCGCGTTTGGACCTGCCCGCCGGCCCCGGTATCCGGGTCGACACCGGGGTCAGCGAAGGCGACACGATCCCGGCCGACTTCGACTCGATGATCGCGAAGATCATCGCCTACGGCCGCGACCGCGACGAGGCGCTCGGCCGGCTGCGCCGCGCGATGGCGCAGACCACGGTCATCATCGAGGGCGGCGCGACCAACAAGAGTTTCGTCCTCGACCTGCTGGATCAGTCCGAGGTGATCGACGGCTCCGCCGACACCGGCTGGATCGACCGGGTTCGCGGCGAAGGCAAACTGGTCACGCATCGCCATTCCGCGATCGCGCTCGCTGCCGCCGCGATCGAGGCCTACGAGGATGAGGAAGCCGTTGAGCGCCAACGGCTTCTCTCCACCGCGCACGGCGGCCGCCCGCAGGTGCAGCACGAGAGCGGTCGTCCGCTCGACCTCAAACTGCGTGGCGCCGCGTACCGCGTGAGCGTGGCCAGGGTCGGCCACCGCCGGTTCCGCGTCGGCATCTGGGCGGGCGGCGGAGACGTCCACGCCGCCGACGTCGAGGTCGACCGTTTCGACGAGCACACCGGCCGGATCACCGTCAACGGCACCCGGTTCCGCCTGGTCACCGGCACGCACGGGCCGATCCACCTGGTCGAGATCGACGGCGTCACCCACCGCGTCAGCCGCGACGAGGGCGGCGTCGTCCGCTCCCCCGCGCCCGCGCTCGTCGTCGCGACGCCGCTGGAGGTCGGGGCGGAGGTCGAGGCCGGTGCACCCGTGCTGGTGCTGGAAAGCATGAAGATGGAGACGGTGCTGCGCGCGCCGTTCCGCGCGAAGCTGCGTGAGTGCGTCGTCTCGGTCGGCAGTCAGGTCGAGACCGGTGCTCCGCTGCTGCGGCTCGAGCCGCTGGCGGAAGAAGGCGAAGAGGTCGCCGAGGACACCGGCGGTGTCGAGATCGAGCTGCCCGTGGAGCCGGACGGCACGTCGGCGGCGCAGCGGATCACGCGGGGCCAGCAGGATCTGCGCAGTCTCCTGCTCGGCTTCGACGTCGACCCGCACGACGAACGCCGCACGCTCAGCGCGTACCTGGCCGCCCGTGCCGAGCTGGAGGACAACGGCGACCGCCCGCTGGAGGGCGAGGTCGAACTGCTGACCGTGTTCGCCGACCTGTCCGAGTTGATGCGCAACAAGCCGGCGCGCGAAGAGGTGAAGACGGACACCCGGGTGCACAGCTCCCGCGAGTTCTTCCACGCCTATCTGCAGAGCCTCGACGTCGAGCGCGCCGGACTGTCGGAGTCGTTCCAGAACAAGCTCAAGAAGGTGCTGGGGCACTACGGCATCGAGGATCTGGAGCGGACGCCGGAACTGGAGGAAGCGGTCTTCCGCATCTTCCTCGCCCAGCAGCGGACCTCGTCCGACGTCGCGATCGTCACCGCCCTGCTGCGGCAGTGGCTCACCGAGCCGCAGCCGTTCGAGTCGATGCGCGAGCCGGCGGGCAAGGCGCTGGAGGCGCTCATCGCCGCCACTCAGCTCCGTTTCCCGGTGGTCGGCGACCTGGCGCGCAGCGTGGTGTTCCGCTGGTTCGCTCAGCCGCTGCTCCGCCGCACCCGTGCCGAGGTGTACAGCGAGGTCCGCAAACACCTGACTCACCTCGACCGGCAGCCGGATTCGCCGGACCGCGCCGAACGGATCGCGAGCATGCTGGCCAGCGCGCAACCGCTGGTACGCCTGCTCGGGCAGCGGATCGGCCGCCCCGGCACGGATCACACCCCGCTGCTGGAAGTGCTGAGCCGCCGCTATTACGGCAACCGCGCGCTCACCGGTGTCCAGCAGGTCACCGTCGGCGGCTGCACGTTCGTCACCGGTGACTACACCGACGAGAACGAGCGGTTCCACATGGCGACCACCGCCGTCGACCGCGCCGGGCTGCCCGGGGCGATCGAGGCGGTCGCCGATCTCGCCGCGAAGCTGCCCGCCGACACCGACGTCGAGGCGGACCTCTACCTCACGTGGGACGACGAGTCGGCCGACGACGACACGATGGCGGCCGGTCTGCGCGAGGTCCTCATGGCCGGGTCGCTGCCCAGCCGCGTCCGGCGGATCACCACCACGGTCGCCGGTCACGGCGGCGCGGTGACGCACCACCACTTCACCTTCCGCCCGTCCTCGACCGGGTTCAGCGAAGAACGGCTGATCCGCGGCCTGCACCCGCTGATCGCGCAGCGGATGCAGTTGCAGCGGCTGGCGAACTTCGACCTCACGCGGCTGCCCTCCGGCGACGAGGACGTCTACCTGTTCAAGTGCGTCTCACCGATGAACCCGTCGGATCAGCGGCTGGTCGCGCTCGCCCAGGTCCGTGACCTGACCCCGTTGCGGGACAACGACGGCAAGCTGCTGGCCCTGCCCGCGGTCGAGGGCACGCTGGCGGGCTGCCTCGACGCTATCCGCGGGGTGCAGGCGAAGCTTCCGCCGAGGAAACGTTTCGACACCAACCGGATCATGCTGTACGTGTGGCCGACCAGCGAACTCACCGGCGAGGAGCTGGACACGGTCGCGCAGCGTGTGCAGCCGTCGACGGCCGGCGCGGGTCTCGAAGAGGTCCAGTTCCTCGGCAGGCAGCGTGACCGCGCGACCGGCGAAGTCAACGAGGTCGCCGTGCGGATCGGCTACGACGTCAGCGGCGGCGTGCAGATGTCGGTGTCCGAGCCCGTCACCGAGCCGATCCTCCCGCTCGACGACTACCGCCAGAACGTCCTGCGTGCCCGCCGCCGCGACACGGTGTACCCGTACGAGCTGACCGAGATGCTCGGCTCGTTCACCGAGTACGACATGGACGACACGAATACTCTCGTCCCGGTCGACCGCAAGAAGGGGCGCAACAAGGCGGCGATCGTCGCCGGTGTGGTCACCACGCCGACCGAGCGGTACCCCGAGGGCGTCCAGCGCGTGGTGCTGCTGGGCGACCCGACGAAGGCGCTCGGCGCGCTGTCGGAGCCGGAGTGCTCGCGGGTGATCGCGGCGCTGGATCTCGCCGAACGACTGGGGACCCCGCTGGAGTGGTACGCGCTCTCGGCGGGCGCCCGGATCTCGATGGAGTCCGGCACCGAGAACATGGACTGGGTCGCGGCCGCGCTCAAGCGGATCGTGCACTTCACCCAGAACGGCGGCGAGATCAACATCGTGGTCGCCGGGATCAACGTCGGTGCTCAGCCGTACTGGAACGCCGAAGCGACGATGCTCATGCACACCAAGGGAATCCTGGTGATGACGCCGGATTCCGCGATGGTGCTGACCGGCAAGCAGTCGCTCGACTTCTCCGGTGGCGTCTCGGCGGAGGACAACTTCGGCATCGGCGGCTACGACCGTGTCATGGGCCCGAACGGCCAGGCGCAGTACTGGGCGCCGAACCTCGCCGCGGCGCGGGACGTGCTGATGTCGCACTACGACCACACCTACGTGGCGCCGGGCGAATCCGGTCCCCGCAAGGCGGTCACGAACGACCCGATCGACCGCGACATCTCGTCGTTCCCGCACGCGGTCGTCGACAGCGACTTCACCACGGTCGGCCAGATCTTCTCGCGGGAGTCCAACCCGGACCGCAAGAAGCCGTTCGACATCCGCACCGTGATGCGCGCGCTGTCGGATCAAGACCACCCGGTGCTGGAGCGCTGGCCGGGGATGGCGGACGCGGAGACCGCGGCCGTGCAGGACGTGCACCTCGGCGGGCGGCCGGTGTGCCTGCTCGGGATCGAGTCGCGTTCGGTGCCGCGCCGCGGCTTCCCGCCCACCGACGGACCGGACACCTACACCGCGGGCACGCTGTTCCCGCGGTCGTCGAAGAAGGCGGCGCGGGCGATCAACGCGGCCAGCGGAAACCGGCCGCTCGTGGTGCTGGCGAACCTGTCCGGTTTCGACGGTTCGCCGGAGTCGATGCGGAAACTGCAGCTGGAGTACGGCGCGGAGATCGGCCGGGCGATCGTCAACTTCGAAGGCCCGATCGTGTTCACCGTGATCTCGCGATACCACGGCGGCGCGTTCGTCGTCTTCTCGAAGGCGCTGAACCCGAACATGACGGTGCTGGCGCTGGAAGGTTCGTTCGCCTCCGTGCTCGGTGGCGCGCCCGCCGCGGCGGTCGTGTTCTCGGGTGAGGTCAACGCGCGGACGGCGGCCGACCCGCGGGTGCGGTCGCTCACCGAGAAGCTCAGCGGGGCGGCCGGTGCCGAACGCGCCGCGCTGGCCGCGGAACTGGCCGAACTCCAGTCGTCGGTGCGGTCCGAGAAGCTGGGCGCGGTCGCGGCCGAGTTCGACGGCGTGCACAGCATCGAGCGCGCGGTGAAGGTCGGCTCGGTGGACGCGATCATCAGCGCGGCCGAAATGCGGCCGCGCATCATCGAGGCGATCGAACAGGGCCTGGCGAAGAAGTAGTACTCGCCCCCTAACGCGCTATGAACGGACCGTTCCTTGCAAAATTTGCAAGGAACGGTCCGTTCATAGCGTTTCCGGAGGTCTAGTCAGCGGGCGGCGGCTCCCCGAAGTCCTCGGGGACGATCTTGTCCAGCGCCGCCCGGAACTCCTCGACCTCCCGCTCCTGCGCGACCGGATCCGGCGACACCGACGGCAGTTCCGCGTCGGGCCCGGATCCCATGATCTCGACCCGCACCGAGGCGACCTCGAGCACCGCGTCCGCCACCTCGATCCCGACCCCGGCCCGCAAGCCGATCGCGACCGCGTCGCTCGGCCGGGCCGAGACGCGGATACCGGAATCGAGCACCAGGTCGGCGAAGAAGATGCCGTCCCGCAGCGCGGTGACCTGGACACCGGTGACCCGGTGCCCGAACGATTCGACCACCTGGCCGATCAGTTCGATCGTGCCGGGCCGGGGCAGCCGGATCTTCTCCTGCGCGAGGGCCACCGCGCTCGCCTCGGGGCCGCCGATCGTGATCGCCAGCCAGCGGCGTTCGCCTTTCCGCTCCCGCAGCAACATCACCGGTGCCGCTTCCGGAGCCAGGACTGCCATCCCTTCGACGTTCATGGGGATCATGCGCGGTACCTCATTCCCTCGGTCAGGCGGTGTCGTCCTTCAGCACCTTGTCCGCCGCCAGTTCCGACGGGGTCGGCTGATCTCGGCGCTGGAACGGGGTGGTGTGCCCCTCGGCGCGCAGCCGGGGGATCATGTGGGGATAGTGGAGTTCGAACGCGGGCCGTTCGGACCGGATCCTCGGCAGGTCGAAGAAGTTGTGCCGGGGTGGAGGACAGGTGGTCGCCCATTCCAGGGAGTTCCCGTGTCCCCACGGGTCGTCGACTTCGACGACCTCCCCGAACCGGTAGCTGCGCACGACGTTCCAGACGAACGGCAGCACCGACGCGCCGAGCAGGAACGCGCCGATCGTGGAAATGGTGTGCAGCAAGGTGAAACCGTCGGTACTCAGGTAGTCGGCGTAACGGCGTGGCATTCCTTGGTTGCCGAGCCAGTGCTGGACGAGGAACGTCGTGTGGAAGCCGATGAAAGTGGTCCAGAAATGGAGCTTCGCGAGCCGCTCGTCGAGCATTCGCCCGGTCATCTTGGGGAACCAGAAGTAAATCCCGGCGAAGGTGGCGAACACGATGGTGCCGAACAGCACGTAGTGGAAGTGCGCCACCACGAAATAGGTGTCGTGGATGTGGAAGTCCAGCGGTGGCGCGGCGAGGATGATCCCGGTCAGCCCGCCGAGCAGGAACGTCACCATGAACCCGATCGACCACAGCATCGGTGACTCGAAGGTGAGCTGCCCTTTCCACATGGTGCCGATCCAGTTGAAGAACTTGATCCCGGTCGGCACCGCGATGAGGAAGGTCATGATGGAGAAGAACGGCAGCAGCACCGCACCGGTGGCGAACATGTGGTGCGCCCACACGGCGAAGGACAGCGCGGTGATCGCGATGGTCGCGAACACCATGAGTCTGTAACCGAACAGCGGTTTCCGGCTGAACACCGGGACGATCTCGGTGATGATGCCGAAATACGGCAGCGCGACGATGTACACCTCGGGATGGCCGAAGAACCAGAACAGGTGCTGGAACAGGATCGCCCCGCCGTTGGCCGGATCGAAGACGTGCGCGCCGAGCCTTCTGTCCGCCATCAGGCCGAACAGCGCCGCGGTGAGGATCGGGAAGACCGCCAGGATCAGGATCGTGGTGAACAGGATGTTCCAGGTGAACAACGGCAGCCGCCACATGGTCATCCCCGGCGCGCGCAGGCAAAGGATCGTGGTGACCATGTTGACCGCGCCAAGGATCGTCCCGAGTCCGGAGACGATCAGGCCCATGATCACCAGATCGGCGCCCACGCCCGGGGTGTGCGCGGCGTTGGACAACGGGGTGTACATCGTCCAGCCGAAGTCGGGCGCGCCCCCCGGGGTGAGGAACGAACTGAGCGCCATCAGCCCGCCGAAGAGATAAAGCCAGTAGGAGAACGCGTTCAGCCTCGGGAAGGCGACGTCCGGGGAGCCGATCTGCAGCGGCAGGATGTAGTTGGCGAAGGCGAAGAGGTTCGGTGTCGCGTACAGCAACAGCATGATGAGGCCGTGCATGGTGAACAGCTGGTTGTACTGCTCCTGCGACAGGAACTGCATTCCCGGCCTGCCCAGTTCGCCGCGCATCAGCAGCGCCATGAACCCGCCGACGACGAAGAATCCGAACGAGGTGGCGAGGTAGAGCAGGCCGATCGTCTTGTGATCGGTGGTGCGGATGATGTTGAGGACCACACTGCCCTTGGGCGCCCGGTTCCGCGCGCCGAAGCGGACGGCGTCCGGTCGGGGCGATGTCTTCACCGCGGCCATGGCGACTCCCAGCATGAGGACACACCTTCGAAAAGCTGGTACCCCTCCAGGAGAGTCCCTACACGCGGGCTTTTCAAGAGCTGGAGGAGTAAAGCCTCCAGGTGATCGGCGGCCGCCCGCTCCCCGGAACGAGCGGCCACCTTTTCCGCGGCTGGCCGATGCCCCGGATCATCCAGCACCTTGGCACCACGAGCACCGTGTCCCCCACCGGCCCCACGGCCCGCCCGAATCGGCGATGACGGTCGGACACGGCCGGCACCGCCGGGTCGAGCCCGATCCCACGGCGGGCCGAGGTCGTCGGCGACGGACTGCTGGTCGGCGATCACCACCTGGGGGGCGGAACGCCGCCGGTCCCGTGCGGCTCGCTCGGGGCGCCGCGGGGATCCGAGGCGCCGACCTGGCGGCGAACAGTTCAACCGCCAGGCCGGCGGTGTCGGCCGGCAGCCGGGAGAAAGTGGCTGCCGGCGGGTTCCGTCCCCGGTCCTGTCCAAAGTGGACTTTTCACGGGAGAGTGACTTGGTCACCGGGCGTACTCAAACGCAGTCGCGGCTTCCCGTCAATACTCGACGGTAGGTTTTCCGGTCACAAGAACCGGATGGCGGAATGCCGACCCGGGAAACGCGAAATCCGCCGCGAAGATTCAGTGTTCCGGACGCATCCAGCCTGTTACCCGGAGTTCACCATTACGCTTTCATCGGACCACCGGCAATGGTGGTCCGCACCTATTTCCGGAAATCGACGTCGATTCGCCCTATCGCCGGTATCGCGCCGATGGCGGATTCGGTATCACGCGCGTCCACGGAGAAACACGAAAGGACTCATCGGGATTTCGCACTCCGGACCGCGATGCTCAGCAGCGCCGCCGCCGGACCGGCGAGCCGTCGCCCGGCGGGCCACACCGCGCGCAGTTCCCGGCCGAAATCGACACCGTCGACCGCGACCGGGACGAGCCTGCGGTCGGCGACGTCCCTGGTGCTGGCGAGTTCACTGATCACCGCCGGTCCGGCGCCCGCGATCACCGCGTTGCGGACCGCGGAGGCGGAACCCAGTTCCAGCAACGGTTTCGCCGGTCCGACACCGGCCTTGCGCAGCGCGGCGTCCACGGTCTCCCTGGTCCCGGAACCGGGTTCGCGGACCACGAGCGGCGTGAGCGCCAGTTCGGCCGCGGTCAGCGGACGGCGTTTGCGCGCCCACGGATGACTTCCGGGCACGACCAGGACCAGGCGATCGGTGGCCACCCGCCGGGAAGACAGGCCGGGCAACGCGCCGGGCGACTCGACGAACCCGAGATCGACCTTGCCCTCCCGCGCCAGTTCGGCGGCCTGGTCGGAGTTGGTGACCTCCAGGCCGAGGTACAGCCCGGGGTCGCCGCGTTTGAGCTCGCCGATCCAGCCCGGCACCAGATACTCGGCCAGCGTCATGCTCGCGGCGACCCGCAGATGTGCCTCGTGCTGGGTGCGCAGCGCTTCGGCGCCGTCGAGCAGACCATCGAGTTCGGACAGCACGCGATGCGCCCAGCCCGCGATGACCCGGCCGTCGGGAGTGAGCGCGGAGCCGCGCCGCGTACGGTCGACCAGCACCAGCCCCAGCCGTCGCTCGACGGTGGACAGGCGTTTGCTCGCCGACGGCTGCGCGATCCCGAGACTGGCGGCGGCCTGCCCGATACTGCCGAGCTCGTCCACGAGCACCAGCAGGCGCAAGGAGTCCAGGTCGGGTGTGGTCATAGCCCAAGTCTATGACCTACCCCTCGCATTCCCGGCTACCGAGGCCACCCCGCCCGGACGAGGCTCGGACCATGAGCACCACGCACGCGAGACCGACGAAACCCTTCCTGACCGCGGTCGCCCTCACCGGCGCAGGAGTGGGCGGCGCGTACCTGCTCGGTACAGCGTTCCCGGTCGTCAGCGTGCTCACCATCGCCGTCGTGCTCGGCATCCTCACCGGCTCGTTGCCGTCGTTGTCGGACGAGACCCGGAAGGCGATCTCCGGGACCACCAAAAAACTGCTTCGCGCCGGTGTCGTGCTGCTGGGTCTTCAGCTCTCGCTCCCCTCGGTCCTGGCACTGGGCCCCGGGACGCTGCTCGCCGTCGTGCTCACGGTCGGTCTCACCTTCCTCGGCACGATCGGCGTCGGCAGGCTCCTCGGTGTTCCGCGCGGGCTCGCGATGCTGGTCGCGACCGGATTCTCGATCTGTGGCGCCTCGGCCATCGCTGCGATGGAGGGCGTCGTCGAACGCGAAGACTCCGACGTCGCGACCGCCGTCGCGCTGGTCACCTTCTACGGCGGGCTCGCCATCGCGGCCGTTCCGCTGATCGGCGGCTGGCTGCGGCTCGACGCGGTCCGGATCGGCGAATGGGCCGGGCTCAGCGTGCACGAGGTCGCGCAGGTCGTCGCCGCGGCCACCCCCGCCGGGAGCGCCGCCATCGGGGTCGCCATCGTGATCAAGCTCAGCCGGGTGGTCCTGCTGGCCCCGATGGTCGCCGCGGTCGGCGTGCGCGAACGGCATCGCCCCGTCGACGGGAAGCGGCCGCCGCTCATCCCGCTGTTCGTCGTCGGTTTCCTGGCGATGGCCGCCCTGCGCAGCACCGGGATCGTCCCGGGTTTCGCACTCGATGTCGCCAAGATCGCCTGCACGTTGCTGCTGGCCGGAGCGCTGTTCGGGCTGGGTTGCGCGGTCCGGATCGGCAAACTCGTCCGCTCCGGTGGCCGCGCCCTGCTGCTCGGTCTGCTCTCCACCCTGCTGGTCGGGACCACCGCGCTGGTCACGCTGACCGTGCTCGGCTGAGGACGACGGCCGCGAGCAGCGCGATCACCCCGCCGGTGACCAGCACGGCCGGGACGGAGACCGCGTCGACGACCATCCCGCCGAGGAGTGCCCCCGCCGAGAGGGTCGCTTGAAACGACGAGGTGAACAGTACCGACGCCGCTTCGGGCGCCTGCGGTGCCGCCCGCGCGAACCATGTTCCCGAACAGACCGGAACGGCTCCGTAGGCGAAGCCCCAGATCGCCAGCAGCGCGAGCGCGCCCGGCTTCGAATCGCCGAGAAACGGCAACGCGAATGCCGCGACGCCGATCAACCCTGCCGCCCCGAGGAAAGTGAGCCGGAGATCGCGGGCGATCGCCGCGCCCGCGACGAAGTTGCCGGCGATCCCGGCGGTGCCGTAGACGAACAGGAAGACGGTGATCAGCTCCGGGCTCACCTGTGTCACCTGGCGCAGGAGCGGCGTGACGTAGGTGTAGGTCCCGAAGTGGGCGAGCACGACCAGGACCGTGACGAGCAGGCCGAGCCGGGTCGCCCGTCCGCGGGTCATCTCACGCAGGACGCCGAGCCGGGTAGCGCCCCGCGACGGCAGCGGAGGCAGCGAGAGAGCCAACGCGGCGAGGACGCCGATCGTGAAGACCGTCATCACCGCGAACGCCGCTCGCCAGCCGAGCAACTCGCCGACGAACGTCCCCGCGGGCACCCCCAGAACGGAACCGAGCGGCACGGCGGAGAAGATCACCGCGGTCGCCCTGCCCGCGCGCGCGGGGCCGACGAGCCGTTCGGCGAGCCCCGAGCCGATCGCCCAGAAGGCACCGATCACCAACCCGACCAGTACTCGCGAGACCAGCATCGCCCAGTAGACCTGCGCTGTCGCCGCGAGGAGGTCGGCCAGTGCCAGCACCACCATCAGCGCGCACAGCAGGATCCGGCGGTCGAGCCGCCCGGCCGCGACGGTGACCGCTGGGGCGGCGAACGCGGCGAGAAACCCGGGCAGGGTCATGGTCAGGCCCGCCGTCCCCGGCGTGATCCGGAAGTCCTCGCCGATCGGGGTCAGGAGGCCGATCGGCAGGATCTCCGTGGTGACGAGGGAAAAGATCCCCAATGTCACCGCGAGGACGGCGAGCCATCCCTTCAGCGGGGTCCGCGCGGAGGTGTCGAGGGTCGAAGCGGTCATGTGCTTCAGCCCATCACCGCGCGGCACCGCGGTCTGGCGGATTCGCGACGTTGATCTAGGAGCGGGACCGTTGAGTCACGACGATGCAGGCGACGACGATCAGCGCGGTCACCGGCGCGGCGGCCGGAAGGTGCTCGCCGAGCAGCAGGACCGCCCAGACCAGCGTCAGCAGCGGCTGGGCGAGTTGCAACTGACTCGCCCGCGTGACGCCGATCTCGGCCATTCCCCGGTACCAGGCGAAGAACCCGCCGAACTGCGAGATGAGCGCGACGTACAGCAGGCCGACGATCCCCTCGCCGGTGACGTGCAGCGGTTCGGTCGCGAGCCCGAAGACGGCGAAACCGCCGGTGACCGGCAGGGCGAGGACCAGCGCCCACGCGATCACGTGCCAGCCTGCCATTTCCCTGGCCAGCCTGCCGCCCTCGGCGTACCCGAACGCGCACAGCACGAGCGCGGCGAACAGGAGCAGGTCCGCTGTGGACAGTCCGCCGCCGCTCTGCCCGACGGTGAACACCACGACCGCGCTCGCGCCGACCGCGGCGGCGAGCCAGAACCGGCGGGACGGCCGGTGCCCGGTCAGTCTCGAGGAGATGACGGCGGTGGCCAGCGGCAGCAGCCCGATCACCACCGCGGAATGCGCCGTGGACGACGTCTTCAGCGCGAGCGTGGTCAGCATCGGGAACGCGAGGACACAGCCGAGGGAGACCACGGCCAGGCCACGCCACTGATCGCGTCTCGGCAGCGGGACGCGGAAGAGGCGGAGACAGGTGCCGGCGACCAGCGCGGCCAGGACGCTGCGCAGCCCGGTGGCGGTCCACGGGTCGAAGCCCTTGAGCGCCCACACGGTGGCGGGGAACGTGAACGAGAAGGCGAAGACACCCAGCGCCGCCAGCGCGGTCCCGGAGCGGACCGCTACTGCCCGCTCCACGATAGCGCTATCATCCAGTCTCATGTCCGATGGTAGCAGCGTCACCAGCCTGGTCACACAGTTGCGATCCGAGCTGGAACGCTATCCGATCGATGGAAAGCTGCCGTCCAGCCGGGAGCTGGTCCAGCAACTGAAGGTGAGCCCGGTGACGGTGTCGCGCGCCATCGCCGCACTGGTTACCGAAGGTCTGGTCATCACCCGTCCCGGCGCCGGCGTCTTCCGTGCCCCGCCACCCCGAGAAGTGGCGGTGACCGGCGACGTGTCGTGGCAGGAGGTGGCGCTGAGTTCCCAGTCCGGCGCCCGCGCCATCGACGCGAGTGGCGTGCTCACCGCGCTGAGCGACCCGCCGTCGGGAGTCATCGACCTCAACGGCGGCTACACGCATCCGAGCCTCCAGCCCGAACGCGAACTCGCGGCGGCGTCAGCCCGCGCCGGTCGCCGGCCCGGCGCGTGGACACGGCCACCGATCTGCGGCCTGCCCGAACTACGGGCCTGGTTCGCCCGCGACATCGGCAGCCCGGTGAACGTCGAGAACGTGCTGATCACCTCGGGCGGGCAGAGCGCGCTGACCACGGCGTTGCGCGCGCTCGGCGCCCCCGGCGCGCCGGTGCTGGTGGAATCCCCGACATATCCGGGAATGCTGGCCATCGCGCGGGCCTCGGGACTGCGGCCGGTCCCGGTGCCGGTCGACCGCCACGGCGTCCGGCCCGAACTGCTCGCCGACGCCTTCCGTGACACCGGCGCCCGGCTGTTCGTCTGTCAGCCCGCGTTCCAGAACCCGACCGGCGCGGTGCTGTGCGCCGAACGCCGTGCCGAGGTCCTGCGGATCGCCCGTGACGCCGGCGCTTTCGTCATCGAGGACGACTTCGCGCGGCTGATGGCGCACCCCGGCAGCCCGGCTCCCCCGCCCCCGCTCGTGGCCGACGACCCCGACGGCGTCGTGGTGCACATCCGGTCGCTCACGAAACCGGCGTCACCGAGCCTGCGGATCAGCGCGCTCGCCGCCCGCGGCCCGGCACTCGAGCGGTTGCGCGGACTCCACGCCGTCGAGAGCTTCTTCGTACCGCGGCCGCTGCAGGAAACCGCGCTCGAGCTGGTGAGCTCTCCCGCCTGGACACGCCATCTGCGGACCCTCGCCGCCGCGCTGCGGGAACGCCGCGACGTCACCGTCTCGGCACTGCGGGAGTTCCTGCCGTCCTGGACCGCCGTCCCGGTCCCGACCGGGGGTTATCACCTGTGGCAGCCGCTCCCCGCTTTCGCCGACGAAGTGGCGCTGACCAGCGCCGCTTTCCGTGCCGGAGTAGCGGTCACCCCCGGGAGGATGTACTTCGCGGCCGAGGCGCCGGGGCCCTATCTGCGCCTGAGCTACGTCAGCACCGCGACAGGCGCGCAGCTGCGGGACGGCATCCAGCGCCTTTCCCAGGCGTACCAAGAGATCCCCGGTTAACCCCCGGCGGGGTCTGCTCGTACGATCGCGCACGGAGGCGACGAGAAGGCATGACACAGCCGGCGGCGGAGCCGCACGAACCACCCGGCAGGCTCTGGGAACTGCTCGACGACGGCCAGCGCAAGGCGCTGCGTGCCGAGGCCGAACTGCGCCGGTATCCGGCGGGAACGGTGATCATCCGGGAAGGTGACCGGTCGGATTGGGTGCTGATCCTGATGACCGGGCGGGTCAAGATCACGTCGGTGTCCACCGGTGGCTACGACGCCGTGCTGGCCGTCCGCGATCCGGGCGACATCATCGGTGAGATGGCGTCGATGGACGGCAGCCTGCGCTCGGCCACGGCGATCGCCGTCGAGCCGGTCACCGGGCTGTGGCTGTCCTCGCGGGCGTTCAACTCCGTGCTCCGCGAAAACCCCGGTATCTCGGTCGTGCTGCTACGGATCATCACCTCCCGTCTGCGCTACGCCAACTCGCGCCGCACCGAATTCGGGGACAGCACCGCCGCCGAACGCATCGCCGCGATCCTCGTCGACCTCGCCGAGCGGTACGGCGTGCCCGTCGCCGAAGGCACCCTGATCGCCCTGCGGATCAGCCAGCGCGATCTGGCGGGACTCGCGTCCGCGTCACGGGAAGCCGTCGCGCGGACCCTGCGGACCCTGCGCGCCGATGGGCTGCTCAGCACCGGCCGACAGCGGCTGGTCGTCCGGAGCCTGAACGACCTCAGGCAGCTGGCACCCGACGACCACTGAGCCGCCACGGCAGGCCGAAGTTGCCGTTCCACGCACTCCCAGTTTCCGTGAGCCGATGATGCCGGTAACCGCCGGTGAGTCCCGCGAACGGCGGGACCCACCGGCGCCACGGCGCGAACCGGCGATCGACCGCCCCACTCGCGCCCCTCGTGATCGATCACCTTCATCGGCCTCCCTCCCGATCTCGCGCCGTGTCCGACGGGATCGAGCTTGGCAGGGAAACCACCGTGGTTCTGCGTCACCTGACACAGAAGGCGAAACCGGGTTGTACGCGTCTTGTACGACGGCTGTACGAGCCGGAAGGACTCTGATGTTTCGTCACCCGGAATCGAATCCAGGACGGAGCACTCCCGTGAAGATCTCCCGCGTCGCACAGGGCCTGTTCGCTGCCCTCGTCGCCACCGCGGCGGTCGGCGCATCCCCGGCCACCTCTCTAGCCACCCCCGGCACCGGCGACCGGATCTCGGCCGCCGCCGTCGGAAACACGTTGGTGTACAAAGAGAAAACAGAAGGTTACGATTGCTTCAGAATCCCCGCCATCGTCAAGGCGAACAACGGCGAACTGCTCGCGTTCGCCGAAGGCCGCAACGGCGGCGCCAGCTTCTGCAACGACAGCGGCGACACCGATCTCGTCGTGAAACGCTCGGCGGACAACGGCAGGACCTGGAGCGCCCCGAAGATCGTCATCGAAGGTTTCGGTGACACCAAAGGAAACCCGACGGCGATCGTGGTCCCCTCCACCGGGCGGATCGTGCTGCTCTCGGTGATGGAATGCGTCAAGAACCCCGACTGCAACCGGATTCCACGCGTCTCGATCAGTGACGACCACGGCAAGACCTGGACCGCGCCCAAGGTGCTCACCACACAGCTCGGGTTCAGCACCGCGCCGGACTGGCTCGCGACCGGCCCGTCGCACGGCATCGTGCTGACGCGCGGCGCGCACGCCGGCCGGATCGTCGCCGGGATGAACTACAGCAACGGCGGCACGCACAGCGGCGCGCTCATCTACAGCGACGACCAGGGCGTCACCTGGAAGCGCGGCGCCACCGACACCCCGGCGACGTCGGCCGCCCTGATCCCGCAAGAGATCAGCGTCACCGAATTGCTCGACGGCCGGATCTACGCCGCGGCACGCAACCAGGCCAACAACAACAACAAATGCCTCAGCGGTGGCGCGAAGAACCGCGCCTACGCCATCAGCTCCGACGGCGGGACCGGCTTCTCCACCAAGTTCACCTTCGAGGAAGATCTGATCACCCCGGTGGTGCAGGCTTCGACCGTGCGGATGACCGCGACCGACAAGGCGGGCAAGTACAACCGGATCCTGTTCGCCGCGCCGTCGGTCTGCGACCGCCGCAAGGAACTCATCGTGCGGTCTTCGTTCGACGAGGGCGCGAACTGGCAGGGCAATTCCGCCGGAACGCTGGTGTGGAGCGGCGACGCCGCGTACTCCGACATGGTCCAGCTGTCCTCGGGTTCGGTCGGCGTGCTGTACGAAGCGGGCCCGGCGGGGAACGCCAACCAGACCATCCGCTTCTCGACGGTCACCGAGACCATGCTCGGAGCCCCGGCCTGCGGCGGCGGATACGGCGTGATCGACTCGGCCCCGCTCGGAACGGCGGGCACGGTTTACCTGTCCTACAACGCTTCCAACGGACAGAACTGCGTCAGCACGATGAAGAGCGCGTCCGCCGGAACCGCGACCGCCACGTCGGCCTACCTCGAGGTGGCGGGGTCCTCCCGGATCACCGACTCCGGGTCGTTCTCGTGGTTCGCCGGACCGGTGCGGGCGGCCGCCGCGGACAAATGCGTGAAGTGGGGCGGTTCCGCGGGCGGGACGACGTACAACAGCCCGTCGGAACACTGCGGCTGAGTCCTATGCGGTGCCGGCGCTGTTCTGCCTGCCGGAAGTATGTGAAGGCCTCCTCGCCTACCCTGAGGGTAGGGCCCCGGCAAGTCGCATAACCGCTGTTCAAGTGAGTGTTGGGATGACGGAGGCGGGCTCGTCTCAGTGGCCTGGCACCTTCTCGACTGTCCACAGGGGACGCATCCGGGGCGACAGTGCCCGATTCGGGCGTTTCACGACGCCAGTCGAGAAATGTACATAAACGCATAAAATGGACATCCAGCGGTCGGATAATGTCCTTTGTGGACACTTGACGCTCAAGACGCCCCTTCGGAAGTCCAGTTCGAAGCACCAAGCGCCACCGACCAGCGGCTACGCGACTTTGCCGGAATCCTGCCCCTGAGGATAGCGAAGAAGGCCTTCTACCCGCCGATACGCCACCGTGACGCCCCACGTCCGGCGCAGTGGTCCGTGAAGGCCTCCTTGAGGGACTCTGGGTCCCCCAAGGAGGCCTTCACGGACCTACTACCGGCAAGATCCTCGAAACGCACGAAATCATTTCGGCGGGCGCAGCCGCGGGGAAAGCTTGGTGAGCGCCAACTCTTGCAATCGATTCGAAATCTCCGCGAGCCCCGCGTCGAAGTGGTCCAGATCGACGCCCTTGTCGGCCAGGTCGTCGCGGACGTGCTTCTCTACCTTCGCCCAGTCGTTGCGGTACCGGGTGGCGAGTTCCTTCCACGGCACGCCTGCCAGCCCCGCCGTGAGGCCGCTGTCATAGGCGAGCACGCCGCGTTCCATCAAGTACGCGATGCCCGGGTAGCCGAGGTAGCCCTGCCAGTAGGACCCGTTGTCGTTGGCCGTGATCGACCCCGCGGCCGGATCATGGCGGACGTCGTATGTCTTGGCCTTGTCCGACGACGCGACGCGCGCCGTGTCACCGTCGAGCTCGACCCGGCCGTCGGCCACCGCGCCGAGCGCCTCGTAGATCTTGATGACCGGGGACGGCTTCCACTCCGCGGCCACTCAGCCCTCGAGCCGCTCGAGCAGGACGACGTCCACCGTGTCACCTTCCTCCTTGCCGATCGCTTTGCGCACATCGGCCTTCACCGGGAGCTTGTGGGTGCCGTCGCCCAGCGCCATGAACGAACTCCGGAACGGATGTCCGTCGATGGTCCCGCGGACCTTCACCAGCCCCTTGGTGCCGAAGTACTCGGCGGAGCCGGGCATGACGACATACGTCCAGCCGCCCTTCTCCGGGCTTTTGAGCAGCTTCGCAGTGAACCGTTTGTCCATGAAGGCATCGTACGGCAGGCCACCGACGAAACCGGTACTTCAAAGGGTGACGCGGATGCGCACGCGGCGGCCGACGTCGCGGGCCCAGGCCCGGATCGACGGCCAGTCGCGGAAGTCACCCGCCCAGGGGCCCGCGGCCATGATCTTCCAGAACAGGCCGCTCGCGGTGGCCGGGGTGAGCCTGCCGCCGAAGGTGGCGGTGCGTTCGGCGTCGATCCTCGCGGCCAGCAGGGCGACCCCCGCGGGCAGGCTGACCCGTTTGCCCGCGGCGAGCGGCCCGCAAGGCCCGCTGTGGAACAGCCACACCGGACGGCTCCGGAGCGCCTCTTCGTGTTCGGTGAGCAGCCGCACCGCCTCCGGGCGCCAGCGCCGGTGGTGCAGCGCGCTCCCGACGATCACCGCGCCGTACGGTTCGACGTCTTCGACCTCGGCCGCGTCCAGCAGATCGGCCGTCAGCCCGGCTTCCCGCAATTCGGCGGCGATCACCTCGGCGATCTCTCTCGTCCCACCGGATCTGCCGGCGTGGGCCACGAGCACTGCGGTCATGCCGCCATTCTCCGCGCGACCGCAACCCGTGCCGGCGTTCAGCCCATCGACACGCCGCATTCGGCTCACCTCTTCACCCGTCGGAGCGCTACCCGGGAGGCAGGAAGGCCGGTCTCACGGCCGGATCGGGTTCGTCGTAGTAGCGGTGGAACACGGCGGTCTGGCCGCCGGACAGCGGCGGGACGATCCAGCTCCAGTCCGCCCGGCACCGGCGGCCCGCACGCTCCTCCTTGGCGATATGCGCGAGGTACCAGCCGTTGAACGGTGCCGCGGGGTAGGTGATCCCGCCGATCACCAGCCGCATGTCGCTGATCGCCGGCACCGCGTGCCGGCGCAGTCCGAGCCCGGCGAACCAGCGGTGGTCGGGGTGCGACAACGGGACTTCCAGCACGGCGTCCGACGGCAGCCGGAACAGGCACCGTTCCCCCGGTTCGGACTCGATGAGCAACGGGAGCACATCGAAGGAGCCCTTCCGCTCGGGCGGACCCCAGCCGTGTTCCCGGACGGTTTCGGTGAAGTCGGCGTGGCGCGGATCGCCCAGCACCGTCCCGTCGCCGAGCCGATGTCCCGCGTACCGGATCAGCTGTTCGTTGTGGATCTTCGGACCGGGTCCCGCCGGTCCGTCCGGCGCGAACACCGTGATGGTCGAGCGGATCCGGCCGCCCCGGTTCGCCTCTCGCAAATGGGTGACGCACTCCTCGGCGATGGCGGCGGCTCCGACGACGTCGCGGCGGTCCCGCACCTTCAGTCCTTGCCAGTACAGCCTGCCGATGCACCGCGCCGAGTTTCGCCAGGTCACCCGGGCGCCGACCTCGGCCGTGGTGTGCCGGTACGTCCCTGTCGCGTCGATCTCGGCGCGGACCCGGTCGAGCCGCTCGCGCGGTTCCGCCGTCCCGCCCGCCGTTTCGGCGTGGAAGAGCCGGAGGAAGTCCTCCGCCTCGGCCGGGTCCACGCTCCGTTCCCCCGGACTCACCTCGGGAGGCAAGCGGGGGATATCCGTCACCCGCACGGAGGCCGTCGCCACCTCGGCCTCCCACTCTCCGAATTCGACGCCGGCATCGGGGGCGGGAACGATCACCATTCTTCCCGCACTCAACGGCGAGCCGGCCGGGTCCGGACCAGACGGAGGACGATACCCCACCGAAATAAGGCCACGATCCACCAAATGGCAGAAGCTTCGCCCACGCTGACATTTCAACAGGTTGGCAAGCTTGACGACGACAATATTTGGAATTGAGTGCGACTTCGCGGAAGATGCACAGAATTGCGCCGGATGAAATGATCACGCTCGATCAAGATCGCTTCATGATCGTCGTTGACCACTCTTTCGAGCGTATTCATCCGCCGGCTCTTCTGCTCTTTCCCTGTACCGGTGCATTGCTCCGCGTCCGCCGTCGCTAGAGTGCGGGAAGCTCCGACGGAAAGGAAACTCGTGGTCGACAGGCGGATTCCGGTCATCCTGGTCGCGGGCTTCCTCGGCTCCGGCAAGACCACCCTGCTCAACCACCTGCTGGCCAACCGGCAGGGCGCGCGGATCGGTGTCGTGGTCAACGACTTCGGCAGCATCGCGGTCGACGCGATGGCCGTCTCGGGCCAGGTCGACACCATGATGTCGTTCGGCAACGGCTGCCTGTGCTGCGCCGTCGACGCGAGCGGCCTCGACGCCATTCTCGCCAAGCTTTCCGAGGCCGAGGCGGGCATCGACGTCATCGTGATCGAAGCCAGCGGACTCGCCGAACCGCGTGACCTCATCCGCCTGATGATCGCCAGCGAGAACCCCGCCATCGCCTACGGCGGGCTGGTCGAACTCGTCGACGCGGCCGAGTTCGAGACGACCAGGAAGCGGCATCCGGAACTGGACGAGCACCTCGGGTTCGCCGACCTGGTCGTGCTGAACAAGACCGACCGGGCCGACGAGGACACCTTGGCCGAACTGCGCGGCACGATCGACGAGATCGCACCCGGCACGCCGGTGATCGCGACCTCCCACGGCCGGATCGACCCCACCCTGTTCTTCGACGCCCGGCCGCGCGAACGGGCCGGGCAGCTGTCGTTCGACGACCTCCGCGAGGAAGAGCACGACCACGAGCACCACTTCCACACCGCGTACGACAGCGTCGCCTTCACCACCGAACGGCCGCTGGACCCACGACGGCTGATGGACTTCCTCGAACAGCGTCCCGGCGGGCTCTACCGGATCAAGGGTTTCCTCGACTTCGGCCCGAACGGCAGGCTGTCCCGGTTCGGCCTGCACACGGTGGGTTCGTTCATTCAGCTGGAACGGTCGGCGTGGCCGTCCGGCCTGCCGCGCCGGAGCGAATTGGTGCTGATCGGCTCGGGGATCGACACCGAGGCCGTCACCGCGCGTCTCGAGGAATGCGTCGCGGACGATCCCGAGCTCGTCGATGACCGGGGCATGCTGCGCGTCCTGCGGTTCATTCGGGACTGACACGCCGAAAGGCCGAAATACCGGGAATCACGGCGAGTCTCGTTGACACTGGCCTGCGGAAGGAATCTCGAGCTGGACCACCTGTATCGGGAGGACAGTTCCATGACGCACACCGTCGGACGCTGGTACCTGGTCGGCGCGCTGCCGGAGGACTCCCCCGCCGCGCACCTGATGACCCGCTCCGAAGACCTCCGCTACCGGCGTTCCGCCTGCGGGGACAAGGAATCCCGCCGGTGGACGCCGGTGGATCTCACCGGCACCGACGTCGCCCCGTGCCCGCGCTGCGCCGCGACCCTGCCGAGCCACCGGCCCACCCGCAAGGCCGAACCAGCCGTGCACACCCAGCTCGCCTTCGACCTGCCACTCTGATTCCCGCGTTTCGTCCTCTGAATGCGGTAGTTCACGTTGCCAACTACCGCATTCAGAGGACGAAACGCGTTACTTCTTCGCCCGGCTCGGGGCGACCCGGGGCGGCTCGTTCGGCATCTTCGGGTAGACGGGCGGCCAGGGCGCGTCCATGAGGCCGCTCGCCATGTCCTTTCGCGACATTTCCAGCAGCGGCTCGATCGATTGCGGTTTCGTTCCGGCCCAAGGGTCTCCCCGTTCGACGAGCCGAGTGGGCACGGTGGACAGAGTGAGCTCGTCCGGCTCGACGGTGTCCAGTTCGTCCCAGCCGATCGG
Source organism: Amycolatopsis sp. NPDC041971 (assembly GCF_055588925.1). Classification (NCBI taxonomy): domain Bacteria; kingdom Bacillati; phylum Actinomycetota; class Actinomycetes; order Pseudonocardiales; family Pseudonocardiaceae; genus Amycolatopsis; species Amycolatopsis sp. NPDC041971. The sequence continues at coordinate 458,523 of NZ_JBVJCE010000002.1, read as the reverse complement.
TGTCGACACCTGTCCGCCGACCCGCGGCCGCACGCACCACGCGCCGAACACCGTCTTGTGCGGCGCGTTCTGGTTGAAGTCGACGAAGACCCGGGAACCGCGTTCTTCCTTCCACCACTGCGCCGTCATCTCCTCCGGGTGGCGGCGCTCGAGTTCGCGAGCGAGCGCGACGGCGGCCGCGCGGACCTCGTAGCCGTCCCACTCCGGTTCCAGCGGCACGTAGAGGTGCAGTCCGCGCGAGCCCGAGGTCTTCAGCTGCGCGGTGATGCCCAGCTCGTCGAGCAGCGCTTTCGTCAGGACGGCGCCGTGCCGCAATTCGGGGAAACCGATCCCCGGTGACGGGTCGAGGTCGACACGCAGCTGATCGCTGATGTCCGGCGCGTCGGCGCGGTTCGGCCAGACGTGGAACCCGAGGCAGCCCTGGTTCACCGCCCAGATGACGTGTGCCAGGTCCTTCGCCACGAGCGCGTCCGAGGTGGTCCCGTTCGGAGTGGACACCACCGTCGTGGTCAGCCAGTCGGGAGCGTTCTTCGGGACCCGCTTCTGGAACCACGACTTCCCGCCCGCGCCGTCCGGATAGCGTTCCAGCAGCAGGGGTCTGCCGCCGAGCTGCGCCAGCAGCGGCCCCGAAACCGCGCGGTAGTACTCGACGAGGTCCAATTTGGTCTCGCCGTGCTCCGGGAAGTAGACCTTGCCCGGATTGGACACCGTGAACTCGACGCCGTCGAGATCCAGCGTGATCGGCTCCGCTTTCATGTTTCCCCCAGCTCGGTGAACAAGGTGGCCAGCTCGGCGGGCGGAACCTCTTCGAGCTGCGCGTACGTGCACGATGCCGGTTCACGGTCCGGACGGAAGCGCACGAGCCGCCCGCCGTGGCGGAACCGCGTGCCCTCGACGTGCTCGTAACGGACCTCCGCGACCCATTCGATGCGGAGCGGCTCCCAGCTCAAGTCCTTCTTGGGTGCCCATCGGCTGCCCGCGCCGGGCATTCGGCCGCCCGCCTCCTCGTGGGCCTCGGCCCACTCGCGCCAGGGATGGTTCTCCAGCGCGTTCTCGCGCAGCGGCGCGAGTTCGTCCACCAGCTCACGACGCCTCGCGGCGGTGAAACTGCTGGCCACGCCCACGTGGTGCAGGACGCCTTCGTCGTTGTAGAGCCCGAGCAGCAGCGACCCGACCCCGACACCGTCCTTGTGCCACCGGAATCCGACGACGACGCAGTCCGCGGTCCGCTGGTGCTTGACCTTCCACATCACCCGCTTGTCCTGTTCGTACGGTGCGTCGGCGGGTTTGGCCATCACACCGTCGAACCCCGCGCCCTCGAAGCGGGTGAACCAGTCCTGGGCGACGTCGGGATCTTCGGACAGCGGAGTGAGATGCACCCGCGCGAACTTCGTGTCGACGACGCTTTCGAGCAACTTCCGCCGCTCCTCGAACGGCTCCGGCGTCAGATCCCGGTCGCCGAGGGCGAGCAGGTCGAACACCACGAAACTGGCCGGCGTCTCCGCCGCCAGTTTGGTCACCCGGGACGCGGCCGGATGCAGGCGCAACTGGAGCGCCTCGAAGTCGAGCCCGCCTTCGGTGACCAGCACGATCTCGCCGTCGACGACGCAGCGCTCGGGCAGCGCGTCCTTGAGCAGGTCCACCAGCTCGGGGAAGTACCTCGTCAGTGGTCTGTCGTTGCGCGAGCCCAGCACGACCTCGTCACCGTCGCGGAAGACCACGCAGCGGAAGCCGTCCCACTTCGGCTCGTACAGCAGCCCCGGCGTGCGCGGCAGTTCGTGCACGGCCTTGGCCAGCATCGGCTTCACGGGCGGCATCACGGGCAGTTCCACGAGGTGATCCTAGGCCGGGCCACCGACAAAAGCGCGGCGTCAGAGCTCGGCCAGCAGGAGCCCGCTGCGCGGTTTCGGCGTGAAATAGGTGGCCTTCCTCGGCATCCGCGACCCGGCCGCGTGCACGGCGAGCACCTGCGCGTACGGGACCGGGGCCAGCAGCAAGACCGCGTCCGCGTCTTCGGGCACCGGCACGCCCGGCAGCAACGGCCGCACGTTCGGCCCCTCCGGATCGACGCCGAGCGCGCCGCGGAGCAGCTTCTGTTCGACCACGGCGTGGTCGCCGCCCGCCTTGCCGAGCACCACTCGGAAGGCTGATCCGCCCGCCAGCACGGTCACCTCGCCCTCCTCGATGGGCGGGTCCGACGGTCCGGAATGGACGTCGAACCCCGCTTCCTTCCATCGGCGGGTCAGTGTGTCCGCGTCGAGTCCGGTGCCGGTGAGCACCCGGTGAATGGGGCCGATCCGCAGCGCCGGTCCGCCGGTGACGAGCGCCAGCAACGCGCCGCGCCCCGATTCCGCGGCCGCCGCGACGCGGTGATTTCCGTCCGCGACCAGGAGATCCATCTCGTCCAGGGCCGCCAGCAGTTCGTGCTGACCCTCCCCGGGACCGGCCAGCCACAGTTCGTGCTCGCGGTCGGCGCCGTCCACTGTGGACAGGCTGGGCGCCTGCCCTCGGCAGAGCCGTTCGATCAGCGCGGTCAGCTCACGACCGCCGGTCGAGGGGACCAGCATGGCGGCACTCGTGGCGACGCCGAGACCGGCGAGCATCGCGGCCCGTTCCTCGACGACGTCCGGGTAGACGTCCTCGGTGTGCCGGACCCGCGTCACCCCGTCGTCCCGGACCGCTGCCGGGTCGACCAGGCAGAGCACGCCCAGCGCGACCCCGTCCGGCCCGTCGATGCGATACGGCGCCACGACGTCGGCGACAGGCCGGTAGTGCCGCTTCCGGATGCGTTCGAAGGTGGCCCTGGCCCGCGGCATCGCCGCCTCGATCGAGAGGCCGCCCGCCAGCGCGGCCGGAGTCCTGGCCGGATGCTGGACCGCCAGGAGGCTGTCGCCAGGTGTTTCGGCGAGCGCGGCGGCCACCCGCTCCGGGTCGGCGAACTCGTCGACGTCGGGTCCCGGGACGATGTCGCGGACAACCCAGCCACGGTCGATCGGGCGGATCCAGGTGCTCATCCGATCCATTTTGCGGGATGGCTCACGGAAAAAGCGGTCCCATGACCGGGTGTCTCCATGGAATGCTTACCCATGCGAAGCAGTTGACCTTCTTCATGAGCCCGAGGAGACCGCCACAGATGACGACCCCGGCCCCGGTCACCGCGAAGGAAGGGGTCGGTTTCCGCTCCGAACGCGGCCCCGTCCTGATCGCCGTGATGCTGTGTTCCGGCCTGATCGCGCTGGACTCGACCATCATCGCGACGGCGGTGCCGTCGGTGGTCGCCGATCTCGGCGGGTTCTCACAGTTCCCGTGGCTGTTCTCGATCTATCTGCTGACCCAGGCGGTCACCGTTCCGCTGTACGGCAAGTTCGCCGACGTGCTCGGCAGGCGGCCGGTGATGTTCTTCGGGATCGCGGCGTTTCTGCTGGGTTCGGTGCTGTGCGGCGCGGCCTGGAGCATGCCGGTGCTGATCGCCGCCCGCGCGGTGCAGGGCATCGGCGCGGGTGCGATCCAGCCGATCGCGCTGACCATGGTCGGCGACATGTACACCGTCGAGGAACGCGCCAGGGTTCAGGGCTATCTCGCGAGTGTCTGGGCGATTTCGTCGGTGGTCGGGCCGACGCTGGGCGGCGTGTTCGCGGAGTACCTCGACTGGCGCTGGATCTTCTTCATCAACCTGCCGCTCGGCGCGCTGGCGGCGTGGATGCTGTACCGGAACTTCCGCGAACGCGTCGAACGCCGCCCGCACCGCATCGACTACACCGGCGCCACACTGCTCACCCTCGGCTGTTCGCTGCTGATCCTCGGCCTGCTGGAAGGCGGGGTGGCCTGGGGCTGGGCGTCCGCGCCGAGCCTGGCGATCTTCGCCGCCGCCGCGGTGCTGCTGGTGGTTTTCGTGTTCGTGGAACGCAAGGCCGAGGAACCGGTACTGCCGCTGTGGATCTTCACCAAACGGACGTTGATCGGCGGGAACCTGGTCGCCGTCGTGGTCGGCATGCTGCTGATGGGCCTCACCTCTTATCTGCCGACCTTCTCGCAGGGCGTGCTCGGCACCGGCGCGCTCGTCGCCGGATTCGCGCTGGCGGCGCTGACCGTCGGCTGGCCGATCTCGGCGTCGCTGGCGGGCCGGGTCTACATGCGGATCGGGTTCCGGGACACCGCGCTGATCGGCAGCGGGATCGTCATCGCGGGCGCGGCGCTCACCGTGTTCCTGGCGTCGGGGTCGTCGATCTGGCTGGCGGCCGCGGCGGCGTTCGTCCTCGGGATCGGGTTGGGCCTGGCGTCGAGCCCGACGCTGATCGCCGTGCAATCCACCATCGGCTGGGAACGCCGCGGTGTCGTCACCGCGACCAACATGTTCAGCCGTTCGCTGGGGAGCGCGGTCGGCGTGGCGATGTTCGGCGCGATCGCCAACGCCACCCTGGCGAACCGCTTCGCCAACCCGCCCGCCGGAGTCACCGGCCTGCCGTCCGGCGTCGACGCGACCAGTGTCGTCCTGGAGGGCCACGGCCCGGACACGCCGACGACGACGTTCGTGCGCGGCGCCCTCGCGGACGCCACGCACCACGTCTTCCTGGCCATGCTGGTGGTCGCCGTGCTCAGCGTCGGCGCGTTGTTGCTGATGCCGCGGCGGACCGAAGAGCTGAAGTTCGACTAGGGCGTGAGGGTGGTGCGCCGGTCCAGGTGGTCGTGAGTGGCGATTCGTGTTCTAACCCGAATCGTCACTCACGACCACGGTGACCGACCACGCTTCCGCACCGACCCTGATCTTCAAGTCCTCCGCCACACTCGCTCCTCTCCGCCCGGCCCGGAATATGGGCAGGTGTCCAGTGTTCCCACCCCGCGCGAGCGTGAACAACCCCGCACAAGCATGGACTCGCCCCGCGAAACCCCCGTACATTCCAGTGTTGCGCGGGCCGTCCGCGCGCGGATTGGGGGATTTTCGATGGCAGGGCAGGATCTTCGTCGCTGGACGCGATGCTTTCATCCGGCGCCTTCGGCCGGGATGAGACTGATCGCCTTCCCGCACGCGGGCGGATCGGCGAGCGCGTTCCGCCCGCTTTCGGCGGCCCTCTCACCCACCGTCGAAGTGCACACCGCTCAGTACCCGGGACGGCAGGACCGCATGGGCGAGCCGGTCATCGACGATCTGCACGTTCTCTCCGAGCAGCTGGTGGACGTCGTCGCCGCGCTCCCGCGACCCTTCGCCCTCTTCGGCCACAGCATGGGCGCCATCGTCGCGTTCGAGGTCGCCCGTCTGCTCGAAACGCGTGGCCTCGTCCCCGCGGCACTGTTCGTCTCGGCCCGCCGCGGTCCGGACGTGCGGAAGGAGAAGTCCCACCACCTCGCCGACGACGACACGTTCCTCAAGGAGGTCAGCAGGCTCGGCGGCACGGACGCGTCGATCTTCGACGATCCGGACATCCGCGCGCTCGCGTTGCCCGCGCTGCGCGGGGACTACAAGGCCGTCGAGACCTACCGTTACCGGTCCGGCTCCGACGTGAGCTGCCCGGTCGTGGCGTTCGCCGGGGACGCGGACCCGGTGCTGGACTTGCCGGACGTCGAAAACTGGCGCGAGCACACCACCGGCTCGTTCGAGATGGAGGTGTTCGAGGGCGGCCACTTCTTCCTCGACGCCAATCTGGACGCCGTCGTCGCGCGCATCCTCGGCAAGCTGACCGTCAGTCCCTGACACCTTCCCTGCTCACCTGACCGCTCAAGCCCAGGCGGCGAGTTCCTTGGCCAGCGCGGACGGTCCGCCGGCGGTGCGCAGCGTCGGCGGACCGGGCCAGCAGTCCCGGTGTTCGCCGGTGCGCAGGGTTTCGGCGAACCGGGCGACCAGCCGCGGCTGAGACGCGACCGTGCGGCCCCCGAGGTAGGCGACGACGACGTGGTGGTCGTCGCCCGAATGCGTCGCCACGGCGGCCGACCAACCGTGCTCCTCGTGCCACAACAGGTCGACGTCACGTTCGGGAAAACCGGGAAGACGCCAATTCAGCCTCAGGCGGGCGGCGACCGGGCCGGTGAGGTCGACCGTGCGCGAATCCGGCCGTATCCCCAACGCCGCGGCCACGTCCTCCAGGTAGGCGTTCAGCCTGGTCATGAGCTCCAGACCTGCTTCCGTGGGCGCGGGGGTCGAGGTGGTCACGGTCCCTCATCTTCCTGTCACTTCGAGTTGGCGTGACGGAAATTACCCACCCCGGCGCGGCTTCACACCCGTATTTCGTCACACCCCGGTTTCGGTTCGCTCAAGCCGTGGCTTCGATGACGCGAGTGAGGGCTTTGTGCAGCGCCTCCAGCTCGGAGACCTCCATGCCGAGCTTCTCGACGACGCGGTACGGGATCTTTTCCGCCTCCGCGCGCAACGCGCGACCGGATTCCGTCAGCTCGACCGTCAGCAGCCGCTCGTCCTCGGCGCTGCGCCTGCGCGTGACGTAACCGATCGTCTCCAGCCGCTTGAGCAGCGGCGACAGCGTCGCGGGCTCGGCGCGCAGAGCGGTGCTCAGCTCCTTGACCGCCTGCGGGCCCCGCTCCCACAGCGCCAGCATGACGAGATACTGCGGATGGGTGAGCCCGTGGGGCTCCAGCAGCGGCCGGTAGATGGCGATGACGCTGCGCGAGGCGACCGACAGCGCGAAACACACCTGGCGCTCCAGCGCGAGCGGATCCTCACCCAGATCGATCGACTTCATCTCCGGCCCCTCCGAGTTCATGCCGCCGATTCTAGCCGTGGTGCACGTGACACTAAAGGTTAGTGTACTAATCATTAGTGTACTATGTCGAACATCGACGGAAGGAGTCGCCCGATGCCCCGCAAGCGCCCGGACGTGTTCCGCTGGCTGTGGTACTCACTCGGCGGCAGGCTGCCCGAGCGTTACCACGACTGGATCCTCCACGACGCGACCACCGGAAGCTGGCGCTGGCGGCACGTCGCCCGCAGTACGGTGATGATCGCGCCGCTCTGCGCGGTGTGGCTCCTTCTGCCCGGCCCGCTCCCCTTGCGGCTGGCGATCGTGCTGATGGCCGCGCTCGTGGCGTACTTCTATTCGATGGCGTACATGGAGGAGAGCATCGAGCACCGGCTCGCCAAGAACGGCTTCCCGCCGGGCAGCGGCCGCCGGACCCGCGCCGAGGCCACCGCGGTCGCGGACGCGGAGGTGACCGAGCGGTACCTCGCGCGGTACCGAGACCAGGCCGGATGAGACTTCGCGGCTAGAGTGCGCGGTGATGAGACGCAAGCTCCGCCCGCCGCTCCCACCCCGTCACGGGCTCGACCCCGCGAGGCTCAAGATGCCCGCCGAGGGACCGTGGACGACGCTGCGGGAGCACCTCGTCGAACGGCTTCCCCGGGTCGCGCCCGAACGGATCGTGGAGATGCTCCGCGAGGAGCGCATCGTCGGGCTGGACGGGCCGCTCGGCGTCGATTCGCCGTTCGTGCCGGACTCGTTCATCTGGTTCCACCGGGACCTGCCCGACGAGGTCGAGGTTCCGTTCGAGGTCTCCGTCGTGCACCGCGACGAACATTTCCTGATCGCCGACAAACCGCATTTCCTCGCGACGATCCCGCGCGGGCGGCACATCCTGCAGACCGCGTTGGTCCGCCTCCGCCGCGAACTCGACCTCCCGACACTCAGCCCCGCGCACCGGCTCGACCGGGTCACCGCCGGACTCATCCTGTTCGTGAGCACCCCCGAACTTCGCGGCAAATACCAGACGATGTTCCGGGATCGTTTGGTACACAAGGAATACGAGGCGATCGCGCGGTACGATCCAGCCGTTGTGATGCCACGCGAGATCAGCAGCCGCATCGTCAAGGAACGCGGGGTCATCGCCGCGCAGGAGGTCGACGGGCCGCCCAACGCCGAAACCCGCGTCGAGCTCATCGAGCACCGCGACGGCCTCGGCCGTTATCGCCTGCTTCCCGCGACCGGCCGCACGCATCAACTCAGGCTGCACATGAGCGGCCTCGGGTTGCCGATCCTCGGCGACGACTTCTACCCGGAGCTGACCGAAACCCCGCTCGACGACTTCACCGAACCGTTGCAGCTACTGGCGAAGGTCCTCGAGTTCACCGACCCGGTCACGGGGGAACGCCGCCGGTTCGAAAGCAAGCGGACGCTCGAAGCGTGGACAGACCTCGACACGTGGCGCGGAGGTCCGGACCGAGTCGTGGGGGGGGGGGGGGGTTCGCCCCCCCCCCCCCCCCCCCCCCCCCCCCCCCCCCTTCCCCCCCCTTCCCCCCCCCCCCCCCCCCCCCCCCCCCCCCCCCCCACCCCCCCCCCCCCCCCCCCCCTCCCCCCCCCCCCCCCCCCCCCCCCCCCCCCCCCCCCACGCCACGAGAAAGAAGGAGGGCGGGGGGGGGGGGGGGGGGGGGGGGGGTGGGGGGGGGGAACAACAAACCCCCCCCCCCCCCACGACCCACGGCACCGGCGCCTCACTTACGCCAGAACTTGATCCCGCTCCAGGTCACCTTGACCGGTCCGGCGCCGCTGGCCGTCCGGTAGGCACCGAACTTGTCGTAGTAGCTACCGCCGCTGCTGCTCACGGTCTGCTTCAGCGAACCATTGAGGTACACCTTGTGCGTGCTCCCGACCTGGTGCACGGTGTTGACCCGCACGGACGTCCCGACGGTCGCACCGCTGCCCAGGGTGTCCCCGCCGTGGACGGCGTAGAGCCGCCCGCCGCGTTCGACCGCGAGCATGAAGTACGGCCCGGCGGTCGGTGCGTCGCGGAAGGTCTGTTTCAGACTGATCCGGCTGCCCGCCATGCTGGTGATCCGGAACGATCCCTCGAACTGCCGGGTCCCGCCGGTGTAGGTCACGTAGCGTCGTTCCGCCCGCTGGTCCCCGCTTCCGGTGTAGCAGGTCAGTTCGAAATTCAGCCCGTCGACGTTGCCGCACCCGCGTTCCTGGACGTTGAACGAGGGGTTCTCCGCCGTCCACGGTCCCGTTCCGACCTGGGCGTTCGCCGGCACCGCCGACGCCATCAGGCCGAGGACGGCCGCCGTGACCACCCCGGCGGTCCGAAGTCGTCTCCGCATCCTGCCTCCTGCGTACTCAGGGCGGCGGTGGTCCAGACCAGGACCAGGCTGCGACTGTACGAGCACGAACCGTCATCGGACAAGACGTTGACGCTCCGGCGTCCCGCTGATTGGGTAACGACGGTGATCCTTTCCATGATGGTCCTCGAAGGATTGGCGGCCGGGACGATCGACCTGGCCTTCCGGCGCTGGTCGAAGCCGAACGTCCACCAGGGCGACGTCCTGCGCCTGGAGGCAGGGGTGATCGAGGTCGGCTCCGTCGAGATCGTCGATCCGGCGACGATCACCGATGCCGACGCCCGCCGCTCCGGAGCCGAGTCGGCGAACGCGGTCCGCGGCACCCTGCGCGGCCCCGCGGACGCTCCGGTGTACCGCATCCGCCTGCGCTACCTCGGGCCCGATCCCCGCCGCGCGCTCAGCGCCGAGACGGAAGTGTCCGAAAAGGACTTCCAAGCCATCCGCAAGCGCTTGTCCAAGATGGACAGACGCCGCCCGTGGACCCAGGAGACCTTGCGGAGCATCGCCCGGAACCCCGGCCGCCGGGCACAGGAACTCGCCGACCTCCTCGGCCGCGAAAAAGAGGCACTCAAAATCGACATCCGCAAGCTCAAGGACCTCGGCCTGACGCTCAGCCTCGAGGTCGGCTACCGGATCTCCCCGCGCGGCGCGGCCTACCTGCGCCTTATCGAGGATCCCGGTAGAATGCGCTGAGTTCCGGCGCGAGCCGCTCCGGCGCGACACTGTGGAACTCGCCGTCCAGCTCGACTTGCCTCGCCCCGGGGATCACCTTCGCGGCGACGAGTGCGGCGGACTTCAGCCAGTCCGTGCTGCCGTTGCTGTTCACCACGAGAACGGGCGTAACGATCGACGCCAGTTCGCCCGGCACCTTCGAGTCTCCCATCACGAAGGCGTCGTAAACGAGCGTAGGCGCGAACGACCGCAATTCGGCCCACATCGGCGTCGCCTTAACCTCGGCGACAGCCCCCGCCGGGGAGCCGACCGCGGCCATCATGAACAGCGCGACGGCGTCGTCCCACCGGCCCGCCGCGACCAGGCGGCGCATCTCGTCGGCGTACCTCTCAGGGACTTCTTCCGTTTCGCCGCGATAAGGCGGTTCGAAAACCGACAGGCGCGCCATCGGCACGCCGGCCGCGGCGGCGAGGAGGGCCAGCGCACTGCCGGAGGAGATGCCATGCACGATCACCGGCTCACCGAGTGCAACGACGACGGCGGTCAGGTCTTCGATTTCGCGTTCGACCGCGTACGGCGCGGTGTCGCCGCTTTCGCCCCGGCCCCGTCGGTCGTAGGTCACCACGGAGAACTCGGCCGCCAGCTCCGCGACCAGCGGTTCGTCACCGTGCCGGTCGTTGCCGGCTCCAGCGACGACCACCACCACCGGCCCGACGCCCCGTCGCTCGAACACGATCGGCGTTCCGTCCGCGGACTTCGCTGTGTCGATCATGGGCCCATCGTGCCCGGCCTCGCCCGCGGACGCAGGTCATTTACTTCACTCGAACATGCGTTCGACAAATCGGTGGAACCGGGGTACCTTCGGTTGCCATGACCCCCGCCCTTCAAGCCTCGCTGTTCGACGAGTGCGCCGCGCTCGGGCTCGGCTCGCTCGACGGAATCCGGCGCACCGAGCTGGCCAGGGGTGCCTGGATCGACGTGCTGCCGGGCTGGCTCACCGGCGCGGACGAACTGTTCACCCGGCTCGCGGAAGACGTGCCGTGGCACGCCGAACGACGGCAGATGTACGACCGTGTCGTCGCCGTCCCCCGGCTGCTGAGCCACTATCGCGAAGGCATGCCGCTCCCCCACCCGATCCTCACAGAGGCGAGGGAGACGCTCTCCGCGCACTACGCCGACGAGCTCGGCGAGCCGTTCGCGACCTCCGGTCTGTGCTTCTACCGGGACGGGCGCGACAGCGTCGCCTGGCACGGCGACGACACCGGCCGCTCGCGCACCGAGGACACCATGGTCGCGATCGTCTCGGTCGGCGCCGCCCGGCAGCTGGCGCTGCGCCCGCGTGGCGGAGGGGAGACCGTCCGGCACGCCCTCGGCCACGGCGACCTGATCGTCATGGGCGGCAGCTGCCAGCGCACCTGGGAACACGCCGTACCCAAGACCGCCAAACCGGTCGGGCCGAGGATCAGCATCCAGTTCCGTCCGAGAGGAGTCTCCTGAAAATCACTCCAGGAGCACGGGCAGCGCGTCGACGCCGTAGACGATCGAGACCTTCCGGAAGCCCACCGCCTCCGGTTCGATCGCCAGCCGCATCTCCGGGAACCGGCGCACCAGCGCGGGATACGCGGTGCGCAACTCCATCCTGGCCAGTTCGGCACCGATGCACCGGTGGATGCCCCAGCCGAAGGCGAGATGCGACGTCGGCTCGCGGGTCGCGTCGAACTTCTCCATGTCCTCGCCGAGAGCGCCGTCACGGTTCGCGACGTTGAGGGAGACCAGCACGATGTCGCCCTTCGCGATCTGGACGCCGGCGACCTCCATGTCCTCTTTGGCGAAGCGCGGGAAGGCCATCTGCACGACCGTCAGGTATCGCAGCAGTTCCTCGACGAACTTGTGGACGGCGGCGTCGTCGCCGCGGACGGTCTCGAACAGCTCACGGTCCTTGAGCAGTACGAGCGCGCCGAGCGCGAGCATGCTCGCCGTGGTCTCCAGCCCGCCGGTCAGCACACCGTCGGCGAGGCCCGCCAGCTCGCGGTCGTCGATTTCGTCGCCGTGGTCCTTGATGAGCATGCCGAGCAGGCCGTCGCCCGGGTTCTCGCGCTGTTTCTTGACGATGTCGTCCAGATAGGACAGTGACTCGGTCATCGCACCGAGTGACGCGCCCGCACTGCCGAAGAGATCGAACCGCGCGGTGCTCAGCCGCTGGAAGTCGTCGCGGTCCTCGTACGGAACACCCAGCAGCTCGCAGATCGTCAACGACGGGATCGGCAGCGCGAAGGCCTCCCACAGGTCGACAGGACCGTCCGCCTTCGCCATCGCGTCGAGCTGGTCGGCGACGATCTCGTCGATCCGCGGCGTCAGCCGGGACAGCCGGCGCATGGTGAACTCCGGCGTGAGCAGCCGCCGCAGCCGGGTGTGCACCGGCGGATCGGCGAACCCGAGCCCGCCGGGGTTCTGGTCCTCGGTCACGCCCGCGTTCCCGACCAGATTCGTGAAGTCGTTGCTGAACTCGCTCACCTTGCCGAGTACGGTCTTGGCCTCGTCGTAGCCGGTGACCAGCCATCCGTTCATGCCGAAGGGCAGGTCCAGCTTGCTGACCGGCTCCGTCGCGCGGATCAGGCCCAGCTCGGTCACCGGGTCGAGCCCGTCGCGCTTGAGCGGCAGCAGCGCGTTGTCCGGGATGATGGACATCTTGGACAGGTCGAAACCGTTCTTCTGCTGACGCGCGAGGTAGCGGCGGCCGATCCAAGCCAACACGCGCGAGCGAATGCTCCCCATACCCCGTACCCTACTCCAGCCGCTGACCACCTGACCTGGCACAACAGGGCGCCTTCGGCCGGCCGGGCGCACGACGTCCTTACCCCGCCGTCCCACTCGATTCGTCACGTCCAGAAGGTCGGATTCCCCCGCGTGAGGTTCCCCGCGGCCGGGAGACGTCGGTCACCCTCGGTCACGACGGACCGGAGAAAACACCTGACATCGGGTGCGCGTCGTGAAACTGTCGGACCCTACTGGGAGGATTCGGACATGTCAGCCGCGCTCATCGGACGCGACCATCCCGCGGGGGTGCTCCGCGCGGAGATCTCCCGTGCCGCCGAAAGCCACGGGGGGTTGGTGCTGGTCACCGGCGAGGCCGGGATCGGCAAGACCACGCTCGTCACAGGCGCCGCCGAAGAGGCGAAGCGCCTCGGTGCGCTGGTGCTCAACGGGTCCTGCTGGGACTCCGCCAGCGCGCCGGGCTACTGGCCGTGGACCCAGGTGGTCCGCGGGCTGCGGCGCGCGGTCGGGCAGGGACGCTGGGCCGCGATGGCCGACAGTGAACTGGACGTCTTGCTCGGCGAGGCCCGCGGCGACGGCGCGGCGGACGGTTTCCGGCTGTACGACGCGGTGACGAGCGTGCTGGTGGCCGCGTCCCAGGATCAGCCGATCGTGGTGGTGCTCGACGATCTGCACTGGGCCGACGCCGCCTCGCTGCGGTTGCTCGAGTTCGCCGCGCAGCACACCTGGTTCGAGCGATTGCTGCTGATCGGCACGTACCGGGACGTGGAGGTCGAGGCGACCGATCACCCGCTTCGCTCGCTCGTGCTGCCGTTGCTCGCGAAGGCCACTTCGGTCACTCTCACCGGCCTCGAACCGGACGAGGTCGGCACGCTGATGGCCAGGACAGCGGGTACGGCGCCCGACGACGGGCTGGTCGCCGAGGTCCACCGCCGCACCGGCGGCAACCCGTTCTTCGTCGAGCAGACGGCGCGTCTCTGGCACAGCGGCGGCTCCGCCGAGACCATCGCACCCGGCGTGGCCGATGCCCTGCAAAGACGGCTTTCCCTGCTCCCCCAACCGGTTCTCGACCTGCTGACCACCGCGTCCGTACTCGGCAGGGAGTTCCACCGGAGGCTGCTCGCGGGCGTGGCCTCGGCACCCGTGCCCCAGGTGGACCGGCTGCTCGACCAGGCCGTCGCGGCGCGGCTGGTCGTGGTGCACGGGCAGGGCCGGTTCGCCTTCGCCCACGACCTCGTCCGCGAGACGCTGTACGCGGCCTTGTCCGAACAGGACCGCCGGAAACAGCACGCCGCGGTCGTCGCGGCGGCCCGCGAGACCCCGACGTCACGGGACAAACTCTTCCCCGCGGACATGGCCCGCCACGCGCTGCTCGCCGGACGCGAAATCGACCCGGACGAAGCCATCGACCTGATGCTGGCCGCCGCGATCGACGCCACCGGCCGCATGGCGATCGAGGAGACGACCAAGCACTACCGGCGGGCGATGGAGATCGCCGAGGATCGGCGGCGGCAGGCGGTGATCGCCCTCGAACTGGGCGCGCATCTGACCCGCCACCACGAGACCGACGAGGGCAGGCAAGTCCTCGACGAGGTCTCCGCGCTCATCCACGAACTCGACGACGACGATCTCCTCGCCCGGCTGGCGCTGACCCTGATCCGCGCCGACTACAAGGGTTTGCGCGTCGGCGAGACGGTCAAGGTGCTCACCGAGGCGCACACGCGACTCTGCGGCCGCGAGCCCGGCCGGGACATCACCGTCGAAGAGATGACGCAGGAACTGACCGCGCACATCATGATGACCGCCCGCGACCACCAGGACGATTCCGCCCTGCTGTTCGGACTGTGGGCCCGGCACGACGCGATCTGGGGGCCGGGCAGCGCCGCGGAACGGGAACGGCTCACCGACGAACTGGTCGTGGTCGGCCGCCGCACCGCGAACCCGGAATTGGAGCACTACGCGGCTTCCTTCAAGTGGGTGGCGCTGCTCGAACAGGGTGACCCCCGGTATTTCGAGCAATATCAAGAATTTCTCGCCCTGGCGAGTACCGGCCGCGCGCCGAGTTCGCAGCTGGCCTCCCGGATCGACCAGAGCATCATCGCCACCCTCCAGGGCAGGTTCACCGAAGCCGAGGCGTACATCCAGGTGATCGCGGACCATGACGGGGACGAGCATCCCCATTTCGGTGATCTGAACCAGCTGCAGCAGTGGGCCCGATGGTCTCTGGAGGGGCGCTTCGACGATCTCGCCGGACTTCACCGCGAGATCTCCCGCGGCGGGTACCCCTACGCCCGGTTGCTGGAGGCGATCACCGCGGCACAGCGTGAGGACGTCGGGGAGGCTGTGCGGCTCACCGATCTCGCGGCCGACACGAAACCGTATCCTCGCGACCTGGAAGCGTTGTGGCTGCGCTGTCAGGCGCATACGGCGGCGGTCTCGCGAGATCCCGAACGCTGTGAAGCCGCCCGCGCGCTGCTCGCGCCTTACAGCGGGGAATGGCTGGTTTCCCTGTACGGTTGCGAGATCTCCGGCCCGGTCGACCTCTGGCTCGGCAGGCTCGATCTGGCGCAGGAACGCTGGAACGACGCGGTGGACCGGCTGCGCGGCGCCGTGCTCTCCGCGGACCGGCTGAGGGCCACGGTCTGGGCGACCGAAGCCAAGTCCTGGCTGGTGGCGGCTTTGCTCGGCCGGAACCTCGAAGGCGACGCGGCGGCCGCGGCGACGCTGGTGTCCGAAGTGGACGAAGAAGCCACCGCGTTCGGCATGCGGCAGGTCGTGGCCAGAGTGGCGCGAACGCGAAACAACGCGCAGGCACCGCCCACCCCCGCCGCCGAGTTCCGTCGCGACGAAGCCGTGTGGACCTTGCATTTCAACGGCGCCACCGCCCGCCTTCCGGACTCGAAAGGGTTGCGGGATCTGCATTTCCTGCTCGGCAGGCCGGGTTCGGAGGTGGCGGCCGTCCGGCTGCTCGATCCAGCGGGAGGCGAGGAGGTCGTCGCCGCGAAGAGCCTCGGCGGCGACGCCGTCCTCGACGACGAGGCGAAGGCACGGTATCGCGCGCGGCTGGACGAACTCGACGAACTGATCGACATTGCGACCGGGCTGGGCCAGGACGCGCGCGCCGCGGCTCTGGACCGTGAACGGGACGCGCTGCTCGCCGAACTGCGCTCCGCGGCCGGGCTCGGCGGCCGCACCAGACGGCTCGGTGACGAGGCCGAACGCGCCCGCAAGACGGTGACCGCCCGGATCCGGGACACCCTGCGCAAACTCGACGAGCAGCATCCGGCGCTGGCCGCGCACCTGCGCGCGTCGGTCACCACCGGTTCTTCGTGCCGCTACGCGCCCGAAGACAAGGTCCCCTGGCGGCTGTGAGCCGCCAGGGGACCTTGTCACCCCCAGTTCATTCCGGTCGCGAGTGCGGCGGGCCTTGAGTGTTTCGGGTACGTGGTCGCCGGAACCCCTGGATCATTTCCGGTTGTAGAGCCGCATCGTCAACGTGCCGAAGATCGCGAGGATGACCGCGCCGGCGATCAGCACCCAGGTGATCTCGCCGCCGTCCCAGTTGCCCTCCATCATCGAGCGGACCGCCGCGACCACATGGGTCACCGGGTTGACGTCGACGAAGGCCTGCAACCAGCCCGGCATCGTCTTCGGGTCGACGTAGATGTTGCTGAGGAAGGTCAGCGGGAACAGCACCATCATGCTGACACCCATCACCGACTTCTCGCTGCGCAGCAGCAGACCGAACATCGTCCAGATCCACGAGAACGCGAACGAGAACGCCAGCAGCAGGAGGATCGCGGCGGCCACGCCGCCGACCCCGCCGCCGGGCCGGAAGCCCATGATCAGCCCGACGCCGAGGATCACCAGCGACGCGATGAGGTAGCGCAGCATGTCGCCGAGGAGATAGCCGACCATCGCCGACGGTCGCCAGATCGGCAGCGTGCGGAACCGGTCGAACACGCCCTTCTCGATGTCGGTGTTCACCGAGATCCCGGTGTACATGGTGATCATCAGGATGCTGCTCGCCATGATGCCCGGCAGCAGGAACTGCAGGTACTCCGTCGGCGAACCGGACAGCGCGCCGCCGAACAGGTAGGTGAACATCAGCGTCATCATGATCGGGAACGCCGTGACGTCGAACAGCTGCTCGGGCACGTGCTTGATCTTCAGCATCGCGCGCCACCCGAAGGTGACCGAGGCCGACAGCGCGCTCGGGCGCTGAGGGCGGTTCTTCGCGATCAGGATGGCGGCTAGGTCTTCGGGCTTCGGTGCCGCGAGAACGGGTTCGTTTTCTTTGACTGCCGTGGTGCTCAAGCTGCACTCTCCTCAGGCGTGGCGGTGCGGTCGGTCAGGGCCAGGAAGACCTCGTCGAGGCTCGGCTGGCCGAGGGAGAAGGTGTCGACGATGATCCCCGCGCGGGCGAGTTCGCCCAGCGCGTGCGAGGCGTGTTCGGCGGCGCCCTGTTCGGTGCTCTCGCCCGAAAGGCGCGCGGTCAACGCGACCGGGTCCGATTCGAGCACCACCTGCGCCTGCAACGTGCGGACGAGCAGCGCTTCGGCCTCGGAACGCTGCTCGGCCTCCCGAAGCCGGACGTGGACCGCGCCCGCGCCGACCGAGGCCTTCAGCTGCCCCTTGGTGCCTTCGGCGATCACCTTGCCGCGGTCGATGACCGCGATCCGGGAGGCCAACTGGTCGGCCTCGTCCAGGTACTGCGTGGTCAGCAGGACGGTGGTGCCGTGCCGCACGATCGCGCGCACGATGTCCCAGACCTGGTTGCGGCTGCGGGGATCGAGCCCGGTGGTCGGTTCGTCGAGGAAGAGCACGTCCGGGGTGTTGAGGATGCTCGCGGCGATGTCGATCCGCCGCCGCATCCCGCCGGAGTAGTTCTTCACCTGCCGTCCCGCGGCCTCGGTCAGGCCGAACGCCGCCAGCAGTTCCCCGGCCCGCGCGCGGGCGGCCGGTTTACGGTGCCCG
The DNA here is from genome assembly GCF_055588925.1 of Amycolatopsis sp. NPDC041971. Taxonomy (NCBI): domain Bacteria; kingdom Bacillati; phylum Actinomycetota; class Actinomycetes; order Pseudonocardiales; family Pseudonocardiaceae; genus Amycolatopsis; species Amycolatopsis sp. NPDC041971. The sequence goes on along the minus strand of NZ_JBVJCE010000002.1, from coordinate 441,044 downwards.
GTCAGCCTGCCGATCAGCACCAGGTTCTCGGTCCCGGTCAGGTCCTCGTCGACCGAGGCGTACTGCCCGGTCAGGCTCACCATGGACCGGACCGCGTCGGCCTCGCGGACGACGTCCTTGCCGAAGATGCGCGCTTCACCGCTGGTGGGGCGGAGCAGGGTCGCGAGCATCTTCACCGCGGTGGTCTTGCCGGCGCCGTTGGGTCCCAGGACGCCGTACACGGTGCCCGCGGGGACCTTCAGGTCGATCCCGTCGACCGCCCGGTTCTCCCCGAACACCTTGACCAGCCCCGAGGCCTCGATGGCCAGTTCACTCATTTCGTTTTCCTTTCAGAAGCTTTCAGCAGACGTAGGGACGGGTGGCGCGGGCTTCGCGCAGGGCGAGGCCCCACCAGACGAGTTCGTCGAGCAAGGTGGTCACGGCCTGTTCCTGCCCGTCGGTGTCGAAGGGGGTGCCGTCGCGGGCGAAGGTACCGTCGAGGAGGTTGAAGGCCACGGTGTCGCGCATGGTGACCGTGTGCAGTTCGGTGAAGATCGTGCGCAGCTGCTCGACGGCGTAGAGACCCTGTGAGCGGTAGCCGTAGGAGACGAAACCGACCGGCTTCGCGCGCCACTCGTCGTAGGCGCAGTCGATCGCCTGCTTGAGCGGCGCCGGGAAGCTGCGGTTGTACTCGGGGGTGACGACGACGAACGCCTCGGCCTCGTCGACCAGCCTCGCGAATCGCTTCATGTCGGCGGCCTGCGGTTCCGGCAGTCCGGCGGGCAGGTCGAAATCGACCAGGTCGAGCACTTCGGTGACGAGGTCTTCCCGGTGTTCCGCGCGGCCGGTGAACCACTTGCCGACGGCGTCCCCCACCCGCCCTTCGCGGACGCTGCCGATGATCACCGCGACCCGCAGTGGACTGCCGTCCATGACCGACCTCCTCTCGCCTCATCCCTTGGGCGCGAGAAAGCCGCCGGGCCTTCGCTAGATCGGATCTAGCGAAGGCCCGGCGGCTTCGGTCGGTGATCGCGCTAGGCGTCCAGCGCGATCGCGATCGCGCCCAGCAGGGACGCGTCCTGGTCGAATTTCGCCGACACCAGTTCCGGCGGGAACGGCACGGCTTGAGCGAGCCGCTCGCGCAGCGCGGGCAGCAGGATGTCGGCCGAGCGCACCAATCCCCCGCCGACGGCGATGCGCTGCGGGTCGAGTGCGATGGCGAGGTTCGCGACGTGCATGGACAGTTCGTCAAGCGCCGCACCGACCAGTTCCTTGGCCCGCGCGTCGTCCCTGGCGAGGCCGAACAGTTCGCCCGCGGTCACCGGGCGGCCGAGCAGCACACTCGCCCGGCCGCCCAGCCCACGCCCACCGACGGCTTCCTCCAGCGGCGCCGCTCCGCCGGCGAACCCGTCGGTGTCCTGCGGCGAGAGGAGGTTGTACCCGATCTCTCCCGCAGCGCCATTCGCGCCGGCCAGCAGCCGGCCGCCGACCAGGACCGCCGCGGCGATCCCGGTCCCCAACGACAGGAAGACCGCCGGATCGGTGTCCGCCAGCGCCCCCCATCGCCATTCCGCGAGCGCCGCCGCCTTGGCGTCGGTGCCCACCTCGATCGGCACACCCTCGAACTCCGCGGCGACGAGGTCACGCAGCCGCAGTTCCTCCCAGCCCGGCACGTTGGGAGCCAGCAGGATGCGGTCCTCCAGCACGATTCCGGGGCTGACGACGCCGATCGCGACAAGGCTGTCCGCGGCGCCTTCGTGGGCGAGCAGTTTCCGCGCCGCGGCGAGCGCGCGGCTGACCACCTGCCCGGCGCCCGCCTGCGCGTCGGTGTCGAGCCGCCGGGTGGCCAGCAGGCTCCCGGCTCTGTCGGCCAGCCCGATCGCGACCTTCGTCCCGCCGAAGTCGATCCCCAGGATCAGTTCGTCCCCCGTCACTTCACGTTCCCCTCTGCCGCCGCCCCCGCGAACGATTCCTGGATTCCCTTGGGCCCGAACGGCCACACGCGCTCCGCCTTCGCGTAGGCGAAGAACGCCGCCACGCCGAGCGCGATCCACCCCACCGAAAGGCCGATCGAAAGCCAGGTGGCGGAGAAGTAGATGTAGACCCAGCCGAGCAGGGCGATGATCGTCGGGATCGGGTAGAGCCATTGGCGGTACGGCCGCTCCAGTTCCGGCCGCCGTCGCCGCAGCACGACGATCGCCGCTACCTGCGCGAGCGACTGGATGAGAACCAGCACCGTCACCGCCGCGTTGATCACCGCGGTCAGCGTGAACAGCGAGCCGATCGCGGTGATGACGCCCATCGTGAGCACACCGGCCGTCGGCAGGTTCAGTTTCGGGTGCAGTCTGGCGAACACCGGCAGGAACACCTTGTCGCGCGCGGCCTCGAACGGGACCCGCGAGCCACCGAGCAGACCGGCGAACACCGAGCCGATCGCCGCGATCACGATGAACACGGTGATGACCTTCGCCGCGCCCGTGCCCCACGCCTGTTCCAGCACGGTGGAGGCGACCGAAGTGGCGTTCTTCAGTTCCTCCAGCGGGACGGAGCCGAGCACGCCGAGCTGCAGCAGGAAGTACAGGCTCATGATGCCGAGAATCGAGAGGATGATCGATCGCGGCAGCGTCCGGCCGGGGTCACGCACCTCGCCGCCGAGGTAGGCGCTGGTGTTGTAGCCGAGGTAGTCGTAGATGGCGATGATCAGGCCCGCCCCGAGCCCGGTCCAGAACGCGCCGCCGTCGACTGAGAACGCGCCCGGCGTGAACGCGAACGCTTGCGCGCCGTCGAAATGCGTGAAGGCCGCGACGATCACCGAGAGCGCGGCGAACAGCATGATCGCGAACAGGACGGTGGTCAGCTTCCCGATCTCGCCGATCTTGCGGAACAGCGCCAGCACGATCAGGACGATGACACCGAGGCCGATCACCTTGCCGAGCCCGGTGGTCCCGCCGTCGTCGGCCACCGCCGGGATCAGGTACCCGAGGTATTGGACGAGCCCGATGATGCCGGTGGACATGATCAGCGGGATGAACAGCACCGCGCTCCACGCGAACAGGAACGGCATGAGCCTGCCGGTCCGGGAGCCGAACGCCTCGCGCAGGTACACGTAAGTGCCGCCGGCGCCGGGGAGGGCGGCGCCGAGTTCGGCCCAGATCAGACCGTCGGCCAGCGCGATGACCGCGCCGATGAGCCAGCCGAACATGGCCTGCGGACCGCCGAGGGTCACCACCATCGCGGGGATGGTGACGAACGGGCCGATCCCGCACATCTGGGTCATGTTGACGGCGGTCGCCTGGAGCGGCCCGATCTTCCGCTCGAGCCCCGGCCGCGGGGATGAACTCAAAACGCGCCTCCCTCTTAGTTAGTAAAGTTTCTTAACATAAAATACGGCGTGTCGGAAGGCCAGGCGGCGAAGTTGTCGCGTGCCGGTCCACCCCGGACTGCCCGAAAGGGCGAAATCAGTGAAATACGCCCGAACGGCCCAAGCCGGGACGTATCAGGGGGCCGTCGTTCTGCGTCCTTACTCAGAAGGACGTCTTCCCAGGGACGGTGAGGTCCATGAAACGGCTGATCAGCGCGGCGATCGCGATCGTCGCTCTCGGGTTCACGGCGGCCTGCGGCGGAGCCTCGGCTCCCCGCGACACCGCTCCGGCGGATCTGACCACTGACAGCGAGGTGACGACGGAAACCACACCGACGGCATCTTCCGAGGCGGCCCCGACCGACGGGACCGTGCCAGGCCCCCGGCGTACCGAGGAACCCCGTCCGCCCCTCGTTCCCGGAAGCCCCATCAGGTACAACAGCGACCTGCTCGGCACCGACCCCACCACCGCCAAGAACGCGATCGAGCAGAACCTCGCGGACCTCTGCAAGAGCCCCCGGCGATGCGGCGTCTCGGTGGTGATCGCGAACGCGAGCGCGGGGAACTGCATCCGCGGTATCGGCCCGAATCCGGTTCAACCCGGTAAGACGATCACGATCCTGGCCAGGTCGTGCAAAACCGAGACGACGGAGGAAAGCTCGGCGCCTCCGAAGCCGGAAAGCACGGAACCGAGCGAAACCACGGGCGGATGAGCGTCCGGCGACCACTCCGCCGAGGCCTCCGCGGACCCGAGCCCGCCGCCGGGGAACCGGCGGCGGACCCGTCGCACGCGCTCAGGCTGATCGGCACCGCACTGGCCAACACCACCCTGCTCACCGCGTTGCTCTATTACTTCGGGCTCGTCTACACACAGACGTACTTCATCTACTTCCGCGTGCACTACACGTTGCTCGGGCAGACACCGGACGAGATCTTCGGGCGAGGCGTCGACGGCATGCTCCTGCCCCTGACCGGCGCGGCGGGCGCGGTGCTGCTCTTCCTGATTCTGACCCGGTTCCTGAAGACGCGGCTCGGCGAGGGCCCCTGGAACCGTCTGCTGCGGATCTGCGCCCCGGTCGCCGGCGTGCTCGGCTTCGCGCTCCTCGTCTCGTCGACCGCGATCACCCTCGATCCGGAACCTTTCCGCGACCATCCCGGCGTTCCCGGGCTCGGCTTCGCGATCGGTGTCCTGATGGTGCTCTTCGCCTGGCGGCACTGGGCCTCGCGCAGAACGGGGAACGACCGTTCGAGCGTCGCGGAGTTGGTGACCGGCTACGTCCTGGTGAGCATCGGCCTCTTCTGGTCCGTCGGCGACTACTCGGGAGCCGTCGGCACGAGCCGCGCCTTCGAGGCCGCCGGGGTGATCCCGACGAGACCGGCCGCGACTTTGTACAGCGCGGAAAGCCTCAACCTCACCGCGAACGGTGTCGTGCAGGTGAAATGCGCCGACGCCGGATCGGCGTACAAGTACCGGTACACCGGGCTGAAGCTGCTGCTCCAGTCCGGTGGCCAGTACGTCTTCCTCCCGGCGACCTGGCGGGCCTCGACCGGCGTCGCGTTCGTGATCCCGAAGACCGACAAGCTGCGCCTCGAATTCGGGCCGCCTCGATCGGTCCCGCCGCCCGCCTGCTGACGCGCGTCAAACGAGACGGCGCTCCAGCCACTCGGTGACCGTGTCGTCGACCAGTTTCGCGATCGGCAGCTGCGGCGCGGGTTCGATGCCCGGTTCTTCGGCCAGCGGATGCGCGAGACCGGGGAGCCTGGCGAGGCGGACGTCGTCCGGACGGGCGTACCGCTCGCGCAGCGCGGCGACCAGGTCGTCGGCATCGGTACGCAGGGAAGGATAGTCGTCCTCGCCGCTGACGAGCAGCAACGGAACCTGCTCGTCCCGCGCCGAGATTTCACCCGATCGTGCGACGAAGTCGAGCTGATCCGCCGCTCGTGCCGCTTCGTCGTTCCACGGATACGCCTGCTCCAGCATGCCTTCGACCAGGCCGACCACCGAACGCGCCCGCACGGCGGGGTTGACCAGCACCGCCGCGCGGACCGGGATCTCCCGCGTGGCCAGGATCGTCAGCGCCACCGCGCCGCCCAGCGAACCACCGACGACGGCCATCCGGGACGAGTCGAAGCCGAAGCGTTCGCGCAGCTCCGCCAGCGCGGCGGGAAACTCCAGCGCCGCCTGCGCGACGACCGGTTCGACGTAGGCGAGCATCGCGTCACGCCGGGCGCGTTCGAGCAAGGCGTCCATCGAGCCGTCGACCATTCTCGCGCCGCACAACGGCATTCCGAGGTACACCCGCCACGCCGGCACCCCCGCCATCGGCAACGCCGCCGCGAACGCGGCGTCGGAGCGGGGCGAATCGATCATGTGCCAAGCGACGACCACCGGCGCGGGGCCGCTGACCTCGGCCGATGGCGGCAAGACTGTGAACGGTACCCCCGCTGCCGTGCCCGTGACCGGTTCTCCCACCATTGTCCTTCCTCACGTGCTGTCGATCTCCACGATATCCAGAACGCGGCGGAGGCGGACCTCGTTCCGCCACAAGCGAAACAGTATGCCCGCGACATCACCCCGACGCGCCGCGGAGGTGGTTGCGGGTGCCCGGCGGCGGCCGAATAGTGTTGCGGCCCTGCCCTTTGGAGGTGAACCGCCCGTGCCCGACGTCGACTACTACGAAGTGCTCGGCGTGGGCAAGGCCGCCTCGGTCAACGAGATCAAGACCGCGTACCGGCGGCTGGCGAAGTCACATCACCCGGACACCGGGGGTTCCGCGCTCACGTTCCAGCTGGTCCGCGAGGCCTACGATACGCTCAGCGACCCGATGCGGCGCGCGGGCTACGACGCGGGCGGGCGCTCCGTGCGCGTCCCGATCCGGCCGCGGCCGCGGCGTCGCTTCGGCGAAGAACCGGGCTACGAGCCCGAGCCGGTCGTGATCGATCCGGAAGACCTCGAATGGTGGGAATTCGCCGCGCAGGACGGTCGCGTGCGCCACGGACGGCGGCGCGGGCCCGGGCACACCCCGGTCGTCGCGGCGGTCGGCGGGATGGTGCTGGTGCTGCTGCCGGTGCTGACCGGCGTCGGATTCTCGGCCCCCACGCTGATCGTCTGGCTGATCCTGACCGCCGGGACCGCACTACTGGTGCAACGGCTCGCGCGTGGCTATCTCGCCGCTTCCCGCGCCAAGAACCGGTTCGCGGCCGAATTCGGCGGGAAACGCGTGTTCGGCACCCCCGGCACCGAGACCGACGAACTCGCCGAGCGGCTCACCGCCGACCTGCTGGAGCGCTACCTGACCCGGCTGCCCGGCGCGCGGATCTTCCACGGCCTCTCGTGGCCGGATTCGGTGTTCGCCGACGTCGACCACGCGGTGCTGTGCGGAAAGCGGCTCGTGCTCATCGAATCGAAGCTGTGGCTGCCAGGGCACTACGAAACCGATGACGACGATCGTCTGCTGCGCAACGGCCGCGCCTTCCGGGGCGGCGGGAGCAGACTGGCGGAAAGCCTCACCGAGTACCGGCGGATCCTGCCGGACGTCGCGTTGCGCGGGGCGATGATCGTGTACCCGAGCCGGACCGGCGAGATCACCACCGAGCACGACGATCCCTCCCCCGCGCCGCCGATGACGCCGGAACAGTTCCTGCACGAGATCGGGGGCTGGCTCGCGGCGGAGCCGTCCACTGTGGACTCGGCGACGATGCGGGTGGTGCGGGACCGAGTCGTGGGCACCGTTCAGACCTGAGCCGTGGCGCACCTTCGCCAGCCCCACCTCTTTGAGTACATGAAGGCCCCCTTCCTTGCGCCTGGCGCAAGGAAGGGGGCCTTCATGTACCGGCGGGGCCTCGGCTAGCCGCGCTCCTTCTTGGCACGCGCGGAACGGGTGCAGACCTCACCGACGTCGACCGTCTGGCCGCGGTCGATGTAGACATCCGCCAGTCCGACGAGCTTGCCCTTCGGCGACGTACAGGTCAGCTGGTACGCCTCCTTGGGGCCGTAGGTCGGCGGGATCGGCGACTGGAACGACACACCGCCGGTCCAGTCGTCCACAGTGGACGGGTTCGCCTGCGCGTAGTTGACCAGCACGGCCGTGTAGTCCCCGGCGGGCGGGTCGTACAGGATCGCGTGCTCCTCCGTGGTCGAACCGTTCGCCGACGACGACACCATGTTGCCCGCGGCGTCGAAGACGTACAGGTCCCAGTCGCTGTCCTGGCTGGCCCACTTGACATCGACGCTGAACTTCCCGTTGTCGACCTTGGGGAGCCCGTCGACGCGGAACGTGAAGCTCTCCGACGTCGGGTCGTTCGGGTAGTTCGTGTTGATCGCCGGGACCCCGGCCGGGTTGACCGCCTGGATCGCGGGCTGCGCCGGGCCCTGCGGCTCGCGGCCGTAACGGCCCGCGACATAGGGACGGGTCGACGGGTTGACCGACCACGCGAACCGGCCGCCGGTCGAGGCCAGCGACGAGTTCAGGTTGTCGGTCACGTAGATCGGCGGCTTCGTCGAGCCGTCCGGCTGCACCACCGGCGAGGTCGGCGTCTGGAACGTCTTGTGCAGCTTCAGCTGGTAGCCCTTCGGCGCCGTACCGATCAGCGTCGAATGCGCCGCCGGGTCCGCGGTGTTGGCCAGCATGTCGATGAACGCGGCACGGTTGCCGCCCTTGCCCGCGCCCGCCGCGGGGGCGACACCGGTGTATTCGGCGACGACACCGGCGGAGAACGGCGGGTGGAACTCGTTGGGGCCGACCTCGAACGTGAAGCCCCAGCCACCGGTGGCCCAGTACGACCAATCCTCGGTCGAACCGGTCGTGTCGTAGAGCGCCCACGACGGCTGGCTGGTGTACCCGTTGCGCGAGGCCATCTTGTCGCCGAGCGCCTTGTACGCCGGCTCGTCGAGCGGCGGGCGGACGGCGGCGACACCCGGGACACGCAGCACCAGGTTGGAGTAGGTGTGCAGCGTGATCAAGTTGGTCACCTGGCGGTTGGACACGATCGAGCGGATGTTCTGCGTCTCGGGCTCGGAGAACGGGCCCGCGCCGCGGAAGGTGTCGCTGCGCCACAGGGTCGACGCGCCGGCGCCGCCCCAGAAGCCCGCGTAGTTGCGGTTCGGGTCGGTGCCGCGTTCACGCCCGGCGGGGTTGGCCTTGCAGACGCCGGTCGCGAACTCCTTTGGCGAGTCGTTGACGTTGCAGTTCTTGCGCTTCATCTCGTAGTCGAAGCGCGAGAAGTCGCCCTTGGGCTCGGCCTCACGGGAGATTTCGAAGCCGTCGGGGTTCACGATCGGCACGATGACGTTGCGGGTCCGGCCGACCAAGCCGCGGATTTCGGCGTTGTTGCCGGTGTAGCCCTTGACCAGTTCGTGGGCCCATTCCATGGCGTGTTCGCCGGCAGGCCACTCCCGGGCGTGGTGCACGCCCATGGTGAAGTTGACGGGCTTGCCGTCGGCGATGTTCTTGACGTCGGACGCGATCTCGAGGCCGACGACGTCGCGGCCCTCCCAGGTCGGCTGCGGCAGCGTGAACGCCGTGACGAGCTTGGGGTTCTTACGGGCCAGTTCCTTGACCTCGAACTGGTAGTCGTAGAGGTGCCGGTAGCTCGTGCGCCCGGAAGGCAAGGCCGAGGCGTGGGTCTTGGCGTCGTACTCGCTGTCGGCCTTGGCGTTCCGGATCGACTTCCCCGAAAGGTCGGGCTCGATCACCTTCGCTTTGAAGCCGTTGTCCGCCAGGGTCTTGCGGTCGGCGTCGTTGGCGAGGACGACCTCGACGCCGGTGGCGTCGGCCTTCTCGGTGACGTCCAGCCCGAGCCGGAGGAGCTTGTCCTTGTCCTGCTTGGCAGGGGTCTCGACCCGGACCAGTTCGGCACGCTGCGGCGCGGGCGCGACTCCGGTCGGTGTTCCCTGCGGCGTGAGGGCGAGGAAGTCGACGCCCAGCAACGCGTCGCGCGTCCGCCCGTCGTACCGACAGGTCTGCACGACCAGCTTCTGGTCCTTCTTCACGAAACCTTCGGCGAGCTCGTGACTGCGCAACGCGGCCGACGCGGCGACCACGGCGCCGGTGACCTTGTCGAAGACCGCGAGGTCCCAGTCGCCCTCACCGCCGCCACGAGGCGCGATCCGCGCCTGCAGCAGGCCGTCCACTGTGGACGTGAACTCGCGCCGATCGGTGCCGGAGGTACCCGGCTTCTGCAGCGCGGCGAAACAGGAACGCGGCACGGCCTGATCGGCTCGCACCACGTTGTCCGCGGCCCCCGCCGTCGTGGCCGACGGAAGTGCCACGAAGGTGCCGGCGAGCACCAGGGTCGCCGCCGTCCATCCCGCTCTTCGCCGGTTTGGTGAATTCCCCACAGACTGACCTCCTTGGGCAGTCCGGTGACCGGGTGAGGTCACCGGTAGCGCGACCCTAGACCCGGGACCCCGTCCGAGGGACCCGCCACAAGTCGCCTACACCCCTTTCGGCCCAACGATCTCACCGACCGTGCCGGAATGATCACCGGCCGGCGCTCCAAGGGATGGGATTTCCTGTCGATTCCGACAGGTCGGCCTAAGAAAATCTTCAGGTTCGGCGGTTACCTTTCACCCATGACGACGCCCCAGGTCACCGCCAGGTCACCGCTGGCTCTGCTGGCCGCCGTGGTCTCGGTAGCCGGCGGAGCGCTGCTGATCCTGCTGCTGCAGGTCCTCCCCGCCACCAGCGACATCAGCCCGGTCCGCCGCACCATCAGCGAGTACGCGCTGAGCGAGCACAAGTGGATCTTCGACGTCGCGGTCCTGCTGGTCGCGTTCGGCTCGGCGATCGGCTTCGGCGCGCTGATCCGCCGCAAGCACCTTCCAGCCCTGTCCGCGGCGTCGGTCTTCTGCGCGCTCTGGACGGTGAGCCTGGTGGTGATCGTGGCGTTCCCGAAGAACAACTGGGCGATCGGGCCGAGCACCGGTGGGACGGTGCACCGGATCGCGAGCGTGGTGGCCTTCGTCTGCCTGCCGCTGGCCGTGTGGTTCGGCGCGAAAGCCGTCTTCGTCTCCTCCCCCGCGCGGCGTGCGGTGACGCGGGTGCTCGCGGTGGCGGCGCTGGCCTGGTTCGGCGTGATCCTCGGGGCGATCGTGGTCTCGATGAACGGCGGCGAGCCGTGGTGGCGGGCGATCCCGCTGGGACTGGTGGAACGCGCGATGGCGCTGACCGGTCTGATCGCGCTGGCGTCGCTGCTCATCCCCGCCCGCGTGGTCACCGCACCGGTGGCGGAGCAGGCCGAAGCGCTGGAGATCGCGTCCTGAAAGTTTCCAGCGGCGTCGTGTCCATTTGACGATCTCCCGCTCGTAGTGGTGTCGTGCGGCAAGCAGGCCGCGCGGAAACCAGAACGGGAGCACCACCGTGAAGTACATGTTGCTGATCCAAGCCGCGACCGACACCGAGTCCCAGTGCACCTTCGAGGAGTGGACGGTCTACGACAAAGAGGTCAGGGACGCCGGGATCTGGTCCTCCGGGGAGTCGCTCGCCGACCTCGTCACCGCGACGACGGTGAAGGTCGATCGTGACGGGAAGCGGACGGTGACCGACGGGCCGTACGCCGAGACCCGCGAGGTACTGGGCGGCTTCTACGTCATCGACGTGCCGGACCTCGACACCGCGCTGGACTGGGCGGCCCGGTGTCCCGGCGCGCGGGACGGATCCGTCGTGGTCCGCCCGGTCGCCGACTTCACCGTCTGACCATGGACGAGCGGGGGCCCGGGATGGCGTCGGTGGAGGCGGTGTTCCGCGAAGAACGGGGAAGGCTCCTGGCCGCGCTCGTGCGCCGCTTCGGCGATCTGGACCTGGCCGAAGAGGTCACGTCCGAGGCGATCGAAGCGGCGCTGGAGCGCTGGCCGGTGGACGGTGTCCCGCCGCGGCCGGGCGCGTGGCTCATGACCACCGCTCGGCGCAAGGCGGTCGACCGGCTGCGCCGGGATCAGGTCTACGCCGCCAAACTCGCGGTCCTGCAGGTGGAGGCGGATCGGGCCGGTCCCGCTCCCGCGGCGGACGCCGGTGACAGCCTGCCGGACGAGCGGCTGAGGCTGTTCTTCACCTGCGCCCATCCCGCCCTGCCCGTCGAGGATCGGGGTGCGCTGACCCTGCGCTTTCTCGCCGGGCTGACCACGCCGGAGGTGGCGCGGGCCTTCCTCGTCCCGGTGCCGACGATGGCGAAACGGATCGTGCGGGCGAAGAAGAAGATTAGCGAGGCCCGCATCCCCTTCCGCGTTCCCGGCGCGGACGAACTACCGGAGCGACTGCCGGGTGTGCTGCAGGCGGTGTACTCGATCTTCACCGAGGGGTACGCGGCCAGTTCGGGGGCGAGTCTCCAACGGACCGATCTGGCCGAGGAGGCGATTCGGCTCGGCCGCATCCTACGCGGGCTGATGCCCGCCGATCAGGAGGTGGCTGGGCTGCTCGCGCTGATGCTGCTCGTCCACGCCCGGCGGGACGCCCGGACCGGGCCGGACGGCGAACCGGTCCTCCTGGCGGACCAGGACCGGAGCCGGTGGGACCGGGAACTGATCGAAGAGGGCGGTGCCCTGGTGGTCGCCTCACTGACCGGTGGCCCGCCAGGACCGTACGGGGTACAGGCCGCGATCGCGGCCCTGCACGACGAGGCGGCCGATGTCGAAACCACCGACTGGCCGCAGATCGTGGCGCTCTACGACGTCCTGATGACCTTGGCACCGTCCCCCGTCGTCGCGCTCAACCGCGCCGTGGGCGTCGCCCTGCGCGACGGCCCGGCCGCGGGACTCGCGCTGCTCGACGAACTGACCGGCGAGCCGCTGCTCCGCGGCTACCCTCCCTTCGCCATCGCACGAGCCGGCCTGCTTCAGCGGCTGGGCCGCCACGACGCGGCGGTCACGGCCTACCGCGAAGCGATCGGGCTTGCCCCGACAGAACCCGAACGTGAGCACCTGCGGCGAAGCCTGGCCGCGCTCGAATCCCCAACGGAGACACCACGATGACCGCCGAACACCTCGCCCGCGTCGCCCGAGGCTGGGACGAAGCCGCCGACGGATACGAGGTCTACTACGTTCCCCGGTTCGCGCCGTGGGTCGGCGCCGCGGTGCGGGTGCTGCCCACGTACCTGCCCGGCGGCCCCGTTCTCGTCCCCTGCTGCGGGACCTTCCCGGAACTCGACGTGCTCACCGCGCGGCTGCCCGGCCGCGAGATCGTCGGCATCGATCTGTCCGCCGGTATGGCCGCCCGAGCGCGGGCGCGGGCCGCGGGCAACTCGCTCGTACGCGTTGTCGAGGGTGACGCCTCGGAGCTCGAACCGGCTTCGGCCGCCGCGGTCGTCTCGGTCTTCGGGCTCCAGCAACTGCCCGAACCCGACGTCGCGCTCCGATCCTGGGCCGGCGCGCTTCGCCCCGGCGGAGTGCTTTCGGTCGTCTACTGGCCGCACAGCACCGAACAGGGAGGGCCGTTCACCGTGCTGTCGGACGTCCTCCGGGAACGCGTCCCGGCAGGCGACCGCTCCTGGGAAGAACGGCTCCTACCCGCCTTGAAGGGCGCCGTGCTCGAACGGGACGAGCCGTTGTCGTTTCCGATGGTCCATCCCGACGCGGACACGTTCTTCACCGCGCACACCCGATCCGGGCCGATGCGGCCGCTGGCGAGCGTGCGCGGTGAAGGGTTCATCGCCGCGCTGCGCGAGGAATTCCTGCGAAGGTCCCCGGCAGGGGAATGGCGGCACCGTCCGACTGCCCGGCATATCGTCGCGCGGGCGGCAGACCGGGCCTGAACTCGTCCTCTTCGATGTCTTCGGCGTCCTTGCGCAAGCGTGCGGTGCAGACCGAAAGGTGCACCACGTTGGCGCGCTTGTGATGGCGGTACACGTGGACGTCGGAGGCGAAGCACGCCGCCGCGAGCAGGGCCCGTCGCTGCTCGATGCGCTCGTAGCCGACTCCTGCCGGGCAGAACACCGTGACCTCGACTTCGTCACCGCGCGGTTTGGTCCACAGGATCACCGGCAGCTTGCCGTCGAGGGTGCACACCCGGGCACGGGCGAAACCGCTCCGCAGCCGGTGCTGCACGACGACCGAGCGGAGCCGGTCGCGGAGGCATCGCCGCGCCGAGCGCCAGTAGAACAGCCAATTCGCGACGCCGAACAACACGACCGCGCCCCAGATCGGGCCGACCGCCTGGAAAAGGGCGAACAACGCGTACGGGAGGACGAGGAGCACGCCTATCTCGTAGCGCCAGTGATAGAGAACGGTGAGCGGGTTCGGCCTCCTGACCACCGTGATCTCCCTGGCCAGCTCGGCGATCGCCTGGGGTTCCTGCCAACGGCTCATGACCTTCCTCCTGTCCGTCCGGCGGTTTGCTCGGCGGCCACGGCCGCCGCGGGAATGGAGCGGACGACACCGGCACCGGCGCAGTCCGGGCAAACGGCGTCCTCGTAGGGCCACCACCCCGTGCCCCCGCAGGGTTCGCACGCGCGGACGGTGTCCCAGCGGGGATCGCGGTAGACGCGGCGCCTGCTGTCCGGCACCCGGGTGACCTGCCAACCGCGAGCGGCCGCGCGAGTGTCTTCGCCGGTCGCGAAGAGCCATTCGTGGAAACGTTCGAGAAGTCGGTCGAACCAAGATCGTGGCGCTGCCGTGTGGTTCTCGTGGTGGGACATGAGGTTCACCCCCGATGCAGCCAAGCGCGAACTCGGGTCGGCGCACACGACGCCTACGCCGGCATTCGTGTGGCCCACAGGCGACACGAACGGGTTCAGATGCGCAGCGTCACATTCAGATGGCTGTCAGCATCCGCTCTCCGGTCGCGCCCGGGTGGTACCGGTCCTGGTCGTCAAAGCGGGTCACGTACCCCAAGACCAGGCAGAACAGGCCCCTTCACGGCTTAACACAGCTCGGGACACGACGTTGACCCATGCGCCAGCACGGTCCGATTCGCTTGCTGTACTCTCCCCGTTGTGTGCACGTTCAGTCACCGCCCCTACATGCCTACCGAAGGTAGGTAAGTCCGTGTCTAGCGCCTACATGAAGCCTACATCGACCGGGGACCAGCCGGTAAGCCCCGATGCGGAAACCGTTACCGCGTCGGGTGTCGGACGAGAGCTGCGGCGGCTGCGCAAGGCCGCGGGCGAAACGCAGGCGGAGACCGCCAGGATCATCGGCGTCACCAGGGCGAACCTGACCCAGTGGGAGACCGGCAAATATTTGCCGTCGGCGCACAACGCCCGCCAGCTCGACGACCACTTCCGCGCGGCGAACGCGCTGTTCACGCTGGTGGAGACGGCCCGTTCACCCCACGAGCACACCCCGCCCGTCCTCGGCGACGCCGGCGTCGTCGACACCTCGAGTTCCCTGCTGCAGGTCTTCCACACCGTCGGCGCCAAACTCGCCGAGCACCTGATCCGCGACGCCGACGGCAAACCGCTCGGCTGGCGGCACAACCTGCAGAAGAACACCGGGCCGAAGGCCCTCAGCACCGCGTACGGAATCAACACGATGCTGTTGGTAGGCGAGCCCTACATCGACCTACATACGCTCGCCGAGGATCTCTACCGGCTCCAAACGGAACACGGCTGGCGGGGCCGCGCGGGCGGCAAGCGGCCGGAGACCACCGCGTCGGTGGTGGACGCGCTGTTCCGTACCAGCACCATGTCCGCCGACGAAGGGCTGGACCGGCTCGAGGGGTCGCTCCTGAGCGGCGAGGAGCTCGACCCGTACAGCCGGAGCCGCCCGTACCTGTTGTCCGCCGTATTGCACACGGCGGTCCGGCTGCGGCCGGACGCCCCGCTGACCGACCGGCTGATCGACGCCCTCCTGGCGGCCCGGCTCGACTTCGACGGCGCACGCCTGTGGCCCGAGAAGAACGAGGCCGGGCTCGTCGCCCCGGAGGCTTCGGTGGTGCACACCGCGCGGTCGGTCGTCGCTCTGCGGGACATCCTGCGCAGCCGCGAAGATCGCAACGACGTCCGTGAGGCCGCCGACGAAGCCACACAATGGCTCATCGAACGGTCGCATTCGGACGATGGCGTGGCCGAGGATCTCGAAAGGCCTCGCCCGGACGGGGAAGGAACGACCCGGATCATCATCCGGCACTTCACCGCAGCCTGGGTCGTCCAAGCGCTCGCCACCGCCCCCTTCCTGCCACTCCCCCGGCTCAACCGGGCGCTCGGAACCCTTTGGGAGCGCTACGAAGCCGATCAAGGGCTCTGGGCTTGGGGAAGCGGCGACCTACCCATCTGGCAGACGTTGGACGCCGTCACCGCGCTCCGCGCGGCCGCCTTGGCCGCCGCCGGGCCCCCGCTCAGCCCTCCAGGAACTCCAGGTACGACTCCATGATCGACAACCCGCCCTCGACCCTCACCACCGCGCCCGCGTTCCTCAGTGAGGTCACCGGCACGCGACCCTGGCACGGCGACGCGGATCTGCCCTGGCTGCGCACGGTCGCACACCGGGTCCAGGACGCTCCCGAGATCTTCCTTTCGTGGCTTGAGGAAATCCTCGGCGACGATGAAGCCGTCCGCGCCGCGGCGAAGCGTTCCTATTGGCATCCCAACGGATTCGCCAAAATGGTGCTCCACGCCTCGGCCGATTTCCGGATCCGGCTCCACGTCTGGCCGGAATCCGCGGAACCGTCCCGCGGCGAGTCCAATCCGCACAGCCACCGGTGGGAATTCGCCTCGACGATCGTCGCGGGCGAAGGTCTGCACATGGTCGAGTTCCGCAAAACGACCGAAGGCGGGAAAGCGTACGACCGGTACCGCTACGGCGCCGATCCGGCGAATCCGGCCGCCTTGCTCGCGGACGGCGGAGCCCGGCTCGAAGTGGAGAAGACCCCGCACGTCCGGCGTGGCGACGTCTACTCGTGCGACACCGCCATCGTGCACACCGTCCGCCCCATCGCGGCGGGATTGACCGCCACGGTGGTGATCCAGGGCCCGCATCGCACCGGCACCACGGTCGTGTACTGCGAACCGGGCCAGACCGACGACCAGCCCAACGGCGAACTGACCGAGAACGATTTCCGAGTCCTGGCCGGCGCCGTCGCGAAAGCGGTGGCGCCGTGCCGTTGACCTGGCCCGCCCCGCGGCGCGGGATCCTGACCGACCGGGCGATCAAACGCGCGCACCGCAACGGGGAACTGACGATCGCCCCGTTCGAGCCCGGTCTCGTCCGCCCCGCCGCGATCAGCCTGCGGCTCGGTCACGAGGCGTTCGCGCTGGAATCGACCGGCACCGTCGACATCGCCGACCGGAGCACGTATCCGGACCTCCGCCCGAAGGAACTCGATCCCGAGGGCAGGTTGTGCGTCGAACCCGGCGAAGTCGTTCTCGCGCCGACATTGGAGAAGATCGGGCTTTCGGAGAAACTCGCCGGGCTCGTCGACGGCACGAGCGACTACGCGCGCCTCGGCATCAGCGTCGTCCTGTGCGGTCAGGTCAGCCCCGGTTTCGGCAATGAGACCGGGGCCGTGCTGACCTTGGAGATCGTGAACCACCTGCGGCATCCGGTGCTCCTGCACCCCGGAACGCGGATCTGCAACCTGATGCTGTTCGCCTCCACCGGCAGCGACCAGCCCTACGGCACGATGCCGAACAACTATTCCAGCGACCACAACGTTGCCCCGTCCCGATTGGCGGATCATGTCGGGCGCAACTGAAATCTCGCCGGTCGGTGACGACGTCCGCCTCGGCGACCTCGGCGAGCACGCGATCCTGGAGCACATCCTGCGGCCGCGTTACGGCGGTGTCCGCGGATTCGGTGACGACTGCGCCGTCCTCGACGCACCGGAGGGGATTCGCGGCGAACTGGTCGCCACCACCGACAGCTGCCCCACCCCCCTGGTCACCATCCTGGGGGACACGGATCCGTATCACGCCGGCTGGCTGCTGGCGACGATCAACCTGTCCGATCTGGCGGCGGCGGGTGCCACCCCGATCGGCCTGGTCGTCAACTACACCCTGCCGAAGACGATCACCGCGGGCGAGTTCCGGCGGCTTCTCGACGGTGTCGACGCCTGCGCGAAGGTCCACGGGACCAAGGTCGTCGGCGGCGATCTCCGGGACGGCCCGGTCCGGCAGCTCACCGCGACGGCGATCGGCCGGTGCGTCCCCGGCGGACGGCTCGGGCGCGCGGGCGCCGAAGCCGATGATCGCCTACTGCTGGTCGGTTCACCCGGTTATCTGTGGGCGTACGCGTTACTCGTCGAAAAGCAGGCACGTCTTCCCGAGTCTCTCGTCGCGGACATCCGCGAACGCGCTCGCCGTCCGATGGCGCAGGTGGCCGCGGGCAGAATTCTCGCCACGGCCGGGCTCGCGCGCGCCGCGATGGACGTCTCCGACGGCCTCTTCCCGACTGTGCGATCCCTCTGCGGCGCCAACGGCCTCGGCGCGCGCATCACGACGGACGTCCAGCTGGACGACGCGCCCGCCGACGTCTGCGCGCAGTCGGGACTCGGCCGGTTCGCACTCGCGCAGGCCTGGGGCGACTGGACGCTCGTGGTCGCCGTGCGGCCTCAGGATGTCGCGCTCGCTAAGAAAACCCTTGCCGCGGAAGGTGTCGCGGCACAGGAGATCGGCACCCTCGTCCCCCGCGAGGAAGGCATTTCGCTGGACGACGGCGAACCTTGGGACGGGATCGCGCAGGAGCGGTTCTCGCCCAGTTCGTGGCACGGTGGCGAACTGCCGAAGCTGATCACCAAGGTACTGGGCAAGCGGGCGAGCTGACCTCCAGTAAGTCGTGAGTGGCCGACGCTTTCTGGCTCCTTGGTCGCCTGAAGTACGTGAAGGGGTCCTTCATGTACTTGGGAAGGCCTTCGCACGCCACCACTGTGGCTGGTGGGACTACTGGAGCTAGAAGTGTGTGTGCCGAGTCCGTGAAGGCCTCCTTGAGGGACCCAGAGTCCCTCAAGGAGGCCTTCACGGACCGCAGTCCCGACCCGCGGCCGTAGGGATCGAAAGGGTGACGCCTCAACGGCGGCCCGCCGCGAGTGGAAGTGCAGGTCGAGGCGCTGGACGTCGGGACGATCAGGCGGCCGGGAGTATCCGTTCGGGCCCTGAGGCCACCCGTCGTGATTACGATCACAGCGAAACTCCTGGCCCCGCATCTCTACAAACCGACCGCTCAGTACGGCAGACTCGACGTCACTTCCACTCGACGACGAGGAGTCACCCGTGACCGAACACCCCTCCCGTGTAGCGATCGTCACCGGCGCCGGCCGCGGCATCGGCGCTGCCGTGGCCAAGCGGCTCGCTTCCGACGGGTTCGCCGTCGGCCTGCTGGACCTCGACGAGGCGGGCGTCAAACAGGGGGCCGAAGCGATCGTCGCCGAGGGCGGCAAGGCCATCGGTGTCGCCCTGGACGTCAACGACGCCGCACAGGTCGAAGCCGCGGTGACCCGGGTGGCCGAGGAACTGGGCGCGCCGACCGTGCTGATCAACAACGCCGGCATCACCCGCGACAACCTGCTGTTCAAGATGACCGAACAGGACTGGGACTCGGTGCTGGGCGTGCACCTGAAGGGCTCGTTCCTGATGACCCGCGAGGTGCAGAAGTACCAGACGCAGGAGAAGTGGGGCCGCATCGTCAACCTGTCCAGCACCTCGGCGCTGGGCAACCGTGGCCAGGTCAACTACTCCGCGGCCAAGGCGGGCATGCAGGGCTTCACCAAGACCCTCGCGATCGAACTGGGCAAGTTCAACGTCACGGCGAACGCCATCGCCCCCGGCTTCATCGCCACCGACATGACCGCGGCGACCGCCGAGCGGATCGGCATGTCCTTCGAGGACTTCAAGGCGGCGGCCGCGTCGCAGATCCCGGTGCAGCGCGTCGGCACCCCCGAGGACATCGCCAACCTCGCGTCGTTCCTGGTGAGCGACGGCGCCGGATTCATCTCCGGCCAGGTCATCTACGTCGCCGGCGGACCGAAGGACTGAGCCATGCGCGAATTCGCCTCCCTCCAGGAATTCGAGAACGCCGTCGGCGAGCACTTCGGCTACAGCGACTGGCTGACGCTCACCCAGGACCGGGTGAACCTGTTCGCCGACGCCACCGACGACCACCAGTGGATCCACGTCGACGTCGAGAAGGCGGCCGAAGGGCCGTTCGGCGCCCCGATCGCCCACGGTTTCCTGACGCTTTCGCTCATTTCGGGTTTCGTCGGGAAGCTCTACCGGGTCAACGGGCTCAAGATGGGCATCAACTACGGGTTGAACAAGGTCCGGTTCCCCCAGCCGGTCAAGGTGGGCGCGAAGATCCGGGCGGGCGCCGAACTGGTCGAGGTCACCGACGTCTCCGGCGGCAAGCAGGCCGTCGTCCGGTGGACGATCGAGATCGACGGCGAGCCCAAGCCGGCGTGCGTCGCGGAGATGGTCGTCCGGCTGATCGTCTGAGAAGGTGACCTCCGGCACCTCGCCGGGCCACCCCTACCTGACATACCGACTGGTCGGTACTGTCACCGGAAAGCGAGACGCTGGAGGCACCATGAACCAGTCCGACCTGCCGGGCCTCGACCTGGCCAGGCTCAGGGCCCATCTGGACGAGCACCGGCCAGGGCTCGTCCAGGGCGACCTGAGCGGCCAGGTCGTGGCGGGGGGCCGGTCCAACCTCACCTACCTCGTGAGCGACGGCCGGTCCCGCTGGGTGGTGCGCCGCCCGCCGCTGGGCCATGTCCTGCCGACCGCGCACGACATGGGCCGCGAGTTCCGGGTGATCACCGGCCTGCACGGCACGGCCGTCCCGGTGCCCGGAACCGTGCTGCTGTGCGAGGACACCGACGTCATCGGCGCGCGGTTCTACGTGATGGAGTTCGTGGAAGGCACGCCTTTCCGCTCGGACACCGAACTGGCCGCGCTGGGCCCCGCCAGGACGAAGGCGATCGCGGACGAACTGGTCGACACCCTGGTCGAGTTGCACGCCGTCGATCCGGAGTCGGTGGGCCTTGGCGATTTCGGCCGCCCGGAAGGATTCCTCGAACGCCAGTTGCGGCGCTGGAAGAAACAGCTCGACGGCAACCGCAGCCGTGCTCTCCCCGGCGTCGACGAACTGCACGACCGGTTGGCGGGTTCGGTACCGGTTTCGGGCAAGCCGTCGATCGTCCACGGGGATTACCGGCTGGACAACGTGCTGGTGAACGCCGACGACCGGATCACCGCGGTGCTGGACTGGGAGATGTCCACCCTCGGTGACCCGCTGACCGACCTCGCGCTGCTGGTGGCCTACGCCGAACGCGACAAGGTGTCCTTGCAGTTCGTGTCGAACGCCAGTTCCGCGCCTGGCTACCCACGCAACGACGAGGTCATCGCGCGCTACGCCGAACGTTCGGGCCGTGACGTGTCGCGGCTCAACTGGTACGTGGGCTTCGCGTTCTTCAAACTCGCGGTGATCCTGGAAGGCATCCACCTCCGCTACAGCAAGGGCCAGACCGTCGGCGCCGGCTTCGACGGCATCGGCGCGGGCGTCGTCCCGTTGATCGCGCACGGCAATGAGACTCTCAAGGAAGAGGGATAAAGGATGGACTTCGCCTTCGACGCGAAAACCGAGGAACTGCGGGGAAAGCTCCTCGAGTTCATGGATTCGCACATCTACCCGGCCGAGGCCGTCTTCGAACAGCAGCTGGCCGAGCGCGACAGCGAATGGTCGCAGCCGCCGATCGTCGAGGAACTCAAGGCCGAGGCGCGCAAACGCGGACTGTGGAACTTCTTCCTCCCCGGCGACCAGGGCGCCGGGCTGACGAACCTCCAGTACGCGCCGCTGGCCGAGATCACCGGCCGCAGTCTCCGGCTCGCGCCGACCGCGCTGAACTGCGCGGCGCCGGACACCGGGAACATGGAAGTCCTCACCATGTTCGGCACCGAGCAGCAGAAGAAGCAGTGGCTCGAGCCGTTGCTGGCGGGCGAGATCCGGTCCGCGTTCGCGATGACCGAACCCGACGTCGCCTCCTCCGACGCGCGCAACATCGCCACCAGCATCCGGCGGGACGGCGACGAGTACGTCGTCAATGGCCGTAAGTGGTACATCTCCGGCGCGATGAACCCGAACTGCAAGGTCTTCATCGTGATGGGCAAGACCGATCCGGACGGTCCGCCGCACAAGCAGCAGAGCATGATCCTGGTCCCCCGCGACACCCCCGGCATGACCGTGAAACGCGGTATGCACGTGTTCGGCTACACCGACGGCGATCACGGCGGGCACGCCGAAGTGGTCTTCGAGGACGTCCGCGTGCCGGCGGAGAACCTCATCGCCGGTGAGGGCGACGGGTTCGCCATCGCACAGGCCCGTCTCGGTCCCGGCCGGATCCACCACTGCATGCGCGCCATCGGCATGGCCGAACGCGCACTCGAGCTGATGTGCCGCCGGGCGCTTTCGCGCGAGACCTTCGGCAAGCCGATCGCCGAACAAGGCGTGGTGCAGGACTGGATCGCCGAGGCGCGGGTCAAGATCGAGCAGCAGCGGCTGCTGGTGCTCAAGACCGCGTGGCTGATGGACACCGTCGGCAACCAGGGCGCGCACACCGAGATCCAGGCGATCAAGATCTCCACGCCGATCACCGTCGAGTGGATCCTCGACAAGGCCGTGCAGCTGTTCGGCGCGGGCGGGGTCAGCCAGGACTTCCCGGTCGCCGAGATGTGGGCGCAGGTGCGGACGCTGCGGCTCGCCGATGGCCCGGACGAGGTGCACAAGCGCTCGCTGGCGCACCGTGAACTGAAGAAGTACCGCGGGGAGGCATCGAAGTGACCACTGTGGAGGACCTCAAGCGGCGCGTGGCCGAGTTGCTGGCCGCCTTTCCGCCGGAAAGCACGCCCCGGCAGGACTTCCTCGACGCGCGGTTCGACGCCGGACTGGCGTGGATCCACTTCCCCGAGGGGCTGGGCGGTCTCGGTGCGCCCCGTTCCCTCCAGTCCGTTGTGGACAAAGAGCTCGCGGCGGCGGGCGCGCCGGACAACGACAAGCGGCGGATCGGGATCGGCCTCGGCATGGCCGCGCCGACCATTCTCGCCTTCGGCACCCCGGAACAGCACCAGCGCTTCCTGCGTCCACTGTGGACCGAACGTGAGGTGTGGTGCCAGCTGTTCAGCGAGCCGGGCGCCGGGTCCGACCTCGCCGCCCTGGGCACCCGCGCGGTCCGCGACGGCGACGACTGGGTGGTCACCGGACAGAAGGTCTGGACGTCGGGCGCGCACAAATCGCAGTGGGCCATCCTGGTCACCCGCACCGATCCCGACGTGCCGAAGCACCGCGGCATGACGTATTTCCTGTGCGACATGACCGCGCCGGGTGTGGAGGTCAGGCCGCTGCGCCAGATCACCGGGGAGGCCGAGTTCAACGAGGTCTTCCTCAGCGAGGTCCGCATTTCCGACGCGCACCGCCTCGGCGCGGTGGGCGAGGGCTGGAAGGTCGCGCAGACCACACTGATGAACGAAAGGGTCGCGATCGGCGGGACCGAATTCCCGCGTGACGGCGGCATGGTCGGCGTCGTCACGGAAACCTGGCGGGAGCGCCCGGAACTGCGCACCTCCGAACTGCATGACAGGCTGCTGAAGCTGTGGGTGGAGGGCGAAAGTCTGCGCCTGGTCAGTTCGCGGCTGCGGCAGCAACTCGCCGCGGGCGCGCCGGGGCCGGAGGGTTCCGCGGTCAAGGTCGCGTTCTCCGAACTCAACCAGGCCGCGTCCGGGCTGGAGATCGAACTGCTCGGCGAAGAAGGCCTGCGTTACGACGACTGGACGATGCGGCGTCCCGACGGCGTGAACTTCCTCGGCCGCGAAGCCGGATACCGCTATCTGCGCGCGAAGGGGAACTCCATCGAGGGCGGCACCTCGGAGGTCCTGCGCAACATCATCGCCGAGCGCGTGCTGGGGCTGCCGTCCGAGCCGCGGATCGACAAGGACGTCGCCTGGAAGGACCTGCCCCGATGACCGACCTGCTGTATTCCGAGGTCGAAGAGGACCTTCGCGCCAGCGTCCGCGACCTGTTCTCCGACCGCGCGGAACCGGCGGCCCTGATCGCCAGAACCGAGTCGGGGGAACCGTACGACCTGAAGTTGTGGCGCACGCTCGCGGCCGGCCTCGGCGCGGCGGGCCTCGCCGTCCCGGAGGCACTGGGCGGGCACGGCGCTTCGGCGCGGGAAGTCGCCGTCGTCATGGAGGAACTCGGGCGCAGCGTCGCCCCCGTCCCCTATCTCGGCAGCGCTGTCCTGGCGACGTCGGCCTTGTTGGCGACCGACACGTCGCAGGCGGAAGTGGCGGAAAGGCTCGGGAAGCTGGCCGCGGGCACGCTCATCGGCACGCTGGCCGTTCCGCTGTCGACAGCGCCCGGCGCCGAGTTCCCCTCGACGGTCACCGCGGCCGCGGACGGCACGCTCAGCGGTCAGGTCCGGAGCGTCGCCGACGCTTCGGTGGCCGAGCTGATCGTCGTGCCGGCAACGGGACCCGACGGTCCTGGTCTGTACACGGTCGACGTGGCGTCGGCGGGAGTGACGGTCACCGAGGCGATTTCCCTGGATCTCACCCGGCGCATCGCCGACGTCACCTTGGAAAACGTGACCGCGAAGCGCGTCGCCGCTTCTTCGGCCGCAGTGTCCGCTTTGGACACCGCGCTCGTGACAGCGGCGGGATTGCTCGCCTCGGAACAACTCGGGATCGCCGAATGGGCCTTGACCGAAACGGTGCGCTATCTCAAGGAGCGCTACCAATTCGGCCGTCAGGTCGGTTCCTTCCAGTCGCTGAAACACCGGCTGGCGAATCTGTACACGGATCTGGTCAACGCCAGGGCGACCGCGCGTTACGCCGCCGACTGCCTGGCTTCCGGTGACGACATCGCGATCGCCGTCGCGGTGGCGCAGGCTCGCAACTCCCCCATCGCCGTCCACGCCACCGAAGAGGCGATCCAGCTGCACGGCGGGATCGGCATGACCTGGGAGCATCCCGCGCACCTGTACCTGAAGCGCGCGAAGAGCGACGAGATCGCTCTAGGCACTCCTGGGCGGCATCGCGCGGCCCTCGCGCCGCTGATCGACCTGCCCGCCTGATCTCCCCCGGCGGGGTCGGCCCGGAAAGTGTCGGACCCCGCCGGTACAACCCTGTTCGAACATCAGAGCGAACAGGGAGTCAACATGAAACTGCTCGTGGCCACCTCGAAGACCCAGGGCGCGCGGGAGAACGACTTCAACCACTGCGTCGAGGGCGAGCTGATCTGGATCGCCCCGTACTGCGACGACGGTGAAGAGTCGGCGGATTCCGAATGCGGTTGCGGACGGTCCTTCGACGGGCTGAACTCGCACCTCGGGACGACGACGGCACTCGTCGCGGAACTGCCGGGCTTCACCTATTCCGACTACGCCGAAGCGTTGCGGTCGAGCCTGGCCGCCCAAGGCTGGCCACCCGAAGCCGCCGACGACGTGGCGACGGGGTTGCTCACCTTCACCTCCGGATGGGAAGTGGGGACGGTGCTCGAACGCCGCCGCGAATGGTTCGCCGAACGGCTCGTGCCCGCCCAGCCGGGCTGAGCGCTACTCGGGTCGTAGCGCGGCCAGCAGGAGATCGGCGAAATGGTCACCGATCTGGCGGGCCGACAGCGCGCCGCCACGCCGGTACCACGAACCGAGGTGGTGCACCGAGCCGAAAAAGAAGTCGACGATCACGTCGGCCGGTTTGTCCGCGCGGAACTCGCCGGACTCCTGGCCCTCCTCGATCAGCGTGCGGAACCGCTCGTGGTACTTGCGGCGTTCGGCACGGACCGCCTTCTGCTTCTCCACGCTGAGCTGGTGCATGGACTGCATGAAGATCGTGTTGTCGTCGAGGTTGTCGATCGTGCTGACGACGACGTCGGACCCCGCGGAGCGGAGCCGCTCCCGCAGCGGCGCCTCGCTCGAGGCCACCTTTTCCAGTTGCTCGGTCTGCGCGCGCAGCACCCGGGCGTAGATCTCGTAAAGGAGGTCGTCCTTGGAGCCGAAGTAGTGGTACATCGCGCCCTTGGTGACCCCGGCAGCCTCGACGATCTCCTGCACGGAGGTCCGGTCGAATCCCTTCTTGGCGAAGAGCTTCGTGGCATGCGACAGCAGACGGCGCGGCACGGCGGCCTGGTCTTCGCCGCCCGCCTCGGCCTTCCGGGTGGTCGCTCGTGTCATGGCCGGCTCCTTCTGGTGCGAACACTCAGCATACCGGCCGGTTTGTCGAGGACGCGGGAACGGGGCCCCTTCCCCAGTACATGAAGGACCCCTTCCTTGCGCCTAGGTACATGAAGGAGGCCTTCAGGTACTTCACCCGGCATGAGGCAAAGAGGCGCCGCAGGTACCTAAGAGACCTCGCTTCGCAGGAGCTCACGCAGGTTCCTCCCTGACAAAGTCTCGACGAGCCTCTAAGCACCCGCTTAGTATGACGATGACGCAAGGAGGTCGACGTGACCGATCAGCTTTCACCGTCCGAAATGGACAGTTCGGATTCCGTCCGGTACGTCGTGGACGGCGCCGTCGCCACGATCACCTTCGACAAACCGGAGCGCGGCAACGCGATGGATCAGGCGATGCAGGTTCGCTACGGCGATCTGCTGGGCAAGGCGTCGGCCGACCCCGGAATCCGCGCCGTCGTCGTCACCGGCGGCGGACGCTCCTTCTGCCCCGGCGCGGACCTGGGGCTCCTGGAGGGCATCTCGGCCGGCGGCACGGCCGCGCCGGAGCACGAGGGCTTTCGCAACGTCTTGGCCGCCGCGTATGCGGACGTGCCGGTGATCGCGGCCGTCAACGGCGGCTGCGCCGGGCTCGGCTTCGTGATCGCCTGCGCCGCCGACGTCCGGTTCGCCGCCGCGGGCGCGAAATTCACCACCGCCTTCGCCCGGCGCGGCCTCATCGCCGAATACGGTGTGGCGAAACTGCTGCCCGAACTCGTCGGCCGTGGCCGGGCACTCGACCTGCTGCTCTCCGGCCGGACCTTCACCGCCGAACAGGCGCACGAATACGGCCTGGTACACGAGGTCGTGCCCGCGGAAGAACTTCCGGCCCGGGCGAAGGCCTACGCGAACGAACTCGCGACCTACAGCGCGCCGCGCTCCATGGCACTCATGAAGCGGCAGGTCCTGCGGGAAGCCGGACTCTCGCTGGAAGACTCCGCCCGCGAAGCCACCGCCCTGATGCTCGATTCCTTCGGCCACCCGGAACTTCCCGAGGGCCTGGCCAGCTGGAACGAACGCCGCGCCCCCGTCTTCCCGCCTTACCAAAGGGGTTAAGCCGCCCCGGCCTCACGACCGGGGCGGCCCGCACCGGATCAGACGGTTTCGCGCGTGGTCACCGCGTCCTTCTCGGCGGCCAGCGCGGTGCAGGTGCGCACCCACAGTTCCCAGCCGCGCAGCGCCTGGTTGCAGTTCCAGCCGTTCCAGCGGCCCGCCTGCGCGCCTTCGTTGCCGGCGCGGTTGCAGGAGGTTTTGCTGCTCCAGCCCTCACTCACCTTGCGGTACGGCGTACAGGAAGCCGCCGCGACGTCACCCGACGTCCCGGCCGCGCACGGTTCCGCGGTGCTCGCCATCGCCGATCCCGCGGTGAGTACCGACCCCGCCACTGCTGCGGCGAGCACGAACCCACGGACCACGAAGCGTTTACTCATTGAGTTTTCCTTACCGCGAGCAAGACCCCCACCCACAGTGGCCGATCCCCCGGCGAAGATCAACCGTCTTGGGTGTCGAGTACATGAAGGGCCGAAGGGCGCCGGGAAGATCATTCGCCCGTGATCTGCTCCACCTTGCGTTGCAGCTTGTTCATCCCGCCGAGCCAGCGGTCGGTCTGCGTGGCCCGCGCGGCGTAGTAGTCCGCGACCTCGGGATGCGGCAGCACCAGGAACCGGTCGGCGGCGATGGCCTCGAACAACGCGTCCGCGACCTGCTCCGGCTGGATCGCCGAGGCACCCATCAGCAGCTCGCCCGCGGGGCCGGTGTTCTCCAGCATCGCCGTCCGCACGCCCTGCGGGCAGATGGCCTGCACGGTGAGCCCGCGGTGCCGGTAGGTCGCCGAAAGCCATTCGGCGAAGGCGAGCGCGCCGTGTTTGGTCACGGAGTAGGACGCCGAACCGAGGCTGGTCAGCAATCCGGCGGCCGACACCGTCGCGATGAAGTGCCCGCGGCCGCGTTCGAGCCACGGCGGCAGCAGCAGCCGCGCCGCGCGCACGTGCGCCATGACGTTGACGTCCCAGATCCGCGCCCAGTCCTCCTCGGGCGCGTCCACGCCACCCATCGGCGCGATCCCGGCGTTGGCGCAGAAGACGTCGACCTCGCCCAGGGTTTCGCGCGCGGTCTCGATCAGCGACGCGACACCCGCTTCGCTCGCGGCGTCACCGGCGACGGCGGTCCCGCCGATCTCCTTCGCGACTTCGGCCGCGGCGTCTCCGTTCAGGTCGCCGACGACGACCCTGGCCCCCTCGGCCGCGAACCGGCGGGCGAGGACCGCTCCGATGCCGCCGCCCCCACCGGTGACGACGACAGCGGATCCGGTGAACGACGCGGTCACAGGCCACCCGCCAGCGTGACACCGCCGTCGAGGACCACCGTCTGCCCGGTGATCCAGCCCGCCTCCTCCGAAAGCAGGAACGACACGGCGCTCGCGATGTCCGCCGGGACACCGAGACGCTTCATCGGGTACGACTCCGAGACCTCTTCTTCGCGACCTTCGTACAGCGCCGTCGCGAACTTGGTCTTGACCACGGCGGGCGCGACGGCGTTCACGCGGATCTTCGGGCCCAGCTCGAAGCCGAGTTCCTTGGTGAGCCGGATCAGCGCGGCCTTGCTGACGCCGTACATGCCGATCCCGGGCGACGCGCCGAGCCCGGCGACGGACGCGACGTTCACCACCGCGCCACCGTGCTCCCCCATCCACGCGTCCCGCGCCCGGCGGGTCCACGAAAGCGGCGCGAGCACGTTGACGGCGAAGATCTTCGCGGCGGCCTCGGGGTCGATGTCCAGCGTGGGACCGAACACCGGGTTGATGCCGGTGTTGTTCACCAGCATGTCCAGCCGTCCGAAGGTCTCAATGGTCTTGGCGACGGCCTCGTCCTGGTGCGCGGTGTCGTCGGCCTTGCCGGGAACGGCGATGGCGACCGCCTCACCGCCCAGTTCGGCCACCACCTCGGCCAGCGGCTCCGGTTTGCGCGCGGTGATGCACACCTTCGCGCCGCGCTCGACCAGGTCCTTGGCGATCCCGAGGCCGATACCCCGGCTGGCGCCGGTGACGATCGCGACGCGATCCTTGAACGAGTTCACTCTTCGATCTCCTCTGTGTTCGCTGGCGACGCAATCACTAAGCGAGCGCTCACTTACAATGGAAAGGTCCGGAGACGGTGTCAAGCCCGCCATCCGGAACGAGCGTCTGGGAGGATCTGCGGATGACCATGTCGCTGTCGGCCGAGTTGTGGCCCGACGTCCAGCCGGAGACGGCACGACGGCTGATGCTGGCCGGGGTCGAATCCTTCGCGCGGCGTGGCTATCACGCGACGACCACCCGGGACATCGCCTCCGCGGCGGGGATGAGCCCCGCGGCGCTGTACGTGCACTTCCCGTCCAAGGCCGCGCTGCTGTTCGCGATCTCGAAGTACGGCCACGAGCAGACACTCTCGCTGGTCGAGAGCGTCGTGGCGCGGGAAACCGACCCGGTCGAGCGGATCCGGCTGCTGGTCGAGGACTTCGTGGCCTGGCACGCGCGCAGGCACACCGTCGCCCGCGTGGTGCAGTACGAACTGCACGCGCTGCCGGACGAGGAGTTCGAAATCGTCGCGAAACTGCGCCGCCGCATCGAGCAGGTCGTTCGCGAGGTCATCACCGAAGGCGCGCGGGCGGGTGTGTTCACCGTCGGCGACCCGCACACCGCCGCCAGGGCCGTGCTCTCGCTCGGCGTCGACGTCTCACGCTGGTACAGCGAACGAGCCCGCCAGACCCCCAAGAAGCTGGGCCAGGAGTACAGCGAGCTGGTGCTGCGCATGCTCGGCACGAAACTCTCCTGACCAGTACGGATCGACCTTCGATACCGCCATCAGCCTGACATACCAACCGGTCGGTATCTAGAACTATCCGTTGAGACGTCGACCACATACCAAGCGGTTGTCAGCGTGCACGCCCCTGAGCCCGTCCCCGAACCAAAGTTCACCGTCTCCAGAGAGAATTCGAGAGAAGTTGCGAGGCGCAGGCTGGCGCGACCAGATCCTGGCAACTACAGATGCCTTCACGGCTCCGTTCGGATAGTGACTTACCGCGGGACCTGCCCAGTCCGCCGGAAGCCTCGAACAACTGCGGCCTGACGCCATGCCCGGACGGCCCGGCACTCGCGAAGATCATCGGCGGGGATCTGCTTGGAATACCCCGACGATCGGACTCGGTTTATCCCACAAACGGACGTGGATGGCGTGAGCCGATATTTCAGGTGCACCTCGCCGACCGCGCAAATGACCTCGACACAGTTCAGGTAAACACCATTCGGAACTTCCGGACCGGCCGGGCCCGTAAAGACTGTTCCCGATGGCTCGTCGAACCAAGCTCCTTCCCGACCAGGTTCACAACATGTGCTACGTCACCCGCGAAACCGAACACGCAGGTTCCCACTCAATTCCACGTAGCTTACGTTGATCATGAAACCCTGCTTCTCGTTGTCGGTACAGGGGGGGGGGGGGGGGGGGGGGGGGGGGGGGGGGGGGGGGGGGGGGGGGGGGGGGGAGGGAAGGAAGCAAAAGACAAAACACGACCCCCCCCTAC
>NZ_JBVJCE010000002.1:372514-411011 GCF_055588925.1 Amycolatopsis sp. NPDC041971 | reverse complement strand
GTATAGCTCCGCCCCCCCCCTCCCTCCCCCCCCCCCCCCCCCCCCCTCCCCCCCCCCCCCCCCCCCCCCCCCCCCCCCCCCCCCCCCCCCCCCCCCCCCCCCTGCACCGACGCCCCGCGTACCCCTGGCGCCATACCGGAAACAGTCCATAATGGACACAACGAACCGAGGTGCGCAAGCTGTCGTCACCGACAAGATTGCAATGGTGGATCAGCGCCGGACACCCCCACCGACCCCGACTCCGCGCCACCATCACTCCCGACCGGCGATGGTCCTGGCTCGACCAACCCGCTCCGCCGCACTACGCAGCCGAGACAACCAGATGATCTTGAGGCGACTGTCGGGAACCGCGCTGGTCACCGGTGGAGGGTGCGAGGCTTGTACGAAGGGCGCCGCGCTTCGTACTCCGCGATGCTGGATTCGTGTTCCAAGGTCAGGCTGATGTCGTCCAGGCCCTCCAGCAGACGCCACCGGGCGTTGTCGTCGAGCTCGAAATCAGCCGTGATCCCCTCGGCACGAACCTGGCGGTCGAGCAGGTCCACGGTGACCTCGGCCGCGGGGTCTGCCTCGGTCAGCTCCCAGAGCCGCTCGACGGTCTCTTGCGGCAGCACCACGGTCAGCAGGCCGTTCTTGAGGGAGTTGCCGCGGAAGATGTCGGCGAAGCGGGAGGAGATGACGGCTTTGAAGCCGTAGTTCTGCAGTGCCCAGACGGCGTGCTCGCGCGAGGAGCCGGTCCCGAAGTCCGGCCCGGCCACCAGCACGGTGGCCCCCTGGCGGGCGGGCTGGTTGAGCACGAACCGCGGGTCCTTGCGCCAGGCATCGAAGAGCCCGTCCTCGAAGCCGTCCCGGGTGACCTTCTTCAGCCAGTGGGCGGGGATGATCTGGTCGGTGTCGACGTTGCTGCGGCGCAGCGGGACGACCCGGCCGGTGTGGGTGGTGAATGCTTCCATGAGGTTCAGACTCCGGTGGTGAGGGGCAATTCGGACAGGTCGGCGGGCGAGGCCAGGTGACCGAGGACCGCGGTAGTGGCTGCCACCTGCGGCGAGACCAGATGGGTGCGGCCGCCCTTGCCCTGCCTGCCCTCGAAGTTGCGGTTGGACGTGGACGCGGCCCGCTCGCCGGGGGCCAGCTGGTCGGGATTCATGCCCAGGCACATGGAGCAGCCCGCGTGGCGCCACTCGGCGCCGGCGGCGGTGAACACCTTGTCCAGCCCTTCCTCGACGGCCTGGAGCGCGACGCGCACCGACCCCGGCACGACCAGCATCCGTAGTCCGTCGGCCACCGAGCGACCCTGGAGCACGGCGGCCGCGGCGCGCAGGTCCTCGATCCGCCCATTGGTGCAGGAGCCGAGGAAGACGGTGTCCACCGCGATCTCCCGCAGTGGCTGCCCCGCCCTCAGGTCCATGTACTCCAGCGCCTTCTCGGCCGCCAGCCGCTCGCTGGGGTCGGCGAAGTCCGCCGGGTCGGGGACAGAGCCCGACAGCGGAGCACCTTGCCCCGGGTTGGTACCCCACGTGACGAAAGGAGAGAGAGCGGAGGCGTTGATGACGACCTCGCGGTCGAAGGTGGCTTCGTCGGTGCGCAGGGCACGCCAGTCGGCGACGGCGGCGTCCCAGGCGGCGCCCTTGGGCGCGTGCGGGCGGTCCTTGAGATAGGCGAAGGTGGTTTCGTCCGGGGCGATCATGCCGGCCCGGGCACCCGCCTCGATCGACATGTTGCACACGGTCATCCGGGCCTCCATCGAGAGTTTCTCGATGGCCGGGCCGCGGTATTCGATGACGTGGCCTTGGCCGCCGCTGGTGCCGATCTCGGCGATCACGGCGAGGATCAGGTCCTTGGCCGTGACATCGGGGGGCAGCTCGCCCTCGACCGTGACGGCCATGGTCCGGAACGGCGCCATCGGCAGCGTCTGGCTGGCCAGCACGTGTTCGACCTGGCTGGTGCCGATGCCGAAGGCGAGGGCGCCGAACGCGCCGTGGGTGGAGGTGTGGCTGTCGCCGCAGACGATGGTCATTCCGGGCTGGGTCAAGCCCAGCTGCGGCCCCACCACGTGGACGACGCCCTGCTCGACGTCGCCCAGCGGGTGCAGGCGGACCCCGAACTCCGCGCAGTTCTTCCGCAGCGTCTCCAGCATCGCGCGGGAGACCGGGTCGGCGATCGGCTTGTCGATGTCGATCGTGGGGGTGTTGTGGTCTTCGGTCGCGATGGTGAGGTCGGTGCGCCGCACCCGCCGTCCGGCTTTGTGGAGCCCGTCGAACGCCTGCGGGCAGGTCACCTCGTGCAGCAGGTGCAGATCGATGTAGAGCAGATCCGGTTCGCCTTCGGCGCGCCGGACGACATGGTCGTCCCAGACCTTCTCCGCCAATGTCTTGGCCATGGACTTCCCTTCGAGCGAATGGATGGAACCGGAGCCGGGCAGGCACCGGATTTCACGCTGTGCTCGTGTGGAATGCCTCGTTTCACGAGACATCGAGGAACTTTCTTGGCCAGGCACCGCTTTTGCCCGAGCAGCGCCCGATGCCCGGTCAGGGCACTGGCGGGCGGAGCGGCTCAGCCCGCCAGGCGCGCGGCAAGTGCGTCGCCGATCTGCTCGGTGCCGCGGGGTGCGGCCGCGTCGCGTTCGGCGAGGTCGGCGGTGACGGCGGCCTCGATCCGCCGTGCCTCCTGTTCGTAGCCCAGGTGGCGCAGGAGCAACGCGACCGACAGGACGGTCGCGGTCGGGTCGGCCTTGCCGGTGCCCGCGATATCCGGGGCGGAGCCGTGGACCGGCTCGAACATCGAGGGGTGGGCTCCGGTGGGGTTGATGTTGCCGCTGGCGGCGAGGCCGATGCCGCCGGTGACGGCCGCGGCCAGATCCGTCAGGATGTCACCGAAGAGGTTGTCGGTGACGATCACGTCGAACCGCTCGGGCCGGGTGACGAAGAAGATCGTGGCGGCGTCGACGTGCAGATAGTCGGTGGTGACGCCGGGGTACTCGGCGGCGATCGCGTCGAAGGTGTGCTGCCACAGGTTGCCGGCGTGCACGAGCACGTTGTTCTTGTGCACCAGCGTCAGCTTCCGGCGCGGCCGGGCGTCGGCGAGCTCGAAGGCGTACCGGATCACCCGCTCCACCCCGTAGGCGGTGTTGACGCTCACCTCGGTGGCCACCTCGGCGGGGGTGCCGACGCGCAGCGCGCCGCCGTTGCCCGTGTACGGGCCCTCGGTGCCTTCCCGGACCACGACGAAGTCGACGGGCGGGCGGTCGCCGGTGTTCGGCTGGAGTTTGCCGGGGCGGAGGTTCACGTAGTGGTCGAAGGCGAAACGCAGCTTGAGCAGCAGGCCACGTTCCAGAACGCCGGAAGGGACGGTGGGGTCGCCGATGGCGCCCAGCAGGATCGCGTCATGGTGCCTGAGCGACTGCAGTTCGGCGTCCGGCAGGATCTCCCCGCCGGCGTGCCACCGCCGCGCGCCGAGATCGTATGGGCTGGTCTCCAGTTTCACGTCCGGCGGAAGCACGGCGGCCAGGACCTTCAGTCCCTCCGCCACCACCTCCGGGCCGATGCCGTCACCGGGGATCACCGCGAGGCGAATGCTACGACTGGTCGGCATGGCGTCTCTCTCCTTCGTTCGGGTGGTGGCAGCTGTTCGAGAGGTTTGCTCTTGGGCCCGGAACGGACCGGTTCCTTGTGGAAAACCGGCCCGATGTGCCCCGGAGCGGTGGCAGACCGCCGCCGGCTTCCCTTGGTCCGCGCGTGGCCGCGGACTCCGGGGTGCTCAGACGGCGGGCTCCGTCGCGGCCGCGGTCGAGGTGGCATACGGTGCGGACTGCTTCTCGTCCCAGGCTCGCCGGGCAGTGGCCAGCGCGGCCCTTCGGACCGCTTCCGTCTCCTCCTCGTGAATGCCCACGCCCCACAAGGAATGCCCGTTCAGGGCGGTCTCGCAGAAGGCGGCGTATCCAGGCCGCCCCTGGAGCCGCTCCACGGTGACGCCTTGGACCGCGCCGGGGGTTTCCAGGGCGGAGAACGCCCGGCACACCGAAATCTTCCAGTCGGCGGGCGTCCAGTCGGCGGTGGAAATCTCCACGGCGTCCGTCGTCCCCTCGTCGGACTCCGTGCCCGGTGCCACATACCGCTCCGTGAAAAGCTCCCAAAGCTCGTCCGCGCCCACTTCGCCACCAAGCTGCTCGCAGAACTCCTGCATGACATGGGCGAAGTCGATCTGCAACGGCCGGGGCAGGGTCAGCCCCTGCGTGCTGCGCAGCAGATGGGCGATGCCGCCCTTGCCGGACTGGGTGTTGATGCGGATCAGCGCCTGATAACTGCGCCCGATGTCGCGGGGATCGACGGCGAGGTAGGGCACTTCCCAGACGGCACCGGGATCCCCCGCCTCCTCCCGGGCTTTGAGCCCCTTGGCGATGGCGTCCTGGTGCGTGCCGGCGAAGGAGGTGTAGACGAATTCGCCCACCCACGGATGGCGAGCGGAGACCGGGAGCTGATTGCACTCTTCGACCACGGAACGGATGCCGTCCAGATCGCTCAGGTCGAGCATGGGGTCGATCCCCTGGGAGAACAGGTTCATCGCCAAGGTGGGCAGACAGACATTGCCGGTGCGCTCACCGTTTCCGAACAGGCACCCCTCCACCCGGTCGACGCCGGCGAGGAGGGCCAGCTCGGTCGCCGCGACGGCGCTGCCGCGGTCGTTGTGCGGGTGCAGGGTGAGGATGGTCCGGTCGCGATACGCCAGATTCCGGCACGTGTACTCGATACGGTCCGCCAGCTCATGAGGCGGGAAGCACTCCACGGTCGCGGGCAGGGCGATGCGGAGGGTTCGGTCGGTGCGGGGGGCGCAGTACTCCTGTACCGCGTTGCAGATCTCCACGCCGAAGTCGGGTTCGGTCTGGCTCCAGGACTCCGGCACGTAGGACAGGTAGAGCTCGGTCTCCGCCAACGTTTCCTGGAGCCGGACGGCGCGCCGGGTGCCCTCGAGGGCCAGGGCCACGGTCTCCTCGCGACTGGCACGGAAGACCACCCGTCGCTGCGCGACGGAAGTCGGGTTGATGTACTGCAGGACCGCCCTGCGGGCTCCGCGTACCGCGTCGACACTCCGGTCTATGGCGTCGGTCCGCATGGAGCAGAGGACCTGGATGATGACGTCGTCAGGGATGGAGTCCGTCTCGATCAGGTGCCGCACGAAGTCGTAGTCGTCCTGGGACGAGGCGGGGTAGCCGACCTCGATCTCCTTGAACCCCATGGACACCAGAAGGTCGAACATGACGCGCTTGCGGGCGACATCCATCGGCTCCAGCAAGGCCTGGTTGCCGTCACGCAGGTCCACGCTGCCCCACAGGGGCGCACGGGTGATGTGGCGGCTGGGCCAGGTGCGGTCTTCCAGCCCGATCGGCTGATAGGGAGCGTACTTGTGCACGGGCATTCCGCTGGCCGTCTGCGCGCCCATGTCCTGGGCGCGGAAGGCGCGGTGCCGATGTGGTGAAGGGCTCATCTCTTCCTCTTTCCTGGATTTCCGAGGCGCCATACCCGCCGGTGCGAGCGAAGTTCCGGCACAAGAACGCGAAATGGTTCCGGCGGGAGCGCGTCGGCGACCCTGCCGGAAGACCCGCCGCCGTCGAGGAAGATTTCCTCCAGCGCGGGGTATCCCTCTCGGGCCGCATACCCGGACGTGCTCGAGCCGTCGAGGGCTTCACCGTGAAGGCAGGAACGCGGGCGTCACCTGCCGACGAGCTCCTACTGCTTCATGGCGGGGCGACCGCCACGGTGCCTGCCGAGCCGCACGATGGGGAGCAGACCCTGCACGTACTGGTCGCGGATGGCCCGCTTGTCGTACTTGCCCACCGAGGTCTTGGGCACGGCCGGCAGGACCGCCCAGCGTTCGGGCACCATCCACGCGTCGATACGTTCGGCCAGGAAGTCACGCAGTTCCGCCGGGTCGATACCGTTGTGGCGCAGTGACACGGTGGCCAGCGGACGTTCGCCCCACCGGTCGTCGGGCACCGCTATGACGGCCGCCTCGATCACCTCGGAGTGTTCCATCAGCGTGTTCTCCAATCCCACGCTGGAGATGAACTCACCGCCGGACTTGATGACGTCCTTCACCCGGTCGGTCAACCTCAGATAGCCGTTCGCGGTGATCGCCCCGACGTCGCCGGTCCTCAGCCAGCCGTCCGCGGTGAAGTTCTCGGCCGGCCGCACCCACGCGGCCTCGTCACCGCCGTGATAGGCACACGTCACGTCGGGGCCGCGCAGCTGAAGTTCCCCTGTGGCCACCCCATCGCAAGGCACCAGTGCGCCGTCCGGGCCGACGAGCCGGAACTCCACCGACGGCGGGAACCGCCCCTGGCTGACACGGTAGGCCCACTCCTCCTCGGCGTCCGCCCCTCGGGGCGGCACCGCCGCGCTCACCAGCCCCATGGTCTCGGTCATTCCCCAGCCGTGCAGAAGCTCGATGGAATGCCGGTCCCGGTATGCGGCCATCAAAGCCGGCGGGCAAGCGGAACCGCCTACGTACGCCCGCCTCAGGCTTTCGGTGTTGTAGGTGCGGGTGTCCAGTTCGTCCAAGAGAGAAGACCAGACGGTGGGGACGGCGGCGCTGAAGGTGGGCCGCCCCTCGTCGATCATGCGGGCGAGCGATTCGGCCTGGGTGAACCTGTCAGGCAGCAACAGATCAGCGCCCGTGAAGAAGGCCGCGTGCGGGATGCCCCATCCGATCACGTGGAACATGGACGCTATCGGGAAAAGGGTGTCGTGCGGGCTGATGTCGTAATGACTCGGCGACAGCACCTGGAAGCAATGCAGGAATATCGACCGGTGGCTGTAGACCACTCCCTTGGGCTTGCCGGTGGTTCCGGTGGTGTAGCAGATCGTCGCGGCGGCACGCTCGTCCAGCCGCTCCTCCCAGGGGTAATCGCCGGGATGGTCGCTGATCAGCTCCTCGTAGTCATGTACTTCACCGGTGAATCCGGACAGCGCCTCACGGCCGCCACGACCGGCGACGATGATGTGCCGCACGGTTTCCGGCAACCGAGCGAGCACCGGGGCGAGCGATTCCGTCAGCCCCGCGTCCACGATGATGACCTCGTCCCCGGCGTGGCCAATGGTGTAGACCAGCTGGTCCACGGGCATCCGCCAGTTCAGGGTGTGCAGCACGGCCCCCATCGCGGGAACCGCGAAGAAGAGTTCGAGATGACGAGCGTTGTTCCACATGAGGGTGCCGACGACGCCTTGTTCGCTCCCCGCCCGGGTGCCGGGGCGCACCCCCAGCCGGTCACGGAGCGCATGCGCCAGCCGGGCGGCGCGCTCGGCGACTTCCGCGTAACTCCTTCTGTCGAACCCCGTTCCGTTCCAGGTGGACACGTGGGAGGAAGCGTGGACCGTAGCGCTGTACCGCAGGATGCGGGCAATGGTCAGTGGAGTGTCCGGCATCGTGCTGTGCATAGCGTGCCTCCGGAATTGGGTGCCTGCATCGGGCGGCGGTTCGCCGAGCGGCGCGATCCGTTGACAGGAAACATATTCCGGTGTTCTCGTCACTGGCAACCCTGCGTGGTTGTCTTGCGTGGCCACTGGCCGGAGGTCCCGGAAACCCGTTGCCGGCCGGCGTTCCAGCGCCCTTCCCCAGCAGTTCAATGCCCTCTTCGGCGACTACGCCCGGAACTCCGCGATCGTTGTCAGCACACGGAAAAGTACGGTGAGAGAGGATCGGGACTCGAGGTGAACCCGGCTTTCTCCCGCTTCCACATGAGACGAGATCCGCTTGTCGCATTGGAGGCGCGCGGGGGTGACGCGAAGCGACAGCTCGCTTTCGCTGTGTGCCGAGTACCACCCGCGCGCCAAAAGGGCGCCCTGGCAACGAATGCGCCTACCGGCGAGCAGGACATACGTCTACGTTCATTTGAGGCGATCAAAGGTGGCGTGTCCGTGAAGGCTTCCGGTGAGCGGCCCGCGGGGTGGTCGTGAGTGGCGATTCGGGTTCAATTGCGGGGTAACGCAAAGGTGTCGGGTCGTGGAGATCACTCGCGGCCGTGGGGTGACGGTGTCGCGAAAGCCACTTTCGGGACGCCAGGCGTCGCGAAAGTGGCTTTCGCAACCTGCCACCTCTGCCCTACCCCTCCACAAGTACATGAAGGCCCCCTTCCTTGCGCCTAGGTACAGGAAGGGGGCCTTCATGTACTTGGGCCACGCCCCGTCTCGGACCAGAAAGGCCTGTACTGGGCGGGAGACCCGATCGGCCGACTGTCACGACCCCAGCGCCGCCTTGGCCACCAACCCACACAAGACAAGGCACCTTTGCCTTACCTCGCAATGGTTCCTGGGGCACAGTCACTCCCGGACTCACCGGGCCTGCTGCGCGCGAACTCCGCGCGCGCTGTCCGGGTAGGCCGAGACGATGGTTCGAAGCCATGCAATCGATGCCCTGTCGCGCAACGGTTACCGTCCTGAGGGATCGGGTGCCGGACAGGAAGGCCGCCGCCCGTCCGGGTCGGCACGTATCGGCCCGCTGCGTCGCGAAATTCCCGAAGAAGGCTCACGAGGCACCACAGCACGTCGACCCGAGGGGGATGATCCCTCGGAGCCACGAAACGGCCGTTCGCCGCCACCGGGACTGTGTTCTGCGGGCGGTCGACACGTCAAGCGAGAGAAACACGTGCGGTACAACCAATCCCGCACCGGTGACACCGTGGCGGAAGCCGCCCGGCCCGACGCATCGGTCCGGGAAGCCGGGTCAGGTGATGGTGATCTTCGCGGCGGGAATGGTCAAACGGGCGTGGTTGAGGTCGGTGTTGACCACGGTCACGTCGGTGAAGGTGAGGCTGGGCAACACCAGCGGCGGAGGACGGTCCGGGGTGAAATCGACCGGGAGGCCGATGAGCCCGAGCACGCTCAGGGTCCCCTTCAGCCGCAGCGTGAGCAGCTCGATGGGGTGGCCGGTCGCGGTCGAGACGCTTCCGGGTGGTGCGGTGATCCTGCCAAGGTGGCCGTCGACCAGTTCGCTCGTCTGGACCAGGCTGGTGATGTCGATGCGGCTGGCGGTGAATCTGAGCACTTCGACCGGCACGCCGCCCACCCTGGTGGTGCCGACACCGTGGTACTGCAGGCCGTTCAACTGCAGGACGGAGGCCGTCAGCACCCACACCCGGCCGGCCGGGGCAGCGGTGGTGCGGGCGGAGGGGGCAGCCGCCGGGGCGACGACCAGTGCGGCGATGAGGAGGACCGTGATCCCCGCGGCCCTGGTCCGTGCTGGGCCCGGCCCGTCTTCCTGGTCGCGATCCCGCTCGCCGGTGGCCGGTGGCGCCCAGGAGAGAGCCAGGGCCCCGCCTATGAGTCCCAGCACGGTGCCGGCCAGAAATCCGCCGAGGTTGCTGGTGACCAGCGCGACCAGCGAGACGAGGATCGCGGTCACGCCGGCGGCGACCCGGTACTGCGGCCTGATCCACAGCGACACCGCGCAGATCAGGAGCAGGGCGCCGATCAGCAGCGCCGACACCCCGCCGATGGTTCTGATCGAGAGCACCAGGTCACCCAGCCGGAAGGAGGCGTACGGCGGAAGTCCTATCACGACGGAGGCGGGCAGCAGGAACATCCCGGCACCGAAGGGCCGGTGCCGTCGCCAGCCGCGGAATGCCCGCCATCCGGCCTTGATCCGCCCGAGCGGATCAAGGCCGATCATCGGTCCGGCCCGCGGCCGTCAGCCGACTCAGAAGCATTCATTCTTCCCACTCCTCAGCGACAACGCGAGATTCTTCAGCCGCAGCGTCTGCGCATTGGTGCTCCACGCCGTTTGCCGGAGCTGGCCGATCGTCGCGCCGCTGGCCTGCAACCCGAACGCTCCCGGCCTGCCCTTCGCCGCTTCCGGCCCCTTGGTCAGCTGAGCGGCGTCGATGCCGATCTGGGTGTCGGTCAGGCGGAGATCGCCGGTGAGCGAGGCGATCCCGATGATGATGTCCGTGGACTCCATCCCGCCCTGCCCACCCGAGAGGAGCACCAGGGTGACGTCCCCGACCACGGGCACCTTCGGCAAGAACACCGACTGGCAGAAGTTGTCCAGCGTGGCCTTGCGAAAAGCGCTCACCGCGACGGCGTGGGCTTGACCGCTGCCCTGGTCGACATCCCCGTACTGGACGAAACCTTCGCCCACCAGCTTGTCCGCGCTGATCTTGAACGACCCACCGGACACCGCGAACGACGCCGCGAGCGCTCCCTGCGACAGTCCAGTAAGCAGCAGCGCCGCCCCCGCCAGCGCCAGTCCGAAGATCCCGGCGAACCGGGCCCACCGCGTTCTTCCCCGCGATTCCGAGCGCTTCATGTTCCCGTCCTTTCCTCGGTCGCCCGGTCGTCGGGCGACCGGGCGACGCCTTGCTTCAGCATGGGGTGATCGTGGGACGGCTCAGGCCAGCCTTCTGCCGAGCGCGCGCCCGGCGACCCGGCCGGAGAAGATGCAACCGCCGAGGAACGCGCCTTCCAGGGCGTGGTAGCCGTGCATTCCCCCGCCGCCGAACCCGGCCGCCTCACCGGCTGCGTACAAGCCGTCGACGACAGACCCGTCCGGGCGCACCACCTGTGCGTCGAGGGTCGTCTGCACTCCGCCCAAAGTCTTGCGAGTGAACAGGTTCAGGCGGATCCCGTACAGGGGCCCGTGCGCGGGATCGAGCAGCCGGTGCGGGCGGGCGGTGCGCATCAGCCGCTCGACCTTGTACTCACGCAGGTTGCGCAAGGACATCAGCTGCAGATCCTTGGAGTAGTCGTTCCGTACCTGCAGGTCGCGCGTCGCGACCTCGTGCTCCACCCCCGCGAGGTCCAGCGGTGTTCCGGGGGTGAGCGCGTTCATCGCCTCCACGAGGGCGGGCAGCGTCCGGCCGACCACGATGTCCTCGCCGCGTTCGAGGAAGTCGCGCACCGGCTTCATCAGGCTCTTCTTCGCCCGCAACAGCAACAGGGCGCAGTTCTTGCCGGTGATATCGGGATTTTCCGCCGATCCCAGCAGGTCGAACTCCTTGTCCACCATCGTCTGGGTCATGATGAGCCACGAGTGGGAGTGGCCGTTCAGGGTCAGGTGCCGCAGGGTGTTCCCGGCCGTGTGGCCCGGGAACAGCGGTGGCGGCAGTCGCCGTCCCGCGGGATCCAGCCACAGGGCCGATGGGGCGGCCAGGAAGTGCGCCGCGTGGCGCGACCAGACCGGGCTGTGGTGCTTGAGTCCCTCGGGGTAGTGCCACATCCGGTCCAGGTTGACCACCGAGCCGCCGGCACGTGCGGTGATTTCCAGCATCCGCCCGTCGACGTGCGCCGGTACGCCGACGAGCATCGATTCCGGGAAATCCCCGAGGCGGTCGGTCGGCCAGTTGGCGCGCACCAGGTCGAGGTTGCCGCCCATACCGCCTGAGGTGACGAGCACCGCTTGCGCTCGCAGGTCGAACGTGCCGACCTCTTGCCGCGTGGAGGCCGCGCCGCGCGGCGCGTCCGAGGGTGCCAGCAGCGCACCGCGCACACCGACCGCGGCTCCGTCTTCGACGACGATCTCGTCGACCCGGTGCCGGTGCTTGAAGCTCACCGCCCCGCGTGCGGCGGCGTCGAGCACCGGGTCGCGGAAGGCCCGTACGACCTCGGGTCCGGCGCCCCACGTGGCGTGGAGCCGGGGCACCGAGTTGCCCGCCCCGGTCGCGGTTCCCGCGCCGCGCTCGACCCAGCCGACATTGGGCATCAAGGTCAGCCCGAGCATGCGTAGGTAGTCGCGCTTGACACCGGCGGCGAAGCCCAAGTACGC
Organism: Amycolatopsis sp. NPDC041971; assembly: GCF_055588925.1. Classification (NCBI taxonomy): domain Bacteria; kingdom Bacillati; phylum Actinomycetota; class Actinomycetes; order Pseudonocardiales; family Pseudonocardiaceae; genus Amycolatopsis; species Amycolatopsis sp. NPDC041971. The sequence goes on along the minus strand of NZ_JBVJCE010000002.1, from coordinate 399,263 downwards.
CTCGGCCCAGGCGCGAGCCCAGTGGTCTTCCCGGTCGCGGTCGAACCCCGCTGAGCCCAGCCAGTCGGACAACGCCGATTCCAGTGAGTCCTTGATACCCACTCGCCGCTGTTCCGGGCTGTTCACCAGCAGCAGGCCGCCCTGTGCCCAATGTGCCTGCCCGCCGAGGTTGGCTTCGTTCTCCTGCTCGACCACGAGCACCCGCCGTCCGGCCCTGGACAGCTCGAAGGTCGCGACGAGCCCGGCCAGCCCGGCACCCACGACGATGACGTCCGCCGCATCGCTCATGACAGCAGCTCCCCGTGTACCTGGTCGCCGCCGACGTCGGCGAGGAATCGACGAACCGCGCGGACCAGTTTCTCCGGGGCCTCCGACGGCAGCAGGTGGCTGGCGCTCGCGACCAGCGTCAGCCGTCCGTGGCGCAGTCTCCGGCGGGCCGCGATGCCTTGCCAGAACGGCAGTTGCCGGTCTTGGACGCCCCAGGCGACCAAGGTCGGCATCGGCAACTCCCGCAATCGGCGCAGAAAGGGGTCGCGCTGTCCGAAGAGCCCGATCGTGGAGCGTTGCAAGCGCAGGCTCGTCTCCAGTGCCACCGGGGTGGAGGCCACCCGGGTCTGGCTTGCCCACCAGGCCGCGTGGATGCGCCAGGGCCGGCACGATCCGGCCAGCGCCACCGCCGTGACGAGCAACCGGGGGCCCAGCGGCAGCACCGGGACCAGCAGCGGGGTCAGATCTCCCAGCGGGGTGATGGATTGCAGGATCGTGTACGGGTTGACGGCGCGTCCCAGGCCGGCGGAATCGACCAGCACCAGAGCCGACACCCGACTCGGTTGGTCCAGAGCCGCGTGAACCGCCACCGCGCCGCCCAGTGAATGCCCGGCGAGCACGAGCCGCTGCAAGCCGATGACACGGGCGAAGCGCCACACGAATGCCGCCAGCGCCGGGACCGAGGCGTCGGCGATCGGCTCGGTGTAGCCGTAGCCCGGGAAATCGACCGCGATGGCCCGGTAAGAGCCCGCGAGACCGTGGATCACGTCGTACCACTCCTCGGACACGGATCCTTGTCCCGGGAGCAGCAGGACGACCGGACCGGTGCCGACTGCCAGGTAGCGGGTGGCCGTGCCGTCCACGTCGATCCAATGCTCCTCGATCTCTCGCGCTTCCTCGGCGACAGAAGTGGTCATGGGGTTCTCCTTGCGTATGGGTGCGGACACTCCGGGACCACACGCGGTGCGGAGGCTCGACACCTGTACGGGCTCTCCTGCGACAACCCGGGAAAGCCGACGTTCAGACCGTAATACGCACCGCGCGGCGCGGGCAGGCGCACTTGAGGCGCTCGAGGGCGCGGATACCGCGTGGCCGCGCGCCGTTCACACAGAATCAATCGGTCACCGCAGCCGTCGACCGGTGCGGGATTCTTGCCTATGCGCGGCGATCGCGGTCGCCATAAGCCGGGGCCGCGCCGAATATGAGTCCGAATGGGTTGTTTTCCGCACGTTTAGAGACAACTGGAGACTTTCACTCCAACGGCTTATCTAAGCGGCTCGAAGCTGCGCCTAGCATCACTTTCCATGCCTACAACCTACGCTTACAGGGGTGAAAACAGCGCCAGAGCAGGCCTCGCGGGCAGTGCGGCGTCCGGCCCCACCCTTGGCGCGATATGCGATGACAAATGTGACATCGCTCTCAATTTCATTTCCTGGCGGTTCTCCTGGTTTTCGCAGTGGCGAAGCCGGATTCGCCGAGTAGGCACCTCGATCATGCGGATTCGCGACGTCCGATTGCGTTGTTCGGATGCGTGAAGACTTTCTCCTACGACCTTCGTAACGTAGCCGAGAAAGAAATCCGCCCCGGCCGTCTCCCGGACGGCAATCCGGATTCGACGCCGAAGCCCCCCGACGCCATCGGACCGTCTGATTTCGCCGCGACCGTCCGGCGACGCACCTTCCGGGTGGCTTCCTGAAGGGGCTGCTGTGCGGGCAGGGAAGAGGATGATGGCCGTGGCGCCGGCACTGCGACGTGATGGCGTGAGTGAGGCCGGAACCAGCGACACAAGACCGCACAACCATTGCGGCGCAAGGCGATCATCGTGCCGGAAGCGGCTCGCCACCCGTGGTTCGCCGAGCTGTGGATCACCGATGTCACCCCGGCGCCTTGTGGAACGCGGTGCGAGGCGTCGGCCACCCCGCTCGACCAGAATCGGAATCTTTTCCGCGACAAGCAGATGTCGTAGGCGGACACGGGTCTTTCCGCCGGCTCTGCGTCGTGCCCCAGCGGACGCGACCTGCCCGGCGTGCTCACCCGCGTCGCGCGACCCCTGTCTGCCCTGCCATCGCCGACCGGCACACCGGGAACTCCGCCTGACCGGCGACGCAACCGCCACCGACACCGAACTCACGGTTTCACTCTTCCAGGACACGAAGGAGACAAAGGTCATGAGTAGCCGACCGCCAGCGAGTCGGAAGGCGAACGAGCGACTGCGAGCCGTGATGGAGGAGGCGGGGTGCTCCAACACCGGCCTCGCCCGCCGGGTCAACCTGTGCGGCGCCGGGCGGGGGCTGGATCTGCGCTACGACAAGACATCGGTGGCCCGCTGGTTACGGGGACAGCAACCGCGCGGCCCGGCGCCCGCGGTCATCGCCGAGGCGCTCGGGGACAAGCTGGGCCGCCCGGTCACCGTGGACGAGATCGGCATGACGCCGGACACCAGCACGGCACCCGCCGCGGGGCTGCGGTTCGAGCCCGTCCTGACAGACGCACTTCACCACGTGCGCGCCCTGTGGCACAGCGACGCTCAGCGCAGTGGCCCGCTGACGGGCGAGGTGCTGCCGGCCTCCGTGCTCGTGCAGCCCAGTCGTGACTGGCTGATCGGTGTCCCGGACGACGTCGCCACCGACGACGGGCCTGCCGCGGACGACGTCGAGGCGGTGCGCGCGACGACCGCCGCGTTCGCCGATCTCGACCACCGCTATGGCAGCGCCGGCATCCGGCCCGTCGTCGTCCACTACCTCGACAGCGTCGTCGCCCGGCCGCTCGTGGACTCCCACCGCGATTCGGCCGGGCGGCAACTGCTCGGCACCGCCGCCCGCCTCACCGAACTGGCCGGGTACATGGCGGTCGACACCGGTCAGCCAGGCCTCGCACAGCGCTACTACATCCAGGCCCTGCGCCTCGCCCAGGCCGCGGACGACCGGAGCATGGGCGCGTATCTGCTGGCCTCGGGCATGAGCCGGATGGCACTCGCGCTCGGCAGTCCCCACGAAGCCGTCCAACTCGCCCGGGTCGCACAGGAAGGGACGCGAGGCGGGGCCACCCCCGAGGTGGAAGCGGTCTGCCATGTCGCCGAGGCCCGCGGCCACGCCATGTTGAGCGACGCGAAAGCCTGCAAGAGAGCCGCGGGCAGGGCGATCACAGCGCTGGAGCGCGGCGGCCGGGGCCGGGAACCGGCCTGGGTCGCGCACGTCGATCAGGCCTACCTGGCCGAGGAGCTTGCCCGGTGCGCCCGGGACCTCGACCAGCTCGCGACCGTCGTGCGCTGGTCTCGCGAAGCCGTTCAAGGATGTCCCCCCGGCTGGTCACGGCGCCGTGCGCTCAGGCTGATGCTCCTGGCCACGGCGCAGTTACAGATGGGGGACGTCGAACATGCCTGTCGCACCGCCAAACAGGCGGTCGAGGTGCTCAAAGGAGTGCACTCCGCGCAATGCGCCGTCGACCTCGTCGACTTCAGCGGCCGGCTGGGGGCGCTGGGCCACCCGGAGGAAGCACGCGAGTTCGCCGCCGCGCCCGAGGCGAACTGACCTGCCCGGTGCGCGAGCCGGTCCGGCGATGGGACGGCGCCGGACCGGCTCGCACGCGGCGTCGCTCACGGTACCCACTTGGCCTTGTCGGGCCGGTTGGCGGTCATGCGGTGGAACGCCGGTGGCACGTCGACCTTCCGCAGGGACGCCTCGATGAGGACGAGCCGGTCCGTGGTGGCGGCGGCCCGGGCGAGCGCCCTGTCCAGCTCGGCGGGGGTGCGGGCGGACAGCACAAGCGGGTTCGGTACGCCGAGCGCGGCCGGGACGTCGGACCAGTGCCAGCGGACCACCTCGTTGTAGACGGCGCTCGCCCCGTGGGTGATCCGCTCGACCGTGTAGCCGTCGTTGTTCACCAGGACCACGACGGGATTGACCCGGTGACGGCCGAGCACGCCCAGCTCCGGTGCGGTGAGCTGAGCCGCGCCATCGCCGATGAGCAGCAGTCCGCGCCGGGCCGGATCGGCGAGTTGCGCGCCGAGCAGCGCGGGGACGGTGAACCCGATGGATGACCACAGCGGCTGGGAAACAAAGCGGGCGCCGTCGGGAAACCGCTGCTCCACCACACCGATGAGCGCCGTCCCGCTGTCGGCGTAGACGGTGTGCTCGGGCCGCACGGCCTCGCCCACGGCTTTCCAGAGGTAGGACTGGGTCAGCGGCGTCCAGCGTCCGCACAACGTCCGGAAGAGGGCCGTGGCGGACTTCTTCACCACCGTCGGGAGATTCCCCACCGGCGGGTTCGCCGTCGAAGAAACCTGCCGTCGCGGCCCCGTGACGGACGCGCGGGCCGGCGGGCGCTCCTTGATCAGCGCCGTCAGTACCGTCAGGGCGGCGGCCAGCGGCACGCCGGGGAACTCGACGCCGTTCACCCGCGCGGTCGCCGGTCCGAGTTCGATGGCCTTCTCGGGATCGAATTCGTGCGTGAACTTGCCGGTGGCGTGATCGGTGAGCAGCACCCCCGCCATGATCAGCGGGTCCGCGCGGTCGATGGTGGCGCGAACGTCCGCCTCGCTCATGGCACCGGCGTACAGTCCGAGGAAACCGGGGGCCTGTTCGTCCACCACCGTCTTGCCCGCCATCAACGTCGCGTGCGGGAGCGGCCCGGCCGCCAGCAGCTCGGACAGCTCCGCGCGGGCGTCGAACCGGTCCACCAGGAAGTCCGCCAAGACCGCGACGTCGTCCGACTCGGCGAGCCGCGCCCGGGCGGCCGCGCGGAAGTTGTCCAGGCTGCCCGGATGCGCGACTTTCAGGTCCGGCCGATTCAGCGGCGGAAGCGGCGGCGCGGGACCGAGGGCGACGTCGCGCGGTACGCGCAGATACCCCGGCCGGCTCTCCCGCAGGCAGGCGGTCACCACGCGGTCGACCTCGAACAGGGCGTCCTCGGCGCGCAACACCGCGTCCGCGCACACCACCTGCCGGTGCGCTCGGGCGAACCGGTCGAAATCACCGTCCCCCATCGTGTGGTGGACCGCGCTGTCCGCCCTCTCGGTGTCCGTGGTCGGCCCGATCACGATGTGGAGCACCGGGACGCGCTCGGCGTAGCTGCCCGCCACGCCGTTGATCGCGTTCAGCTCGCCCACACCGAAGGTGGTCAACAGCGCGCCGAAGCCGTTGACCCGTCCGTAACCGTCGGCGGCGTAGGCGGCTCCCAGCTCGTTCGTCGTCCCGACCCACTTCATCCGCGGGTGGGCGACCACGCGATCGAGTACCTTCAGGTTGTAGTCCCCGGGCATACCGAACAGGTGCCGTACTCCCAAGGCGCACAAGCGGTCCAGGATCTGGTCGATCACCGTGGCGCTCGTTTCCGGTGGCCTGATTGTCATCTGCTTTCCTCTCTGGGCGTGGGAATCCGGCGTCGTACCGGTGTTCCGCCGGGACGCGGTGCGCCCGGTTCGTGCGGACCGCGCACCGGGGCGCGGTGGTCGAGCGTGCGTGCCCCAATTGCGCCTTGTGGCAACCTTTTCCGCTGCCCATGCTTTCCGGCATGGGAGAGGAGCTGTCCCGGCGCTTGGTGCCCGACCGGTTGTGGGCGGTGATCGGGCCGCTGGTACCGGAATTCGGCCCACGGCCGCAAGGTGGCGGCACCACCCCGCTGGAAGGCAGGGACGTCTTCACGGCGATCGTGTTCGTGCTCGTGAGCGGCTGCGCCTGGCGCCGGTTACCGCACACGTTTCGCGTGTCCCCCGCGACGGCGCACCGTCGCTTCCTCGCTTGGACCGAGGCGGGGGTGTGGGAATGCCTGCGACGGACGCTGGAGGAGCGCTCCGATCTCGGCGACGACCGGGAATGGGCGGTGGCGATCGTCGACCTCGCGCTCACCCGGACGGAGTGCCGCGGTTGACCCGCATCGTCGTACCCGCCGACGCCCGCTCGTCGTATGCGCTCCCCGCCGTCACCCTCTCCTGTCGCCCACGTCCGGTCGGCCTTGCCCGTACCGGACTGTTGGGCCGTACCTCGCGATACGTACGATGGTGAGCGGCTCGGCGGGCATGCTGCCGTGCATGGGAAATCCTCCAGGCCGATGTCACTTCCGGAATACGGATCCCGGATCTGCGGTCCGTGCCACCGACCGTATGCGGTGACGCGACGTGCGTCGCCCGTCGCGGCCGTCTCGCGTGGTGGGCCCATCGCCACGTGGCGCGCACTCGTTCGCCACCGCCCTATCCGGACAACTTGCCGTCCTGGATCCCGCGCGTTCGGCCCTGTGGCAGCGAAGCGGCGGAACGTGGGCCGCGACGGGTTTCGGCACGTCGCCCTCTCGCCCACGTGAGACAGCGCTCTGTCGGCGCACACGGCGTCGTGTTCGGGGCACGAGCCCCACGGCGAGCCACCTCGCTGCGCCTTTCACACCTCTGTGGCTCCCGGCGAAGCCGCGACCCCGCCAACGTGCCTGCCGACGCGCACCACGCGGTTCTACGGTCTTGCGGAGAAGTGAATGCCAAGGCTCGTGACCCCGCCACCGCCCTCCAGAGCCGGGCATCCGCCACCACCACAGCGAGGTTCGGTCGACCGCCGGTCCGGTGAGGAGCACGACCAGTGGAAGCGCATGACCCCGAGCAGCACACCCAGGACGGGTCCAAACCTTCGGTGTCACCACCGAAGGCCAGAGCACGGCGGTGGTATCGCGAAATGCTGAAGGCGGTCGAGGCCGGGCCGGATCCCGGTGACGAACGGTTTCGCGACACCGCCTGGAACTCCCCCGGTTACCGGATCCTGCTCCGGGGATACCTGGTGTGGCGCCGGCTGGTGCTGGCGAGCGGCGAGGTCCCGTTCGTCCCGGCGTGGCGCCGGCCGCAGGCACGGCTCCTGGCGGAACTCGTCGCCGAGGCGTCGGCGCCCGCGAACACCTTCATCGGCAACCCCGCAGCGCTCCGCCGAGCCGTGACCACCCGCGGCGCGAGCCTGGTCCGCGGCACGAGCAACCTCCTCGACGACGTGGTGCACCGCAAGGGCCGTCCGGCCAAGATGCCCACCGGTGCCTACCGCCTGGGCACGAACCTGGCCACCACACCCGGCCGGGTCGTGTACCGCGACGACTTGATGGAAGTGCTTCAGTACGAGCCGCAGACCACCGAGGTGCGCCGGGTTCCCCTCCTGTTCATCCCCGCGTGGGTGAACAAGTTCTATATCTTCGATCTGGCCCCGGGCCGGAGCCTCGTCGAATGGGCGGTCCGGGAAGGGTTCACGGTGTTCGCCATCAGCCAGCGAAACCCCCTGCCCCACCACGAACAAACGGGGTTGGACGAGTATTTTCAGCGGGTTTCGCTACGCGCGCTGGATGTGGTGCGGGAGATCGCCGGCTCCTCGGAAGTCCACTTGACCGGGGTGTGCGCGGGCGGGATGCTCGCGGCGTCCCTCGCCGCCTGGCTCGGTGCGGCCGGTGAGCCGGGTGCGGCGTCGCTGACGCTGCTGGTGTCCGCCCTCGATCACCTTTCGCCTGAGGACGGCGTGAACCGGTGGTCGGACCTGGAGATCAAGCTGCTGACCCGTGTCCTGGCCAACCGCGAGGGCCTGGTCGACGCCGGCCGCATCAGCCTGCTGTTCGACCTGCTGCGCTCGCGGGACACGCTGTGGCAACCGTCGATCTCGGGCTGGCTGATGGGGGACCGGCCGGAGCCCTTCGACATCTGGGCGTGGAGCGAGGACGGGGTGGCCGTGCCCCGCGTCCTCTTCGAGCAGACGCTGCGGTTGTCGATCGACAACACACTGGCCCGCGGCCGGCTGAGGCTCGCGGGCCGGCCGGTCGACCTCGCCGCAGCCACTCAGGACGCTTTCGTGGTCGCCGGTGTCCGGGACCACATCGTCCCTTGGCAGACGGTGTGGCGCGGCGCCCGGCTGCTCGGCGGTGACGTCGCGTTCCACTTGGTGCCTTCTGGACACGTGGGCAGCATCATCAGCCCGCCACGCCCCAAAGCCGCCTATCGGACAGGACCGACTCCTCTACCGGACGACCCCTCGGAGTGGTGGGCCGACTCGGTGCCACAACAGGAGTCCTGGTGGCAGGCATGGACCCGGTGGCTCGCGCCTCGTTCGGGACCATACATACCCGCCCGTGCCCCGGGGAGCGCCCGACATCCCGCCGGCGACCCCGCGCCAGGTCAACACGTGCGATCACGCTGACCAGCGCACCCGATGCTCATCACAACATCCACGCCCTCGTTCCCACAGCCGGTGCAAGGACACGGCCCCGTACCGGCCGCCGGTATCGGGCCATCCCGTACCTATTCCGGTTTCGCTTCGGTGAAGTGGTCCCATGCCGCTTCGACCATGCCGCTGGTGATCGCGCCCACCGCCGCACCGACGACCATGCCTCCAACGATGCCCACCGGACCGACGGCCGAACCCAGTGTCGCTCCCATGGTCGCCGACGTCAGCACCGCTGCCGCCGCCGCGCCGCCGGCGGCGCCTCCGACGACGGTCCCGGCGACCGAGGAAACCGTCGCCTTCACCGGTTCCTTCTTGTCGTGCAACACGTCGTAGCCGGCGCCCGCCAGTCCCCCGAGCACGCCGGCCCCCTTGCCGATAGTGCCGAGGGTGTTCGCCTTCGCCTGCACGTCGGAGTCGACTATTCCGCCGTTCGCCCGCTGACGTCGGGCCTCCTGCTCGACAATCGCGCCCGGCGTCTCGGCGACGGCCCCCGTGGCGGCGATGGCGGCTTTCACCGGATGGATGAAGTCCTCCCAGCCTCGCTTGGACCCGTCCGCGAACACTTCACCGGCGTCTTCGATCGCTCCTACCACGGCATGGGGCTCCTCTCGCGGCGTGGGCGCCGCGAGAGGACGCGGCCGACGCGCGTCGATGAGCCGATCGAGTTCCCTGCCCCCGTTCTTCTCCCACGTGCGATCGGCGGCTTCCACCGCTTCGGCCCAGTCGCGGTCGGCTTGCTTCTTGCCGGCCGTGACCACATCCTCAGCTCGCTGCTGACCCAGATCGACTGCCTCAACCTGCTCCGCCCGATCGCGACCGGCTCGCTTCTTCTCCGCCTTCGCACCATCCTCGGCTCGCTGCTGCCCCAGATCGACCGCCTCAACCTGCTCCGCCCGATCCCGCTGAGCCCGTTTTTTCTCAGCAACGGGGTCACCCTCCCCTCGCTGCGCCCGCAGGTCGATCGCCTCGATCTTCTCCATGAGGTCCCGGTCAGCCTTCTTCTTGGCTTTCTTGGCCTCCTTCTCCGCTCTCTCCCGGCCCAGATCAGCAGCCTCAACCCGCTCCGCCCGGTCCCGGTCAGCCTTCTTCTTGGCTTTCTTGGCCTCCCGCTCCGCCCTTTCCCGGCCCAGATCAGCAGCCTCAACCCGCTCCGCCCGATCCCGATCGGCCCGCTTCTTGTCCTCCTTCGCCCCCTCACGTTTCAGATCATCGGTCTCGGCCTGCTCCGCGCGGGCTCGGTCGGCCTTCTTCTTCACTTCCGTGGCGTTGTCCTCGGCCTTTTCTTTTTTACGGTCCGCAGCTTCGACCTGCTCAGCACGATCCCGATCAGCCTTCTTCTTATCGTCCTTGGCCTTCTTCTCGGCCCTCTCGTTGGCCATGTCGGCGGCTTCGACCTTTTCAGCCCGGTCCCGGTCGGCCTTCTTCTTGTCATCCGTGCCGTTACCGTTGCCTTGCTTGGCCCGATCACTGTCAGCCTTCTTCTTGTCGGCCTTGGCCTTCTTCTCCGCCCGCTCCCTGGCCATGTCAGCGGCCTCGACCTTCTCGGCCCGGTCCCGATCGGCGGTCTTCTTCTCCTGCTTGGCCGTCTTCTCGGCCCTCTCCCTGGCCATGTCGGCGGCCTCGACCTTCTCGGCCCGGTCTCGCGCGGTCTCCGCCGGCGGCTTGGCGTCCGCACTTCCGGCACCCAGCAACCCGAACGCCACCGTCAGAACCCCACCGGAAAGGGAATAGAGCGCGGTTTTTCCCACTGCCGATTTCTTCACGGTCGCTCCTCGCTAGATGAACACGAAGGAAAATCCGCGCAACGATCTGCTGTCGTCATTTCCTCCTCGCCTGACTGGACCTTCCGACAATCCCGCGAGCCGGTTCAGTGGAAATACATTCTCGATACACCGCACTCGGCACACGGAGCAGACTTGGCGTGCGAGAAACCGCGCGGCCGACAAAGATGCTCCGCGAAACGACGGCGGAAAACCTCACCCCGGCGACAGACGACGGCGACCACGACGAAGCCCTTGTGGACAGAAGTCGAAGCGGCGCGACGACGCTGACCCAGAACTCAACCCGTCTCTGCACAAGGGGCAGCAGCAGGCATCGGCGCCCGGACCTGACGGCGGACGCGCTCGTCGCGGCGTGGTGTGGGTGCTCTGCTGCTTCGCCGTTGTCGTCCTTGCCACCACCGTCGTCCTCGCAGCAGCGCTCGGGCGCCTCCGCCAACGTCCTCGAAACGTAGCGGTCATGCTCGAACGCGACGCGCACCCACTCCGGGGACGTCGTAAGCGATCTCGGCCTACGCCCGCCCCAGTTGTCGGATCGTCGGTCTGGGCTGGCCAGGAGACCAGGGGTTCCAGCCGGCGCGTAGACTTCCATTAGGTGGTAACGACCGAGCCGGCGCTCGTGGTGACGACGACGTTCGGCGAAGGCGATCAGCTGATCGTCATGGTGCTGCCGTTGCCCACGCCCTCATGAACCGCGGACATCGCACCACGGCCTCATTGCATGACGTCGGCGACGGCCAAGGGCGATCTCAGAGTGACCCGCCACCGGCCGAACCGAGTTCGAGGTAGCGTATCCGCCGAACAGCTGAAGGGATCCCGGGCATTGTGACTCGACGACTGTCAGCAGGCGACCGCCCCGGGGTCAAAGGCTTACTCGGTCCTGTCTGTCTCGTACTCAGCGTGCTCGGCTGGCTGCTCCCCTACGGCGAGGTGGCTTCGGTGCTGGCCTTGGCCGCCGGAGCGATATCGATGCTGACGGACCGTCAGTATCGGCTGGACGGTCTTGTCATCGCAGGCGTCTGCATCGCCGCACTCCAGTTGTTCTTCGGGCTGCTGCTTGTGATGATGGATCTGGCCGGCCACTAAGCGCGCCGATGAGGGCCTCGACATCAGCGGAGGCCGGATTGTTCCGATCGGCAGACAGGTGCGGCTCACGACCCCGCCGGCGCACCTGGTCGGCATCCACTCTTCACCCCAGTACCGGCGCTGCCTCTCGCGGAGATCGTTCCTCTGTTGCTCACAAACCGTGAGACGACGGACCGAGCGCGGTTCGTCGTCCGCCCCTTGGACAAGCAGATGATCGACGCCCAGGCCGGTCGCCGGTCAGTCCGTGAAACCGCCGGAGAGGTTGGCGGTGTTGGTGCTGCCGGGTGAGCTGCTGCCCCCGGACTGCGTCAGCAGCGTGCCGTCGACGGTGGCTGTCGCGACCAAGGTTCCGCCGCTGTGCCGCATGGTCAACTCGAATTCGTGGCGACCGGTGCCATAGGGGACCGTGACCGTCTTGCGCCAGGGCAGGGTGACGGCGTTCTCCTCGCCGGCCTTCCCGTCGAGGGTGAAGGTGAGGGAAAGGGTGGCCGTGCCGGTCACCTCAAGCTCCAGGAGGTGTTGCTTTGGCGCTTGGTTCGAGGTGGCCGCAGTACCCGCCGGTGGTGGCGCGGGCGTGGCCGGCGGCGCCGGTTCTCCGCACGCGGCGAGCAAGCCTGCCCCCAGCAGAACGATGACGGCGGTGCGCATCAGACCGGGCGGTCGACGCGCGCTCCGCGGAACCGGTCCCGGCCGCACTGGTACGGCCTCGTCGTCTGACCGGCTGGTGACCTCGAAATCAACACGAACCGTGTGAGGCAAGGAGCCATCCCGGCGGGCTCGTCCACGACGCGATGACGCTTGTCCGCGTCGAATCCCTTCCGATCAGCTTGCTCTCGGCACCCGGCCATGGGGAACGAGCCACGCCGATACGTGAACCATCTCACTTCGAGCAAGACGGTGACCTGTCCACACTCGAACTCACGTAGACAACGATAACCAGCGACGGGTCCCAAGAAACCGTCACCTTCGCCCCGTGAACGGAGTTCTCATGAATTTCATGCAATCGATCGTCAACCTGATCATCTCGGTCGGAAACATCAGCATCTTCTGATCGATCGGCGCGATGGCGTCCGGCAGCGACTCCAAGGCCGTGTCCAGCCCTCAGTGGCAGGACACGGCTTTTCCTTTGCGAAAGGGACAAAGCGACACTCTGTACACCAAGGTCATCTTCGGGTCACCCGATGGTGTGTCATGTCACCCGAACCAGTCCACCCGGTCGGGTGGTCACGAATTCCTCGTGCACTCAGAATGACACTCACACGGCTTGGGAAGTGGGGATCCGTGGTCGTCACGCGCGACAACGTTCTCGAATTGTCCGCCGCCCAGCGGGGAATCTGGTTCGCTCAGCGGCTGGCACCGGGTAACCCGATGTTCACCATCGCGCAATACCTCGACATCGACGGCCCGGTCGACCACTCGGCATTGACCGACGTCATCCGCCATGTGCTGCGGGAAACCGAGGCATTGCGGCTCAGATTCACCGAAACGGACGGAGAGCCGCGGCAGTTCGTCGCGCCGTTGGGCGAATGGTCGCTGCCCGTCGTCGATCTGAGCAGCGAGGCCGATTCCGAGGCGGCCGCGCGCGAATGGCTTCGCACGGACCTCGCGACACCACCCGAGGTGTTCGGCGACCGCCTCTTCGCCGCGACGTTGCTGCGGCTTGATTCCGCACGGTACTTCCTGCACCAGCGGGTTCACCACCTCCTGGTGGACGGTTACGGGGCGGCGCTCGTGCTCACCCGGGTGGCCGCGGGCTACCGCGCGCGACAACGGGGCGAAACGCTCGAACCAGCCGGTTTCGGATCTCTCGAAGAGCTTCTGGCCGAGGACAACGCCTATTCGACCTCCGAGCGAAGCGTCGAGGACGCCCGCTACTGGCGGGAACGGTTCGCCGACCGGCCCGAGGCCACCGTGCTCAGCGGTTCGGCCGCCCCGATGGACACAGTGTTCCTCCAGCACAGCGGGCGACTGGACGTCAGCGAGGCGGAGAACTTGCGCGCCGCCGCCCGCGAGTCCCGTACCGACTGGGCACCGTTCGTCATCGCGGCCGCCGCCGCGTTCCTCCACCGGAGCACGGGTGATCGGGACGTGGTGCTGGGCCTGCCGGTCACCGCGAGGCGTACGCCGTTGCTGCGCACGACCCCGGCGATGGTGTCCAACGTGGTGCCGTTACGTCTCCGGGTGACGTCGTCGACCACGATGTCGGAGCTGGTCAGGCAAACCTCACGCGAGGTACGGAACGCCCTCAAACATCAGCGTCACCGCGCCGAAAGCCTGCGCCAGGACCTCGGGCTGTCCCGAGACCGGCGGCTGCACGGCCCGACGGTCAACATTCTCCCGTTCGACCCGCGGATCGAGTTCGGTTCGCACGGCGCCGCGCTGCACAACCTCGCGATCGGGCCGGTCGACGACCTGTCGATCGTGCTCCAGGGCATCTCGCCGGAGCACGGCATCCGGGTCGACTTCGACGCGAATCCCCGCCGGTATGACCGCGAAACCCTCGCCGGCCACCACGAGCGGTTCCTCCGGCTACTGCGAGCGGCCATCGCTGCCCCCTCGATGCCGATCGGGCAGATCGATCTGCTCGACGAGGACCAACGCGACCTCGTCCTGAACCGCTGGAACGCCACCTCGGTCGACGTGGAGCAGACGACACTGCCCGAGTTGTTCGCCCGGCAGGTGGCGCGGTCCCCCGAGCGAGTCGCCGTGAGCGACGGCCGGACCACCTACACCTTCGCCGAACTGAACGCCCAGGTCGAACGGCTCGCTCGCGTCCTCGCGCACCGCGGAGCCGGGGACGGCCGGATCGTCGCGGTGGCACTACCCCGCTCCGCGGACACGATTGTCGCGTTGCTGGCGGTCGCCAGGGCAGGCGGTGTCTATCTGCCCTTGGACGTGACCTACCCGCCCGAGCGGCTCGCCGCGTTGCTGGCGGACACGGATCCGGCGCTCGTCCTCGCCCACAGCGAGACCGAATCCCTACTCCCCCACACCGACCTCGCCCTCGACCGGCTCGACCTGGCCACCGAAACCGGCACCGACCCGCACGGTCCTCAGCCTGCCGATCTCGCTTACCTGATCCACACGTCCGGGTCGACCGGCAGGCCCAAGGGTGTCGCCGTCGAACACCGGGCGCTGGGCAACCTGTTCGCGAGCCACCGCCGGAACCTGTTCCCGGCAGGCCGCACCGCAGCGGGTAAGGACGTGCTGCGGGTGGCGCATCTGTCCGGAGTGGCTTTCGACGCCGCCTGGGATCCGGTGCTCTGGCTGCTCGACGGTCACGAACTGTGGATGGTGCCCGATTCCGTTCGCCGTGACCCCGAAGCGTGCGTCCGTTATCTGGCCGACGAAGCCATCGACTCCATCGAGACGACGCCGTCCTATGTGCGGCAGCTGCTCACTTGCGGTTTGCTGACGGACTCCGGCCGTCATCCGAAACTGGTCGCGCTGGGCGGAGAAGCGGTCAGCCCGGCGCTGTGGGCGGAACTGTCCGAAGGAACCCGGCTGCTGGCCGTCAACCTCTACGGTCCAACGGAATCCACTGTGGACAGTGTGCTGGCGGCGGTTCAGTCCCATCCGGAACCGGTGCTCGGCACCCCGGTGGACAATGTGCGGGCCTACGTTCTCGATTCGGCTCTGCGGCCCGCGGCCCCCGGCGTGCCCGGTGAGCTGTACCTCGCCGGGGCCGGGCTCGCCCGCGGTTACCACGGACAACCTGGCCTGACCGCCGGGCGCTTCGTCGCCAACCCCTTCGACGGGCCGGGCGAACGGTTGTACCGCACCGGTGACCTCGTGCGCTGGTCTCACCAGGGCGCGCTGGAGTTCCTCGGCCGCATCGACGACCAGGTCAAGATCCGCGGTTTCCGGATCGAACCCGGCGAAGTCGAAGGAACACTCATCGCCTACGCCGACGTCACCGAAGCGGCCGTGGTGGTCCATGGTTCCGGCGACGCTGCCCGGCTGATCGCTTACGTCGTCTCGGACACCGATCCCGCGAAGTTACGATCCCGGTTGAGTGACTCGCTGCCGAGCCACCTCGTTCCGCAGGCCGTCGTCACGGTCCCGTTCCTTCCGTTGACACCGAACGGAAAGCTCGACAAGGCACAGCTGCCGGAGCCGTCGATGGCGACGTCGAGCCGCGCACCGGCCACCACCGTCGAGATACAGCTCTGCGCGATCTTCGCCGCGAGTCTCGACGTCGCCGAGGTCGGTGTCGACGACGACTTCTTCGACCTCGGCGGGCACTCGCTGCTCGCCACCCGCGCGGTCGGCCGGATCCGCACCGAACTCGACGTCGAAGCGACCATCCGCGATCTGTTCGAAGCGGGCACCCCGGCACGCCTCGCCGAACGACTGCGCTCCCGAAAGGCCGGGCATCGTCCCGTCCTGGCAGCGGGCCCCCGTGCCGAGCGGGAACCTCTTTCCTTCGCCCAGCAACGGCTCTGGTTCCTCAACCGGCTGAACCCGGACGCGATCGACTACCTCATGCCCGCCGTTCTCCGGCTTTCCGGCACTCTCGACACCGGCGCACTCCAGCTCGCACTGACCGACGTGGTCACGCGGCACGAGAGCCTGCGGACGATCTTCGCCGAGCATGACGGTGAGCCGTACCAGCGCATCCTGCCCACTGAAGCGGCCGGAATCGCTTTGGACATCGACGACGTCCCGGCGGGGCGGCTCGGCGAACGGCTCGCCGAAGAAGCTGTCCGGGGCTTCGACCTCGCGATCGAAGCGCCGCTGCGGACGACCTTGCTGCGCCTATCGGTCACTGAGCACGTACTGCTGCTGGTGGTGCACCACATCGCCGGCGACGGCTGGTCCTTCCTGCCACTGGCTCGCGACCTCGCCGTCGCCTACCAGCGAAGGACGGCGGGCGAAGGAGCCGGGCTGCCGCCGCTGGACGTGCAGTACGCCGACTACGCCCGTTGGCAGCGGAAACTCCTGGGTGACGTGAAGGATCCGGGAAGCCGCGCGAACAACCAGCTGGTTCACTGGACCGCCACGCTGGACGAGCTGCCCTCCGAGCTGTCCCTGCCCGCCGATCGGCCGCGTCCGGTCACGCCGTCCGGTGCCGGCGCGGCAGTGCCGGTCAGCCTGCCTCGGCACGTGCACCAGGCGCTCGCCGACAATGCCGCCCGGCACGGCGCGAGCGTGTTCATGGTCCTGCACGCCGGTTTCGCCGCCACGCTGGCGAAATTCGGCGCCGGCGACGACATCGCCATCGGCACCCCTGTCGCGGGCCGCACCGAATCCGCCCTCGAAGACCTGATCGGGTTCTTCGTCAACACTCTCGTGCTGCGGACCGACCTCACCGGCGACCCCACGTTCACCGAGCTGATCCACCGGGTTCGCGACACCGACCTGGCCGCTTTCGAACACCAGGACCTGCCCTTCGAACGCATCGTGGAGCAGCTGGCTCCCGAACGGGTCCCCGGCCGGAACCCGCTGTTCCAGGTCCTGCTCACGCTCCAGAACAACCCGGCCCCGGTGGCCGAACTGGGCGATCTCCGGATCGAAACAGGCCAGGCGGCCACCACCACGACCGCGAAATTCGACCTGTCTCTCACCCTCGCCGAGAACCGCGACGCCGACGGCACCCCGTCGGGGATCAGCGGTGACCTCGAATACAGCACCGACTTGTTCGATCGGGAAACCGCCGAGCGGGTGGCCCGGGGGCTGGTGACCTTCCTGGAGCACGCTCTGACCCAGCCGGACGCCCCGTTGCACACCACGTCGGTGCTCACCGCGGACGAACAGGCCCGGCTGCTGACCCGATCCGCCGGCCGGCGGCGGCCGTTCCCCGCCACCACACTGCCTGATCTGCTCGACGCCACCGCCACGCGGCATCCGGATCGGATCGCGGTGATCGCCGCGGGACTGCGGCTGACGTTCGCCGAACTCGACGAACGCGCCACCCGGCTCGCCGAGGTGCTCGCCGCCCGCGGCGCCCGGCCCGGCCGAGTCGTCGCCGTCGCCCTCCCCCGCTCGGCCGACACCGTCGTGGCTCTGCTGGCCGTCCTGCGCTCCGGCGCCGTCTATCTCCCGGTCGACATCGAGTACCCGGCCGGCCGGATCGCCTATCTGCTCGACGACGCCCGGCCCGTCCTCCTGGTCAGCACCTCGGACACGGCGGCCCGGCTTCCCGGTGCGACGTCCACGGTGCTGCTCGACGATCCGGACGCGCTGGACGGAGAGAAGCGGCCACCGATCGCGCCCGCGCCGGAGGATCCCGCCTACCTGCTCTACACCTCGGGCTCCACCGGCCGTCCCAAGGGCGTCGAGGTCGAGCACCGCGGCCTGATCAATCTGCTGGAGCACCACCGCACCGAGGTGTTCGGCCCCGCCGCCGCGACGGCGGGGCGCGACGTCCTGCGGGTCGCGCACACCACCGGGGTGTCCTTCGACGCTTCCTGGGACCCCATCCTGTGGCTGATCGACGGGCACGAACTGCACCTGCTCGACGACGACACACGCCGCGATCCGGAGGCCCTCCTGGGTTACGTCGGCAGGGAGCGGATCGACGCGATGGAGACCACGCCGTCCTACGTCCGGCAGTTGCTGTCGATGGGGCTGCTGACCGCCGCCCATCGGCCGACGGTGCTGGCCCTCGGCGGCGAGGCCATCGACGCCGCACTGTGGCGAGACCTCGCCGGCCACCCCGAGGTGCTGGCGTTCAACTTCTACGGCCCGACCGAGTCCACTGTGGACTCCGTGGTCGCCAGGATCGGCGACCGGCAGGCCCCGGTGATCGGTACCGGGATCGCCAACGTGGGTACCTACGTGCTCGACGCCGCGCTTCGGCCGGTGCCGGCTGGCGTGACCGGCGAACTGTATCTCGACGGCCCCGGCCTGGCCCGCGGTTACCGCGGCCGCCCCGCGCTCACCGCGGAACGGTTCGTCGCCAATCCGTTCTCGCCTGACGGCGCCCGGATGTACCGCACCGGTGACCGCGTGCGCTGGACCGGCGGCGGGGAACTGGAATTCGTCGGCCGCGCCGACGACCAGATCAAGATCCGCGGCTTCCGCGTCGAGCCCGGCGAGATCGAAGCGGTCCTCGCTGCCGCTGACGGGGTCTCGGCCGCCGCCGTGGTCGTCCACCGGACTCCGGAGGGCGTCGATCGCCTGGTCGGCTATGTGGCGCCCGGCGCCGTCGACGTCGCCGAGTTGCGACGGCGAGCGGCGGACGCCCTGCCCGATCACCTCGTCCCGCAGGTGATCGTCGCGCTGCCCGAGCTCCCGTTGACCCCCAACGGGAAGCTCGACAAGGCGAAACTCTCCGAACCCGACGGTCTTCCCGGTGTCGTGGGGCGGCGTCCCAGCACCGACCTGGAAGCCGGCTTATGCGAGGTGTTCGCCGAGGTGCTCGGCGTGACCGAGGTCGGCCCCGACGAAGACTTCTTCGCGCTGGGAGGGCATTCGCTGCTGGTGACCCGGCTCGTCAGCCGGCTGCGTTCCCGGTTCGGCGCGGAGCTGGCCATCCGGACCGTGTTCGAGGCCGCCACGCCCGCGGCCCTCGCCACCCGGATCGGCGCCGGCCCCGCTCCCCGTTCCCGGCTCCGGCGCCGGGAACGTCCGGACCGTGTCCCACTGTCGTTCGCGCAGCGGCGGATGTGGTTCCTCGACAGCTTCGAAGGCACCGGCGCCGGCTATCACATCCCGATGGTGCTGCGGCTGCGCGGCGTCCTCGACCGGGCGGCGCTGGCGACCGCCTTGCGTGACGTCGTCGAACGGCACGAGAGCCTGCGTACCGTTTTCCCCGTGGCCGACGGTGTCCCGCACCAGCGGCTCGTGCCGATGGCGGAGATCCCCGCGGGTCTGCCGGTGCTTCGGAGCACCGAAACGATCGCCGCGTACGCCGCGATGCCGTTCGCTCTCGATACGGACCTGCCGTTCCGCGCGGCGCTGGTCCCGGTCGAGGACGACGAGCACCTGCTCGTACTCGTCGCGCACCACATCGCCAGTGACGGCTGGTCGACGACTCCGCTGGCCCGGGATCTGGCCGCCGCCTACACCGCACGGCTGGCGGGAAGGGCGGCGGAACTGCCCGCCTTACCGGTCCAGTATCCGGATTACGCGCTGTGGCAACAAGAATTGCTCGGGTCCGAAGAGGACAAGGGAAGCCCGTTGCGTCGGCAACTCGCTTACTGGCGGGACGCGCTGACCGACCTGCCGGAGGAATTGACGCTGCCCCACGATCGGCCTCGTCCGGCCGGGTCGAGCTATACCGGCGGCACCGTCCGGCTCGACCTGCCCGCCGCGTTGCACACCAGGCTGGCCGCCTTCGCCGCCGACCACGGCGCGAGCCTGTTCATGGTGCTGCACGCGGGACTGGCGACGCTGCTGTCGAGGCTGGGCGGCGGAACCGATGTCCCGATCGGCACCCCGGTCGCGGGCCGGACGGACGAGCAGCTGGAAGATCTCGTCGGTTTCTTCGTCAACACCTTGGTGCTACGGACCGATTTGTCGGGCGCTCCCGGATTCACCGAGCTGGTGCGCCGGGTCCGGACGGCGGACCTCGCCGCGTTCGACCACCAGGATGTCCCGTTCGAGCGCGTCGTCGAAGAAGTGGCTCCGGCCCGCACCCTCAACCGCCATCCGCTCTTCCAGGTGATGCTCACCCTGCAGAACACGCCGCCACCGCGGCTGGGGCTGCCCGGTCTCGAGGTGTCGATCGCCGAGTACGACGAGGTCGCCGCGGCGAAGTTCGACCTCTCGCTGTCACTCGGCGAGAAGCGGGACGCCGCGGGAAATCCCGCCGGGCTCTCGGGGACGATCGAGTACAGCGCCGACCTGTTCGACCGCGAGACCGCGGACCGGCTGGGCAGATGGCTGTGCAAGCTCCTCGAAGCCGCACTGGACGACCCGGCCCGCCCGGTCGCGGAACTGGACCTGCTGAGCGCGGGCGAAGTCGAAGCCGTCCTCGAAACGTGGAACGACACCCGCCGCGCGCTGCCGCCGGAAACCATCACCACGGCCTTCGAACGGCACAGTGGGGAGACCACCGCGGTGGTCGCGGCCGACGGCGAACTCACGACATCCGGGCTCAACGCCGAGGCGAACCGGCTCGCCCGGTTACTGCGGCAGCGCGGCATCGGTGCCGGGCACACCGTCGCCGTCGCGGTGCCGCGCTCGGTCGGCACCATGGTCGCCTTGCTGGGCGTACTCAAGTCCGGCGCCGCGTACCTGCCGATCGACCTCAGCTACCCGGCCGACCGGATCGCGTACATGCTCACCGACTCCGCACCCGCCCTGGTGCTGACCAGGTCCGATGTGGACGGTCTGCCGCGCTTCGGCGAACACGTTGCCCTCGACACGCCTGCAACACGGGCGGCGCTGGCCGGGTTCGGGGACGGGAATCTCTCCGACGCCGAGCGCCTTCGCCCGCTCTCCGCCCGCCACCCGGCCTACGTCATCTACACCTCGGGCTCGACCGGACGGCCGAAGGGGGTCGTGGTCGAACACCGCTCCTTGACCAATCTGCTGCACCACCACCAGGAGACCGTGTTCGCGCCGGCCGCGAAACGGCTCGGTGACCGGCGCCTGCGGGTCGCGCTGACCGCGGCCGTCGCCTTCGACGCGTCCTGGGATCCGGTGCTGTGGATGATCGCCGGTCACGAACTCCACATCGTCGACGACGACACCCGCCGTGACGCCGGTGCCCTGGTCGAATACCTGCGCGAGGAACGGATCGACGCCATCGAGACGACGCCGTCCTATCTGCGGCAGTTGATGGCGGCCGGACTGCTCGAGTCCGGGCACCGGCCGACGGTCGTGGCCCTCGGCGGGGAAACGGTCGACGAGGGGATGTGGGCCCGGCTGCGCGCCGAACCCGGCCTGACCGCGTACAACTTCTACGGCCCCACTGAGTCCACTGTGGACTCAGTGGTCGCGGCCATGGCCGAACGTGATCGGCCGGGGATCGGCAAGCCGGTCCACAACACCCGCGCCTACGTCCTCGATGCCCGGCTGCGGCCGGTGCCCGCCGGCGTACCGGGTGAGCTGTACCTGTCCGGTACCGGTGTCGCCCGTGGTTATCTCAATCGGACCCGGCTGACCGCGGAACGGTTCGTCGCCGATCCCTACGGTGGCATCGGCGATCGGATGTACCGCACGGGCGACCTCGCCCGTTGGCAGGACGACGCGACCCTGGAGTTCCTCGGCCGTGCCGACGACCAGGTCAAACTCCGCGGTTTCCGGATCGAGCCCGGCGAGATCGCCGCGCTGCTGGAAACGGACCCGGCGGTCGCCGAAGCGGCGGTCGTGGTCAAGGGCGGCGAACCGGCCACCCAGCGGCTGATCGCCTACATCGTTCCCACCACCACCGCACCGAGCCCCGACCGGTTGCGCACCGTGCTGGCCGGGCAGGTGCCGGAGTACATGGTGCCTTCGGCGTTCGTCCCGCTCGACCGGCTGCCGCTCACCCCGAACGGGAAGCTGGACCAGCGGGCCCTGCCCGAACCGGTGGACGCCGTCGGCGGTTCCCGCGGCCCGCGGTCGCCGCGGGAAGACCTGCTCTGCAAGCTCTTCGCCGAGACGCTCGGCCTGCCGCGCGTCGGTATCGACGACAGCTTCTTCGAACTCGGCGGGCACTCCTTGCTGGCCAGCGGACTGATCACCAGGGTCCGCACGGCCTTCGGGATCGACCTGCCGATCCGGCGGCTGTTCGAGAACCCGACCGTCGCGGGCCTCGCGGCCCGGCTGGACGTGGGCTCCGAAGGCAGTGACCTCGACGTGCTGCTGCCACTGCGGACCACCGGGAGCCGACCACCACTGTTCTGCGTGCACCCGGCCAGCGGGCTGTCCTGGAGCTACTCCGGGCTGCTCAAATACCTCGCCCCGGACCAGCCGTTGTACGGGCTGCAGTCCCGCAAGCTCACCGAACCCGGCTACGACCCGGCGAGCATCTCGGAGATCGCCGCCGGCTACGTCGAGCACATCCGCTCGATCCAGCCCCACGGCCCCTACT
Organism: Amycolatopsis sp. NPDC041971; assembly: GCF_055588925.1. Classification (NCBI taxonomy): domain Bacteria; kingdom Bacillati; phylum Actinomycetota; class Actinomycetes; order Pseudonocardiales; family Pseudonocardiaceae; genus Amycolatopsis; species Amycolatopsis sp. NPDC041971. The sequence goes on along the minus strand of NZ_JBVJCE010000002.1, from coordinate 376,992 downwards.
ACGTCCTGGGCTGGTCCTTCGGCGGCAACCTCGCCCACGAAGTCGTCGCGCGACTGGAGGCCGCGGGCGAGAAGATCGGGCTCTTGACCGTGCTGGACGCCTACCCGCAAGCCCCGCGGGACGGCCTGGACACGGGGAGTGAGGCGGAGATGTTCGCCGCGCTCCTGCACAACCAGGGCTATTCCGTGCCCGCAGGAGTGACCCTCGATCGGGCCGGCGTTCTCGAGCACTATCGCGAAGTCGGCAACCCGATGGGCAGCCTGCCCGAGGCCGCCCTCGGCGGCATGATCGGCGCGTTCGTCAGCCAGGCCCGGTTGATGGGCGACTTCGTCCCCCACGCCGTCGCGGCGGAAGTGCTGTTCTTCACCGCCACCCGCGATCGCGACCCGCACGGCCCGGTCCTCGCCGACTGGATGCCTTACCTCAGCGGCGACGTCGAAAACCACGACATCGACGCCGCCCACGCGCAGCTCACGCAGCCGGACGCACTCGCCCGGATCGGGCCGATCCTCGCCGAGCGTCTCACCGACCGGCAACCCCATCCCGACCAGCCACGAGCCAAGACAGGGAACTGACCGATGACCAACCCCTTCGACTCCGACGACGAGCAATTCCTGGTGCTGACCAATCACGAGAACCAGCACTCGCTGTGGCCGGCCTTCGCCGACGTGCCAGTCGGCTGGGCAACGGCTTTCGGCCCCGACGCCCGCGAGGCGTGCCTCGACTTCGTCGAACGGAATTGGACCGACATCACGCCGCGAAGCCTGCTACGCGAGGAGAAGCCCTGATGGCCGCGGAACCCGCCATCCGGCTCGAGGGACTCCGGAAATCCTTCGGCACCAAGACCGCACTCGACGGCGTCGATCTGGACATGCCGGCCGGCGCGGTGTTCGGCCTGCTGGGCCCCAACGGCGCCGGCAAGACCACCGCCGTCCGCATCATCACCACCCTGCTGCGGCCGGACGGCGGCCGCGTCCTCGTCGCCGGGGCGGACGTCGTCCGCGATCCGGACCGGGTCCGGCGGTCGATCGGGGTGTCCGGTCAGTACGCCGCCGTCGACGACAAGCTCACCGGTTTCGAGAACCTCTACCTGGTCGCGAAGCTCTACGGAATGCGGCGGCGCGCGGCGGCCACGACCGCGCGGGACCTGCTGAACCGGTTCCACCTCGACGACGCCGCGGACCGCCCCGCCGGGACCTACTCCGGCGGCATGCGGCGGCGGCTCGACCTGGCAGGCGCGCTCGTCGCCGCTCCCCCGGTCGTCGTACTCGACGAGCCCACGACCGGCCTGGACCCGCAGAGCCGCCTTGATACCTGGGACATCGTGGGCGACCTCGTCCGGGAAGGCACCACCGTCCTGCTCACCACGCAATACCTCGAAGAAGCCGACCAGCTGGCCGACCGGATCGCGGTCATCGCCGACGGCAAGGTCGTCGCCGAGGGCACCAGCGACGAACTCAAGAGCGCCACCGGCGGGGAGCGGATCGAACTGGTCACCGCGGACGCCGCCGACCTCGCCGCCGCACATCGCGTCCTCGCCTTCGTCAGCGGCACCACGCCGGCCTTGGACCGCCGCGCCCGACGGCTGGAGACCACCGTCGGCGCCCGGCAGAACGGCCAGCACGCACTCGCCACCGTGGCCGCCCGGCTCACCAGCGAAGGGATCCAGGTACTCGACATCGGGCTGCGCCGCGCCACGCTTGACGACGTCTTCCTGGCCCTGACCAGCCGTACGACCGACGACACCGCAGTGCTGCCGCGGGTCACCGACTGGCCTGCGAACTCCGGCGAATTCGGCAGGGACGAGGTGGGCGCGTGACCGTCCTGACCCGGGTCGCCCGCGACAGCGGCTCTCTCGCGTGGCGCAACCTGCTCACCATCCGGCGCACACCCGGCTCCATCTTCGCGAGCGTCCTGCAACCGATCATGTTCGTGCTGCTGCTCGGGTACGTCTTCGGCGGCAGCCTCGGCGGCGACGCCTACCGCGAATTCATCATGGGCGGCATCTTCGCCCAGACCGTCACCTTCAACGCCTCCTTCACCACCATCGGCCTGGCCAACGACCTGCAAAAAGGCATCGTCGACCGCTTCCGCTCCCTGCCCATGTCCCGCGTCGCGGTGATGCTCGGCCGGACCACCTCCGACCTGACCACCAGCGTCGTCAGCCTGCTCGTCACCAGCCTCTGCGGACTCGCCATCGGCTGGCGCATCCGCGGCAGCGTCCTCGACGCCGTCCTGGCCTACCTGCTGATCCTGCTGTTCGCCTTCGCGATGTCCTGGGTCGGTGCCTTCATCGGCCTGGTCGCCCGCAGCGTCGAAGTCGCCCAAAGCCTCGGTCTCATCTGGCTCTTCCCCGCCACCTTCATCTCCTCCGGCTTCGTCTCGGTGGCGGCCATGCCCGAACCGCTGGCGACCATCGCGGAATGGAATCCCATCACCTCCTTGGCCAACGCGACCAGATCCCTGTTCGCCAACCCCACCCCGGCCACTCTCCCCCAGCCCGACGCCTGGCCCGCACAGCACGCCGCGTTGTACACGGCTCTCTGGGCGCTGGGACTCATCGCGTTGTTCATGGCCTTGTCGGTCAACCGGTACCGGCGCGTCACCAGCAGATGAGCACCTAGAAGTTCAGTTCTCCGCCGAACCCGGAGCGGCTTCAGCCGCTGACCTGGCTTGTCGTGCCACGTACCACTAGGCAAGGTGATAAGACGATCTCGCGGTGCTGAACGGAGGTCTCCCCGATGCGGTCGATCGCGCGCGCCACCGCCAGTGCGCTGAGGGTGGTCGCGTCTCGTGCGACGGTGGTCTGGTTGACGTGGGTGAAGGCGGCGACGTTGCTGTCGTCATACCCGATCACGCTGATGTCCTCCGGTACCCGAACGGCGCAGCACATCGATCGCCCCCAGTGCCGACCTGTCGTTGAAGACCGTGACGGCGGTCGGCGGGTCGTCGAGCAACGCTGTAGCGGCGCGGGCGCCGTCATCTTCGGTGTGACCGCCGGAGATGGTGCCGGCAACGACAGGGCTCGCCCTGGCCACGCTCGCTATCCGACTGAGCACACGCGGCCACCTGCAAAGCCCGGCTTCGTCCTGATCGCGATACGAGCGCACGTGCTTGTCGACGAAGAGCGCCGGATCGTCCTGTAGGGCGACTTATGAGGGGTAAGGCAAAGGTGTCGGGTCGCCGGGGTTTCGCTCGCGACCGTGGGGGGCGATGGTGTCGCGAAAGCCACTTTCGGGACGTCAGGCGTCGCGAAAGTGGCTTTCGCGACGCATCTCGACCATGGGTTCAGCCGGCACGTGCGTAGCGAAGGCCCCTCTTCGCTGCCGCACCCTGCCCCCAACGTTGCGAAGTGACTTCCGCAACCTGCCACCTCTGCCCTACCCCTCCATAAGTACATGAAGGCCCCCTTCCTGTACCTAGGCGCAAGGAAGGGGACCTTCATGTACTTGGGCTACGCCCCGTCTCGGACCAGAAAGGCGTGTACTGGGCGGGAGACCGATCGGACTGTCACGACCCCAGCGCCGCCTTGGCCACCAACCCGCACAAGACAAGACACCTTACCTATCAATAGGTGTGTTGCTCGCTTTCGCGAGTCGGTGGAGCGCTGGGATGCCTATTGTGGATGGGGATCTGGATGGCGTCACAGCTGTAAGCCGGTACCCCGCGGAATGGACGCACCTCGGCACAGGCACGACCGCTACCGGGATCGGTTACCCTCGACTCCACTGAGTGGTGTGCTTCATCCGCCAAGCGGGTAGTCGCTACCTATGACGAACCTCGACGACACACCGATCGCGAAACTCGACGCGTTCGTGCTGGCCCGGCTCGCGGAGGACGAAGAGCGATTTCGTGCGCGCGAGCTGCCGCAGCTGGACGAAGCTGAGCGGCGAGGCCAGCTTCGGATCATGTACGCCGACGACGGTGACGGGCTCCTGCTCGTCGGTGGACCAGTGGAGGCGATGGAGGACCGGCACCCGGTGCCCTTTGCCGAGAAAGTCGACTTCTTGCGCCGTGAGATCCACGGTGGCCATGACGACGCATCAGTGAAACTGATCGCGTCGGTTTACCGAACCCATCCGGACTGGCGGGACGAGTGGCATTCCTGACAGCTTAGTGGCGTGGGACGGAACCGCCGGTGGTCACGGCATCCGAAAGCACCCCGCGGTACTACGTGGCCGTAGCCGATGGGATGAGAGCGTGGGCACCGTCTCGATCCGGGACAGGTCCCGGCAAAGTCGCATAGCCGCTGGCCGGTGGTGCTTGGCGATTCGAACTGGACTTCCGAAAGGGGCGGATGACAGGATGCCTTGAGTGTCCAGCGTCCACAAAGGACCCAGCTGGTCACTGGATGTCCATTTGATGCGGTTAAGTACGGTTTTCGCCAGGGGTCGGGGGGGGGGGGGGGGGGGGGGGGGGGGGGGGAAGGCGACCCCCCACCCCAACCCCCCCACCCACCACCCCACCCCCGACCCCCC
>NZ_JBVJCE010000002.1:354247-372504 GCF_055588925.1 Amycolatopsis sp. NPDC041971 | reverse complement strand
GGGTGGGGGGTGTGGGGGCTTGTTTCGGGGGTGGGGCGGGGGTTCGTTTTCCTTCCCCCCCCCCCCCCCCCCCCCCCCGACCCCTCGCACCGATGCCCCGCGTACCCCTGGAGCCACACCAGCAACAGTCCATAATGGACACAACGAGCTGAGGTGGGCGAACTTTCGTCACCGACAAGAAAGCGCAGTTCAACGGGTCGACAAACCTAAGCTACGCGGCATTGGGCTAGAACCCTCTTTGTCACTCACGACCCGGTCGAAACGCCCGAATCGGGCACTGCCGCCCCGGAGGTGTCCCCTGCGGACAGTCGAGAAGGTGTCAGGTCACCGTGACGAGCCCGCCCCTGTCACCACAATACCCACTTGACCAGCGGTTATGCGACTTTGCCGAGGCCCTGAGATCCGAGAGGGTGATGCGGGGTTTCCGGTCTCGGCGAGCGGGTAAGTCTCCAATACCGGCCGTACCGGAGCCGATAACCCCTCAAGGAGGTCGTGGTGGCTGCTGTTGCGCACTATGTGGAGGTCAACGCTCCCGCCCAGGCGTGTTACGACTGGTGGCGGCCCCTGACTCGGTTGCCGCAGGTGTTCTCCGATGTCAAGTCCGTGGAGGCCGTGGACGGCGACACGTCACGGACCAGGTGGAAGGTCGACGGTCCGTTGGGAACCACCGTGGAATGGGAGGCTCGCATCGTCGAAGACGCCCCGCCGCGAAAAATCGCGTGGGCCACCATCGAGGATGCCGACCCGGACGTGAAGAACTCCGGAGTCGTACGGTTCGACGACAAGGGTGACGGCCGCACCGGTGTCGAGATCGCCCTCGAGTACGAGCCCCCGGCCGGAAAACTGGGCGAAGCGGTCGCCTCGCTGCTGGCCGATCCGCAACAGAAGGTCGAGCGGGCCGCGGCGGAATTCAAGACCGTCATCGAAGCCCGCTGACCCACAGGAACACTCGAACCCGGCTCGCCACCCCCTGCCGTCGCAGACCACATGGTGAGCCGGGTTCGAGGCCGAGATGGCGCCGCCGAAGAGATGGCCCCGGCCGTGTGTCGGATCGTGGCCGACCGGTCCGGGTGCCCGCGACGAGGCGATCACCGCGATACGTCCGACAGCACCTTTTCGTACAGTGCCCGGTGCGCACGGGCGATCCGCCGTCGTTCCAGCCTGCGTTCGCTGGGATCAGCCTGCCAACTCGGCCGCTTGTGAAAGGCATACAGGACGGCGTCGGCCAGCGCGTCGGCGTCGAGACCGGACTGGTCGTGCCGATAGGTCAGACACGGCTGTTGCTGGTCGTAGAAGCCGCACGTGGACGTCGCGACCGTTGTACCGAGATCGTGGCACGCTTCCAACCAGCCCGAATGAGTGCCGAAGGTGTACGGCAGCACTGAAAGGTCCAGGTCGGCGAGGTAGCGCCACAACTCGGCGTCGGAGAAGAAGTCGTGCACATGCAGGGTGAGCAACCCCGCGTCCTGAGCTTCACGCAAGGCGGCGGCCGTCACTGGGTCGTGCTTCGGTCCTGGCTCGAAGACCTCGGTGTGGACGTCTACCCGGAGCTGCGCGTCGGGTAACCCGCCCACGACTTCGGTCAACACTTTCAGCACCGGCAGCGGAGCCATGTTCGGGCGGAGGCTTTTCGCGTGCAGTCCCACGGTGAACGGCCTCGGCCGCCGCTGAGGAATCTCGTCCGCGGCCACCACATGCGGATGCGGGAGCACGATCGCCCGACGGTCCCAATGGGTGGCGATGACACGCGCGGCGCCGGGCGTCAGGGTGATCAACGCGTCGGCCGCCGGTACGAGCACGTCCAACTGGGCGTGGTGCGCCGCGGAGTCCGGCTGGTGCGGGTTGTGCAGATCGTGCACCGTGAACACGAATGGTTTGTGCCAGCGCCGCAACGCGGCCACGATGGCCGAGAGCGTCGCCGGGCTGTGGGCGTCGAAACCGAAGTGCAGATGAAAGACGTCGAACGCGTCATGATGCTCGTCGATCCATTGTGGATCGAGCATCACCGGCGGCCACCACCGCACCGAGGTGCTCGGTGCGCCGCAGGGCAACGGATCGGCCAGCCGGACCACCCCGTCGTCACGATCCGGATCCGAAAGGTGGCGTACATACACGTGTCCACTCGGCACGGACGCGACCCGGACAACCTCTTGTCGCCGCACGGCTACCGGCCTTTCCATCATCGACTGACATTGTTCGGCCCCCCACTGCTGGACCAGTCCCGCCCTCGGCGGTTACCCGGCGACTCCGGTCGCTACACAGAACGATCTACGCGCTCACTTCGGTCGTCACCGAAGTGCGACCCTTCGAGCCGGCCAGGACGTCGCTCCCGAATCCAGCAACAGGGATCGGCGAATAGGGAGCTTCCGGTTCGGGCGCGGTGTGCGGAGGTCGTCCCAGACCCGTCCAGCTGAAGCCCGCTCGTGTGAGGGAAGCGGGGTCGAGCAGGTTGCGGGTGTCGACCACGGCCGGAGTGCGGACCGCGGCTGCGAGTCGCGGCCAATCCAGTTGCCGGAACTCGGGCCATTCGGTAAGGACGATGATCGCGTCGGCCCCGCTCGCGGCTTGGTAGGCGTTGTCCGTCACCGCGAACGGAAGATCGGCGGCCGGGCTCACGGCGGGGTCGAAAGCCACCAGGTCGGCGCCGGCTTCACGCAGCAGGGCGGCCACGGCCAGCGCGGGTGAATCGCGCAGGTCGTTGGTTCCGGCTTTGAACGTCAACCCCAGCAGCGCCAGCCGTACCTGACTCAGTGAACCGAGGCGGGTTCCCGTGACCACCTCGCGGATTTTGTCCACCACCCGCTTGTGCTGGCGGATGTTGGTGTCGATGGCGGCGCGGGCGAGACGGAACTCGAAATCCAGGGAGTCCGCGAGTTGCACCAGCGCGGAGGTGTCCTTCGGCAGACAGGAACCTCCCCAGCCCGGGCCGGGCGCCAGGAACTCCTGACCGATCCGGTGGTCGTATCCCATTCCCTCGGCGACGTCGACGATGTCGGCCCCGGCGCGGTCGCACAGTTCGGCGATGGCGTTGGCGTAGGACAATTTGACGGCCAGGAAACAGTTGGCGGCATACTTGATCAGCTCGGCGGAAGCGGCATCGGTCAGCACGGTCGGGGCACCCAGCGACGAATAAAGAGCCGCGACCCGTCCCGCCGCGTCCCGGCACGTCGAGCCGACCACGATCCGATCCGGATGGAGGAAGTCCCGGACGGCGGTGCCTTCCCTGAGAAACTCCGGATTGGACACCACGGCCACGTCGTCACGACGCAGGAACGACCTCAACCGGGCCGCGGTACCGACCGGGACGGTGGACTTGGTCACCATGGTGCAGCCGGGCGGGAGCATTTCGCTGATCTGCTTCACCACTGACTCGAGGATGCCGAGATCGGCGAGTCCTCCCGCGCCCATCGGAGTCGGCACGCAAAGGAACACCATCTCCGCACTTCGCAGGACGTGGGCGAACGCGGGGTCGGTGGTGCTCACGCATTTCAGCCTGCCGTTGGCGGCGCCGTCGGTGACCAGATCGGCCAGCCCCGGCTCGAGAATGTCGATCCGGCCGTCGGACAACCGGTCGACTTTGCCTTGGTCGGTGTCGACGCACACCACGGTGTGTCCGAGCGAGGCCAGGCAGGCACCCGTGGTGAGCCCGACGTATCCGGTTCCGATGACAACGACGCGTCGTGAGGGCATGGTGATCCTTTACTTCGAGTCGTGGTGTTCGAGCAAACGGAGCGTGTCGCGTTCCGGGTCGAAGTGGACGGCCCCGGCGCGGTCCAGTTCGGCCAGCCAGTCGGCCATCGGCCAGAACCCGTGGCGGCGGTGGAACAGGTGAGCGTTCGCCACCAGTCCGGGGGTGTGACGCGCCTCGTGCCTGCTGGGCGGGTGGTACTGGTGGAACGCCGTGGCCCCACCGACCCAGGCCAGCCGGGCGCCGCGATCGGCTGCGCGCAGGGCGAAATCGGTGTCTTCGGCGCCGTACCCGGTGAATTCCTCGCAGAAGCCACCGAAGCGGAGCCAATCCTCTCGCGAGGTCGCGAAGGACAACGACCAGAAGAGCTCGAACCGGCCGTCCTCCAGCGTGATCTCACCTGGTGGCGGTGCCGGCCTGCCCGGATGTGGCACGGCCAGCCGGGCGAGTTCCCGAGCCGCCGGATATCCCCGTGGCGATGGGGGTGGCAAGTAGGCCACCGGACCGCAGAGCAGCGTCGCGGGAGGTACACGACGAACCGCGCCTTGGTAGTGGGCCAGCGAACCAGGACCCGGAATGCAGTCGACATCCAGGAACACCAGCAGTTCACTGGCGTGTTCGAGGGCCACGCGCGCGCCGGCGTTGCGGGCGGCGGCCAACGGTAGTCCTCGGTCTCCCGCCGTCACGAGGGCCGTCACGACCGGCGGCGTGCCCGGGACGTCCCCGAGGTCCGGAGGTCCGGCCATACCGACCACGACGTGCAGGTCGACCTCTTCGCTGGTCAGAGCCTCTCGTTGTCGCTGCAAGTGGAGTTCACGGCCGGCCGTGATGGTGATGACCGTGGTGCGCGGCCGGGCGGTCACCTCTTGCCCGCCAGTTCCCGCAGCACGGCGGCGGCCCGAATCGCGCCGTCTCCGCTCGACCAGTTCGTCCAATCGCCGCCTCTCGCTTGCGCGCGGGCCAGGAGTGCGGACCAGCGGTGAGGTTCGGGCCAGGAAGGGAGGACCACACCCAGCTTGGCGCGGATGAGCGCGGCGGCGGTGGCGTGCTGCTCGCCGAACGGGCGGGGCTGCGGGATCACGACCGCGGCGCGCCTCGCCGCCGCCAATTCGGCCAGAGCGTTCTGCCCGGCGTGGGTGATCACGACGCCGGCGTCGCTCAGCAGCGGCCACGGGTCGGCCACCCAGCCGTGGTGTCGCAGATTCGGCGCCGGGAAATCCGAGTCTTGACCCTGGCGGCCGGGACCGGCGACGTCCCAGCTCCAATCCGGAGTGGCCGCCGCGGCCGCCCGCAACTGGGCCGATGACACCGCGAGTCCGCCTGAACCCCACAAGACGAGGACATTCCGTTCCGCCGCGACCGAGGTCGACGAACGATGGTCGAACCGCGAGAGCGCGCCGACATGGACGGTTTTCGCGAGCCATTCTTCCGGCCAGTCCGGGGCGGGGCGGGGCGGCCACGGCGCGATGATCACTTCGGCGAGGTCATAGGCGGTGCGGTGAGCCCGGTCGGTGCGCCGGCCCGGTTGGGCCACAACCGCCACCGGTACGCCGTGCAGGCGGGCCAAGAGCGCCACTTCCACCGACACGTCGCTGACCAGGAGCCGGACGTCGTCGTCGCGTAATGCCGAGCTGATCTGCGCCATGCGAGCGCGCAGACCTTCGTGGTGCCGGGGTGCCCAGTGCACTGTGGATCCTGCGGTCACGTCGTCGTGCCACCGGTCGACACCGTCCGCGTCTCCGGGCAGCACCGTCCAGCGGCCCGGCCACTGCGCGGGGATGGGAAGACTGGACAACCCGATCGCTCGCTCACCCAGGGCTTGGGCGATCGTGACGGCCCGATGGACGTGCCCGGAACCGTGATGGTGGACGTAGAAGGCGATCATGACAACAGCTCCCGGTAAAGCTGCACGTATTCGTCCACCATCCGGTTCGCCGAACAGGCCGTCTCCGCGCGGTGTCGCGCCGCCGCCCGGTCCACAGTGGAGGCTCGCGTGATGGCGGCGGCCAAGCCGTGGACGTCGTCGGGAGCGGCCAGCGCGCCACTGGTGTCGTCGAGTATTTCCGGGAGGGCTCCCCTCGCGAACCCCGCCACCGGGGTACCGCAAGCCAGTGCTTCGGCGACCACCAACCCGTAAGGTTCTTCCCATCGCGGCGACACCACCGCCACACTGGCGGAGCCGACAAGGTCGACCAGATCATGGTGGGCCAAATGTCCCAGGTACTCGATCTCTTTCCCGAGCAGCGGTTCGATCCGTTCACGGAAGTAGTCGGTGTCCGGCAGCGGACCCGCCAGCCGCAGCCCGGTACCGGCCTCGAGCGCGGCCCGGATGGCCAATTCCGGGCCCTTTTCCGGCACGAACCGGCCGAACCACACCGGAACGCCGGACCCGGCGCCCGGCGTCCACCGATCCAGGTCGACTCCGTTGCGCACCACCGTGATCTCAGAGGCGAGTGAGGACCACTGACCGGCGGTGTGGGCGCTGACCGCCGCGAAGCTGGTATGCCGGGGAGACCGTAGTCGGACCGCGGACTCCAGCCACGGAGTCGGCGGGGTGTGCAGCGTGGTGAGCGTCGGCGTCCGCAACGTCGAGGCCATCGCGATGGGCAGATAGTGCAAGGAGTTGTTATGCACGACGTCGCATTGTCCGCTGGCGCCGAGATCGAGCATCAAACCCAGGTAGGCGTGGTGCTCGGCGATGAAGAAATCGGCGGGCATGCTGACGTCAAGCCTCGCTTGTGCGGAAAGAGCCGGCAGGACCGGCATCGCCTGGACCTGCAGGGTCGGATCGGAATCCGTCCCGCCGAAGACGGTCACTTCGTGCCCTCGCTCGCGCAGACCGGTCGCCAACTGCCAGGTGTGCGCCTCCAGGCCACCGGCGAAAGGTTCTCGGATGGGATAGCGAGCCGACGCCACCAAACCAATGGACAGTTTCGCGCCCTCGCGTCCAACCTTCTGCTTCACGAAATGTCGGCTTCGCTCCACCGTGGGTGTCGCTCGTACCACCGGGTTTGCCCCTTCCACGGTAAACGCTCCCTACCCGAGTCAACGCCGTCGGCCAAGCCGAATCGAGCAGGACCGTGACAGTCTCCGAAAAGGACTCTCGACTCGGCGGGCGCCACCTCCCGCCTGATACCCCCGCGAGAAGCCGGGGAAACGACGTCTGCGTGATGTTTATCCGTCCGGGGGGTGATCAAGCCGGTTATCTGGATGACCGAGGGCGATCCTGAGGTCGTAGTGATCGTCGCCAGCCGTCAGAGGGGCTCCCGGCCGCGGCCGGGAGTAGGGCATCAACCGGACAGTTGCTGGTTCTACGGTCGTGGCACGGGGGACCCGGACCTTGAGGTATGTCCAGAACCCTGAAATGCCTGGTCAAAGCCTTGCCGCAGAAAAGTACGACTATTCGGCTTCGGGAAGCCCTTCCCACCACGAACCCGGGTCGCTGTTCCTCGGCATCGTGTACGGCCCGCGGACGGTCGTCGGCGGCGGGCTCGCGCCGTCCATCATGGTGCTGCCGCTCGAATCCACCGGCACCTCAATGCCGCCTTGCCGAACGCGCGAAGCGAGCCGCACAGTCCACTTCGGACTCACACGACCGCGCGCACGAAACGGTCGGCGACCAGCCTCAGTTGCTCCTTGACCTCATCCGGCGCCTCCTCCACCACGAAGTCGACGTCCCAATGGGCGAGGTAGTAAGGCATCACGGAAAGGTCGTTGGAGCCGACCCTGACCCGGCAGGTGTGCTCGTCGATGGCCTCGATCGTGCCGACGGTCGGTGCCACGTATTCAGCGAGCGCGTCCGCCGAGGCGTTCACCCGCAGCACCATCTGGTGCGGATACGGCGAGGAAGTGATCCCGCGGGAGACGTAGGCCGCGAGGTCCTCGGCGGGCGGTTCCCTCGGCGTGAACCGGAAACTCGTGTCCGGGACGCCGTCGATGCGGTCGACGCGGAAGGTCCGCCAGTCGTCGCGCTCGAGGTCGAACGCGATCAGGTACCACCTGCGCCCGGTGTGCACCAGGCGCAGAGGCTCGATGTAGCGCTCGCTGACGTCGCCGTTGTGGCTGCGGTAACCGAAGCGGAGCCGCTGATGGTCGCGGCACGCGGACGCGATGACCGTCAGCGCCGCCGCGTCGATGACCGGAACGACGCCGCCGAGCGGAATCATCGCGGTGTTCAGCGCGGTCACGCGGTGCCGAAGCCGGGCGGGCAGCACCTGCTCCAGTTTCGCGAGCGCGCGCACCGATGTCTCCTCGATGCCCGAAACCGTCCCGTTCGCGGCCGTGCGGAGCCCGACGACGACCGCGACGGCCTCGTCGTCGTCCAGCAGCAGCGGCGGCAGCGCGGCCCCCGCGCCGAGCCGGTAACCGCCCGCGACACCGGGGGTCGCGTGCACCGGGTAGCCCAGTTCCCGCAGCCGCTCGACGTCGCGGCGGACCGTGCGGACGTCCACCTGCAGGCGATCGGCCAGGTCGGCGCCCGGCCAGTCGCGCCGCGCCTGCAGCAGGGAGAGCAACCTCAGCAGCCGTGCCGACGTGCCCGTGGTCATCGGTTCGCTCGCTTCATGGAAGGAGTGTGGCAGACATCGAGGACAGTTTCGGTCCGCATTGGTCTCGTTGCCCCTCGGCAAAACCGTCCTAGCCACTCACAAGCCGTAATGTGATCCGGGTGATCGATCCCGCGCACCTGCTGTCCGTCGCCCGTGAAGAGGCCGAACTCGGCAAGGCCGAGGGCGGGGTCCCGATCGGCGCCGCGCTCTTCGACACCGCCGGTGTCCTGCTCGGCCGCGGCCACAACCGCCGCGTCCAGGACGGCGACCCGTCGATGCACGCCGAGACCTCCGCGTTCCGGAACGCGGGCAGGCGGCCGCACTACCGGGACACGATCATGGTCACCACCCTCTCCCCCTGCTGGTACTGCAGCGGGCTGGTGCGCCAGTTCGGCATCGGCCGGGTGATCATCGGCGAGGCGGCCACGTTCGAGGGCGGGCACGGCTGGCTCGAGGAGAACGGTGTCGAGATCACCCTGCTCGACGACCCGGCGTGCACCGCGCTGATGACCGAGTTCATCCGGGAGCACCCGGAACTGTGGTTCGAGGACATCGGCGTCCCGGCCGGAGATTAGGTTTCGACCTCGAAGACGACGGTCCGGTTGCGCCCGGCGCCCTTCGCCGCGCGCAGGGCCTGATCCGCCGCGCCGACGAGCCGGTCGAGTGTCTCGCCGGCGGCGGGATGCGACGACACCCCGATCGAGACGGTCGCCCCGGCGAATGTCCCACCCAGTGAGACGAACGTCGAGGAGATCCGCAGCCGGATGCGTTCGGCGATCGAGTGGGCGTCGAACCGGCTCGTACCGGGCAGCAGGACGACGAATTCTTCGCCGCCGAACCGGCCGACGAGGTCCGCCGCCCGCACCTCCGCGCGCAAAGTGTCCGCCACGGCACGGAGAACGTCGTCACCGACACGTCTGCCGTGCTGGTCGTTGAGCCGGGCGAAGTGGTCGAGGTCGAGCATCAGCAGCGAAAGATCGGCGCCACGGCCGCGAAGCAGCTCGAACTGGGTGCGGGCACCGTCCAACCAGGACGACGCGGTGAGCAGTCCGGTGCCGGAGTCCGTACCCGCGTGGCCGCGCAGGGCCCGCATCGTCCCCGCCCGGTGAAGTACCACGAGCGCGCCCGCGAGCACCACGGTGACGAACGGCCAGTCCGCCGCCGACCACGCGAGCAGCAATCCGAACGCGACCATCGCCGCGTCGAAGGCGAATCCCGACGGTTCCGCCCCGAATTGCGCCGCCGGCGCGGCCAGGGCGGCATCGACGGACAGGAACACCAGGCCGGTCGCGAAAACCAGCGCGAAACTTTCGAAATCCCTTGCCGCGCCGAGGAACGGCGGCGCACCCAGCACTACCGGGGTGATCGAGGCACCGAGCGCCGAAAGCATGGTGGCGGAAGCCGCGAACACCTGGCGGTGCGGGATTCCGCGCCGGATCCGGCACCAGCGGTATCCCGCCGAGGCGACGACGAGTACCGCCGCCGGCGCAGGCGGCAGGAGCAACACGCCCGCGAAGATCCAGGCCGCGTCCAGTCCGGCGCCGAGCCGGGTGTCGGCGCGAGACCGCTCGACGGGACGCGAAAGCTCCGAACTGAAGATCATTCCCGCCAGCAGAGCGGAAAACGGGAGCAAGGACGACGGTGTGGGCGGGCGCAGTACGAAGAGGTACGCGGTGGCGGCGAAGGCGGCGGCGTCGATGAGGAGCAGGTACCCGATCAGGCCACGCCTGGGTACTTCCCACAGGCTCCAGGACCCCAGTACCCGTCGCGGCGCGGCGAGCCGGTCTCTCCGGCCGCGGCTTCCGGTCACCATCAGGGAGTCCCCCACCATTTCGGCAAACTAGCCGGTAATCGCGGTGGTGTCGATCCGCTTTCCGGGTCAAGACCCCCTACTAAGGTCGGTCGTTCACACCGGGAATCCCGGTGAATTCTTGACAGTCCTCATTGGTCCAGTCCACTGTGAGTGAGCACACGGTTACCTCCCGGTTGATACGCCGCGTCAAGACGGAGGTGCTCCACACCTGCGCGCCTCGCCGCGCGTGTACCAGTTGGAGGACCCATGAACTCCCTACGACGCTGGGCGACGTTGGCCACCACCGTCGGCACCGCTCTCGCCACGGCCGTCGGCCTCGCCCCCGTCGCCTCGGCGGCCCCGGACGCGGTGCTCGCCTCGCCCTATCTGTACCAATGGTCGGGACAGACGGATCCGATCGCCGCGATGAACGCCACCGGGGTCAAGGCGTTCACCCTCGCGTTCATCCTCTCCGACGGCGGCTGCAACCCGAAATGGGACGGCAGCCGTTCCCTCACCGGCGCCGACGCCACGATGATCACCAACATCCGGGCCAAGGGCGGCGACGTCATCCCGTCGTTCGGTGGCTGGTCCGGCACGAAACTCGGCCCGAAATGCGGCACTCCCGCAGCCCTCGCCGGCGCGTACCAGAAGGTCATCGACGCCTACAAACTCAAGGCGATCGACCTCGACGTGGAAAACACCGACGAGTTCGAGAACTACACGGTCCAGGACCGGATCCTGAACGCCGTCAAGATCACGAAGCAGAAGAACCCCGGCCTGCGCGTGGTCATCACCATCCCGACCGACGTCGGCGGCCCCAACGCGCACGGGAAGCGGCTGATCAACCAGGCGAAGGCGCTCGGCGCGGGGGTCGACGCGTGGTCGGTCATGCCGTTCAACTTCTCCAGCGGCGGTGACATGGCAGGCAAGACCCGCAGTGCCGTGGACGGGCTGAAGAACGTCGTGAAATCCACCTTCGGCCTGAGCGACGACGCGGCCTACCGGCGTAGCGGGCTTTCGTCGATGAACGGGAGGACCGACGTCGCGGGTGAGACCGTCAGTGTCGCCGACTTCCGGGCCATCCGCGACTACGCGGCGAGCAAACATCTCGCCCGGCTGTCGTTCTGGGCGGTGAACCGCGACTGCAACAACTGCGCGGGAATCGCACAGGGCAAGTACGACTACACCAAGATCGTGGCGGGTTACACCGGCTGACTTCCGTTCCCCACCGGTGTCAGTCCGTGAAGGCCTCCTTCCCTACTCTCAAGGTCAGGGTTCCGGCAAAGTCGCATAACCGCTGGTCGGTGGCGCTTTAGTGATTCGAACTGGACTTCCGACGGGGGCGGATGACAGGGTGTCTTGAGCGTCAAATGTCCACAAAGGACAATATCCGGCCGCTGGTTGTCCATTTGATGCGTTTATGTATGTTTTTCGACTGGGTCGTGAGTGAAATTTAGGGCTAGAACCCTCTTTTTCGCTCACGACCCAGTCGAAAAGCGCCCAAATCGGGCACTGTAGCCCCGGAGGCATCCTATGTGGACAGTCGAGAAAGATGTCAGGCGACTGTGACGAGCCCGCCTCTGTCACCGCAACACCCACTTGACCAGCGGCTATGCGACTTTGCCGGAACCCTGACTCTCAAGGTAGGGAAGGAGGCCTTCACTACCTTCGCCTCCGCCCTTGGGTCGTTCTGGTGAGCCGGGAGGTGAGGTGTCCGGCCAACGGGGGAAGCTCAGCCCCCTTTACCGGCCGCAGTCCGGCTTCGTGTTCAGCGGCCGACCGCGCGACCACACGAGGTCGACCGGATGCACCGAACCGTCGGGGTCGATCGACAGGATCGGCAGCGCCTTGTCGAGCTGGTTCCCGGTCGCCTGGTCGAACGCGACGAATCCGGTGGCGCCGGGCACCGGCGAGTTGCAATCGATGCCGCGCAACACGTTCGCCACCGAGACCGGATCCGCCGACACGTTCTGCACCGCCGCCTCGACCGCCGCGGCGACGGCGTCGTGCTCGATCATCGCGGCGCCGTCCCACAGTTCCTCCTTCGGGAAACCATGCGTGCCGGTGAATTCGGCGATGAAGTTGTCGTAATTCTTCTTGTACGTCGGATGCGCCGGATCGGCGGTGAACATATCCCACTGGTCGGGATAGGCGAGGGCCGTGTAGCGAAGGCGGACACCGATGTCCCCGTTCAACGGCAAGGGTTCCCCGGCGAGTGTGCTCGCGTCGTCCCCGGTCATCACGGTCACCGTGTCGAGTCCTTCGCAGGCGCCGTCGCCCGCCAACGCCGCCACGAGGGCACCGAGATCGAGCCCGCGGCCGGCGAAGTAGATCAGGTCGGGTCTCGCGCCGCAGACGTCGTTGTGCCACTGGCTGAACAGTCCTCGCAGGTAATCCGTGCGCGAGGTGTCGTTGAGCGGCTTGACGTCGTAGGTCTTCGTGAAGATGACCGGGACCTTCGACGAGTTCTGGAAGGCTTCGGCGAGCGTGGTCGCGTAGGTGTCCTCCTTGCTGACTCCCTGGATCATCATCACGCGGCGGAAACCGTGCGCGGCGATGTATCCGGCCGCCGCGCGGGCCTCGTCGGTGTTGGTCGGGCCCACGCGGAAGAAGTTCTCGATCCGCGCGCCCCTCGGGTCGGTGTTCATGTTGTCCGCGGTGACGGTCGCGCCGATCGTGGCGATGCCGTGCCGGGACAGCTCGGCCACCAGCGCCCGGCTGTTCTCCGAACTGGTGCCGACGTCCGTGACCGCCACGATGCGCTGGGCGGCGGCCGCGGCGACGATCTCCTCGGCGACGACGCGCCAGTGGTCGGCGTTGCTGCCGTAGTTGGCCAGCAGGAGCTTGATCCCCGGGGGCCCGTTCTTCGGCCACGCGGCGGTGATCGCGCCCTGGATCTCCCGCCGGACGAACGGGAACGGCTGGCTGTCGACCTTCGGATCGGGCGCCAGGTTCTCCAGTACCACGATGGTCTTGAAGTTGTCGCCCGCGGTCTCGTTGCGGCTCTTGATGAGCTTCTCCAGCGGGTCGAGCGGATCGTCGTCCCGCATCGGGCCGGAGTCGAGGTTCAGCCCGACGCAGACGTACGACGAGCCGACCGACTCCTCGTCCGCGTCCACCGTCCGCAGCCCGGAACCGCAGGACTCCCAGGGGCGGATCCCCACCAGCACGGCACTCAGCAGCAGGACCACGACCGCGATCAGCAGCACCCGATGGCGGCGCGCCCAGGCCCGTGGCCGCACCGGCGGTCCCGTCGCCGCGCGTTCACGGGCCTCGGACATACGTGTTCTCAGTGAATCGAGCCAGGACATCACAAAGTTCCGTTCGGGTTCAGGGGAATTCGCCGCGCCGGGCGGCTTCCTTGGCCGACACGAGCGCGCCGACGTCCGGCTGGTGCGAGGTGGTGGCCAGCGCGGCGAAGGCGTTCGCGATCACCTGGTGCTGGCCTTGCCCGCGGACCGCGAAGGGGTTGGCGGTCAGCCAGCCCGCCGCGATGAGCCGGGCGACGTTGTTCCGGATCTCGGACCGGTCGTTCGGACGTCGCGCGTTGTCCAGTTTGACGAGTTCTTCGTACAGCTCTGCGTGATCACGCTCGGGTGGCAGATCGTCGGGCGCGTTGAGGACCAGCTCGAGCTTCGCGACCCATTCCGCGTGCGGGATCCGGTTGAACTCACGCTCGAAGAAGGTGACCACGTCGCCGATGTCGCCCAGTGCGAGGTTGCAGTAGGCCAGGCGCACCGGATCCTGCGCGGTGTCCGGGTCGTCGCGCAGGGCCTTGAACTGGTCCGTGTAGGTCGGCCCGTCCCCGTCCCCGCGCCGGGCCAGCGCGGACACCAGGTTCGCGGCGATCCACGGATGCAGTGCCGCCTGGTCGTCCGTCGTAGCAGGCGAGTTCCTCGCCGTCACCCACAACGAGGTGCGCAGCTCGGTCAGGATCCGCCCGACGTGCGGCTGGTCGATCCGGCTCTGCGCGGCGTCCGGGATCAGCCAGGGCGCGGTCGCGAACGGGGCCGCGGTCACGAAGTCGTCGAGGTCGACGTCGTCGAGATGCTCGGTCAGGCCGAGTTCGGTCAGCCTGCGGTAGCAGGGATCCTGTTCACCACGGGGATCGGTGGTGAGCAGATCGCGGTCGCCTTCGCGCACGTCGCTCGCCCGCAATCGCGTCGCGAGCTGCTCGACCGCCGACGGCAGCCCGCCGGTCGCCCGGTGCGCGAGCGCGACCTTCGGGGTCAGCGCGCCGGAATCGAGGACGCGCGCGACCCGCCCGATCGGCTGAGGCGAGATCCGGACCGGGTAGTACGCCGACTCGAGCGCGCCATGGGCGGGATTCGCCCAGTCGTCGTAGGAGGCCTCCTCGCAGTCCGCCATCGGCCGGACGGCGGGCGCCGCGCCGGAGGCGGGTTTCCACGGCGCGAGCCAGGCGGTGCCCCAGTCGTCGTGCCACCGCCCACTGGTGGCGATGACCAGCAGCGCGTCGTGGGCCTCGCGATCGTTCGGATGCTGGACGGCGTGCCGTTCCCGCGCGGTGATCAGGTCGGCGAGGAACTCGGTCCCGCCGGCGTGGTCGACGTCGTCGAGTACCACCACCCAGTTGTGCCAGTGCCTGCGCCGCTGCGTGATGTCGCAGGCGCAAGGGCTCTTCTCCTCCGGTCTTGCCATCCGCGGATGGTTCTCCCGGACGTCGCCGAGGAACGCCGCCATCAGCCATTCGGTGACCGCCTTGGCGTCGCGGGCGCTGCCGTGCGCGAGCCGGTTGAGTTCGAGCAGCGCGTCGAACGGGGATCTTCCCTCGGCGTTGGGGAAGTCGGCCAGCGACCGCAGCGCCTTGCCGAGCCGCGGCCGGATGTTCCGGACCAAATGCGGGAACGTCTGGCGGAACAGGTCCGCATACGGTGGTTCGACGAGACCGGTCGCCTTCGCCGTCTCGGTCAGCGTGTCGAGCGCTTTGTCCAGTGCCGGTGTCCAGATGATTCCGTGGAAACTGTTGAGCAACGATTTCAGCTGTGCCAGATCTTCGTCACGATTTCGCCCGGAAAGCTCCGCTTGAACCGCGATCAGCGCGATGGTGAAACGAACGAACTGCGGTTTCGGCCGATTCCGCCATTTACTCGAGAACGAGTAGGCCAGTTTCGTGAGCACGTCGATCGTGCCCGCTCTGCCGCCGTGCCCGAAATCGAATCCGGCGTGCACGACACCCCAGCCCAGGTCCTGGCGGATCGCTTCCAGTGCCGTGGTCTTACCCGAACCGACCGGCCCGAGCAGCAGCGTCACCGGCTGCTGACGGGACGGGTTCCCGGTCTCACGGTTGATCAGCATTCTCCGGGCGAGCTGCACCGCTGGAGAATGTCGCCCCACACTCATTTTTCCTGTTCAGCCCCTCGCTCTGCTCCGGAAGGAATGGAGAGTGCGGACCATCGTAGATAGCGGGACGAAGCCCGCACACGGGAAGAAGGGCACCAGACACGAAAGGAGGAGAGCCGGAGCTAATCGTGATTCTTGTTCGACGGTGAGCGACGCCGCCGATCACCCGAACGGCGCTATCCGCCCCATTGCGGCCAACGGCCGCCACCGGGATATCCGCCGTGATACCAATCGTGAGGCCACTCGTGGTGACCGGCGCGCGGATCCGGCCGTTCCTCGCGGACGGGAGTGGGTGTCGGCGACGGCTTCTCCGAGCCGTGCATAGACGCCGTCATCGGCGGCGGGGGCGCGACACTGCCGCCCGAAGGCCCCGACTGGACGGGCGAAGACGCCGCGTCGTCCGGGACATCGACAGCCTGCGGGCCGATGGTCAGCGACGGTGGCGGGAGCGGCGTCCCCGGGACGACCTCGACCGGGTCGGCCGGAGTGAGCAGGAAGACCAGCACGCCGCCGACCACGACTCCACCCGCCGAAAGCGCCGAAATCCGCCGGATCTTCCCGCTACCGGGAGCGGCGGTGTCCGGAGCCCGATGCTTGGGCCCGCGCGGTCCCCGGCGGCGGGGCGCCGCGCCGGCTTTCCGCATCAACTCGCTCAGGGCGTCCCCACCGGCATCGCGGCGAGCCGTGCGTGCCATCGGCACCTCCCAACCCGGTCCGTCGATCGGCGCGACGGCCTCATCCCGGGGTGGATCCTAGGAACGCGGGAGGCGGTTGTAAACGGTCGTCGTCCACTGCGGACGGACGATGCGGTGAAGGGTCAGGCAGCCGCGGTGACCGCGATCGCGGCTTCGCCCGCCTCGGTCAGCTCGGCGGGCACCCGGCCGGTGACCGCGGACAGACCGGTGGACTCGGCGGGGCGGATGTAGCCACCGTGAGCCAGCGCGTGCGCGGTCATCTGATCACAGCAGGCGAACCCGTCGATGAAGAGATCCGGCTCGCAGCTGCACGACATCTGGGCGCGGCGCGCCGCGACCGCTCGCAGCATCGCCATGGCTCGATGGGACAGTTCGACCTCTGAACCGGACACCGGATTGGACCTCTCTCGATCAGCCACCTGAATCAGCAGCACTCACACCGGGTTATCGGTCGCTGCTCCATCAGTGTTAACAAGATCTCAGACGTTGTCCGTGACTTCTCGGTTCCGTGAAATCTTCGCGGACGCCAGGGTGGGCTCCAGTACCCGCGCCCACTGGGCGACGATCTGCTTTCGCCGCTTCGTGTCATCGGTCAGCAGGTTCGCCAGCCCCAGGCCGCGGGCAAGGTCGAGAGTGGCCTGGACCAGCTCACGAACGCCCTGGTGGGACTCGTCGACGCCGAGCAGTTCGACGGTCACCCGGTGCGCTTCCCGGCCGACCCGGGCCTCCAGCGGCACCAGGGTCGCGCGCAGCGACTCGTCGGTCGACGCGGCGACCCACAGATGGAGCGCGGCGCGGAACATCGGCCCGCTGTAGAGGTTGAGCACCATGTCGACGGCCCGTTCGATCCGCGACCGCCCCGGCGGCAGTTCCGCCGCGCGGGCACGCAGTTCCACGATCTGGATCTCGCCGACGTGCTCGACCGCGGCCGCGACCAGATCCTCCCTGGTCGGGAAGTGGTGCTGGGCGGCGCCGCGCGAGACCCCGGCGCGTTCGGCGATCAACGCGACGGTGGTCCCGTTCCAGCCCAGCTCCCCGATCGTCTCGACGGCGGCCTCGACCAGCCGCCGCCGGGTCGTGCGGCTGCGCTCCTGCTGCGGTTCGCGGATCATGGCCCTGACTCTGGAGTACGTGCTTCGACCGCGTCTGATGAGGTCTCAGCGGTAAAGCGTGCTTCGACCCAGAAATCGAGTTGCAGGTCTTCCTCCCGCGCACCGATGCGGTACCTCGAGAAGTCCGTGACCCCTTCGGCGGCCTGCACCTCGTCGTCGATGTAGAAGTGCCCGGACGCCTCGCGGCTCGGTTTGGTGAGGATCGCGCGCGCCGCGTCCGCCATGATCTCCGGCGTCCGCGACTTCGCCGCGAGTTCGGCGCCGACGACGTTGCGGATCGCCGCGGTGTCGATCGTCGTCCGCGGCCACAGCGAGTTCGCCGCGATCCCGAACTGCCGCAATTCCGCGGCGAGCCCGACGGTCACCAGGCTCATCGAGTACTTCGCGATGCTGTACGCGAGATGCCCGGCCTGGAACCACTTCTCATCGAGGCTGATCGGCGGGGACAGCGTCAGGATGTGCGCGTTCTCGGACAGTTTCAGGTACGGGATGGCGAGTTTCGACAGCAGGAACGATCCGCGCGCGTTGACATCCTGCATCAGGTCGTAACGCTTCATGCTGACCGCTTCGGTCGGCGTCAGATCGATCGCGCTGGCGTTGTTGAGCACGACGTCGATACCGCCGAACTGGTCCGCGGTCCGCGCGACCGCGGCCTCGACCGACGTGTCGTCGCGGACGTCGCCGACGATCGGCAGCGCCTGCCCGCCGGCGTCCTCGATGGCCTTGGCGGCGGTGTAGAGCGTTCCCGGCAGTTTCGGATGCGGCTCGGCGGTTTTGGCCAGCAAAGCGATGTTCGCCCCGTCGCGGGCGGCGCGGACCGCGATGGCCTCACCGATCCCACGGCTGCCGCCGGAGATGATGATCGTCTTGCCGTGGAGCGTGCTCATCCGAACTCGCCTTCCGTAGTGGGCTCATGAGTGGCGATGAGGGCTATTTGCGAGGTAGGGCACACGTGGCTTGGTCGGTGCTGGGGGTCGGGGGGGGGGGGGGGGGGGGGGGGGGGGGGGGGGGGGAGAGGGGGGGGAGGGGGGGGGAAGAGGCGGGCGCGGTCGAGTGGGA
>NZ_JBVJCE010000002.1:338578-354237 GCF_055588925.1 Amycolatopsis sp. NPDC041971 | reverse complement strand
GTGGGGGGTGTGGTGGGGGGGGAGTGGCCTGTTGTTTTGTTTGTTCGTTTGGCTCCCCCCCCCCCCCCCCCCCCCCCCCCCCCCCCCCCCCCCCCCCCCCCACCGCGCGCAGTCACGCAGAGTACCCAGAACGGACACTGCCACCTTTGCCTTACCTCTCAGAAGAACCGTCCCTGCCACTCACGAGTCAGTAGGAGCGGGGCAGGCCGAGACCGTGCTGGCCGACGAAGTTGAGCACCATCTCGCGGCTCACCGGCGCGATCCGGCCCAGCCGGACGGCCGTGACCAGCGTGCCCAGCCCGTATTCGCTGGCGAGGCCGTTGCCGCCGTGGGTCTGCACGGCCTGGTCGACCGCGCGGATGGCGACCTCGGCGGCGGCGTACTTCGCCATGTTCGCCGACTCGCCCGCGCCGAAGTCGTCGCCGGAGTCGTAGAGCGACGCGGCCTTCTGTGTCATGAGCTTCGCCAGCTCCAGTTCGATCTTGATCTCGGCCAGCGGATGCGCGAGCCCCTGGTGGGTGCCGATCGGCGCGCCCCACACCTTGCGCTCGTTGGCATAGGCGACGGCCTTGCCCAGCGCATAACGGGCGATGCCGAGCGAGAACGACGCGCCCATGACACGTTCGGGGTTGAGCCCGGCGAACAGCTGCGCGATCGCCGCGTCCTCCTCGCCGACCAGTGCGTCGGCCGGCAGGTGAACGTCGTCGAGGAACAGGCCGAACTGCTTCTCCGGCGAGATGATGTCCATCTCGATCTGCTTGTACTCGAAGCCGGGCGCGTCGGTCGGGACGGTGAACAGCGCGGGCTTGAGCTTGCCGGTCTTCGCGTCTTCGGTGCGGCCGACGACCAGGACGGCGTCCGCCTCGTCGACGCCGGAGATGTAGACCTTCCGTCCACTGAGGACCCAACCGTCACCGTCGCGTTTCGCGGTGGTGGTGATCTTGTGCGAGTTCGACCCGGCGTCCGGTTCGGTGATCGCGAAGACCATCCGACCACTGCCGTCGGCGATCCCGGGCAGCCAGCGCTTCTTCTGCTCCTCGGTGCCGAAACGCGAGATGACCGTGCCGCAGATCGCCGGCGAGACGACCATGAGCAGCAGCGGGCAGCCCGCCGCGGCGAGTTCTTCGAGCACCGCGGCGAGATCCGCGATGCCCGCTCCCCCGCCGCCGTACTCCTCGGGCAGGTTCACCCCGAGGTAGCCGAGCCGTCCGGCCTCGGCCCACAGCTCATCGGTCTTGAGCCCGGCGCGGGCTTGTTTCGCGTAGTACTCGTGCCCGTACTTCTTGCCCAGTTCGGCGACCGCGGCCCGCAGCGCGACACGCTCCTCGGGCTCGGTGAAGTTCATCGCGTTCATTCGTTGTCTCCTACCACCGCGAGGATCGTGCCCACTTCGACCTGTTGTCCGACCACCACCGGGAGTTCCGTCACGACGCCGTCGGCGGGCGCCGCGATCCGGTGCTCCATCTTCATCGCTTCGAGCCACAGCAACGGATCGCCGGTCTTGACGGTGTCACCCGCTTCGACCGCGAGCCGGACGACCGTGCCCGGCATCGGCGCCACCAGCGATCCGGCGGCGAGTGCCGCGTCGGGATCGGTGTACCTCGGCACCACACCCAGTTCGACGGCGCCTTCAGGCGAATCGACGTACACCGTGTCGCCGTACCGGGCGACGGCGAACTCCCGCCGCACCCCGGCGACTTCCAGGACCACGCCGCCGCTCTCGGCGGTAACCAGTTCGACGCCTTCGAAACCGTCTGCGCGTAAGCCGTCACGGGCGAGGGTGTAGACGACCTCGATCTCGTCGTCGCCTGCGCGGAAACGTTTGCGCTGCCCCTGGGAGTGGACGTTGCGCCAGCCGCTCGGCAGCCGCCCCTGCACCTGTGCTTGCGAGCGGTTCGTGGCCGCGCCCGCCAACGCGGCGGCGAGCGCGGAAATCCGTACGGTGTCCACAGTGGCCAGTGGACGGGCCAAGGTTTCGAGTCCGTGCCGGTCGAAGAACGCCGTGTCGGTCTCACCATCGAGGAAGGCCTCGTGGCGAAGGACGTTCACCAGCAGATCGCGGTTGGTCACCACGCCGTGGATCTCCGCTCCGGCCAAGGCGCCGGCCAGCGCCCGCGCCGCGCTCCGGCGATCCGGGGCGTAGGCGATGACCTTGGCGAGCATCGGATCGTAGTGCACGCCGACGGTCTGGCCGCTGACGAACCCGGAGTCCAGCCGGACACCCGGACCGACTTCGAACTCCCGTCGCGCGGCGGGCAGTTCGAAGCGATGCAAGGTTCCGCTCTGCGGCTGCCAGCCCTCGGCCGGATCTTCGGCATAGAGCCGGACCTCGATGGCGTGGCCCCGCGTCTCCGGCTCCTCGATCGGAAGGTGCGCACCCTCGGCGATCCGCAGTTGCAGTGAAACGAGATCGAGTCCGGTCGTGGCCTCGGTGACCGGATGCTCCACCTGGAGGCGGGTGTTCATCTCCAGGAAGTAAAACCGTCCGTCGGGTCCGGCCAGGAACTCGACCGTCCCAGCGCCGACGTAGTCGATCGCCTGCGCGGCCTTGCGCGCGGCGTCGAACAACGCCTCCCGCATGGCTTCGTCGACGAACGGCGACGGCGCCTCTTCCACGACCTTCTGGTGGCGGCGCTGGATCGAGCATTCCCGCTCCCCCACCGCCCACACGATGCCGTGGGTGTCGGCGAGCACCTGAACCTCGATGTGACGCCCGGTCTCCAGGTACCGCTCGCAGAACACGGTCGGGTCGCCGAACGCCGAGGCGGCTTCCGCGCTCGCGCCTTCGACGGCCTCGGCGAGTTCGCCGAGCGAACGCACGACACGCATCCCGCGTCCGCCACCTCCGGCGGAAGCCTTGACCAGCAAGGGAAGATCCGCTTCGGTGACCACGGCCGAGTCCAATTCGGACAGGACCGGGACACCGGCTTCGGCCATCATCCGCTTGGATTCGACCTTGGAGCCCATACTCTCGATGGCTTCCGGCGGCGGCCCGACCCAGGTGAGCCCCGCGTCGATCACGGCGCGGGCGAACGCGGCGTTCTCGGACAGGAAGCCGTAGCCGGGGTGGATCGCGTCGGCGCCGGTCTCGACGGCCGCCCTGATCAGGAGCTCGGCCCGCAGGTAGGTGTCGGAGGGCGCGTTGCCCGGCAGCCGGACGGCGATATCCGCCTCCGCGGTGTGGGGCGCGTCGGCATCCGCGTCGGAGAACACCGCGACGGTACCGATCCCGGTGTCGCGACAGGTACGGAATACGCGGCGGGCGATCTCACCGCGGTTGGCGACCAAGAGTTTTCGGATCATGCCGCTCACTGTCCTTTACGCGAGATTACGCGCGTCCGCGATCGGGTCGGCAGGGCGCGACTTCGCGTAGTGCCCGCACTATTCGTCGACAAGCGACCTGCCACCCCGCTAGCGGGGCCCTCGGCCGAGCACGCGCCTTGACGTACATCTGGTTGCCGCGACATCAGTCTGCTCCGCCTCCCGTCACATCCTGAAGACGCCGAAGCCTTCGGCGCCCTTCACTGGTCCATTGTGGATCACGGACAGGCTGAGCCCGAGCACCGTGCGGGTGTCGCGGGGATCGATGATCCCGTCGTCGTAGAGCATCCCGGAGAGGAACATCGGCATCGACTCCGCCTCGATCTGCCCCTCCACCATGGCGCGCATGGCAGCGTCGTGTTCCTCGTTGTAGTCCTGGCCTCGCGACACGGCGGCGGCGCGGGCCACGATGGACAGCACACCGGCCAGCTGCTGCGGCCCCATGACCGCGGATTTCGCACTGGGCCAGGCGAAAAGGAACCGGGGATCGTAGGCCCGGCCGCACATGCCGTAGTGCCCGGCGCCGTACGAGGCACCCATGAGCACCGACAGATGCGGCACCTTCGAGTTCGACACGGCGTTGATCATCATCGCGCCGTGTTTGATGATGCCGCTCTGCTCGTACTCCTTGCCGACCATGTAACCGGTGGTGTTGTGCAGGAAGACCAGCGGCGTGTCGATCTGGTTGGCCAGCTGGATGAACTGCGCGGCCTTCTGCGACTCCTCGCCGAAGAGCACGCCCTGGGCGTTGGCGAGGATGCCGACCGGGTAGCCGTGGATACTCGCCCAGCCGGTGGCGAGACTGCTGCCGTACAAGGGTTTGAACTCGTCGAAGTCCGAACCGTCGGCGACCCTGGCGATCACTTCGCGCGGATCGAACGGCACCTTGAGGTCGGTGGGCACGATGCCGAGCAGATCTTCGGCGGAGTACAGCGGCTCGGCGTAGTCCGGTTTCGGCGTCGGGCCCTGTTTGGTCCAGTTGAGCCGTTTGACGATACTGCGGCCGAGCCGGATGGCGTCCTCTTCGTCCGCCGCGAGGTAGTCGGCCAGGCCGGAGGTCCTGGCGTGCATCTCGGCGCCGCCGAGCGATTCGTCGTCGGACTCCTCACCGGTGGCCATCTTGACCAGCGGCGGGCCGCCGAGGAACACCTTCGCCCGTTCCTTGACCATCACGACGTAGTCCGACATGCCGGGCAGGTACGCGCCACCCGCGGTCGAGTTTCCGAACACCAGGGCGATCGTGGGCACCTTCGCCGCCGACGAACGCGTGATGTCGCGGAAGATCCGGCCGCCGGGGATGAAGATCTCTTTCTGCGTCGGCAGATCCGCGCCGCCGGACTCGACGAGGTTGATCACCGGCAGACGGTTCTGCGCGGCGATGTCCGCGGCGCGGTAGCTCTTCTTGGCCGTCCACGGGTTGCTCGCCCCGCCTTTGACCGTCGGGTCGCTCGCCGAGATCATGCACTCGACGCCTTCGACGACACCGATCCCGGTGATCACGCTGGCACCGACCTGGTAGTCCGAACCCCAGGCCGCCAGCGGCGACAGTTCCAGGAACGGCGAGTCCTCGTCCAGGAGGAGCTCGATCCGTTCGCGGGCCAGCAGCTTGCCGCGTTTGCGGTGGCGAGCGACGTACTTCTCGCCGCCGCCCGCGATCGCCTTCGCGTGCTCGCCGTCGATCTCGGCCAGCTTGCCGAGCATGGACTCGCGATTGGCGGCGAACTCCTCGCTGCGCGTGTCCACTCCTGCCCTGATCGTGCTCATGCGGTGTATCCCAATCGCTTCGCGGCCAAGCCGGTGAGGATCTCGTTGGTACCGCCGCCGATACCGAGGATGCGCACGTCACGGTAGTGACGCTCCACTTCGGACTCCCGCATGTAGCCGAGTCCGCCGTGCAGCTGCACGGCCTCGTTGACCACCCATTCGGCGGTCTCGACGGCGGTGTTCTTCGCGAAACAGGCTTCGGCGATGACCTCTTCGCCGGCGACGTGCCGCTGGGCGACCTGCCGGGTGTAGGTCCGGGCGACGTCGATCTTGCGCGCCATCTCGGTGAGCTTGTGCTGCACCAGCTGACGGGAGATCAGCGGACGGCCGAAGGTCTCGCGCAGGCGGCACCAGTCCAGTGTCAGGTCGAGGGCTCGCTGCGCGTGCGCGTAACCCTGCACCGCCAGCGAGACCCGCTCGGTGACGAACTGGGTGGCGACCTGCGCGAACCCGCTGTTCTCGGCGCCGATGAGGTTCTCCGCGGGCACGCGGACGTCCACATAGGACAATTCGGCGGTGTCCGAGCAGAGCCAGCCCATCTTCTCCAGCTTGCGGGAGACGGTGAACCCCGGCGTGCCGCGTTCGACCACGATGAGCGAGATCCCGTGGGCGCCTGCCTCACCGGTCCGGACCACCGTGGTCACGAAGTCGGCGCGGCAGCCCGAGGTGATGAAGGTCTTGGCCCCGTTGATGACGTATTCGTCGCCCTCCCGCACCGCGGTGGTGCGGATTCCGGCGACGTCGGAGCCGCCGTCGGGTTCGGTGACCGCGAGCGAGCCGATCTTGTTGCCGTCCAGGGTCGGCCGGACCCAGCGTTCGATCTGCACCGGATCCCCGGCCGCCGCGATATGCGGGACGGCGATACCACAGGTGAACAGCGAGGCGAACAGGCCACCCGAGCCACCCGCGTAGTGCAGTTCCTCGGCGATGACCACCGCGTCGAGGTAGTCACCGCCACCACCGCCGACCTCCTCGGGGAAGCCGACCCCGAGCAGCCCGAGTTCCCCGGCCTTGCGATGCAGGTCGCGGGGCAGTTCGCCCTCGCGCTCCCAGCCTTCGAGGTGGGGCAGGATCTCGGTTTCGGCGAACCGCCGCACGGTCTCGCGCAATTCGGCGCGTTCCGGCGTGGAGAAGGGGTCGGTCACAGGAGAGCCTCCGGGATGTCGATCTCGCGGGAGCGCAGCCATTCCCCGAGCGCCTTCGCCTGCGGGTCGAACCGCGCCTGCGACGCGACGCCCTCACCGAGGATGCCTTCGACGACGAAGTTGATCGCCCGCAGGTTCGGGAGCGAATGCCGCCGGACCTCGAGGTCCGCGGTCTCCGGGAGCAGCAGTTTGAACTCGGTGACGGTGAGCCGGTGCGCGAGCCAGCGCCACGCCTCGTCGGAGCGCGCCCAGACACCGACGTTCGCGTTGCCGCCCTTGTCACCACTGCGGGCACCGATCACCCTGCCCAGCGGTGCCCGGCGGACCCGCGCCTGGGTGAAGGGCGCGGGCAGCCGGTCTTCGTCCACATCGGACAGAAGCAGTGTTTCGGCGGCGGGCGCGATGTCGCGGCGCGTTCCGTCCGGCAGGACGGCGACGTGCGGGACCTCGTGCGCGTCGACGAACGCGGGCCGGTACACGCCGTAGGGCGAGGCGGCCGCGGGCGGCGCGGTGACATGGAAGCCGGGGTAACTCGCCAGCGCGAGTTCGATCGCCGCGCCGCTGAACGCGCGCCCGGCGACCTCCGGATCGGCGTCCTTCACCGCGACGTGCAGCAGAGCGCTCGCCTGCTGCTCGGTTTCCGCGTCGGAATGGTCGGTGCGGGCGAGAGTCCACTGGACGTCCGCCGGCGGCCTGGCCCTGAGCGCGCCTTCGAGTTGTTCCTTGACCAGCGCGGCCTTCGCCTCGATGTCGAGTCCGGTGAGGACGAACGTCGTCTCGTTGCGGAAACCGCCGAGCCCGTTCAGGCAGACCTTCAAGGTCGGTGGCGGCGGCTCACCGGTGACACCGCTGATCCGGACGCGGTCCGGACCGTCCTCGGCGATCGTCAGCGTGTCGAACCGCGCCGTGACGTCCGGCCCGGCGTAGCGAGCGCCGGTGATCTCGTAGAGCAGTTGCGCGGTAACGGTTCCGGCGTTCACCACGCCGCCGGTACCGGGGTGTTTGGTGATCACGCTGGACCCGTCCGCGGAGATCTCGGCGATCGGGAAGCCCGGGACGCCGATCTCGTGCTCGGTGAAGAAGGCGTAGTTGCCGCCGGTGGCCTGCGTGCCGCATTCGATCACGTGCCCGGCCGCGACCGCGCCCGCCAGCGCGTTGTAGTCGTCGCGCGCCCAGCCGAAGTGCGCGGCGGCCGGGCCGACGATCACCGACGCGTCGGTGACGCGTCCGGTCACCACGATCTCGGCGCCCGCGTTCAGGCATTCCGCGATCCCCCACGCGCCGAGATAGGCGTTGGCGGTCAGTGTCTCGCCGAAGCCGAGTTCTTCCGCCCGCTGGACGAGGTCGTCGCCCTCGACGTGTGCGATGGCGACGTCGACGCCGAGTTTCGCGGCCAGTTCGCGAAGCGCGTCCGCGAGACCGGCGGGGTTGAGCCCACCGGCGTTCGCCACGATCTTGACGCCTTTCTCCTTGGCCAGCGCGAGATTCTGTTCCATCTGGCGCAGGAAGGTCTTGGCGTAGCCGCGATTCGGGTCCTTCATCCGGTCGCGGCCGAGGATGAGCATGGTCAGCTCGGCCAGGTAGTCGCCGGTCAGCACGTCGAGCGGGCCGCCGGTGAGCATCTCGTGGACCGCGGAGAACCGGTCGCCGTAGAACCCGGACGCGTTGCCGATCCTGATCGGGGTCATGCGAATTGCCCCG
This sequence comes from Amycolatopsis sp. NPDC041971, assembly GCF_055588925.1. Classification (NCBI taxonomy): domain Bacteria; kingdom Bacillati; phylum Actinomycetota; class Actinomycetes; order Pseudonocardiales; family Pseudonocardiaceae; genus Amycolatopsis; species Amycolatopsis sp. NPDC041971. The sequence goes on along the minus strand of NZ_JBVJCE010000002.1, from coordinate 346,306 downwards.
GTTTCCGCCCGGCACCGGGAGGTCCGGCGAACGCCTGCGCGATCCCGAGCCATTCCTCGACGTCCTTGCCCGTGGGGACCAGGTCGGTGTCGGCGGGATGACGCCGCTGAGTGATGACGAGACAGAAGTCGACCGCGCTCCCGGTGAGCCGCTGTTCGGCGTCCTCGGGTCCGAACGCCCAGGTGGTGCCGTCGGGCGCGGCCAGCTCGACGCGGAATTCCCCGGTGGGCGGGGAGAGCGAATTGAGCTTGTAGGCGAAGTCGCGGGTGCGGGTCCCGAACCGGGCGATATGCCAGATCCTGGCCGTGTTCTCCCGCTCGACGCCGAGCGCGTCGAAGATGTCCTGGCCGTGTGCCCAGGTCTCCATCAGCCGCGCGGTCACCATGGACGCGGCGCTCATCGGCGGGCCGTACCAGGGGATCTTCTGTCCGTCGGGTACCGCGGCGAGCGCTTCGGCGAGTTCCGCGCGGCCGGCGCGCCACTCGGCCAGCAGCTCACGGGGTGGCGTCTTCGCGCCCTCGGCGGCGCCGTCGTCGACATAGGACTCGCCCGTCGCGAGCAGCCCTTCGATCTCGGCCTGCCACTCGGCCTCCGAGCCGCGCGTCGCGATCAGCGCCTTCTTGTCCGTCCAGGCCAGATGAGCGATCTGATGGGCGATCGTCCAGCCTTCGGCCGGGGTCCGCCTCGCCCAATCCGACGCGGGCAGATCCGCCACCACGTCGTCGATGGCCTGCGATTCCGCCGCGAGATCCCCAAGGATCACGCCCAGGTCAGCCATGCCCGCCTCCTCGCGTCGTCTTCAGGCTGGCACCCGCCGACGAAAAAATCAAGCATGCCTGATTGTTCTTGGGCGAGGTCGGCCGGAGGTGGTGTCCAGCGCGGCGGAACGGCCCCGGTCAGCGAACGGATCCCCTCTTCCGCAGCCGCCTTCACCTGCTTCGACGTGGCCCGCTCAGTGCCGAGGAACCGCGGAAGTACATGAAGGACCCCTTCCTGTACCTAGGCGAAAGGAAGGGGTCCTTCATGTACTCAGGAAGCGACTTCACGCGACGCCGTTGTGACTGCTGGTGCCACTGGGAACTTCACGGACCGATGCCCACCACCGTCCGCGGCCGCGTCCGCCTACTTCCCCGCCTGCTCGAACTCGCGGATCAGCACCGGGTACTGCTCTCCCCCGTGCCCGGCGGCGATCGCGCGGTCGGCCATCGCCTTGAACAGCTTCGGCAGTTCGGCGTTCACCCCCAGCGCTTCGCTTTCCTCGACCAGGTGCGCCATCGCCCGCGCGTCGGTCTCCAAGGAGGAGACCTCGGCCGGGAAGGAATCCTTGTCGACCTGTTCGGCGTATCCGGGCAGCCAATCGGCCACCCCGGCGGCGATCTGCCGGGCGAACGGCGCGTACGTCGCGGCGTCGACACCGGCGGTCTTGAGCATCGCCGTGCCCTGAAGCCACGCGTTCAAGACACTCCACATCATGGTCAGCCCGGCGACGTCGTACAGGGACGCCAGCCCGGGGTCCTCGCCGAGATGACTGATCGTGCCGAGCGCGCGGAGGTCGAAGTCCGGCCGCGGCCCGCTGAGCAGGATCATCGCCTCGGCGGTCCCGATCGTCGACGGGATGGCCATGATCGCGCCGTCCAGGTAGCGGGCGCCCCGTTTTTCGGCCCAGGCGGCGGCTTCCCGCGCTTGAGCGGAACTGCCCGAGGACAGGTTGACCAGGGTAGTGCCCTCCAGACCGGCATCGTCGAGCAGGTCATGCACAGCCGAGTAGTCGGTGAGGCACAAGATCGTCACGTCGCCCGCATCGAGCGCTTCGCCGATCGAAGGCGCGAGCCGCGCCCCTTCGGCGACCAAGGAGTCGGCTTTGGCGGCCGTCCGGTTCCACACGGTCGTGGGATGCCCGGCTTTCCGGAACGCGCGGGCGAGCGCGGTGCCCATCAGGCCGAGGCCGACGACCGATACCGGGGTGTTCGCGTTGTCAGTCATGGCACCATCGTCGACATTGATACCGGTATGAAGGTCAAGTGAGGAAACGATGAGAATCGGTGAACTGAGTCACCGGACGGGCGTCAACACGCATCAGTTGCGCTACTACGAGGCTCAAGGCCTCCTGGAAGCGAGCCGCGGCAGGAACGGCTACCGCGAGTACGACGAGACGGCCTTGCTGCGGGTGAAGCAGATCCGGCATCTGCTCGCCGCCGGCCTGTCGTCCGAGGACATCGCGTATCTGCTGCCCTGCGCGATCGGCGAGCAGCCCGAGCTGATCGGCTGCCCCGAACTGCTGGCCGCGATGCGCGAACGGCTCGGGCGGCTGGACGAGCAGATGGCCAAGCTGGCGCGTTCACGGGACGCGCTGGCCGAGTACATCGTCGTGGCGGAGCGTGTCGGCGGCGAGAGCTATCCGCCCTTCGACGGAGCCGCCGCGTGAACGAGACACAGGAAGCGGTCCGGCTGCGCGAGCAGGGCACCGACGAAGCCCGCCTGCGCTTGATCGAGCTGGCCGGACGAAACCCGCGGGACGCCGTGATCGCCTACCAAACCGCGTGGGCACATGATTCGGCCGGGCTGGAGGCGGCGGCGGCCCCGTTCTACGAGCAGGCGCTCGCGGGCGAAGGTCTGTCCACTCAGGACAGGCATGGCGTGTTCGTCGGACTCGGCAGCACCTATCGCGCCCTGGGCCGGTATGACGAGTCGCTCAAGACCTTGCGCCGAGGCCTCGACGAGTTCCCGGACGACGCGGCACTGAGGACCTTCCTCGCGATGGCGCTCTACAACCTCGGCGAGGCGCGCGAAGCGGCGGGAACGCTGCTTAAGGTGCTCGCGGCGACGAGCGCGGACGACGGCGTGCAGCGGTACCGGCGAGCGGTCGAGTACTACGCGGACCATTTGGACGACGTCGAATGAGCCTTATTGACACCTTGTCAACATAGCTTTACTTTCACGTCATGAGCGCGTACGCCGAAGTCACCTACGAGGTCGCCGACCGCATCGCGACGGTCACGCTCAACCGGCCCGAGGCCCGCAACGGCTACACCATCCGCATGGCCGACGAACTCGGTGACGCGATGGACCGGGCCGACCGCGACGAAGACGTCCGGGTGGTGATCCTGACCGGCAACGGCAAGGACTTCTCGGTGGGCGCCGACCTCACCCAGGGTGGCTTCGACTTCGACCCGGAGACCGGTCCGGACGCGGCCTGGCAGGAGCCGGCGGGACGCTGCTCGAAGCGGATCTTCACGATGAACAAGCCGGTGATCGCGGCCCTGCGCGGCGCTGCCGTCGGCGGCGGCGTCACGATCACGCTGTCGTGCGACTACCGCCTGGCGTCCACGGACTCCCGGTTCGGCTTCGTGTTCGTACGCCGGGGGATCTACCCCGAAGGCGCGTCCGCGTGGTTCCTCCCGCGGCTCGTCGGGATGGGCACGGCACTCGACTGGATGATCAGCGGCCGCGTGTTCGGCGCCGAAGAAGCGAAAACCGCCGGGCTGGTCCACAGTGTTCACGAGCCCGAAGAAGTGCTCGGCAAGGCACGCGAGCTGGCCCTCGAGATCACCAAGACCACCTCACCCGTTTCGGTCGCGGTGACCCGGCAGCTGTTGTACCGGATGGCCAGCGCGGAATCGCCCTTCCCCGTGCACGAACTGGATTCCCGGCTGATCGGCGGCCTGGGCTCCAGCCCGGACGCCGTCGAAGGCGTCCTGTCCTTCCTGCAGAAACGACCACCGGAGTTCCCCATGCGCGTCGACACCGACCAGCCCGACTACCTGCCGTGGCGGAACGCGTGACCGCCTATCCCCCGGAACCCTGGAACCTGGCGGGTCAGGCGTACCTGTCGGTCTGGCGTGTCCCGGTGAGCGAACTGCCCGCACTGCCCGACGGCGCCGAACCGGTCGTACTGGGCGGCCGCGCGCAGGTGTTCACCGCCTGGATCGACTACCAGGAGCCCGGACAGCTTCAGTACCACGAGCTGCTGGCGACCGTCGCGGTCCGCGGCGAGCGTCTCTCCAGCTCCATCACCGACATCTGGGTCGACAGCGAGGTCTCCCTCGCCGGCGGACGCGCGTTGTGGGGCATTCCCAAGGACCTCGCCGCGCTCGACTTCGCCCCCGGGCGGACCTTCACCGCCTCGGCGGCCACCCACGAGGATTGGATCGCGACGGCCGCCTTCACCGCCCGCCCGAGTCTCCCGGTGCGGATGCCCGCCGCCTTCGACGTTGTCCAAATGCTGGACGGCCGTCTCAAACGAAGCCCCGTCCGAGCGACGGCGAAACCGTTTCCCGCGGCTGCGGATTGGCGGATCAACGAGTCCGGCCCGTTCGGCTTCCTCGCCGGTCAGCGGCCCGTCGCGAGCGCCTGTCTGCGCGATTTCAAGCTCGTTTTCGGGGGCTGACCAGCCGCTCAGCGTGATCGTCTAACCCGGCAGGGTGAGACCACGACACGCCACCCATTGGGGCACGTGCAGGCTCCGACCCCTACATGTAGTCTCTGGGAACCGACATCGCCCAGCGACGGGGAGACCGCTCGGGAGCGGTTGTCGGACAGCTTGGTGAACCCGCAGCGCACGGCCTTGTGAGGCCTTGTGGTGCTTCAACGCGCCTTTTTCAAGAGATACAGTGGAGTGACGCATGTCAGTCGATACCGGTCAGCGGCCGCCCTCGTCTTCGGACACGACGCCCGCGACCGTGCGAGTCATCCGGCGGGACGGCAGCGTGTCCCCCTTCGACGCGAACAAGATCTCGGTCGCCGTGACCAAGGCCTTCCTCGCCGTCGAGGGCGGTGACGCGGCCGCCTCGTCGCGGATCCACCACCTGGTCAACGAACTGACCGAACAGATCGAAGCCACCCTGCTCCGCCACGCCGGTCCCGAGACCGCACTGCACATCGAGCAGATCCAGGACATCGTCGAACTGGCGCTGATGCGCGGCGAGCATCACAAGGTCGCCCGCGCGTACGTCCTGTATCGCGATGAGCGCGCGAAGGCGCGTGAGGCCGAGAAGCCCGCGTCGTCCGACGTCGCCATCAGCGTCAAGGCAGCCGACGGTTCGCTCCGCCCGCTCGACTGGGCTCGCGTCTCACACGTGGTCGGCGAGGCCGTCGCCGGACTCGAAGACGTCTCGGCCGAGCCGGTGCTGGCCGAAGCCAAGCGCAACCTCTACGACGGCATCAGCGCCGACGAACTCGCCCTCGCCCAGATCATGGCCGCGCGCGTGCTCGTCGAGCAGGAGCCGAACTACTCCTACGTCAGCGCCCGGCTGCTGGCGGACAAGCTCCGCGGTGAAGCGCTCAGCTACCTCGCGGGCGCGCCGCAGCAGGCCAGCCAGAACGAGATGACCGCGCGGTACCCGCAGTACTTCCGGGACTACCTCAAGCGCGCCATCGAGCTGGAGCTGGTCAACCCCGAACTCCAGACCTTCGACCTGGACAAGATCACCTCGGCCATCCGCGCCGAGCGTGACCTCGACTTCGGCTTCCTCGGCCTGCAGACCCTGTACGACCGGTACTTCCAGCACCACGACGGTGTCCGTTTCGAGCTGCCGCAGGCTTTCTTCATGCGCGTCGCGATGGGTCTGGCGATCCGCGAGGATGACAGGGAATCTCGTGCCATTGAATTCTATGAGCTGCTCTCGTCGTTCCACTTCATGGCATCCACCCCGACGCTGTTCAACTCGGGCACCACACGTCCGCAGCTGTCGTCCTGCTTCCTGACCACGGTGGACGACGACCTGGACTCGATCTTCCAGGCGTACAAGAACAACGCGCTGCTGGCGAAGTACTCGGGCGGCCTCGGCAACGACTGGACCCCGGTCCGCGGCCTCGGCGCGCACATCAAGGGCACCAACGGCCAGTCGCAGGGTGTCGTGCCGTTCCTCAAGATCGCCAACGACACCGCGGTCGCGGTGAACCAGGGTGGCAAGCGCAAGGGCGCGGCCTGCGCGTACCTCGAGACCTGGCACGTGGACATCGAGGAATTCCTCGACCTGCGCAAGAACACCGGCGACGACCGTCGTCGTACGCACGACATGAACACCGCGAACTGGGTGCCGGACGAGTTCCTCCGCCGCGTCGAGGCCGACGCGCAGTGGACGCTGTTCTCGCCGAACGAGACCCCGGACCTGCACGACCTCTACGGCACCGCGTTCGCCGAGCGCTACCGCGAGTACGAGGCCGCCGCCGAACGCGGTGAGCTGAAGGTGTTCCGCAAGATCCGCGCGGTCGACCTGTGGCGCCGCATGCTGACCATGCTGTTCGAGACCGGCCACCCGTGGATCACCTTCAAGGACCCGTGCAACCTGCGCTCGCCGCAGCAGCACGTGGGTGTCGTGCACTCGTCCAACCTGTGCACCGAGATCACCCTGAACACCACCACCGACGAGGTCGCGGTCTGCAACCTCGGTTCGGTGAACCTGCTCAAGCACGTCACCCCCGAGGGCTTGGACACCGAGCGGCTCGAGAAGACCGTGCGCACCGCGGTCCGCATGCTCGACAATGTGATCGACATCAACTTCTACACGATTCCGGAGGCGCGCCGCTCCAACCTGCGCCACCGCCCGATCGGGCTGGGCCTGATGGGGTTCCAGGACGCGCTGTTCGAGATCGGCGTGCCGCTGTCCTCGGACGAGGCCGTCCAGTTCGCGGACACCAGCATGGAGCACATCAGCTACTACGCGATCTCGGCATCGACCGACCTCGCGGAGGAGCGCGGCCAGTACCAGACGTTCGAGGGTTCCTTGTGGAGCAAGGGAATCCTGCCGATCGACTCGATGCAGCTGCTGATCGACGCACGACAGGGCGACGCGCTCGACGTCGACACCTCGTCCACTTTGGACTGGGCGCCGCTGCGGGATCGGGTGAAAACGGTGGGGATGCGCAACTCCAACGTGATGGCGATCGCGCCGACCGCGACGATCTCCAACATCTGCGGTGTCGGGCAGTCGATCGAGCCGCTGTTCCAGAACCTGTTCGTCAAGTCGAACATGTCCGGCGACTTCACCGTGGTGAACCCGCACCTGGTCCGCTCGCTCAAGGAGCGCGGACTGTGGGACGAGGTCATGGTCTCGGACCTGAAGTACTTCGACGGCAGCCTCGGCCAGATCGACCGCGTTCCGGACGACCTCAAGGCGCTGTACGCCACCGCGTTCGAGATCGAGTCGAAGTGGCTGGTGGACGCCGGCTCGCGGCGCCAGAAGTGGATCGACCAGGCGCAGTCGCTGAACCTGTACATCGCGGCGCCCAGTGGCCGCAAGCTCGACGAGCTGTACCGCTACGCCTGGCACAAGGGCCTCAAGACCACGTACTACCTGCGGGCGCGGTCCGCGACGCACGTGGAGAAGAGCACCCTGCGCGGCACCGACGGCAAGCTGAACGCGGTCTCGGCCACCCCGGCCCCGGCCACACCTTCGGCACCCAAGCCCGCCGTCGCTGCCCCGGCTCCCGCCGCTTCGCCTGCCCCGTCGGCCGCCGCCGCGGTCTCGCCGTCGCCCGCCGCCGCGGTCCCGGCCGTCCCGGTGACCACTCCGGCACCGGCCGCCAAGCCGGAGCCGAAGGAGATGCCGAAGGTCTCGGACGTCGACTTCGTCGCCACCGAAGGCGCGGCCTGCCGGATCGACGACCCCGACTGCGAAGCCTGCCAGTGACCGCCCGGTCGTGGGGGGGGGGGGGGGGGGGGGGGGGGGGGGTGGGGCGCGGCGGCAACAAAACCCCCCAACCAGACCCCACCGACTAACCGCGCTC
>NZ_JBVJCE010000002.1:271276-338568 GCF_055588925.1 Amycolatopsis sp. NPDC041971 | reverse complement strand
CGAAAGGCCAGGAGGGGGGATGCGGGCTGCGTCCCCCCCCCCTCCTCCCCCCCCCCTCCCCCCCCCCCCTCCCCCCCCCCCCCCCCCCCCCCCCCCCCCCCCCCCGACCCCCCAACTCTCAAAGTGAGCCTTCATGACCACCTTTGACTCCGCCACCGGCGCCACCGGCCTCGGTGAGATCGAAGTCGGCGCCGCCCGCATCAACGTCGACGACAAGCGGATGATCAACGCCCGCGCCGACGTCAACCAGCTGCTGCCGATGAAGTACACCTGGGCGTGGGAGAAGTACCTCGCCGGCTGCAACAACCACTGGATGCCGACCGAGGTCGCCATGCAGGCCGACATCGCGCTGTGGAAGTCGTCCGACGGCCTCACCGAGGACGAGCGCACCATGCTCAAGCGCAACCTCGGCTTCTTCGCCACCGCGGAATCGCTCGTGGCCAACAACATCGTGCTCGCGGTGTACCGCCAGATCACCAACCCCGAATGCCGCCAGTACCTGTTGCGCCAGGCGTTCGAGGAGGCCGTGCACACGCACACCTTCCAGTACATCTGCGAAAGCCTCGGCCTGGTCGAGGGCGAGCTGTTCAACATGTACCGCGAGGTCCCGTCCATTTCGGACAAGGACGCGTGGGCGCTGAAGTACACGCAGAACCTGGAGAACCCGGACTTCGAGACCGGCACCCCGGAAGCCGACCAGAACTTCCTGCGTGACCTCGTCGCGTTCTACGTGATTTTCGAGGGCATGTGGTTCTACACCGGCTTCGCGCAGATCCTCTCGCTCGGCCGCCGGAACAAGATGATCGGGATCGCCGAGCAGTACCAGTACATCCTGCGCGACGAGTCGATCCACCTGAACTTCGGCATCGACTGCATCAACCAGATCAAGATCGAGAACCCGCACCTGTGGACCGAGGAGTTCCAGGCGGAGATCCGGATGATGCTGACCGAGGCTTGCGAGCTCGAGGTCGCCTACGCCCGCGACACCATGCCGCGCGGCATGCTCGGGCTCTCGGCCGAACTGATCGAGCAGTACATGCACTTCATCACCGACCGTCGCGCGCAGCAGATCGGCCTCGCGCCCATCTTCGGCGAGACCGAGAACCCGTTCCCGTGGATGTCGGAGGCGATGGACCTCAAGAAGGAGAAGAACTTCTTCGAGACCCGCGTCATCGAGTACCAGTCCGGTGGCGCCCTCGACTGGGACTGACCCTGCACACACGCGACTCACGTGATCGAACGGCGAACTCGCGTGATCAGACACGTAACTCGCGTGATTGAACAGCGAACTCACGTGATCAGACGGACGACACCCCGGGCGGGCTTCCTGACGTTCCGTGAAGGCCTCCTTGAGGGACCCTGGGTCCCTCAAGGAGGCCTTCACGGAACTTCCGCCGAGGTATTGTCAGAACGTCAATAAGGATGCGATGGTGGAGCGGCAGCGATCTCAGCGGGGAGATGGTCACCATGGCGAACGCCGTCGAAAAGGTCACCGGGGCACTGCGCGAGCGGGTCCCGCCACTCACGTCGATCCCCTTGCCGCGTTCGGTCGACCAGCGCTGGCTCGGCGCGACCTGGCCGGTCCGTGAACTCGCGCCCGCCCCGCCGGGCCTCAAACCCGTCCTCGGCGACGAAGGCCCGCCGGTCATCGGGCACGCGCTGGACTTCATGCGCTTCGGCATCGAGTTCGGCCTCAAACGCTACGAGACCTACGGCCCGGTGTCGTGGATGGGCGCGTTCGGCAGACGCATCGTCGCGCTCTCCGGCCCGGAGGCCACACAGATCGCGTTGGTGAACAAGGACAAGGCCTTCTCCCAGGAGGGCTGGAAGTTCTTCATCGAGCAGTTCTTCGACCGCGGCCTGATGCTGCTCGACTTCGGCGAGCATCACCTGCACCGCCGGATCATGCAGGCGGCGTTCACCCGGCAACGGCTCACCGGTTACGTCGACCAGATGGGACCGGCTCTGCGCGAGGGCATCGCCGCGTGGGCGGACCGGCCGAACCCGCGGATCTACTGGTCCCTCAAGCAACTCACGCTCGACGTCGCGACGCGCGTGTTCATGGGCATGCGGTCCGGCGACGACGCGGCCGCGATCAACCGCGCGTTCGTGAATTCCGTGCGCGCGGGCACGGCCATCGTGCGGTTTCCCGTTCCCGGCGGCCGCTGGGCGGCGGGCCTGCACGGCCGCAAGGTCCTCGAACGCTACTTCTCGGCGAACCTGCCCGCGAAACGGGCGAGCGACGGCGGCGATCTCTTCACCGCCTTGTGCCACGCCACCACCGAAGACGGTGATCGTTTCACCGACTCCGACGTCGTCAACCACATGATCTTCCTGATGATGGCCGCACACGACACGTCGACCATCACCAGTGCCGCGGCCGTCTACCACCTCGCCAAGAACCCGGAGTGGCAGGAACGTGCGCGCCAGGAGTCCCTCGCGCTCGGCGACGACGTGCCGGACATCGAGGCGCTGGAGACCCTGACGACACTGGACCTGGTGATCAAGGAAGCTCTGCGGCTGGTGGCCCCGGTTCCTTCGCTGGCGAGAAAGACCGTGAAGGACACCGAGGTTCTCGGACACTTCATTCCCGAAGGGACACTCGTCGGGGTCTCCCCCACCGTCAACCATTTCGCGCCGGAGTACTGGACCGACCCGATGCGGTTCGACCCGGATCGCTTCGGCGAGGAACGCCGCGAGGACAAGTCGCACCGCTACGCCTGGATGCCGTTCGGCGGCGGCGCGCACAAATGCGTCGGCCTGCATTTCGGGACGTTCGAAGTGAAGGCGCTGCTGCACGAGATGCTGCGGGCGTATCGGTGGTCGGTCCCGGAGAGTTACACCGCGCGCTGGGACTACGTCTCGCTGCCCGTTCCCGCGGACGGCCTGCCGATCCGGTTGACGGCCCGCTGAAGTCCGGCCGAACGGACATCCCCGATCGAGTACTCTTGGTAACGTCCGGTCACCACTCGTGTAGTAGCGATCACCCTTTCAGCCGGTAGACACCCCGGATCGCGCATGATGCCGTGGCACTACACCCGGTCGGCTCATACCTGGTGTGGGCCCATGAGTTCGGACACCCGGTCTGAGCTGGTCATAAACCGCGCATGAAGAGGTGAAGTGTGCCCGAGCCTGGTTCCGCGCCAGGGTTGGTGGACGTCGCTCGGAGATGGGCCGAGACGCTCGCTGACACTAACGGAGTATCGCTTCCCAAGGAGCAACTCGAACGGCTGCTGCTCGGCGTCGCCAAGGACGCCGTCCTGGCCGAGCCCGGTCACCAGCCCGCTGTGCAGCGCTTCTCCAAGCTCTATTCCGCCTCGCCCATCGGGATCGCGCTCGCCGACCCCAACGGCACGATCGTCGAGGCGAACGTCGCCCTCGGCAAACTCCTCGGCTGCCGTCCCACCGCACTGCGCGGACGGGAGATCCCCGATCTCGGCTCGGCCGACCACGACGTCGCGCGGCTGCAGAACGCGCTCTCGCAACTCATGACGGCCGGCAGGCCGACCCAGCAGGAACGCCTGTTGATCGACCACGGCGAGGAAGGTCCGCTCTGGGTCGACGTGACCCTGACCGATCTGCCGGGTGACCGGCCCGGTTCGACCTATCCGGTGCTGATGGTCGCCGACGCCAACGAGATCCACCTGCTGCAGGAACAACTGCTGCACCAGAACGTGCACGACCCGCTGACCGGTCTCCCGAACGCCACCGCCTTCGACAACGCCCTCGAAACCGCGCTCGCCGGGTCCGGCAGCGAGCAGGTGGCTCTCGTCTACCTCGACGTCGACGGCTTCAAGGTGATCAACGACGGTCTCGGGGCCGGCGTGGGCGACCAGGTGCTGCGCGGGGTCGCGAAGAAGCTCACGTCCGTCTTCACCGGCAGGCACAACGGATCGGTCGCCCGGCTTTCCGGCGACGGGTTCGCCGTCCTGCTGCGCGGCGACTTCACCTCGCCCGAGGTGATCACCCTGGTCGAGCGGGCCCTGGAGGAACTGGTCGAGCCGATCTACCTCGGCGGGCACGGTATCGGGGTCAGCGCGAGCGCGGGCATCGTCGTCCGCCCGGTCGCCGAAGGCGGACCCGAAGACCTGCTTCGCGCCGCGGAAATCGCCCTGCACCGTGCCAAGGAGGCGGGCAAGGCGCAGTGGATGCTGTTCGATCCGGAACTCGACGCGCGTGACCGGAGCCGCTACCAGCTCGGCGCGGTCATCGCGGGGGCGCTGGAGAACGGCGAGTTCTCGCTGATCTACCAGCCGACGGTCAAGCTCGCGAATCCCGACCAGCTGGCCGCCGTCAACGCCGGACTGCGCTGGAGCCATCCGGAGAAGGGCGATCTGGACTCGGACGAGTTCTATCCGCTCGCGCAGATCACCGGGATGACCATCCCGCTCGGCCGGTGGCTGCTGGCCGAATCGCTCGCCGCCACCGCGAGGTGGCGGAACAGGTTCGGCGAAGCCGCGCCCGACGTCTGCGTACGGCTGCCGAACCGGCTGGCCATCGAGCCCGATCTGGTCCTGCTGGTCAAGGAACAGCTCGACCGGCACAATCTGCCCGCCCAGGCGCTGCGGCTGTGCACGGACCGCGAGTCCGTGCTCGACGGAGACGGCGAGGTGCTCGACTCCTTCGCCGTACTGGCCGAGCTGGGCGCCCAGCTCGTGCTGACGATCTCCGGCTCGGACGATCTCGAGCTGATCCCGCGGCACCGGCTGCCGGTCCGCCACGTGATCCTGTCCGGTGCCGTGGTCGACGCGCTGGCCGACGGCGAGAACGAGGCCGACGTCCGTCATCTGTGCCAGCTGGTCGCCAGGGCCAAGGAGCTGAAACTGCGCATCGGCGCGGAAGGCGTCCACAGTCACGAACAGGCCGAGCGGCTCCGGCGGTACGGCGTGCTCGCGGCGCGTGGTTCGTTCGTCGCGGATTCGGCGACCGGGGACGAGGTCGACGAGCTCATCGAACGGCACGCCCACTGACGTGACAGGATCCATCCATGGACCATGGTGACATCGCCCCGGACTTCACCCTTCCCGACGACAAGGGCGAGCAGCGCACGCTGTCGGACTTCCTCGCGTCCGGGCCGGTCGTGCTGTTCTTCTACCCCGCCGCGATGACCAGCGGCTGCACGGCGGAAAGCTGCCACTTCCGCGATCTGGCCGCCGAATTCGCCGAGGTGGGCGCGCACCGGGTCGGGATCAGCCCGGACGCCGTCGCCAAACAGCAGGAGTTCTCGGCCAAACACGGCTTCGACTATCCCCTGCTGTCCGATGTGGACGGTGTGGTGGCGAAACAGTTCGGCGTGTGGCGCAAATTCAGCCCGCTGCACGCCAAGCGGCACACCTTCGTCATCGACACCGACCGCAAGGTGCTCGAAGTGATCAAGAGCGAACTGAAGTTCACCGTGCACGCCGACAAGGCGCTTGCTGCCTTACGCGAGCGCGACATCAAGGACGCTTGAGCCGCCAGATCCTGGTGATACCCGCGCAGGCGGGGGCGAGCGGCGGTTCGGTGGCCTCGTCGCCGATCATCGTGAACCCCAGCCGTGCGGGCACGGCGCCGCTCGCGATGTTGTCCTCGTCGTGCCGGATCTCGACCTCCGGCGCGCCGAGCCGGAAGGCCTCGTCGATCAGGAGTTCGGCGGCCCTGGTCACGAAGCCGCGACCGGTGTGGTGACGGCTGAGCCAGTAGCCGATCTCGATCCGGTCCGGATGGATGATCATGCCCGTGCCGCCGACCAGTTCGTCCTCGGCGAGGATCGCGAAATCGTAGGTCTTGCCTTCGGCCCAGTTCCTGGTGGTGTGCTCCAGGAAGTCGGCGGCTTCCTCGCGGCCGTAACCGTTGACGGCCCAGAGCATCCACGCGCCGAGATGCGCGGCCGAATCCCCTGCGACGGCGGCGAGGGTTTCGAGTTGCTCCGGCTGCCAGCGGCGCAGCGTGACGACTTCGTCGGCGAGGGTTTCGGCGGGCGTTTCCATCCGCCCATGGTGACTCGCCTTCGCTCCGGGCGCCTCCGGTTTTCGGGCGCCGGACTGACCCCGCAGACGCCAGGAACGGTCCGTTCCTGGCAAATTTCGCCAGGAACGGACCGTTCCTGGCGCCGAAGGCACCTGAAATCAGGTCAAGATCGCGCTGTCCGGGATTTCGGTGTCGTTCTTCAGCGCGTCGAAAAGCAGCTTCGACTTCGTCTTGTCCCAGTTCTCCGCCGAGCCGCTGGTCACCGGCACCGTCGTGGTGACGACGCCGCCCGAGGAGATCCCGCGCATCGCCAGCGCCAGCCCCACCAGGTTGTGCACGTGGTCGCCGGAATCCATCGTCAGCGCGTCGGGCCCCGTCGACAGCAGCGGGAACAGCGAGAACGGGTTCAGCAGGGTGCCGGGGCTGCCGATCTCGCTGACCAGCGCGCCGATGAACTTGCGCTGGTTGGCGACGCGGTCGAGGTCCGAACGCGGGGTCGCGTCGCTGTGCCGCATGCGGACGAACCCGAGTGCCTGCGGGCCCTGGAGGTCCTGGCAGCCCGCGGGGATCTTGATCCCGGTCAAGGTGTCCTCCATCGGCTTCTCGACGCACATGTGGACCCCGCCGATCGCGTCGACGATCTTCGCGAACCCGCCGAAGCCGATCTCGGCGTAGTGGTCGATCCGCAGGCCGGTGGCGCCCTCGACCGTCTGCGCGAGCAGCGCCGGGCCGCCGATCGAGAACGCGGAGTTGATCTTGTTCTTGCCGTGCCCCGGGATGCTCACCTGCGAGTCGCGCGGGAGGCTCAGCAGCGTCGGTTTGGTGCTGTTGGACGGGACGTGCGCGATCATGATGGTGTCGGTCCGCTTGCCACCGCCCGCGGCCTTGGAGTCACCGGTGACCAGCTTTTCCTGCTCTTCGGGCGTCAGCCCGTCCCGGCTGTCGGAGCCCACGATCAGCCAGTTGGTGCCTTCGGCCGAGACGGGGCGGCCGGAATAGTCGGCCAGCGCGTCGACGCGGTTGATGGAGAACTCCAGGTACACCCACACGCCGGCGAGGAACACCACGAACACGGTCAGCAAGGTGACCAGTACCTTGCCGAAACCCCAGCGCTTACGTCGCGCCGGCGGCCTCGGACCGTCGGCGCGACGGCCGGAAGGGGGCTGCGGCGGGCCGGGACGGCGCGGTGGCGGACCGGCGGGACGCTCCCGGCCCCCGTGCCCCATGGGTGCCGTCCGCTCGTCGTACGGGCTGGTGCCCCGGCCCGGCAGCGGCATCATCTGCGCCGGCTGGTGCCGCCGGGGGCGGCCGGACGGCGGCCGCTGTGGCGGCATCCGTCGCCCTCGGTCGTCGCCTCCATACGTCATGCCGAATCACCCGTCCCGATCTCGCGTGTAGGGCCAGTCAACCGCAGACCCTAGGTGAAGGACGTACGGCACCCCGCATCGGTTGGGTGGCGTTCACCGTCCGTTTTCGGCGAATCCGAACTGGTGGACCTTGAGATACCCCGAGCGGAAGCCCGCCTCGGAGTAGGCCAGGTAGAACTCCCACATCCGGCTGAAGACGTCGTCGAAGCCCAATTCGGTGATTTCGTCCCACCGCTGGATGAACCTCTCCCGCCACAGCCGCAACGTGCGGGCGTAATCCTGGCCGAACTCGCGCACTCCCTGCAGTTTCAGCCGGGCGTGCTCCAGCATCCCCTGTTCGATCGAGGTGGTCGACGGGATCAGCCCGCCGGGGAAGACGTACTTGTGCACCCAGGTGTACGAACGGGCCGCGGTGAGCATGCGTTCGTGGTCCATGGTGATGGCCTGGAGCCCCAGCCTGCCGCCCGGCTTCAGCCGCTTCCCGATGGTCTCGAAGAACGTGGGCCAGTAAGACTCACCGACGGCCTCGATCATCTCGACGCTGACCACGGCGTCGTACTCGCCTGAGGAGTCGCGGTAGTCGCACAGCCGGACGTCGACACGGTCGGCGAAGCCCGCCGCCGCGATGCGCTCGGTCGCCAGCTTCGCCTGCTCCTCCGAAATGGTCAGTGACGTGACCCTGGCGCCGCGTGCGGCGGCCCGGATCGAGAGTTCGCCCCAGCCGGTGCCGATCTCGAGCACCGTGCTGCCTTCCCTGACACCCGCGTAGTCCAGGACGCTGTCGATCTTGCGGTGCTGCGCGGTGGTGAAGTCGTCGTCCGGGCCGAACAACGCCGACGAGTACATCATCGACGGATCCAGGAACGCGCCGAACAGCTCGTTGGACAGGTCGTAGTGGCGATGGATGTTCGCCCGCGAACCCTCGACGGTGTTCTCCTCGGCCGCGGGGTGGCCGCGGTCGACGAACCGGCGGAACCGTTGCAGCAGCGGCGGGACGAGCGTCGCCATCCGCCCCGCGAACGGGGTCAGGACCTCTGTGAGCGCGTCGCTCGTCCAGTCGCCGACCATGTAGGCCTCACCGAAGCCGATCTTCGCGTCCACGCCGAGGCGGTGGAAGAAGGCGGCGGGGCGGTTGAGACGCATCTCGGGCGCGTCCGGGCCACCCGCGCCCAGATGCGAGCCGTCGGGCATGCGCACGCGGACGTCCAACGGGCGCACCGCGTGCCGGAACAACTGCTCGGCGATCCGCGCACGGAACGGGGAATGCGGCGGGGTGGCCAACCCCGTCCACCGGGTTTCGCCAGGGGCGGACAGACCGGACGAACCTACCGTCCGATCGACACTGAACGTGGACATGAGAACTCCTTGCCGCCCGGTTCAGACCGGGATCCGCAGCCGTTCCGAACTCGGCCGGCCCCAGGCCCCGCTCAGTGTTTCGTCGATCTCCCCGGCTTCGATCAGCTCGAGTGCGAAAGCCCGTACGAGGCGGTTCCAGACGCGAGACCTGCGTAGCATCGCGTGCCCTTCGCCACCGATTTCGAACCGCGCGGATCGCGACGTCACCTTCTCGGCACGTTCGGCGAAAGCGTGGGAGGCCACCGGATCGGTCATCCGGTCCTTGGTCCCGTGCGCGATGAGCACGGCGCGACCACCGACGGCGTGGATGGGTTCGCCCGGTGGTGTCCACGGCGCCAGCGCGCAGACGCCGATGACCGCCGGATCGTCGGCGACGCGCACGGCGACCCGCCCGCCCATCGAATGGCCGACGAGGATCACCGGCACATCCGGGTGCTCCTCGTGGATCCGTCGCAAGGCCCAGCGCGCGTCGGCGAGCGCGTCGGTACCGTTGTCGTTCCAGCCGTAGATCCGGTTGCGCAGGAGCCGCACCTCGACGCCGTGCTCCCGGCCCGTCCGGTGGACGTCCTTGGCCAGCGGCACCATCCGCTGGTAGGCCAGCCGCCACGGCGCCACACGGGCATGACTGTGCTCCGCGCCGCCGTGCAGTACCAGCACCACGGCTTTCACCTGGCCGCGTTCTCGCCAAATCCGCACCGCGGGATCAGCCTCGCTCACCCTGAGCCCTCCAGTCTTCGAAACCCCGGCCGCAGCGATCGGGTCAACCTCGATCATGACCCGATGTATTCCACTTCGGCCATTGGTCCACGCGATACATTCGTCGCTGACCTCCAGACGGAAGGGCGGATGTGGTGAGCACCACCGAACGTTATGCAGACGTCGCCGAACGGCTCGCGGAAGCCGAACGGGGTAACGCGGCGCAGATCCGGAAATCGGCCGAGCTGATCCTGGGGGTCATCCGGGCGGACGCCCTGGTGTTCACCGCCGGGGCCGGGCATTCGCTGGCCGCGGTCGCCGAGACCTTCTACCGCGCGGGCGGGCTCGCCTGTGTGTACCCGGTCTACCACCCCGAACTGCTGCCGCTGCACGGCGCGCAGCACAGCACCAAGACCGAGCGCCGCTCCGGGCTCGCCGAAGAGGTGCTGGCCGAGCGCGCGCCGGGGCCGGACGACCTGCTGGTGGTGTTCTCGACCTCGGGCGTCAACCCGTACCCGGTCGAACTGGCCGCCGGGGCGCGGAAGCGCGGGGCGTCGGTCATCGCGGTGAGTTCGGCCGCGTCCGTGGCCGCGGCGCCCAAACGCGCTGCGACGACGCTGATCGAAGAGGCGAGCATCGTGCTCGACTCCCACGTCCGCCCCGGCGACTCGAGCTATCCGCCGGACGCGCCGCGCACCGCGCCACTGTCCACTGTGATCAACGCGTTCCTGTGGAACCTCGTCCTCGCCGAGGTCGTGGACCTCGGCGCGGCCCAGGGTGTCGACATCCCGCTGTGGCGTAGTTCCAACGTGGACGGTGGCGACGAGGCCAACGCCGCGCTGCTGGCCAAGTACGGCGAGCGGGTCCCCGCCCTCCGCTAGCTTCTCCGCTCGCGCGGACGCAGGCCCCCCACGCGCGCTAGGAACGGTCCGTTCCTTGCGAATTTTGCAAGGAACGGACCGTTCATGGCACGCGGTCACGCAACCGCGGGCTCCTCCGAGAACTGCGTCAGGTACAGCGCCGCGTAGCGCCCTTCGCGCGCGAGAAGCTCTTCGTGCGTTCCCCGCTCGACGATCTCGCCGTGCTCGATCACCAGGATCTGGTCCGCCGCCCGCACCGTCGACAACCGGTGCGCGATGACCAGCGCGGTCCGCCCGTCCAGCGCGTCGGTCAGTGCCTCGCCCACGGCGGCCTCGGACTGCGAGTCCAGATGCGCGGTCGCCTCGTCGAGAACGACGACCCTCGGCTGCGCCAGCAGGAGCCGGGCGATGGTCAGCCGCTGCCGTTCCCCGCCGGAGAGCCGGTAACCCCGCTCCCCCACCACGGTCTCCAGCCCGTCCGGCAACTCCCGGATCAGCTCGGACAGCCGCGCCTTCTCCAGCGCCGACCAGATCTCGGCGTCGGTGACGCCGGGCCGCGCGTATTCGAGGTTCGCTCTGATCGTGTCGTGGAAGAGATGCCCGTCCTGGGTCACCACGCCGACGGTTTCCCGCAGCGCGGCGAAACCCAGGTCACGAACGTCCACATCGGACAAGCGGACCGATCCGGCGTCGACGTCGTAGAGGCGCGGCAGCAGCGAGGCGATCGTCGACTTGCCCGCTCCGGATGAACCGACCAAGGCCACCATCTGCCCGGGTTCGGCGCGGAAGCTGATGCCGTGCAATACCTCCTCGCCGCCTCGATGATCCAAAGTGGACACATCCTCCAGTGACGCCAGCGAGTACCGGTCCGCCGCGGGATAACCGAACCGGACGTCCGAGAACTCCACCGAAACCGGGCCTTCGGGAACGCGGCGCGGGTCCGGCTTCTCTTCGATCATCGGCTTGAGGTCGAGCACCTCGAAGACCCGCTCGAACGACACCAGCGCGGTCATCACGTCCACCCGGACGTTCGCCAGCGCGGTGAGCGGCGAGTACAGCCTGGTCAGCAGCAGCGCCAGCGCCACGACGGTGCCCGGCGCGAGCGCCCCGGTCAGCGCGAGGTAGCCGCCCAGTCCGTAGACGAGGGCCTGCGCGAGCGCGGAAACCGTGGTCAGGCTGGTCAGGAACCAGCGCGTCAGCATCGCCGTCCGCACCCCGATGTCGCGCACCCGCCCGGCCCGCGAGCCGAAGTCGCCCACCTCGCGCGCCGGGTCGCCGAACAGCTTCACCAGTGTCGCGCCCGGCGCGGAGAACCGCTCGGTCATCTGCGTGGTCATCGACGCGTTGAGCTGCCCCGCCTCCCGCTGCAGCGCGGCCATCCGCCGTCCGAGCCGCCGTGTCGGCAGGATGAACACCGGCAGCAGCACCAGCGCCAGCAGCGTGACCTGCCAGGACAGTGTCATCATGACCACCAGCGAAAGCACGAGCTGGATCACGTTGGTGACCAATCCGGACAGTGTCGCGGTGAACGTGCGCTGCGCGCCGATGACGTCGTTGTTGAGCCTGCTCACCAGCGCGCCGGTGCGGGTGCGTGTGAAGAACGCGACCGGCATCCGCTGCACGTGCCGGTACACCGCGAGCCGAAGGTCGAGGATGATCTCCTCGCCGATCCTCGACGACTGCGCCCGTTCCGCCAGTCCGAGTCCGGCGTCGATCAGCGCCAGCCCCGCGATCACCACGGCCAACCACACCACCAGCGAGACGTCGTGCCCCCCGATGATCGCGTCGACCACCTTCCCGGCCAGCACCGGCGTGCTCACCGCCAGCACTGCCGAGACGACGGTGAGCGCCAGGAACACCCACAGCCTCCGCCAATGCGGCCTGGCGAACCGCGCGACGCGACGGAGCGTGCCCTTGTGCAGCCCCTTCGGCACGTCGGCCGACTTCATCGCCGAGTTCATCAGCGACCAAGTGTTGTCCATGAGAACCCTCTCTTTGCCCCCAGAACCTCGATAATAGTCGAGGGTTTTCCCGGATATAAGCATGACCAACACCGGAGCACACCGGATGCTTCCCGGTTTCCGCGTCCTCTTTCCGGCGGACGCGGCCACGTCGGTAGCCTGAGCCGGTGACCATGGACCCGGACCGGCGACGACTGACCACAGACCTGGTCTTCTACACGGGCTGCCTCGCTTTCGCCGTCGTGAACACGGCCGTCGCGGAGTTCTACGGCTATCGCGTGTGGGCGAACTTCGCTGTAGCGGGTTACGGCCTCGCCGTGCTCCACTCCGGCTGGCTGATGGTCGCCGCCCGGCGCGGCGAACGCCCGTCCGGCGCGCTCGGTTCGCGGTGGCTCGGTATCGGGGCGATCGGCCTGTTCGCGATGATCCTTCCGTTGGGAATGCTCGTCATTCGCCGTCTGACCGGAGTGGACTGGCTCGTCACCCCGAACTCGTGGGCCGCCCAGCCCGAGGTCTGGGTGATCGAACGGTCGGCGAAACTCCTTCTGGAGAACGGAACCCCGTACGTCGACGTCACCACGCTCGGTCGCGCGGTGGAAGTAAACGATTACACGCCATACGGTCCGGTAATGACTGTCTTCGGCCTGCCCCGTGCTCTGGCCGACGTGCTTTTTCCCGCTGAGGCCACCTCAGCGCGGTCCGGTGGCGGAGCGGTCGCGAACGCCCTCACCGACGCGCGCTGGATGTTCGCGCTCGCGGCCGTCGCGTGTGTACTGCTGACGCTGCGGCTGCTGAAATGGCCGAAGATTCCGGTCAGTGCTGCGCAACTCGCGCTCGCCTGCCCGCTGACCGCGCTGACCTGGGCGGTCGCCGGGCCGGATCTGGCCATCGTAGGCCTGCTGGTGCTGTCCTTCGCGCTGGCCACGACCGGCCGCGCGGTGTCGGCCGGTCTGGTGCTGGCGCTCGTGGTCAGTGCGAAACTCATCGTCGCGCCCGCGATAGTGGTCCTCGGTGTCCTGTTGATCACGCGGCGTGGTCCTCGCGCACTGGCCGGATTCGCCGCGGCACTCGTGGTGACGACCCTCGTCCTGCACGTACCCGTCTACCTGGTGGACCCCAAGGCGTTCATCGAGCACGTCTTCCGGTTCCCGCTGGGAATCGGGGTGCTCAAGTCACCGGCGGCGAGCCCGTTGCCCGGCCACCTCATCGCCTCGCTCGGCCCGGCGGGCACGGCGGTTTCCTTCGCCCTGCTCGGGATCGCGGCCGTCGCGATCCTGGTCTGGCTGCTGCGCCGTCCTCCCGAGACCGGTTCGGACGCGCTGCTGCGCATGGCCGTCGGGCTCGTCGCGCTGATCATGCTCACTCCGGCCACCAGGTACGGGTACCTGGTGTATCCGCTGGTCCTGCTCGGTGCCAGGCTGGTGTTCATCTCCAGCGAACACGGCCTGGCCGCGGAAACCCGTGAAACAGCGGGCCCCGGAAAGGGAACTGCGCCCCCCGCGCAGCAGTCCGCTACTTCCTCGTGACTACTTCTTCTTGACCCTGGTGGCACCGCCACGGCCGCGCAGCTGGACGCCGGATTCCGAGAGGACCCGGTGCACGAACCCGTACGAGCGGCCCGTGGACTCCGCGAGGGCGCGGATGCTCGAGCCCTTCTCGTATTTCTTCTTCAGGTCAGCGGCCAGCTTGTCACGCGTGTTGCCGGTGATCCGCGCGCCTTTCTTGAGATCAGCCACGTCGATCGCCTTCCCGCCGAGAGTGTTCTGGGCCACATAACGGCCCCTGTCGCCGCAATGATCGAACACTGAGCGCCGGAATGCCAGACGACGAGCGCAAAACTGCCGAAACCGCGATCACATTGGGCCATTTCAGTGGCCGGATGGCATCGATCAAGCACCCGAACGGACGCAGGCGTCACGCAAGCTGGACAAGTTCCAGATAATCCGCCGACCAATGGTCCTCGGTTCCGTCCGGCAGCAGGATCACGCGTTCCGGCTCCAGTGCCTCGACGGCGCCCGGGTCGTGCGTCACCAGGACGACGGCTCCGGCGAAGCTGCGCAAAGCGTCCAGGACCTGGGCGCGACTGGCCGGGTCCAGGTTGTTCGTCGGCTCGTCGAGCAGCAAAACGTTGGCAGCGCTGGACACCAGACCGGCGAGCGCGAGCCTGGTCTTCTCACCGCCGGAGAGCGTGCCGGCGGGTTGATCGAGCTGCTCACCGGTGAAGAGGAACGACCCGAGAAGGTTCCGCAACTCTTGAGCTCCCGTGTCCGGGGCGAGGTGACGGATATTTTCCCACACGGACGCATCGTGGTCGAGCGTTTCATGTTCCTGTGCGTAATAGCCCAAACGCAATCCGTGACCCGGAATGGTCTCACCGGTATCCGGAGTTTCCATTCCGCCGAGCAGCCGGAGCAAAGTCGTCTTTCCGGCGCCGTTCAATCCGAGTACGACGACCTTCGACCCGCGGTCGATGGCGAGGTCGACTCCGGTGAAGATCTCGAGCGAACCGTAGGACTTCGAAAGCCCCTCCGCGGTGAGCGGGGTCCGGCCGCACGGCGCGGGCTCGGGGAACTTGATCCGGGCGACCTTGTCGGCCTGCCGGGTCTCGTCGAGCGCGGACAGCATCTGCTCGGCGCGGCGGGCCATGTTCTTGGCGGCCACGGCCTTCGTCGCCTTGGCACCCAGTTTCGCGGCCTGCTGCTGCAGCGCGGACGCCTTTTTCTCGGCGTTCGCGCGCTCGCGGCGGCGGCGCTTCTCGTCGGTGGCGCGCGCGTCGAGATAGCGCTGCCAGCCCATGTTGTACAGGTCGAGCTCGCCGCGGGTCGCGTCGAGGAACCACACCTTGTTGACCACGTCCGCGAGCAGTTCGACGTCGTGGCTGATCACCACGAGACCGCCGTCGTGCTGCTTCAGGAAGCCGCGAAGCCAGTTGACGGAGTCTGCGTCGAGGTGGTTGGTGGGCTCGTCGAGCAGCAGGATCGTCTCGGATTTGCCACCCGCGCCGGCTTCGGCGGCGGCGAACAGGATCCGGGCGAGCTCCACGCGGCGGCGCTGACCGCCCGAGAGCGTCTGCAGCGTCTGCTCGAGCACCCTGTCGGCGAGGCCGAGGTTGGAACAGATCCGCGCGGCCTCGCTCTCGGCGGCGTAACCACCGAGGGAGGCGAAGCGCTCTTCGAGCCGGCTGTAGCGGTTGACCGCCTTGTCGCGTTCCTTCTCGTCCGCCAGCTCCGACATCGCGGTCTGCGCTTTTTCCATGTTGCGCAGCAAGGTGTCGAGGCCGCGCGCGGAGAGCACGCGATCCTTCGCGGTGACGGACAGGTCGCCCTCGCGCGGGTCCTGCGGCAGGTAGCCGAGCTCGCCGCTGCGGCGGACCTCGCCGGCGTACGGCTCGCCCTCCCCCGCCAGCACCTTGAGCGAGGTGGTCTTGCCGGCGCCGTTGCGGCCGACCAGGCCGATGCGGTCGCCCTGCTGGATGCGGACGTTGGTGTCGTCGAGCAGAATGCGTGAGCCTGCGCGCAGCTGCAGGCCAGAGGCCGTGATCACGGGAACTCCCGGTAAAAGGATGGATGAGCGGACGGCTTCGACTCGTCTGCCGAGGGGCAGACGAGGAGCTCACTCCAAGAGGATGTCCACGCGATCAGTGTACGGGCCGGTGTCGAACGGTTTTATCGGACCGTGCCCGACGTCACGGCCCGAAGAGGGTGATCTCGACCGCGACCGCCCGTTCGGCCGCGTCTTCGAGCACCGTGCGGCGCGGTTCGGCGATGTCGAGCACGCGGGGTTCGGCACGCTTGAACAACGGCGCCAGCCGCTTGTCCTCACGCAGTGTTTCCAGCGCCCGACGGTCGCCGCCGAGCACGACAGCGTCCACTTCGGACAATTGTGGGACGAGTACCTCGAACGCGTCATCCGCGGCGGAACGAAGCGCTGTGCGCGCTTGCCCTTCCCTGCGCCGCGCGAACCGCTGCTGCGACCAGCCACCCGCCGCGGACCGGCCTTGGACCAGATGCCGGTCCGTCCTGGATTGGACGACCACTCCCCCGCGCGCGATCCCGACGCTGTGCCCGCCGCGGCGCACCAGCAGGAGCGCGATCCTTCGCGAGATCAGCGCGTGCTCGATGAGCGGGCCGACGGCGAGACCCGGCACGGTTCCTTCGGCGTTCAGGGGTCCGAAAGGGACGGTCGCGCCGGCGACGACGCCGTTCTCCGCGGTGACCGTGACGGTGTCCGCCGCGAGTTCCGTCGAGCGGACACCCTCGTTACGGACGGCGAAGCGGGCGTACCAGCCTTCGAGGCGATCCGGGGCGACCTCGACCGCCCGTCCCCCGCCCGCCACCTGCCGCTCCCTCGCCATGGGTCCAACGTACGGGGCCCGGCTCGGATCGGCAGGCGATCTTTCAGTGCCGATGCCGCGGCCGAACACCGCACTCGCGTGATCGGACCCGGAACTCGCGTGATCAGAGACGGAACTCGCGAGTGCGGCCTCCAATCACGCGAGTTACGTCCCTGATCACACGAGTTACGTCTTCCCGAAGCGGGTGAAGGCCCCCTTCCCTCGGCTGAGCCGAGGGAAGGGGGGCTTCACCCGCAAACCGAAAGGACTAGACCGGCTTCACCGGACCACGACCGACCGACTTACCCACGCTCGCGGGCCGCTCAGCCACGCCGGGCTGAACGAAACCGTTGACGTGCAAGGAGAGCGCGCGGATCGACCCGGTGTCGCCACCGGCGACGTCCACCGCGGTGAACTGCCAGGTGCCGTCGGCCGTGCCGGCGGCCAGACCGCCGAGTGCCTGCGCCGGCTTGTAGGTGCCGGTGAACGGCGCGTTCACCGCGCTGACCGAACTGAACGCGGTGGCCGCGTTGTCGGCGAAGGCGACCTGGCACAGGTTGTTACCCGAGCCGCCGTTGCGCTGGAACACGGTCGCCTTGGCACCCGAGGGCGAGGTCAGCGTGCCGACCAGGTCACCGACGTACGAGTGGTTGATGCCCACGGTCGTCGACGTCTGGTCGGCGTTGCAGGTCGCCCCGTCCACCGAGAACGTCAGCTTCGACGCGCGTCCGACCCCGCTCACCGTGATCGGCACGGTCACGCCGGTCGGGTCGCTGTCCGGGATCGCCACCGCGGCCCCGGCGTAGGCGAAGTCCCGCGTCACCGGCGACGGGGTGCCGACCGGCAACGAGAACGTGGAAGTGGTCGGCGAGAACGAACCCGCGAAGGTCACGCGGGCGTTCAGCACCACCGGCACGCCGAGTTCCTGCGTGGCGGGAACGGTGATGGTGAAATCGTTCACGCCGGTCTGCCCGGGGCTGATCGTGCCGTACGACTTCGATCGCGGCGCCACCGTGACCCCGGGGGTCGGGCTGGAGAGCACGACGCTGGTGGACGTCGCGGTGCCGTCGCCGCGGTTGGTCACCGGCAGGGTCACCTTGGCGGTGTCGCCCGGGTCGAGCGCGGAACCGCCGTCGGCCGGGGTGACCGTCGGCCGGCCCGCCGTCGCGAGCGGCTGCGGGCTGGCTCCGGTGTAGGCGAGCACCTTGTCGGCGAGGATGACGCCCGCGCCGCTGGAGTTGTCGCGGCCCGGAGCCAGGATGTCGACGGCGGTGTTGACCAGTGCCTCGCGCACGTCGGCCGGAGGCAGCCCCGGGTTACCCGAGAGCACCAGGCCCGCGATCGCGGCGGCGTGCGGCGCCGCGGCCGACGTGCCGTAGAACGTGGTGAAGCCGGTGACGCTGGTCGAGACACCGTCGGCCGCGGTGATATCCGGTTTGGCGCGGACCTCGCCACCGGTCCCGGACACGTTGCCCGGCGTGATCGGGGTGCCGTCGGCCTGGTAGAACATCCGCCGCGGACCGTCCGAAGTGAACCGTTCGACCTTCGTGGCCGCGCCGAAGGCACCGGGGAACGGACCCGCCGGGTTGGCCGGGTCGCCCGGTTCGAGCGCACGCGGGAACGCCTTGGCCGCCGGGGCGGCCGCGACGCTGAACGCGTCCCGCGCGGCCGAGTGGCCCACGGTCACGCCGGGGCTGGTGTAGGCCTTGAGGCCGTCGGCCGAGTCGGAGAAACGACCGCGCAGCGCGGACAGCGACAGGTAACGGCCTTCACCGGAGAACTTGACGATGGCCAGCCGGAGCCCGATCCCGCCGGCGGCGGGTGTGTCCACTCGCTCGTAGGCGTCCTGGGTGCCGGTCTGGTTGTCCTGGCTGAAGTCCACGACGTTGCCCGCCGCGTTCAGCAGGTACAGGTCGTAGTCGTTGTTCGAGGCGCCCAGCGGGTCCGACCAGAACAGCGTGACCGGCAACCGCGCCGAGGAGGCGTCGGAGATCGGCTCGAAGATCTGGTTGCCCGCGGCACCGGCGAAGTTGTGCGCGGTACCGGCGAATTTGCCGACACTCTTGCCGGAGTCGACGAAGTCGCCTTCCCAGTGGCCCGAGGTGCCGTCGGTGACGTTGCCCTCGTTACCGGCCGAGGAGAAGTACAGCGCGCCGTCGGCGGTCACGTCGTTCACGGCCTGGGCGATGATCCAATCCTGGAACGGCGACTCCTTGAAGTACAGGACATCGTCGACGATGACGTCGCAGCCCGCGTCGAAACGCAGCTTGCGGATGTTGTCGGCGAAACTGGCGTCGGAGTTGAACGCGCTGGCGAAACCGAGCGACGCGTTCGGCGCGAGATCGTGGATGATCTCGAGCATCGCGGTGCCCTCGTCACCGTCGCCTTCCTGACCGGGGATCACGTCGACGCCCGCCGGGAGTTCGCCGCGCGCCTGCGAGGTCGCGAGCGAGTTGACGCCGTCGGACAGCGCGCAGATCTTGGTGCCCACACCGGTGACGCCGAACTGTTGACGCGCGGTGTCCGCGTTGTGCGCACGGTCGCCTTCGCTGGTGATC
Organism: Amycolatopsis sp. NPDC041971; assembly: GCF_055588925.1. Taxonomy (NCBI): domain Bacteria; kingdom Bacillati; phylum Actinomycetota; class Actinomycetes; order Pseudonocardiales; family Pseudonocardiaceae; genus Amycolatopsis; species Amycolatopsis sp. NPDC041971. The sequence continues at coordinate 319,488 of NZ_JBVJCE010000002.1, read as the reverse complement.
GATCCGGCCGCGATGCCTGTCTTGCCCTTGGCGTCGACGGCCTTCTTCAGCTCGTCGGCGATCCGGGCGGCCTTCTCTTCCTTGCTTTCCCGCTTGCCCGCGGTGGCGGGTTCGGCGAGTTGGCGGGCGGTGAACGCCTCGTTGGCGGTCTCGACCTTCTTGACGTCGGCACGGTCAGCGATAGCCGGGACCGCGTTCAGCGGAACCTCCGCGCGCACACTGCCGTAGCGCTGCGACACCGCGCGTATCCCCGCACCGGATTCACGCAATCCCTTGAGGAGTTCTTCCGAGACCTGGCCCCGGATGTCCACGAGTACGGTGCCGGCCGCGGAGACATTCGCCCCAGACCCCAGTGCGGGAACCGCGGAAGCCGACATCCGCCGATCGCGGAGTTTCTGCTCGACGAGCAACCGGCTGTCCACTTTGGACTCACCGGCGTGCTGGCTCTTCTTGATCGACTGAAGGGCCTCGATCTGCCGGACGGTGTTCTCCGAGAACGCGTCCGGGGATGGGCCGCTCATCCCCGCCGCGACGGGCGGGCTCACCAGGCCCAGCGCGGTGACGAGGGCAGCGGTGCCCGCGGTCAGGATCGTTCTTCTTCTCCTGCTAGAACGGGTTGGACGCACGTGCGCCTCCGATTCCTAGGCGCGTGCCCCGACTCACGCTGACCGACGCCGGCGATCACCGGCTCGATCAAGCTAAGTACCGGGCGTGCACCGGCGGCAGGAGCCGTTCGGGTGACGTCGGCTGGAGATCTTCCGGATCCGGCCGCAGGTCGTGGGCCGTTCAGGGTAATCGCGCGTTACAGGACGAACGAGTCCGACCAGGGCTGTGAAGCACGGCCGGACAAGCCGTCCAAAAGGGTCACCGCCTGCTTGTCCGTCAGCGACGCCACGAAGTCGACCACCGCCCGCCCTCGTGCCAGCCCGCGTACGGCGTCGGCACCGGTGACCGGTTCCCCGGTCGCTCCGATGAGCAGTTCCGGAGACGTCCGTGCCAGCGCGGAGAACTCGGACCGTGCCAGCTCCATCAAGTCGTGCAACCGTCGCGGAAGCCGGTAGAACTCGTCACGGTCGAGCAGCCAAGCGTCGAGCGCGTCGACCAGGGTGGTCACCAGGCTCGCCTGCCCGCGCTGGTGCAACGCCAGTTCCGGGCGCAGCAACACGAAGCGCCGGTGCACGAATTTCAGCACCTGCACCTCGTGCCACTGCGCGGGCCGCAGGGTGAGATGTCCTGTCCGGGCAGAAGGCGACGCCACCACCTGCACACCGTCGACGAGCCGCGCGGTCCACTTCGCGGAGAAGGCGGCGGTGGCCTGCTCGGCCTCGATGGAACCGTCGAACCCGGTGGCGAGCAGGCCGTCGACGAGTTCGGCGCGGACACGGGCGACGGCGCTGGTGAAGGCGTCGTCGTCGACGATCCAGCCGTCCTTGGCGTGCATCCGGCGGCGCAGTCGTTCCAGCGAGCGGCCGGGCAGCCGCCGTTCGGCGGTCAAGGTCGCGTCGTCCAGCCCGGCAAGGTCCAGCGCGTGGTCGACCCAGCCGGTGAACTCGGCGGCGACCGGCGCGTGCTGCAGGACGCCGATCCGGTGGAAGTCCTGGAGGTCGTGGATGGCGTAGGCGATGTCGTCGGCGGTGTCCATCACGGACGCTTCGACGGTCTGCTGCCAGGGTTCGATCCGGCCGTCGAACGGGGCCCGCGCCTGGGTGAAGTCGTCGAGTTCGGTGCTGTAGGCGGAGAACTTGCTCGCGCCGGTGCCGGGGGCGTCGGCCGGTTCCGCCGCGCCGCGCGGCTGGACGGCCATGGAGGTCGGATGCGGATCGGGCACGTGCAACCGCGCCCACGGGTACTTCAGCACCGCGGCGCGCACCGCCGCGGTGAGGTCGAGCCCGGAAGCAGACGGGCCGCGCACGTCGGTGGTGGTGATGATCCGGAACGACTGCGCGTTGCCTTCGAAGCCGTCCGCGAGGCCGAACCGGTGCCGGGCGATCCGGTCCAGGGTTTGCTCGCCGAGGTGCCCGAACGGCGGATGTCCCAGATCGTGCGCGAGCGAGGCGGCCTCGGCGACGTCCGGATCACAGCCACCCAGTTTCGCGACGAGTTCGGCGGAATCGCCGCCGGCGTTGATCCGCTCGGCGATGGCGCGCGCGACCTGCGCGACCTTGAGACTGTGCGTGAGCCGGTTGTGCAGCAACCCGGCGCCCCCGGCGCTGACGACCTGTGTCACGCCGCCGAGCCGGGCGAAGAACGGCGAAGCGGCGATCCGGTCCCGATCGATCCGGAACGGGCTCGTGGCGAGATCGCTGAACCCGGCGTTCGCGCTCTCCGGATCGCGCCGCCACGCCCTCGGGTCCGTCTGTTCCATGCGGCACACCGTATCCGTCGCGGCTTTGAGACACTGCCCAGGTGGCGGACGTGGTGATCGCGGGTGGCGGCCCTGCCGGACGAGCGCTCGCGCGTGCCTGTGCCCGGCGCGGCCTGGAGACGACCCTGGTCGACCCGGCGCCGGGCAGGCGCTGGCCGGCGACCTACGGGCTGTGGGCCGACGAACTGCCCGCGCTGCCGGAGAGCGCCGTCGCGTGCGCGCCTTCGACCACGCTGGCCTTCGGAACCGGGCCGCATGTGCTCGATCGGCAGTACCTGGTGCTGGACAACGCCGGCCTGCGCACGTGGCTGGACGGCGGCTACGACGTCGTCACCGGTTCGGTGTCCGGCGTGGACCACGGCGGTCAGGGTTCGTCAGTGCGCCTCGATGACGGACGGGTCCTCGCGGCAGGTCTCTATGTCGACGCGTCCGGTGCCCGACCGCGGGGGAACCGGCACGAACAGACGGCGTTCGGCGCCGTCCTCCCCGCCGAGGACGCGCTGCGGCTGGTCGACCGCCCGGACACCGCGGTGTTCATGGACTGGCGGAAGACCGAATCCGGGTTTCTGTACGTGCTGCCGCTCGGCGACGGCACCGTCCTGGTCGAGGAGACCTCACTGGCCCGCAAACCCGGCCTGCCGCTGGAAGTCCTGGCGGCGCGGCTGCGCGCCCGGCTCAAGGCGGCCGGACTGACGTCGCGCGGGCGCGAGGAACGCGTGCGGATCGTCCTCGATGTGCCGGTGCCCCGGCGTGGCCGGTCGGTGCCGTTCGGCGCCGCCGCCGGGCTGGTGCATCCGGCGACCGGATACAGCGTCGCGACGTCGATCCGGCTCGCGGAGCCGGTGGCCGACGCCGTCGCCCTGGCCTGGGACCGAGGACCGGCGGCGGCCGCGGCGGCGGCTCACCGGGCGCTGTGGCCGCCCTCGGCGCGCACCGTCCACGCTCTGCGCCGCCACGGGCTGCGCGCGCTGTGCGGGATGCCGCCCGAATCGGTCCCGATGTTCTTCGATCTGTTCTTCACGCTGCCCACCCCGCTCCAGCGGGCTTTCACCAGCGGTCGCGAAGATGTTCCGAGTACCGTCGAAGCGATGTCGGCGTTTTTCCGCTTGTCACCATGGCAAGTAAGAAAACACCTGATCGGGTGGCGTGCGTTACGCCGTTCTAGGTAACCCAGCCGCCGTGACGATGAACATCAGTTGACACGTGTTTCGTTTCCCGCCGCCACCCGCGACTATGCGCTTGTGACGTTGCAGATCGCTGTCCGCTTCGCTTACCAGCCGTTGTACAGCCTGCACACCGGTGGCGTCGTCGCGTTCGAGGCCTTGGCACGGCCGGGCCGCGGCACCGCCCATGAACTGCTCGCCGACGCCCGGCGCAGCGGCAGGCTGGCCGAGGTCGACGTCGGGCTGGCCGCCGAGGCCGTCCGGCAGCTGCGCGAGCCGCAGGCCGCCCTCCCCCTGCACCTGAACCTGTCCGCGCGGACGGTGGCGGCACCGCCGGCACACTTCGACCCGCTGACCGAGGCGCTCAGCCTGGCGGGCCGCCGGACCAGGGACGTCGTGCTGGAGATCGGGCCGCCGTTCACGCAGATTCCCGCCGACCTGCTGCTCACCGGTATGCGACGGCTCACCGACCTCGGGTTCCGGCTCGCGCTCGACGGCCTCGGCCGCGGCGACCTCCCGCTGACCCTGCTCGCTTCGGCGCCTGTCGACCTGGTGAAACTGGACCGCAGTGTGCTACGCGGCCTGCCGCACGACCCGGCCGCCGTCGCGGTGGTCGAAGCGGTGCTGCATTTCGCGTCGCGCACCGACAACCGCCTGGTCGCGACCGGGCTCGAGACCACCGAGCAGCTGGAGTCCGCCCGGCGGCTCGGCGTGCGCATCGCGCAGGGCAACCTGCTCGCCCCGCCGGACGGCGATCACTCCCCGCTGCCGGCGCCGGACGCGCCCGGCCCGTTCGTCCCCGGCACCGCCCGCGCCCGCCGCGTCGGTGACTTCCTCCGGCCCGCGACAACGCTGCCGGAGGACGCGACCTGTGACGACGTGCGCGAGGTACTGGCCGCCGCCGACGGGCCGAGCGGCATCGTCGGCGTCGACGACCGGCACTGTCCACAGTGGTCGATCGACCGGACTCGTTTTCTGGTCGCGGTCACCGGGTTGTACGGCCACGCCCTGCACGCCAAGCGGCCGGCGTCGCGGCTCGCCGACCGGCCGCACACGATCCATACCGACGCGAGCGCGCTCGAATTCCTCGAACTGGTCACCGACGCGGACTGGGGCCGGACCGGTGACGACGTCGTGGTGGTCGACGACCGCGGCCGGTGTGTCGGCGTGGTGCTGGTGAACGAGGTCGTCCGCGGGGTCGCGGAGGCGAAGGTCGAGGAGGCGGTCTCGTTGAGCCCGCTGACCCGCCTGCCCGGCAGCGACGCCGTCGCCAGGGACGTCGACCGCCGGATCAACGCGCGGGAGCCGTTCGTCGCGGCGTGGCTGGACGTCGACTCGTTCAAGACGGTCAACGACACGGCCGGGTTCGCCGCGGGCGACGATCTCATCCGCACACTCGGCCGGACACTCACCGATCTCGAGGCCCGGCTGCGCCGGATGCGCGTCAGCCACGTCGGTGGGGACGACTTCCTGATCGCCTGCGACGTCGACGAGATCGGCACGGTCGCCGCCGCGCTGCTGGACACGCCGTGGTCGGCCGACGGGCTGCCGGTGACGGTTTCCCTGGCGACCCTGGTGTGCGGGCACGGCGCGATCCGGTCCTACAAGGACGCTTCCCGGCTCTTGGCGCCGCTGAAGAAACGCGCCAAGGAGGTCCCCGGGTCGAGCTGGGTGCTCGGGCGGCCGGATTCGGACCGCGTCGAGGTGCTGCGCGGGATCACGACGCGCGGCCTCCCCGCCCAACGCGCCGCCGGCTTCTAACCCCCGCATTTCGTCCTCTGAATGCGGTCCTTGCGCGTGCAACTACCGCATTCAGAGGACGAAATGCGGTGAGTCAAAGGGCGTAGGCGGCGCGGTAGGCCGAGAAGCGTTCGTCGACCTCCCCGGCGGTGAGCCCGAAGTCCGCGAGGTCGTACCGGTGCACGGGTTTCCTTTCCCCGGAACGGCTTTCGGCGTGCACCACGGTCATCGCGTCCCGGGCGGCGTCGCTCAACGGGAGCCCGAAATGCCGGTAGACGCCTTCGACCGTACCGATCGGGTCGGCGACGAAATCCTCGTACCGGATATCGCAGAACTGCGCCGGATCGTGCCGTTTCCTTGCCTCCAATGACATTTCCGCACCGCGCGCCCAGAGGTCCAGCTGGCCGCGGCCGATCACGTCGCCGCGGAAAACGTCGGACCAACCCGCCGAAGCCTGCTCGTTCAGACTGCACACCGACGCGACGATCGTGCTCGGCGCGCGATGGGTCTGGACGATCAGCGCGTCCGGGTACACCTCCAGCAGCGCGTCGAGCGCGAAGAGGTGACTCGGGTTCTTGAGCACCCAGCGGCGCCCGGCGTCCGGCAGGCCGATGAGCTGCAGGTTGCGCCGGTGCCTGCGATAGGCGTCAGTCCAGCTCTGGCCGTCGAGCCATCGCGAATACGACGGCACGTGCGCGAGGCATTCGTAGGACACCGATTTCAGGGACTGCCGCAGGAGCTGCCAGCATTCCTCGACCTGAGCGGCGGACATGTGGTGCAGGCCCATGAACTCGGGATGTTCGACGTGGTGTTTCTCGTAACCCGCCTGGATCCCTTGGAAGACCGGATTCTCCGTCCACGTCTCGCGCGGCGGCCGTGGTTGCGGCACCTCGGTCAGCCAGACCTCCAGCCCTTGGTGCGCGGGATCCTCGGTGAGCAGCCGGTGCAGTGCCGTGGTCCCGGTCCGCGGCAGACCGGTGACGAAGATGGGCCGTTCGACGGGAACGCCGGCGTACTCCGGGTTTTGCTTCCAGGAGGCCTCGCTCAACGCCCTCGCCACCAAGGCCCCACGCAGGAACGCGCGATGGATCTTGTTGCCGTACGGGGTCAGGCCCGCCTCGCCGGCATACGAATCCAGCAGCACACGGAGACCTTCGAGGTGGTCTTCGCCGCCGAAGTCGTAGAGCCCGGTGAGGTTCGCCGCCGACGCGTGCAGATCGTCCACGGTGCCGACGTTTTCCCGCCCTGGCGGCATGTTGTTCCCTTCAGTGGTGGTATTCTCCGGCGTTGACGTCGAGGCACTGCCCGGTGACGCAGCGAGCGAGCGACGAGGCGAGGAACACGACGGTGTCGGCGATCTCGTCCGGCTCCGGGAGGCGGCGCAGGTCGATCGTCTCCGCTGTTTCGGCGTATACCTGCTCCGGTGGGACCTCGCGTTCCTTGGCCAGATAGGCGAAATACCATTTCAACGAGTCCGCCCAGATGTAGCCGGGCGCCACGGAGTTGACCCGAATCCCGCGTGGCCCGAGTTCGGAGGCGAGACTCTGCGCGAGCGCGAGCAGGCTCGCTTTCGCCATCTTGTACGCGCCGAACGTCCGCCGGGAATGCCGCAGCACGGCCGAATTGATCATCACCACCGAACCGCCGCTCTCGGCGAGCGAAGGCGTGAACAGGCGCGTGAGACGAAGCGCGGCGAGCACGTTGGTCTCGAATCCCGCCCGCACGTCGGCGAGGTCGACGTCGGCGAGATCCATGATCGGCGGGATGGCGAACGCGTTGTTCACCAAGGCGTCCACCCGGCCGAACGTCTTCAACGCGGCCTCGGTGAGGTTCGCCGCCGAAGCGTCGTCGGTGATGTCGGTGGGCACGGCGACCGCACGGCGGCCGAACGCGTCGACCTCCTTGGCGACCTCGGCGAGCCGGGCTTCGGTACGGGCGGCGAGGACGACGTCGGCGCCCGCCGCGGCACAGCGCACGGCGATCGACCGGCCGAGCCCCGGACCGACGCCGGAGACGACGATCACCTTGTTCCGCAGGAGATCCGTCATCCCAGCATCCTCGCCGCGACGGCCTTCTGACGGGCCGAGATCCGGTCCGCCCACTCCCTCGGGGTCACGCGCGCCTCGTCGTGGAACGGCAACCGGTCGGCGAGTTCGCCGAATTTCACCACCTCGACCTCGGGACCGTCGGCTCTGTCCAGCGCGCGGGACAGTCGCTGCCACCGGATCTGGACGTACCCGCGGTCGTGCCCGGTGCGTTCGAGCCAGTTGGCCAGGCCGGGGTCGCGTTCGCTGAGCACGAAGCGGATCTTGCCGTCCGGATCGACCCGCGCCTGGTCTGCGGTGAGGCTCGTCTGATGGTTGATGTAGTCCAGCGAGAGGTACCAGACGCTGCCGAGCTGGATGCCCTGATAGGGCGCGTCGGACCGCGGCACCGTGACGATCATGACCTCTTCGTCGCCGAGTTCGTAGTGCCCGGCCGAGGAGTACTGCGTGGTCAGGCCACCCGGCGTGGGCCGCGGTTCGGTCATCGTGTTCACCGGCAGGTTCAGGTAGAACCACTTCGGGAAGGCGAGGAAGGTACGCAGCCTGCTCAGCAGGATCTTGCCGGTGACGCCGTAGCGTTTGGCCAGCCCGTCGCGAGTGAGCGGCGCGGGCGCGCCACCCGCGGTATCGGCGCACTGGATCTGGATCGTGCCGCGGCGTTCGGTGGCCCAGTCGCTGTAGACCTCACGCACCACGAGCATCGACGAACCCGGGCCGAGGACGAAATAGTTGGGTCCCGGGTCGGGTTTCGCCGGTCCGAAGCGGAGTTCGAACGAGCCGTCCTCGGCGATCTCGATCTCGCGGTCGTCGAAGGCGGCGAGGCTGTCGGGCACTTCGACCGGCGAATAGTCGCCGTTGAGGACCTGGAAACTGACGTCGGCCGTGCTCCCCCGCGTCCCGGTGACGACGTACTCGCGGTCCTCACGGATGTTCGCGTTGAAGTACAGCGTGTCCGGATTGTCGAGGCCCATCTTCGTGTACGGGCCCGTGGATTGGGTGAAGAACGGATGGTCCCGTTCGTAGGCCCACGCCATCTGCAAGGACGCGCGGATGCTGCCGGCGAGGTAGTCGTACCCCTCGACCAGATCCTGTTCGGTCCGGATGTGCGGCGCCTCCGCGATGACCTTCTCGGCTTCGACGATCGCGTCCGCGAACGGTTGAGTGAGCACGGCGACTCCTCATACTGGTACAAATACGTACCGGCTTGGTACGTTCTCCGCGAGATCAGACTAGAACGCGTTCTAAGGGTGGGTCAATGGCCCGGCGCTCACCGCCTACCGAGCCGCCTCCCCTCGCGTTTAGTCCTCTGAACGCGGTAGTTGCACGCGCAAGGACCGCATCCAGAGGACTAAACGCGAAGATGACCTATCGCAAAAGCCCGTCGACAGCGTGATTCGCGTGTTCGGACACGCGTGTTCCGGCTTCACGCACGCGTGATCCGGTTGGAAACACGGGTGTTCCGGCTGGAAACACGGCATCGCGCGGGTCAGGAAGACCAGCGGTTCGCGGTGAGCTTCAGGCTCGGTACGTCGTCCATCGACATCATCGTCTCGTACAGCCGGTCGTACTGGGTCGAAGCGGTCAGCCACGCGCCGTCCACCCGCCGGTAGGCGTCCTCGTAGAACGCCGCGCCCTCGATCACCACCCGGTGCTCCGGCACGATCACCTTGTCCCGCATCAGCCAGGTGCCCGTCGCGGTGTCGCCGTCCACGTCGATCTCCGGCTGTCCGGCGAAGTGCACCGTGGTGACACCGGGCCCGACGGCGTTCCGGAAGAACTCGATGACCGCTTCGCGACCTTCGAAAGTCAGCGGTTCGCCGTAGGACGGCGTGCCGTACCGCGCGTGCGCGTCGACGGTCAGGGTTTCGGCCAGCTCGTCCCACAGCTTGAGGTCGAGGCACCGGAGGTAACGGGCTTTGAGGCGTCGGATCTCTTCGAGTGCGACCAGGTCCATGCCGACAGCGTCCTCCTCCCCTTGACCAAGCACAAGAACTTGTTCTACTTTCTGCTCTGGAACCACGGAGGTCACGATGGCGTCCCCGGCCTACGAGCTCACCCATCTCGAAGCACTGGAAGCCGAAGCCGTGCACATCCTCCGCGAGGTCGCGGCGACCTTCGAACGGCCGGTACTGCTGTTCTCCGGCGGCAAGGACTCGATGGTGATGCTCCACGTGGCGGCCAAGGCGTTCTGGCCGTCATCACCGCCGTTTCCGGTGATGCACGTCGACACCGGGCACAACTTCGACGAGGTCATCGCATTCCGGGACCACACGGTCGACACCTACGGGCTCCGGCTCGTCGTCACCAGTGTCCAGGACGACATCGACGCGGGCAGAGTCGTCGAAGATCCGAAGGCGGGCCGCAACCGCCTCCAGACCGCGGCCTTGCTGCGGGGAATCCGCGAGCATTCCTTCGACGCCGTGTTCGGCGGAGCACGCCGCGACGAAGAGAAAGCCCGCGCGAAGGAGCGGGTGTTCAGCTTCCGCGACGAGTTCGGCCAATGGGATCCGCGCAATCAACGGCCGGAGCTCTGGAATCTCTACAACGGCAGGCATCGCAAGGGTGAGCACATCCGCGTCTTCCCGCTGTCGAACTGGACGGAACTCGACATCTGGCAGTACATCGAGGCCGAGGGCGTCGACCTGCCGTCGATCTACTATTCGCACCGGCGACCGGTCGTCCAGCGGGACGGCATGCTGCTCGCGCACACCCGCTTCCTGATCTTGAACGAAGACGAAAGCCCTTACGAGGCAACGGTTCGCTTCCGAACCGTCGGCGACGCGACCTGCACCGGCTGCGTCGAATCGACGGCGACGTCACCGGGCGAAGTGGTCGCCGAGGTCGCCGTCAGCAGGCTCACCGAACGCGGCGCCACCCGCGCCGACGACCGGATCTCCGAGGCGGGCATGGAGGACCGGAAGAAGGAAGGCTACTTCTGATGGGTGCTTCATTGGTCCGCCTCGCGACAGCGGGCAGTGTCGACGACGGGAAGTCGACCCTGATCGGCCGCCTGTTGTTCGATTCGAAGACGGTGTTCACCGACCAGCTCGAAGCCATCGAACGCACCAGCCGCGACCGCGGCGAGGCATATCCGAACCTCGCGCTGCTGACCGACGGCCTGCGCGCCGAACGCGAACAAGGCATCACCATCGACGTCGCACACCGGTATTTCGCCACCCCCATACGGAAGTTCGTCATCGCCGACACGCCGGGGCACGTGCAGTACACCCGGAACATGGTCACCGGGGCGTCCACGGCGGATCTCGCGCTGATCCTGATCGACGCCCGCAAAGGCGTGCTCGAACAGTCGCGGCGGCACGCGTTCCTGGCGACCCTGCTGGGAATCCCGCATCTGGTGGCGTGCGTCAACAAGATGGACCTGGTCGGCTGGTCACAGGAACGCTTCGAGGAGATCCGTGAGGACTTTCGCCGCTTCGCGATGAAACTCCAGGTGCCCGACCTGACCTTCGTGCCGATGTCGGCGCTGCACGGCGACAACGTCGTGCACCGGGGCTCCGGTATGTCTTGGTACGAAGGGACTTCCCTGCTGCATCACCTCGAACAGGTGCATGTGGCCTCGGATCGCAATCTCATCGACGCGCGATTCCCGGTGCAATACGTGATCCGGGAGCACAGCCGCGATTTTCGCGGGTACGCGGGCACCGTCGCGGGCGGGGTGTTCAAACCCGGTGACGAGGTCGCCGTGCTGCCTTCCGGCTTCACCACGACGGTGCGCGCGATCTGGGGGCCGGGCGGCACCGCGGTCACCGAAGCCTTCGCCTCGCAGGCCGTCACGATCGAACTCACCGACGACCTCGACCTCGGTCGCGGTGACCTGATCTGCCGCCCCGGCAACCGTCCGCACACCGGCCGGGACGTCGACGCGATGGTGTGCTGGTTCTCCGAACAGGGCTCACTGACGCCCGGCTCGCACTACCTCGTGCGACACACCACCCGCGAGACCAAGGCCGAGATCCGCGACCTCGACTACCGGCTCGACGTCACCACACTGCACCGCGATGAGACGGCGAAGTCGTTGTCCCTCAACGACATCGGCCGGATCCGACTCCGCACGCGGCAACCGCTGCTGTTAGATTCCTATCGCCGTAACCGCTCCACCGGCGGTTTCCTCCTCGTCGACGAGCAGTCCGGGGCGACGGTCGCGGCGGGCATGATCACCGGGCCGAGCGCGACGGCGTCGAACGTCGTCTGGCACACCGCCGCGGTCACCAGGACGGAACGCGCCACGCGCGGGCTCACCGTCTGGCTCACCGGGCTTTCCGCGTCCGGGAAGTCGAGTGTGGCCGTGGAACTGGAGCGGCGGCTGGTGGCGTCGGGCAGGCCCGCGTACCTGCTGGACGGCGACAACCTCCGGCACGGGCTGAACGGGAACCTCGGCTTCAGCCCCGCCGATCGCGCCGAGAACGTCCGCCGCGTCGCCGAGGTCGCGAAGCTGTTCGCCGACGCCGGCGTGGTGTCGGTGGTCTCCCTGATCAGCCCGTACCGTGCCGACCGCGAACTAGCCCGCGCCGCGCACGATGCGGCCGGGCTGCCGTTCCTCGAAGTCTTCGTCGACACACCGCTCAAGGTCTGCGAAGACCGCGATCCCAAAGGGATGTACGCGAAGGCGAGGGCCGGTGAGATCAGCGGGTTCACCGGGGTGGACGCCCCCTACGAGCGACCGGAGAGCCCGGATCTGGTGCTGCGCCCGGAACACGGGAATCCCGCCGCGATGGCCGCGCTGATCCTCGCCGCCCTGAAGTAACCCAAACGGAGGTCGTGGGTTGCGGGTCGTGGTCTATGCAGGGACAAGGCGCGTTGCGAAAGTGGCTTTTCGCAACGTCGGCAGGTGGTGGCGGACGGCGATCGTGACATGAGGTCCAGCCCGCAGAGGTATCGGCCACGCCACCTCTGCTTTACCCTTCAGCCGCCGTTGGAGGCCCGATACGGAGCGGCCGCGTAGGTGCGGGCCGTGGCGGCCGTCAGCTTCTCGACCGACCGGAACATCGTCTTCCCGAGCTTCGCCCGTGCCTTCAACGCCGGGTGCGTCGCGGCGTAGTCGTCCTTGTTAGCCGCCGGATCACCCGCGAACTCGCCGGAGGCGAACAGCGAATAGGTCAGGATCGGCTTGCCGTCGGCACTGAACATCACCCCGGCCTCGTTGCGGCCGTCGTTGAACCAGCCAGCCTTCGTGGCGACCCGCAGCCGCTCGGCCGAGGTCAGGCCGAGCCGCACGCCGTCGGTGAACGCGCTCAGCGAACGCAGGATGTTCAGCAGGTACTCGGTGGACTTCGCCGAAAGCAGTGTCCCGCCGACCAGTTTCCGCAGCAGCGTATGCGTCTCGGCCGGGGTCGTCCTGCCGAGGAAGAACCGGTTCGGGTTCGCCACCGGAACGACCTGGGTGTGCACGAATCCCTTGCCGCGCAGGATCTCGTTGAGTTCGGCGGCGGGGCAGACCAGCCCGCAGAGGCGGACGGCGGTGTTGTCGGACAGCGTCAGCAACGCGGCCATCGCGTGCCCGAGGGTCACCGAACTCGGGTACGCGCCGTCGAGGGCGAAGATACCGTCGGTGTCCTTGATGACGATGTCGGCCGTGACGTCGACGCGCTGGTCCAATGTGAGCAGTCCGCGGTCGATCTTGTCGAGCACCGCGGTGGCGACGGCGATCTTGTTGACACTGTAGGCCTCGACCACCTCGTCCGACCGCTCGGAGACGGCGGGAACCAGGTTCCCGGCGGAATCCGCGACGCTGACGCAGGACGACCAGGTGCCACCCGCCTTCGCGGTTTCCTTGGCGTAGACTTGGGAAATCCGGCGCGCGGCGGCCGAAGCATCGGCGGCGGCCGTGTCTGTTTCGGACTCTTCGGCGGCGTGAGCGACCTGCGCCGTCCCGAGCACCGCGCCCGCGGCGGCGACCGTGCCCAGCCCCAGCAGGCGACGACGATTGACGTTGGTATCCACTCGGGAACCCTATCGCGTTCAGCCCGCCGGTGTGACGAATCCGGTGTCGTAGGCCTTGATCACGGCCTGCGTCCGGTCCCTCGCGCCGAGTTTCGCGAGCACGTTCCCGACGTGCGTCTTCACCGTCTGCACGCCGAGGTACAGTTCGCCCGCGATCTCCACATTGGACAGTCCGCTCGCCATCAGCCGCAGCACCTCGCGTTCGCGTTCGGTGAGCCCCGCGCCGGCGAGACCGTCCTGCGGACCCCGGTTCGTCTGCTGCGCGGCCAGCCGCCGGATCGCGGCCGGGAACAGCAGCGACTCCCCCGCCGCCACCGTCCGGATCGCCGCGACGATCTCCTCGGGCCGGGCCCGCTTCAGCAGGAACCCGCTCGCACCGGCGAGCAGGGCGTCGTAGACGTAGTCGTCGTTCTCGAAGGTGGTCACCACGATCACCTTCGGCGGGTCGGTAAGAGTGGCCATGAGATGCGCGGTCGCGCGGATCCCGTCGACCGAAGGCATCCGGACGTCCATCAGCACGACGTCGGGCCGGAACCGCGAAACCAACCCTGGCACCTCGGCCCCATCGGTCGCTTCACCCACGACGTCCAAGTCCGGCTCCGAGGCGACGATCGCCCTCAGCCCCGCCCGGATGAGCTGTTCGTCGTCGACCAGCAGCACCCCGATGCTCATCGCCGCTTCCCCCATGGCACCGCCACCTCGACCTTCCAGCATCCGTCCGCGCGGCCCGCGGTGATCGTGCCGCCGAGCACTTCCACCCGTTCCGACATTCCCCGCAGCCCCCGGCCGCCGCCGTCCCGCGACGGGGCCGCGGCGCCGAGCGGGTTGGACACCCGCAAACGCAACAGCTCCGCTCCGGCGTCGACGAGGACCGTCACCGGCACCTTACCGGCGTGCCGCAGCGCGTTCGTCAGGCATTCCTGCAAGATCCGATAAGCCTCGCGAGAGACGACAGGCGGCACTGAAGACGTCTCGCCCCTTACCTCCGCCGCCACCTCGGCGCCCGCCAGCCGTGTGGCTTCGACCAGCGCGGGCAGCTCCGCCAGACCTGATTGCGGTGCTCGTGACGACGCCTCCTCCCGCAGCAATCCGAGCACGTGGTCGAGATCGTCCAGCGCGGCCCGTGCCGAGTCCTCGATCGCGGTGAGCGCCTGCTCGGTGAAACCGGGATCGGTCCTCAGGGTCCGGCGCGCCGCCCCGGCCTGGATGGTCACGACGCTCAGCGCGTGTCCGACCGAGTCGTGCAGCTCCCGCGCCAGCCGGTTGCGTTCGGCGAGCTGTTCGGTGCGCTTTTCCAGCTGGGCGATCCGCTCGGCGGCCGAGACACCCAGCAGGCTCTTGGCGCAACGGGTGAGTACCGCGCCCGCTCCCCACACCACATACGCCAGCGCGACGACGCCGAGCAGGAACGCCAGCGGGATCCACGCGCTCGCCCACCCCGCCGGCACCACGATCGGGTCCTCTGTGGACAGTGCGATCCGGCCGGTGAACGGGGCCGCGATGGTGAAACCGAGTCCGACCGGGACGAACAGGCTCGCCAGGCTGAGGACGCAACCCGTGCCCACGTGCAGCAGGTACATCGCGGTCGACCGCAGCCGGACGGGCCAATTCCCGGCGGGCCCGAACGTCACTCCCGGCACGGGATCGTCGAGCAGTTCCCGTACGGCCGCGCCCTCCAGCACCCGGACGGCGGGAAGGAACGACGACGCGATGACCACCAGGACGAGGGTGCTCAGCGCGATGATCAGCCCGCGCTCCACCGTCACGACGAGGGGCAGCAGCGACGGCACCACGATGGCGGCGAAGAGCACATACGGCACGCTCAAAGCGCCACCGAGGATGAAGTAGACCCACCGGCGGTAGGTCGCCCGGTCCACGAGCGGGCCGAAAAGTCGCATGCGCTCTTTCTAGCGCGTGCCGGCCGGACGCGGATCCCGCATCAGTATCTCCGCGATCTCCCTCGCGAGGGTGACCCGATGCGCGTCCCCGTCGATACCGGTGTGCGCGACAGCGCCCTCGACGAGAAGGAAGAGCTGCTCAGCGAGCCTCTCCGGATCGTCCGCGCCCGGGGCGTCCTCACGGATGAGTTCGGCGAACTTCGCCCGCACGGCCGCCTTGTGCCGCCGGATCACGTCGAGCCCGGGATGGCCGGCGGTCAGTTCGGCCGCCGCGTTGAGGAACGCGCACCCCCGGTCGCTGCCGAGCTTCGGATGATCGACGTAGGCGTCGAAGACCGTCAGCACCCGAGGCCGTTCGGCCGCGGCCAGCCGGTCTTCGAGGTACGCCCACCAGACGTCGTGACGACGCCGCAGGTACGCGACCGTGAGCTCCGTCTTCGACCCGAAGCACGCATACAACGTCTTCTTCGTGACGCCGGCCGCCTCGGCCACGGCCGCGACGCCGACCGCGTTCAGGCCCTCGCGGTAGAAGAGCTCGGTCGCGGCGCTCAGGACGCGTTCACCCGCCGGAGTCAGCATGCCTCGACTATACCGATCGGTTGACCTGGGAGCGGAATGCAGGAACACTCCCTGAGTATACCGATCGGTATACTCAGGGAGGCGAACTGATGGTTACTTCGTACAAACGCGAGCTGACCCTGACCGCGGCCGGATTGTCGCTGATCGCGGTCTCCTACGGACTGGCGAGGTACGCGTACGGCCTCTTCGCGCCGACCCTCCGGACGGAGTTCGGCCTCGACGGCGGCGCACTCGGCGCCATCGCGGCGGGGAGCTATGTCGCTTACTGTCTCGCCGTCGCCGCCTCGACCGCCGTCACGACCCGCTGGGGCGCGCGGGCGGGCGCACTCGCCGCCGGGACGGCCGCCACCGCGGGAACCGCTCTGATCGCGTCCGCGCCCAACGCCGCCGTCCTCGCGCTCGGCGTCGTCCTCGCCGGAGCCAGCACCGGTCTGGCGTCCCCTTCGCTCGCCGACGCGGTCTCACGCGTCGTGCGGGTGACCCGCCGCGACCGCGCCCAGTCCGTGGTGAACGCCGGGACCGGACTCGGCGTGCTGATCTCCGGCCCGGTCTCCCTGCTCGCCATCGGTGACTGGCGAATGGCTTGGTGGGCCTTCGCCGCGGCCTCGGCGCTGGTGACGGTGTGGATCGCCCGGGTCGTGCCGCCGGGCAAGGAGGATCGCGCACGCGGGCTGCCGTCGCCGCTGTTCCCGCCCGCCACCGGACGGCTGCTGCCCGCCGCCGCGACACTCGGCCTGGCCAGCGCGGCGATCTGGACGTTCGGCCGGGACATCGCCGTCAGCGTCGGTGGGCTCGACCAGACCGCCTCGACGGTGGTGTGGATCGTCCTCGGCGCGGTCGGCCTGGCAGGCGCCTTCACCGCCGAGCTGACCTCGCGGGCGGGACTGCGCCGGGCCTGGTCCGCGGGGATGGTCCTGTTCGCCGTCGCCACGGCGCTGTTCGCGCTCGCCACCCGGTCTCTCCCCGCGCTCGTCATCGCGGCCGCGCTCTTCGGGGCCGTCTACATCGGACTGACCGGCGTGCTGATCCTCTGGGGCACGAGGGCCTATCCGTCGGCGCCCGCGTTCGGTGTCGGTGTGGCCTTCCTGATGCTGGCACTCGGCCAGGCGGCCGGCGCACCGCTCATCGGCCTCCTCGGCGATCTCATCGACCTCCGTGCCGGCTTTCTCGCGGCGGCGGTGATCGCCGTTCTCGGCGTCCTCTTCGCGCCCCGGGAGGCGACCACGACGTACAACTTCGGGGTCCGCTCCCTCTCGAGGGTGAGTACCGTCCCGCCGGAGCGGGAATCGCGTGCGGACAACGCGTGATGTGCTCTTCGGCATGAACCTGCTGCTCGGCCTGCTCACCCTGCCCGTCTACGCGCTGATGCTGTGGCCGCTCGTGGTCGCCGCCCGCCGCGTGCTGGGGGTGCGGATCGGCGCGGTCCGCGCGTTCTGCGCCGCCGGCTTCGGGTGGCTCGTCGCGGGCGGCATCCTCAGCGCGTTCCCCTGGCCGATGTACGCGGGTGGCGCCTTCGCCGGGCTGGTCATCCCGGTGGCGGGCGGCGCGTTCCTGGCCACGCTGATCTTCTTGTTCGTCGCGGAGTTCGTCCTGCCCGCGGGGTCGGGGCTCGGGCTGATCGGCAGGATCCGTTCCCTGCGCCGTCGCGCGGCCCGGACGCGGCGGTACTCGCAGATCACCCGGATCGCGATCAAGCACGGACTCGGCCGCTACCTCGCCGGTCGCCGGGAATCCGGGCTCGCCCAGGTCCGGCACGCCAAACTGGCGCGTTCGCTGCGCCGCGCGCTGGAAGAGGGCGGCGTGACGTTCGTGAAGCTCGGCCAGCTGCTCTCGACCCGGTCCGATCTGCTCCCGCCGGTGTTCATCGACGAACTGAGCAAGCTCCAGGACCAGGTCGCCTTCGCCGACGCCGACGAGGTCGCGACCGTGCTGCGGGAGGAACTGGGCGGCCACCCGGACGAGATCTTCGCCGAGTTCGACCCGGAACCGATCGCGGCCGCGTCGATCGCGCAGGTCTACCGCGCGAAGCTGCGCGACGGGCAGGACGTGGTGGTCAAGGTGCAGCGGCCCGGTGTGCAGTCGCTGGTCGACCGGGACCTCGACATCGTCCGCCGCGTCGCCGCCGCACTGGATCTGCGCGCGGACTGGGCCCGTTCGCTCGGCGTCGTCGACCTCGCCGAAGGATTCGCCGACGCGCTGCTCGAAGAACTCGATTTCCGCACGGAGGCAAGGAACATCGAAGCGGTCGCCGCGGCCTACCCCGGCACCGAAGTCGCTATCCCGACCGTCCACAGCGAACTGTCCACCGAACGTGTCCTGGTGATGCGGCGCCTCGACGGCAAGCCACTGGCCGCCGCGAGGGAACAGGTCCCGGTCGCCGAACGGGTCAAGCTCGCGCGGTCGATGCTGCGCTGTGTGCTCGGCCAGGTGATGGGCAGCGGTGTCTTCCACGCCGACCCGCATCCCGGTAACGTCCTGCTGCTCACCGACGGCAGGCTGGGCCTGCTCGACTTCGGCTCCGTCGGACGGCTCGATTCGGGACTGCGCGCCGGATTGCAGAACCTCATCCTCGCCCTCGACCGGGGCGACCCGGCCGCGCTGCGCGACGGCCTGCTGGAGATCGTCGACCGGCCGGACGAGATCGAAGAGCAGCGGCTGGATCGGGCACTGGGCGCCTTGGTGGCTAAGCACTTCAACCACGGACAGGCCCCGGATCTGGACATGTTCACCGACCTGTTCCGGGTGATCGCCGACTTCCGGCTCAGCGTGCCCCCGCCGATCGCCGCGGTGTTCCGCGCCTTGGCCACTTTGGAGGGAACGCTGGCCGCGCTGGCACCGGGATTCAACATCGTCGTCGAATCCCGCGCCTACGCCGCCGAACAGGTCGGTGCCGGACTGCGGCCCGAGTCGTTGCGCTCCACGGCCACCAACGAACTGCTGGCGCTACTGCCGGTGCTGCGCCGCCTCCCCCGCCGCGTCGACCGGATCGGCAACGCGCTGGAGCAGGGCAGGCTTTCGGTCAACGTCCGGCTGTTCTCCGACGAACGGGACCGCGACGTGGTCACCGGCCTGGTGCACGAACTCCTGCTGGCCTTCGTCGGCGCGGCCACCGGGCTGATGGCCGTGCTGCTGCTGGGCAGCGCGACGGGCCCGGAAATGCTGCCCGGCGTCACGCTGCACCAGATGTTCGGCTACAACCTGCTGGTGGTCAGCGCGCTGGTGGGATTGCGGCTGCTCTTCGTCGTTTTCCGGCGGACCGGACAACGCTCACGATCGTCCCGATGACACCGAGGGCGACGAGTCCGGCACCGGCGAACACGAGGTTCCGCGAGGTGCGGAATCCGGTATCGGACAAGGGATCCCCGGGAAGACCCGCTTCGACGAACGCGGTGGTCTGCGGAAACGGCTCCGCGCCGAGGAGGCTTCCCATGCCGACGACGACTCCGCGCACTTTGGACAGCGGTACGGCGCCGTTGCCCGGCATGTCGACGTAGATCCGCGAGTCCCGGGAATTGTTCCGCTGATCGCCCGCGACGAACACCGCGGTCGGCGGTACCTGGACGCTGAACGGCCGGTACTCCTTGCGACCGTAGCCGTTGTCGTCATCGGTGTACGGCTCTCTGACCGGCTTTCCATTGACGGTGATCAGGTTGTCGTTCGTGCAGCAGACGACCTGATCACCACCGACACCGATCACCCGCTTGACGATCCGGCCATCGCCGGGTGTCGCGTCCGGAAACGCGGAAAGATCCATGAGGACGACCGCGCCGCGGGGGACCTCGGGGAGATCGGCCCAGCGGTAAAGTACGACCGCCTCCGGCTGGATCGTGGGCGCCATTCCGCCGCCGGGGACAGTCGCCATCTGATAACCCATCAGGGTCCAGAAGCCGTATCCGCCGGTGCCCACGCCGACGATCGCCACCAGGATCATCACGAGCAGGAGCGGGGAGAATTTTCGCTTCGTTCCGGGTCTGTCAGCGGGCGGAGCGGGGAAGTCCATTTCGGTCACAGCGCAGATTAGCGCCGGTGGCTCACCCGCGTGGGGCGTACATGATGACGCCGACCCCGGCCAGACAGATCAAGGCGCCGATGACGTCGTAGCGATCCGGCCGGTAACCGTCGGCGGCCATCCCCCACGCCAGGGAACCCGCGACGAACACTCCGCCGTACGCGGCGAGGATGCGGCCGAAGTTCGCGTCGGGCTGCAAGGTCGCGATGAAACCGTAGAGACCGAGTGCGACGACGCCCGCGCCGATCCAGAGGTAGCCGCGGTGCTCCCGGACGCCCTGCCAGATCAGCCAGGCGCCTCCGATCTCCAGCAGGGCGGCGAGCGCGAAGAGCGCGATGGACCGGACGATCATCCTGGCAGCCTAACGACGGGATGCGGTATAGGCCGTTATACGCTCGACGCCCCAAGTACGTGAAGGCCCCCTTCACGTACTTGGCCCCCCGCCCGCCAATGCTATGAACGGTCCGTTCCTTGCGAAATTTGCAAGGAACGGACCGTTCATAGCACGCGAGAGCGCGAAGTGAGGTCAGACGGTGAAGCCCAGGGCACGCAGCTGTTCGCGGCCGTCGTCGGTGATCTTCTCCGGGCCCCACGGCGGCATCCAGACCCAGTTGATCCGGAAGTCCTTGACCAGCCCGGTTCCGCCGCCGACGAGCGCGGCTCCGGTCTGGTCCTCGATGACGTCGGTCAGCGGGCAGGCCGCCGAGGTCAGGGTCATGTCGATGGTGGCGGTGTTGTCCGCCTCGACACGGATGTCGTAGACCAGCCCGAGGTCGACGACGTTGATGCCGAGTTCGGGGTCGACGACGTCGCGCATCGCCTCTTCGAGATCCTCCACCTTCGCCAGGTCGGCGGTGTCCGGGGCGGCGGCGGTCTCGGCGTCGAGGTCGGCGGCCGTGCGCCCCTCGCGGGTTTCGGTCTGCTGTTCGGTCATGCCGTCTCAACTCCGTTGGTCGTGCGGGTGACGGCGTCCTTGAACGCCATCCACCCGAGCAGGGCGCATTTCACACGGGCCGGGTACTTGGCGACGCCGGCGAAGGCGATGCCGTCCTCCAGCACTTCCTCGTCCGGTTCGATCTGCCCTTTGCCCTGCATCAGCTCGACGAAGGCGTCCATGGTGGTGAACGCCTCCTCCACGGTGTGCCCGACGACGAGATCCGTCAAGACCGACGTGGAAGCCTGGCTGATCGAACAGCCCTGTCCCTCGTAGGAGACATCGGCGACCTTACCGTCGTCGACCTTCACCCGCAGCGTCACCTCGTCGCCGCAGGTCGGGTTGACCTGGAACGATTCGGCGTCGAACGGCTCGCGAAGACCGCGGCCGTGCGGGTTCTTGTAGTGGTCCAGGATGATCTCCTGGTACATGCTCTCGAGGTTCACTGTGCCGCACTCCCCCCGGCCACCCCGAAGAACTTCTGCGCCTCACGCACACCGTTCACCAGCGCGTCCACTTCGGACAGTGTGTTGTAGACATAGAACGACGCGCGCACGGTCGCCGGGACCGAACAGGCCCGGTGCAGCGGCCACGCGCAGTGGTGCCCGACGCGGACGGCGATCCCGAGGCTGTCCAGCACCTGGCCCGAGTCGTGCGGGTGGACACCGTCGATGACGAACGACACCAGTCCGCCGCGGTCGACCATGTCGGTGGGGCCGATGATCCGCACGCCCGGGATCTCACCGAGCCCGGCCAGCGCCGCCTCGGTGAGGAGGTGTTCGTGCGCGGCGACCCGTTCCATGCCGATCGCCGACAGGTAGTCCGCGGCCGCGCCGAGGCCGACGGCCTGCGACGTCATCGGGGTGCCCGCCTCGAACCGCTGCGGCGGCGCGGCGAAGGTGGTCTGTTCCATGCGGACCAGCTCGATCATCGAGCCGCCGGTCAGGAACGGCGGCATCGCTTCGAGCAGCTCACGGCGTCCATAAAGGACACCGATGCCGTACGGGCCGACCATCTTGTGCCCGGCGAAAGCGGCGAAGTCGACGTCGAGCGCGTGCAGGTCCACCGGAAAGTGGGGAACCGACTGGCAAGCGTCCAGTACGACCAGCGCGCCGACCTTGCGGGCCTTCTGCACCAGGAACTCGACGGGGTTGATCGTGCCGAGCACGTTGGACTGGTGCGTGAACGCCAGCACCTTGGTCCGCTCGGTGATCAGCTCGTCCACTCCTGCCAGATCGAGGCGGCCGTCCGCCGTGACGGAGAACCACTTCAGCGTCGCGCCGGTGCGCTGGCAGAGCTGCTGCCAGGGCACCAGGTTCGCGTGGTGCTCCATCTCGGTGATGACGATCTCATCGCCGGGACCGATCTTGAACCGCTCGGCCCCGGGACCGGCCGTGGCGGCGTTGCTCATCGCGTAGGCGACGAGGTTGATGCCCTCGGTGGCGTTCTTGGTGAACACCAGCTCGTGCGGGGAGGCGCCGACGAACTCCGCGATCCGCACGCGGGCGGATTCGTAGGCGTCGGTCGCCTCCTCGGCGAGCTGGTGCGCGCCGCGGTGCACCGCGGCGTTCGAGGTCTCGAGAAACCGGCGCTCGGCTTCGAGCACCTGCATCGGTTTCTGGGACGTCGCACCGGAATCCAGATACACCAAGGGTTTCCCGTCCCGCACCGTGCGGGTCAGGATGGGGAAGTCGGCCCTGATGGTCGCTACGTCCAGCGGTGCGGCCCGACCCGGCGTACTAGTTCCAGCGGAGGGTCCATCAGGAGAGTTAGCCGTGGTGGTGGTCATCGGGCCAACTCCTCTCGGTGTAGTCGTGAAGTTCGGTGATCAGACGGCGGCGGTCTCGGTGGAGCCGGCGTACTTGACGTACCCGTGCTCCTCCAGCTCGTCCGCGAGCTCACGGCCGCCGGACGCGACGATCTTGCCGCCGGCGAAGACGTGCACGAAGTCGGGCGTGATGTGCCGCAGGATCCGCGTGTAGTGCGTGATCAGCATGACGCCGGCCTCGTTGTTGGCCTTGAACTCGTTGACGCCCTCGGACACGACGCGCAGCGCGTCGACGTCGAGGCCCGAGTCGGTCTCGTCGAGGATGGCGATCTTCGGCTTGAGCAGCGCCAGCTGCAGGATCTCGTGGCGCTTCTTCTCGCCGCCGGAGAAGCCCTCGTTCACCGAACGCTCGGCGAACTCGGACGAGATCTCCAGCTTGCCCATCTCCTCCTTGACCTCCTTGACCCAGTGGCGCAGCTTGGGGGCCTCGCCACGGACCGCGGTGGCCGCGGTGCGGAGGAAGTTGGACATGGACACGCCCGGCACCTCGACCGGGTATTGCATGGCGAGGAACAGGCCCGCGCGGGCACGCTCGTCGACGCTCATCTCCAGCACGTCCTCACCGTCGAGCAGGACCTGCCCGGAGGTGACTTCGTACTTGGGGTGACCGGCGATGGCGTAGGACAGCGTGGACTTGCCCGAACCGTTGGGGCCCATGATCGCGTGGGTCTCACCCGACTTGATGGTCAGGTTGACGCCCTTGAGGATCTCCTTGGGGCCCTCCTCGGTCGTGACCGAGGCGTGCAGATCCTTGATTTCCAGCGTAGGCATTTCTTTCCTAAAGTCTGATGTGGACGGACGAGGGCTTAGACGCCCACGGCTTCGAGCTCGGCTTCGATCGCGGCCTCGAGACGCTCGCGCACCTCGGGAACGCCGATCTTCACCAGGATCTCGTGGAAGAACCCGCGTACGACCAGGCGGCGCGCGGCGTCTTCGCCGATTCCGCGCGACTGAAGGTAGAACAACTGCTCGTCGTCGAACCTTCCCGTGGCGCTCGCGTGGCCGGCGCCTTCGATCTCGCCGGTCTCGATCTCCAGGTTCGGGATCGAGTCCGCCCGCGCGCCCGGCGTCAGCACCAGGTTGCGGTTGAGCTCGTAGGTGTCGGTGGCCTCGGCGGCCGCCCGGATCAGCACGTCGCCGACCCACACGGTGTGTGCGCCGTCGCCCTGCAGCGCGCCCTTGTACATCACCCGCGACTTGCAGTTCGGCACCGCGTGGTCGACGAAGAGACGGTGCTCCTGGTGCTGTCCTTCGTCCGCGAAGTACAGGCCGAGCATCTCGACATCGCCGCCCTTGTCGGCGAAAGTCGCCGTCGGCGAGACGCGGACGAGGTCACCGCCCAGGGTGATGACGATGTGCTTGAGCGTGGCGTCGCGGCCGAGCTTGAGGTGCTGCTCGGAAACGTGCACCGCGTCGTCGGCCCAGTCCTGGACGCTGACCACGGTCACGTTCGCCGAATCGCCGATGACGAACTCGACGTTGTCGGCATAGGTGCCGGAGCCGACGTGGTCGAGGACGATGACGGCCTCGGAGAACTGTTCGGCGCGCACCTGCATGTGCCCGTAGGCGACCTTGCCCTCGCCGGGGCCGGTGATCTTCACCGTCGACGGCTTCGACGTCTTCGTCTCCTTGGGCACCGTGATGACGGTGGCCTCGGTGAACGAGGAGTACGCCTGCGCGGCGATCCGGTCGCTCGGGACGCCCGCGGCGCCGAGGCGCTCGTCGTCCCGGCCGACCTGCTCGATCTTCAGTTCGGGCGCGGCGTCGGCGTCCACAGTGGCCGAACCCGAAGCGGCGGCGGACCCGTCGTGCAGGCCGCGCAGCCGCTTCATCGGAGTGAAACGCCAGTTCTCCTCACGACCACCGGGGGCCTCGAAGGCCTCGACCTCGTAGGAGGTGAACCGCTCCGCGCGGGACGTGGCCGGAATGACCACGCCCTCGCGCAAAGCTTCGGAAACATTGTTCTCGGTAACCGACATGACTAGCCGACGGACCCTTCCATCTGAAGCTCGATCAGGCGGTTCAGCTCGAGCGCGTACTCCATCGGCAGCTCACGCGCGATGGGCTCGACGAACCCGCGCACGATCATCGCCATGGCCTCGGCCTCGTCGAGACCGCGCGACATGAGGTAGAACATCTGCTCTTCGCTGACCTTCGAGACGGTCGCCTCGTGGCCCATGGAGACCTCGTCGTTGCGGATGTCGACGTACGGGTACGTGTCCGACCGCGAGATCGTGTCGACCAGCAGCGCGTCACAGACCACGCTGGACCGCGAGTGGTGCGCCCGCTTGGCGACCTTGACCAGGCCGCGGTAGGAGGTGCGGCCACCGCCGCGCGCCACCGACTTCGACACGATGGTCGAGGAGGTGTGCGGCGCCAGGTGCTCCATCTTCGCGCCGGCGTCCTGGTGCTGGCCCTCGCCCGCGAACGCGACCGAGAGGACCTCACCCTTGGCGTGCTCGCCCATGAGGAACACGGACGGGTACTTCATCGTGACCTTGGAACCGATGTTGCCGTCGATCCACTCCATGGTCGCGCCCTCTTCGCACTTGGCGCGCTTGGTGACCAGGTTGTAGACGTTGTTCGACCAGTTCTGGATGGTCGTGTACCGGCAGCGGGCGCCCTTCTTCACGATGATCTCCACGACCGCCGAGTGCAGCGAGTCCGACTGGTAGATCGGCGCGGTGCAACCCTCGACGTAGTGCACGTAGGCGTCTTCGTCGACGATGATCAGGGTCCGCTCGAACTGACCCATGTTCTCGGTGTTGATCCGGAAGTAGGCCTGCAGCGGGATGTCCACCTTGACGCCCTTGGGCACGTAGATGAACGAACCGCCCGACCATACCGAGGTGTTCAGCGCGGAGAACTTGTTGTCCCCGGCCGGGATCACGGAGCCGAAGTACTCCTTGAAGAGCTCCGGATGCTCCTTGAGCGCGGTGTCGGTGTCCAGGAACAGGACACCTTGCGCTTCCAGATCCTCGCGGATCGAGTGGTAGACGACCTCGGACTCGTACTGCGCGGCGACACCGGCGACGAGGCGCTGCTTCTCCGCCTCGGGGATGCCCAGCCGGTCGTACGTGTTCTTGATGTCCTCGGGCAGGTCTTCCCAGGAAGTCGCCTGCTTCTCACTGGACCGCACGAAGTACTTGATGTTGTCGAAGTCGATCCCGGAGAGGTCCGCACCCCAGTTGGGCATCGGCTTCAAGTCGAAGAGCTTGAGCGCCTTCAGTCGCGCTTCGCGCATCCACTCCGGCTCGGACTTCTTCGAGGAGATGTCGATGACGACATCCTCGTTCAGTCCTCGACGGGCCGTTGAGCCCGCCTCGTCGGAGTCCGCCCAGCCGAACGCGTACTTGCCAAGGGACTCGATGGTCTCTTCTTGGCTCATGGGCGCGGTGGTGGGAGTGCGCTGCTCGGCAGCGGCAGTCATGCGGGTTTCCCTCCATTCGGGATCCGTGCTGTGCGCCCAGGGGAGGGCGCCGTACTTCCCGGCCCAGGTGTGGCCGGGTGACCCGCCGAAACGACGGGTACGTGGGTGGTGCACACGTTGTCACCGCGTGCGATGGTCGCCAGCCGCTGGACGTGGGTACCCAGAAGTTCCGCGAAAGCCTCTGTCTCGGCTTCGCACAACTGGGGGAACTCAGCGGCGACGTGGGCGACGGGGCAATGGTGCTGGCAGAGCTGTTCACCGACACCGACCTGACGGGTCGACGCAGCGTAACCCTCCCTGGTCAACGCCGCAGCGAGAGCCTCGGCGCGAGCGGCGGGGTCCGCGTGCTGGGTGATCGCGTCCTGATGCGGGCCGACCAGCGAGGCGACCCGAGCCTCCGCGAAGGCCTTCACGGCGTTTTCCCCGGCGTGGTCGGCGAGGAAGCGAATGGCCGAGGACGCCAGGTCGTCGTAGGCGTGCCCGAACCGGGCCCGGCCGGCTTCGGTGAGCAGGAAGTTCTTGGCGGGACGGCCTCGTCCGCGGGGGCCGCGGCGGGGCGCGTCCCGGGTTTCGGCCTCGCCGTCGGCGAGCAGCGCGTCGAGATGACGGCGGACGGCGGCGGCGCTGATCCCCAGCTGCTCGGCCACCACGACGGCGGTCATCGGACCCTGTTCCAGCAGCAAACGGGCCACTTCGTGCCTGGTCCGCCCCTCGGGGCCGACCTGTACGGGGACAGGCTGGACCTCGGCGCGGGGCATGTCGCCACCGGCCTCGTCCCGCGTCCCCGTCTTTTTCACAACACAAGTGTGACGTATTTCCGGAGAGACGGCAAAGAGGGGTGCCTCACGGAGTGGCGTGGGTCACTTCAGCCGGTGATCTTCCTGGGGGAACCACGTACCCGCTCGGTCTGTTCCCGCCGGTCGCTACCCTTCCTCCGTGGCAGTGGGCGATCACCCGGCGCGGCGGGACAAGGACGGGGCAGAGCCGGAAGACCCGGCGGCGGGTTCGGTGGCGACGCTCACCCCCGGGCACCCGCGCGAACCGGAGCCGCTGGACGACAAGGAACTGCGCGGCCTGAACGTGGTCCGCCGGTTCGGCGCGGTCGGTTCCCTCTTCCTCGCTCTCGGCTCGCTCGGCGCGGGCGCCGCGCCGGTGATCAACCCGGTGCAGGAGATCCCGGTCCTGCGGCTGTTCACCCGCATCCCGATGGTCTCGCTCGCGATGGGCCTGGCTGGGATGGCGATCATCGTGCTGAGCTGGCTGCTGCTCGGCCGGTTCGCCCAGCCCGCGCGCCGCCGCCTCGCCACTCAGGGCCAGCTCGCCCGCACCATCGCGCTCTGGTGCGCGCCGCTGCTGGTCATCCCGCCGCTGTTCTCCCGCGACGTCTACAGCTATCTCGCGCAGAGCGAGATCGTCGCCCGCGGGATGGACCCGTACTCCCTCGGCCCGGCCGAAGCGCTCGGCGTCTCCGACCCGCTGACCTCGGGCGTCTCCAACATGTGGCGGGAGACCCCGGCGCCCTACGGCCCGCTGTTGCTGCGGCTCGGCGGCTGGCTCGCCCCGCTGAGCAGCGGCAACATCGTCACCGGGGTGCTGTTGCAGCGCGGGCTCGCGCTGATCGGCGTCGTCCTGATCATCTGGGCGCTGCCCCGGCTGGCCCGGCGGTTCGGCGTGCAGCCCGCCACCGCGCTGTGGCTCGGCGCGGCGAACCCGCTGTTGATCTTCCACTTCGTCGCGGGCGCCCACAACGACGCGCTGGCGATCGGGCTCATGGTGGCCGGGCTGGAGGTCGGTCTCCAGCGGATGCCGGTGCGGTTCAAGCACGACGCGCCTCCCCCGCTGGCCAAGGGTGAGCTGCTCTACATCGGGCTCGGGGTGGCGCTCATCACCCTCGGCGTCGCGGTGAAGATCAACGCGATCCTGGCGCTGCCGTTCTTCACCGTGATGGTGGCCAGACGCCGGCACGGCCGGATCAAGGACCTGGTCACCGCCGCGGTACCCATGGCGCTGCTGTTCGGGGTGGTGCTGGTGGCGGTCTGCTACGGCACCGGCCTCGGTTTCGGCTGGGTCGGCGCGCTCGGGACGCCGGGACTGGTCCGCTCGTGGATCTCCCCGACGTCGGAACTCGCCGCGCTCGGCGGCGTCCTCGGCATCGCCCTCGGCCTCGGCAACCACACCAACGCGATGGTGCCGATCCTCGGCACGCTCGGCTATGTCGTCGCGGGTGCGGTGACGCTCAAATTCCTTTGGGACAGCTTCAAATGGCGCTACCGGCCGATCATCGGTCTCGGTGTCTCGCTGGGCGCGGTGATGGTGCTGCACGTCGCGCTCCAGCCCTGGTACCTGTTGTGGGCGATCATCCCGCTCGCCGCGGCGGCCGGGACCTCACGGTTCCGCATCGCGGCGACGATCGTCACCGCCGTCCTGCCGTTCTTGCTGCCGACGACGGGAAGCACCTTCGAGGGCCGCGGCTTCGTCCTGCCGTTCGCGTGGGCCGCCGCCGGGGTCGTCACGCTACTGGGGCTGTTCATCGTCCACCGCCTCTCCCCACTGCTGCTGTCCAGACCGTCCCCGGAGCATCCGGTCCCGGCGTGAGGCCGTATCGTGACCTGTCGTGAACACCCCCGCCGTCGAGATCACCGGGCTGGTGAAACGCTACGGATCCACCACCGCCGTCGATGGACTCGACCTGCGGATGGAACGTGGCACGCTGCTCGCGCTGCTCGGCCCGAACGGGGCCGGCAAGACCACCACCGTCGAGATCTGCGAAGGCTTCCTGCGGCCTGACGAAGGCGAAGTCCGCGTGCTGGGGATGAGCCCGGCACGAGAGGGCTCGGCGCTGCGGCCGCGGATCGGCGTGATGCCCCAGGGCGGCGGCGCGTATCCAGGCGTCCGCGCCGACGAGATGCTCGGACTGGTCGCCGCGTGTGCGGCCAACCCGCTCGAACCCGCCTGGCTGCTGGATGTCCTCGGTCTTTCGGGAGCAAGGAAGACGCCGTTCAAACGGCTCTCCGGCGGGCAGCAGCAACGGCTCTCGCTCGCCTGCGCCCTCGTCGGCCGCCCGGAACTGCTCTTCCTCGACGAGCCGACGGCGGGGATGGACCCGCAGGCCCGCCGCCTGGTCTGGGACCTGCTCGGAGCATTGCGCGCCGACGGCGTCAGCGTGCTGCTCACCACGCATCTGATGGAAGAGGCCGAAACGCTGGCCGACACCGTGGTGATCGTGGATCACGGCAAGGTCGTCGTCGAAGGCTCCCCGCAGTCGCTGACCGTCGAGACCGGCGAGACGGCGCAGCTGCGCTTCAAGGCCCGCACGCGGCTCGACACCGCGCTGCTGACCGCGGCGCTGCCCGAGGGGCACCTCGTCCACGAGTCCGCGCCGGGGACCTACCTCGTCGAGGGCGCGATCGACCCGCAGGTGGTGTCGACGGTGACGGCGTGGTGCGCCCAGCAGGGTGTCATGCCGGAGGAACTGCAGGTCGGCAGGCGCACGCTGGAAGAGGTCTTCCTGGAGCTGACCGGACGGGAACTGCGCGCATGACCACCACGCCCACGCCGCGGTTCGCCGCGGGCACGTTCACCCCGGCCCCCGGTCGCGGTTCGCTCGGCAAGATGCTGCGCACGCACGCGAAGGTCGAGGCGAGCCTGACCCTGCGTCACGGCGAGCAGATCCTGCTGACCCTGCTCATCCCGCTCGCGTTGCTGATCGGCCTGTCGCTGCTGGACATCCTGCCGGCGGCTCAACTCGGCGATTCGTCCAAAGTGGACTGGATCACGCCGAGGATCCTGGCGCTCGCGGTGATGTCGTCCGCGTTCACCGGACAGGCCATCGCACTCGGCTTCGACCGCCGCTACGGCGTCCTCAAACGGCTTTCCGCCACCGCGCTGCCCCGCTGGCTGCTCGTGGCGGGCCGGGTGGCCGCCGCGCTGGTCGTGGTCGCGCTCCAGGCGGTGATCCTCGGCGTCGTGGCCGCGCTGCTGGGCTGGTCGCCGTCGCCGGGCGGACTCCTCGGCGCGATCCCGTTCCTGCTTGTCGGCACCCTCGCGTTCGGCGCGCTGGGCCTGTTGCTCGGCGGGGCACTGCGCGCGGAGGCCGTGCTGGCGCTGGCGAACATCGTCTGGTTCGTGCTGCTGCTCGCGGGCGGCATCCTGCTGGCGCCTTCGACGATGCCGTCCGGGGTCGCGTGGATCGTCGAACTGCTGCCCTCGGGCGCGCTCGCCGAAGGCCTGCGGTCGGTGCTGGTGGACGGTTCGTTCGACTGGGGCCCGTTCGCGATCCTCCTCGGCTGGGGCGTCGTCGCGGGTGCGCTGGCGAGCAAGACCACGAAGCTCACCTGAGGCGCCTGACACAGCGAGTCCGGCCGGTGGAACGCTCTCAGGAACGGCGTTCTAGCATCGGACGGTGCCGTTCCAGAGCCTTGTAGCGCGTCTGCCGTATCCCTCGTCCGCGGTCCAGCGAGCGGTCGCGATGGCGGCGGTGATCGCCCAGGCCGGAATCGGCGTCACCGGCTCGGTCGTCCGGGTCACGGGTTCGGGCCTCGGTTGCCCGACCTGGCCGCAGTGCGTCGAAGGCAGCATCGTGCCCGAGCCGCATCCTGAGTTCGACGCGCTCAACCAGTGGATCGAGTTCGGCAACCGGATGCTGACCGGTGTCGTCATCGCCGTCGCCGCGCTGTGCGTGATCACCGCGTGGCGCGTGCGGATCGAGCACCCGAGCCGCAGTCGTCTGGTGAAGCTGGCCTGGACGATGCCCGCCGGCGTGCTGCTGCAGGCCGTCGTCGGCGGGATCACCGTGCTCGCCAAACTCGAATGGTGGACCGTCGCGCTCCACTTCCTGGCCTCCACTCCCCTGGTCTGGCTCGCGGTGCTGCTGCTGCGGGCGTTCAAGGAGGGTGACGAGCCCGCCCGCTGGCTGATCCCGGACGCGGGCCGCAAGACGCTGATCGCGCTCGCCGTGTCGATGTGGGCCGTCCTGGTGGCCGGCACCACCGTGACCGGTGCCGGCCCGCACGGCGGCGACCCCGGCACTCACCGGCTCCAGGCCCCGATCGAGACGCTCACCCAGGTGCACGGCGGACTGCTGGTGGTCTACCTGATCGTGCTGGCCGTCTTCGGGCTCCAATTGATGCGTGGCGAGACGCCGAAGCAGCTGTGGCGGCGCTACACCGTCGTGTGGGTGGTCGCGCTCGCCCAGGGTGTCCTGGGTTCGGTGCAATACGCCCTGGGCGTGCCGGAGGCGCTGGTGTCGTTCCACGTCCTCGGCTCCGCGCTGGTGATCATTTCGACGGCGGCCCTGTGGTGCGGCTCACGTGATCGTGGTCCGGTGTTGGTTTCCCCCGCCGCTGACCGGGAACTCGCCATTTCGAACTGACCCCCTGGCAAACCGGACGTAACCCCCGGGCGGCGTGCTCGCCAGACGCTGCCCTTACGCTGCGTTTCGGTGCCCCGCACGGGGGTTCACCACCAGTCGAGGCACGAGGTGTCGTATGACCGCCAGCACCGAGCCGGACGCACCGGCCAGTCCGTCCAAACCCCTGATCTCCCACCGGCGAGGCTCCGGGGAGATGCTGATCCTCAAGACCTTCCTGCTGGTCCCGTTCGTCGCACTGCTCGCCGCGGTGCCGATCGTGTGGGGCTGGGGCATGACCTGGGTCGATCTCGCGCTGGCGGCCGTGTTCTACACCATCGGGACGCTCGGTGTGACCGTCGGCTACCACCGCTACTTCACCCACGGCGCCTTCAAGGCCGGACGGCCCCTCCGGATCGCGCTCGCCATCGCCGGGAGTTTCGCGGTGCAGGGGTCGGTCATCTTCTGGGTGGCCAGCCACCGCCGCCACCACGCCTTCGCCGACCGCGAAGGCGACCCGCACTCCCCCTGGCTGTTCGGGACGTCGCCTTCCGCGCTGCTGCGCGGCTTCTGGCACGCGCATATGGGCTGGATGTTCAGCCGTGAAGTGACCAACTACGACCGGTTCGCGCCGGACCTGGTGGCCGACAAGGATCTTCGCGTGGTGAACCGCTACTTCTGGCTGTGGATCACGCTGAGCCTCGCGCTGCCCGCGGTGCTCGGCGGGCTGATCAGCTGGTCATGGTGGGGTGCGGTGACCGGGTTCTTCTGGGCAGGGCTGGTCCGGATCGCGTTCCTGCACCACGTCACCTGGTCGGTGAACTCGATCTGCCACATGGTCGGCGAGCGTCCGTTCGCCAGCCGCGACAAGGCGGCGAACTTCTGGCCGCTGGCGATCCTGTCCATGGGCGAGTCATGGCACAACTCCCACCACGCCGACCCGACCTGTGCGCGGCACGGTGTCCTGCGCGGGCAGGTCGACGTGTCGGCGCGGGTGATCTGGCTGTTCGAGAAGTTCGGCTGGGCACACGACGTACGGTGGCCGAAGCCGGAGCGCTTGGCCGCCAAACTCGTCAAACCCGCCTGACGCCCCTCGCGTTTCGTCCTCTGAAGGCGACTGCTGCCCTCGCGTACGGATGCTATGAACGGACCGTTCCTTGCAAATTTTGCAAGGAACGGTCCGTTCATAGCGTCTTGAGACGCGGGTCAGGCGAGTTGCTGGCGGACAGCCGACGCGAAACGCCAAGCGGCGGTGGGGTCGGCCTGCCGGAAGCCGAGCGAAGGCTCGACGAGCTCCAGTTCCAGCAGCAACGGCCTGCCGTCCGGCCCGGCGACGAGGTCGACGCGGGCGTAGAGCAGCTCCGCGCGCAAGATGCCCAACAGCGCCGCTGTCGCGTCCAGAGCGTCTTCGGCCAGTGCGCGGAAGTCCGCGGCCGGCTGCACGGGCGCGAGCTTCTCCGTCACGTACAGGCCGGATTCGTCGAGCTCACGGCCCAGCATCGCGGCCTTCGAGAACGCGTGCGAGTACACGCCGCCGAAGTACACCAGCGCGATCTCGCCCTCACTGTCCACACTGGACTGATACGGCTGGAGCAGCACGGTGTTCCCGTCGGCTTGCAGCCCGGCGAGATGAGCGGCGGCCGCGTCACCGGCCGTGAACCGGCCGGCTCCCCGCGAGCCGGCACCGACGGCGGGCTTCAGCACGAACTCGCCCTTGGGCCAGCGCGGGGCCTGGCCGTCCGGCGCGATCAGGGTCGTCGGCACGACCGCGACCCCGGTGTCGCCGAGTTCGGCCAGATAGGACTTGTCGGTGTTCCACCGCACGACTTCGGCCGAGTTGGCCAGCGTGGGCACGGATTCGGTCCAGGACAGGAACTCGTCGCGGCGCTCGGCGTAATCCCAGGTGGCGCGCAGCACGACGATGTCCGCCGCGCCGAAGTCGACGGTCGTGTCGTCCCAGGCGGCCCAGCGGGTCTTGAAACCGAGGTCGGCCAGCGCCTCGGGAACGGCGTGCTCGTCGCCGTCGCCCTCCGGCAGCCCGGAACAGGCGACGAAGATCGCGGATCCGTTCACTTCCCCGCCATCCGGCGGCGGTGCTCGGCGCCGATCTTGGTGGCCTTCACGGTCTCGCTGTCCCATTCGGCGGGCTCGAGGTCCTCGACGGCCTCGACGAGCGCCTCGCCTGCCTCCACGGAGGCGACGACGACGTCGCCGAGCGCGCCGTCGGCGCCCACGAGCACGACCCTGGCGCCGATCCGGCCGATGTTCTCCACCACCGCGCGTGACGGCTTCCCGTGCCGCTTCACGAAGTCACGGGCGGCCGCGACCTGGCGCGACGTGGGGGCGGCGGTTTCGGTCTTCTCTTCGGTCTCAGCCACGGCCAGAGCTTAACCGCGAAAGGCCCGGGACGCGGAATAACCGTGGCCTCGGCCATAGTTGTCCCGGTCGGAACGACCTTGAACGAGGAGGATGTATGCCCACGGCAGTGCAGATCCGGCGAACCGGCGGTCCCGAAGTCCTTGAGCTGGCGCAAGTCGAGGTCGGCGAACCCGGAGCCGGGGAACTGCTCGTGGACGTCGCGGCGGCGGGCGTCAACTACATCGACACCTATCACCGCGAGGGCGTCTACCCGGTCGACACGCCGTTCGTCCTGGGCATGGAGGGTGCCGGCACGGTGGCCGCGGTCGGCGCGGACGTGACCGGTTTCGCCGTCGGCGACCGGGTCGCCTGGCAGGGTTCGCTCGGCAGCTACGCCCAGCGCCGTCTGCTCCCCGCCACGATCGCGGTGAAGATCCCCGACGGCGTGACCGAGGAGATCGCCGCCGCCACGATGCTCCAGGGCATCACGGCGCACGCGCTGATCGCCTCGACCTACGAGGTCAAGGCCGGTGACGACGTGCTGATCCACGCCGCCGCGGGCGGGATGGGCCTGCTGCTCGTCCAGCTGGCCAAGGCGCGCGGGGCCCGCGTGATCGGCACCGTCTCCACCGACGAGAAGGCCGAACTCGCCAAGCAGGCGGGCGCGGACGACGTCATCCGCTACGACCGGGTCGACTTCGCGAAGGCCACCCGCGACCTCACCGGCGGCAAGGGCGTCGACGTGGTCTACGACGGCGTCGGGAAGTCCACTGTGGACGGCAGCCTGGCGAGCCTGAAGATCCGCGGCCTGCTCGCCCTCTACGGCGCGGCCAGCGGCCCGGTGCCGCCGATCGACCCGCAACTGCTCAACCGCAGCGGCTCGGTGTATCTGACCCGACCGACCTCCGCGCATTACGTGCTCACCCGCGAGGAACTGGAGTGGCGGGTGAACGAACTGTTCGCCGCCGTTCAGGACGGCTCGCTGAACATCCGGATCGGCGGCCGCTACCCGTTGGGAGACGCCCGTCAGGCACACGAAGACCTCCAGGGGCGCCGCACCACCGGCAAGCTCCTGCTGATCCCGTGACGGTGCTCTGGCCGGAGGAGGTCCGGCTCGAAGGCGATGGACTCGTCCTGCGGGAGTGGACCGAAGACGACGTCGCGTTCATGCCCGGTCTGTTCGACGACCCCGCCGTCGCGCGGTTCACCCCCTTGGCCTCACCGTTCGACGACGTGGCGGCGAAGGCCCACTACGCGAAGTGCGTCGCCCGCCGCGCGGAAGGCAAGGGACTCCGGCTCGCCATCACGGCCGACGGTGGCGCGCCGCTCGGTGAAGTGGTGCTGATGCTGCCGGGAGAACCCTCGGACCCGGTCGAACTCGGCTACATGGTCGGGCGCGTCCACCGCGGCCACGATCTCGCGGCGCGGTCTCTCCAGGTGCTCACCGCGTACGCGCTGCAGCTCGGACTCAGCCCGCTTCGGCTGCGGATCGACGCTCGGAACGCGGCGAGCGAGGCCGTCGCCCGCCGCGCCGGCTACGTCCCCGCCGACCTGCCGCCCAAGGTCGAGGTCGAGAAGGGCGTCGAGATCACCCTGCTCACCTGGGAGTACGCCGACTCCTGAGTCAGAGCCGAGGAGGCCTTCACACCTTGCCCAGGTACATGAAGGCCCCCTTCTTGTACCTAGGCGCAAGGAAGGGGGCCTTCATGTACTCGGGCGGGAGGGTCACCACTCACGAAACCGAGCGCATCCAGACCCCCGCAGCCGGAACTCGTCCTGTTCCGCGTGCTCGACGGTCAGCTCGACCTCATCGCCCACGTGAAGCCGCCGGAACTCATTGGGACGGACGCGGTCACCATCGAGTAATGGACCCAGATCGGATCGGCGAAGTCGGCCGACTCCACGACTCCCCAACCGTTATCGACCAGCCACGAACGGACCCGCCCGTCCGAGGTCCCCATCAACCGTTGGCGGCCGGGACGCTCACCGCGTCGGTGACGAACACCAGGGTCTCGTTCGGCTCGATGCCGTTGTCACCCTGGCCGTAACCGAGATCCGGCGGAATGATCAGCAGCCGCCGCGCGCCCTGCTTGATCCCGTCCAGGCCCTGGTCCCAACCCTTGATGACCATGCCGGCGCCGAGCGTCAGGTCGAACGGCTCGCCCCGGTCGAAGGAGCTGTCCAGCTTCTGCTTGTTGGACCAGGTGACCAGCGAATAGTTCATCTTCAGTTTCGCGCCTGCCTTGGCGCCCTCACCGGTGCCGGGCTCGAGATCCTTGGTGATGAGCTTCTTCGGCGGGTCGCAGTCGTCCGGGATGGTGATGGTCGGTGCCTCCCCGAACTTCCCGGTGGTCTTGACGTCCTCCGCCGTGCATTCCTTGCCCTTCGGGGCGGCCGGAGCCGAAGACGACGCCGACGCGGGGGCCGCGCCGGAGGACGGCTGGGCGGAACCTGCGGTGTTCTGTTTCTCGCCACAGGCCGCCAGGGCGAGGACGCCCGCGCCGATGACCACGATCTTGCCGAATGTGCGCATGCGGCCGACCTTAGCCAAGACCCTCCAGCGCCGGAACAAGGTCACCGGTCTGCACTACGCCCATCCGACGGGTCGCCCTGGTCAGGGCCACATAAAGATCGTTGAGCCCGCGCGGCGAATCGGCGACGACCTCGTCCGGCGCGATCAGCACCACGGAGTCGAACTCGAGGCCCTTCGCCCGGTCCACCGCCATCACCGACACCCGGTCCCCCGCCTCACCGAGCGCCTCGGAAACGGGACCGACCCGGGCGGCGGGGCACAGCACGGCGACCGTCCCGCCGTCCACAGCGGACAGTTCGGCGTCGACGATCCCCGGTAGTTCGGTGCCGAACTCCGACGGCTCCACGGAACGCAGCCACGGCTCGAATCCCGTCTCCCGCACCGAAACCGGCGCTTCGAGCGCCGGGTTGACTTCGGCGAGCACCCGGGACGCGACGGCCATGATCTCGGCCGGGGTCCGGTAGTTCACCGTCAGCTCTTCGAGCCGCCAGCGGTCGGCGACGTAGGGCGAGAGCACCTCGCCCCAGGACCGCGCGCCGCCGGAAGCGCCGGTCTGCGCGACGTCACCGACCAGCGTCATCGACCGGTTCGGGGACCGGCGCATCAGCAGCCGCCAGTCCATCGCGGTCAGCTCCTGCGCCTCGTCGACGATCACGTGCCCGAAGGTCCAGGTCCGGTCCTGCGCGGCCCGTTGCGCCGCGGTCATCTCGCTGCGACGCTGCTGACGTTCGGCGAACAGTTCGGCGTCGAGCACGTCGCCCACCCGCAGCAGCTCCTCGTCGACGATCTCCTCGTCCTGCTCGAGGATGTCGAGCACGCCTTCCGCGTAGGCGCGGTCTTCCCGTTCGCGGCGAGCGCGCTCGACGCGGGCTTCGGTGTCATCCTCGCCGAGCAGCTCGGCGAGCTCGTCGAGCAATGGCACGTCCGACGGGCTCCACGCCGCGTCCGTCGGGCTGTAGAGATGCTCACGATCGGTTTCGGACAAGGCTTTGCCGGCTGCTCTGCGCAACCGTTCGCGGTCGGCGAACAGCTCGTCGAGCACGATCTCGGGGGTGAGCGTCGGCCACAGCCCGTCGATCGCGGCGGCCACGTTCTTGTCGGCGGCGACCTCGGCCCGGATGTCCTGGACGTCCCGCGCGTCGAGCAGGTCCTCCCCCAGTTTGCGGGCGGCCTGGCGGGTCAGCGCGTCGAGGAGGTCCGAGGCGAAGATCCGCCGGGCGAGGTTGTGCGGACGGCGCGAGCGGCGGGCCCGCGTCCGCGCCTCGGTGCAGGTCTTGCGGTCGAGCATCAGGATCTCGCGCTCGAACTCGATCTCCAGCACCGGTTCCGGCACACGCTGACGGTCGCGGACGGCGTTGGCGAGCACGTCGGCCATCACCGCACGGCCCTTGACCTCGGCGGCCTCGCGCGTGACCGGCCCGGTGGCGTCCAGACCCGGGTACAGCCGCCCGATCGTGGCCAGCAGCACGCCGGTCTCCCCCAGCGACGGCAGGACCTGCCCGATGTAGCGGAGGAACGTGCTGTTCGGCCCGACCACGAGCACGCCGCGCGTGGTGAGCTGCTGCCGGTGGGTGTAGAGCAGATACGCGGCACGGTGCAGCGCGACCGCGGTCTTGCCGGTGCCCGGCCCGCCCTGGACCACGAGAACGCCGTTGGGTGTCGCGCGGATGATGCGGTCCTGTTCGGCCTGGATGGTGGCGACGATGTCGCTCATCTCACCGGTGCGACGGCGTTCGAGCGCGGCCAGCAGCGCCGCCTCTCCCGCGAGACCGAGGTCCTGCCCCTGGTCCGCGGCGGAGAGATCGAGGATTTCGTCGTCGACGCCGACGACCTTCCGGCTCAGCGACCGGATGTGCCGCCTCCGGCGGACACCTTCGGGTGAGGCGGCGGTCGCCAGATAGAACGGCCGCGCGACCGGCGCGCGCCAGTCGACGAGCAGCGGGCGGTAGTCGTCGTCCTCGTCGAAGAGCCCGAGCCGCCCGATGTAGGTGGTCTCCTCCGCGTGCTCGGGGAGGAAGTCGAGGCGGCCGAAGCACAGGCCCTGCTCGACGGAGCTCAGCTGGGACAGCCTGTCGGTGTACAGCGTTGTGGCGACGTCGCGTTCGGTGCGTGCCTGCGGGGTGCCGCCGGTCTGGCGCAGGGTCTGGTCGAGCCTGCGCTGAGCGTCGGCGCGTTCGACGTCGAGCTTGCGGTAAAGGGTGGTGACGTACTCCTGCTCGAGCGCGACGTCCTGCTCGAGCGCGTCGAGTTCCCGGTCCGGGGACACGGACAAAAGCAGCCTGCTTTCGAGAGGTGGGACAGGGGCCGATGGGATTACAACGGCGCCCGCCATCATCTCATTCCCGCACGGTGCGGCCCCAGAACGCGTTTAGTCCTCTGGATGCGGTAGTTGCGTACAACAACTATCGCATCCAGAGGACTGAACGCGAGGAGTCAGAAGGGCAGGCCGATGACCGGGAGGCCGATGGCCGAGTCGACGGCCAGCGCGACGAACACGATCATCAGGTACGTGTTCGACCGGTGGAACAGCGACATCGGCTTGGTCTCCTCGCCGCGCCGCACCGCCGCGTTCAGGCTGTGCGCGTAGAAGAGGAACCAGCCGCCCGCGAGCAACGCGAACGTGGTGTAGATCCAGCTCGTCACCGGGACCAGCAGCAGCGTCCAGGTGACCATCACCCACGAATAGATGACGATCTGCCGCGCCACGTGCTGCGGGGTGGCGACCACCGGCAGCATCGGCACGCCGGCGCGCTCGTAGTCGTCGCGGTACTTCATGCCCAGCGCCCAGGTGTGCGGCGGGGTCCAGAAGAAGATGACGCCGAACATCACGAACGCGGGCCACTCGACGGTGCCGGTGACGGCAGCCCAGCCGATGATGACCGGCATGCAGCCCGCCGCACCGCCCCAGACCACGTTCTGTGACGTACGCCGCTTCAGCACCAGCGTGTAGACGAAGATGTAGAACAGGATCGTCGCGACGGCGAGGATCGCCGAAAGCAGGTTCACCGTGAAATAGAGCACGACGGCCGACAGGACGCCGAGCGCGAGACCGAAAATGAGCGCGCCGCGCCGGGGCACCGATTCCTTCACCAGCGGACGGCGCTTGGTGCGGTTCATCACCTTGTCGATGTCCGCGTCGATGACGCAGTTCAAGGCGTTGGCGCTGCCGGCGGCCATGGTGCCGCCCACGAGCGTCGCGAGCACCAGCCACGGCGACGGGATCTCCCGGCCCGCCAGGAACATCGCGGGAATCGTGGTGACCAGGAGGAGCTCGATCACCCTGGGCTTCGCGAGGGCGGCGTACGCGCCGACGACCTGGCGGATTGTTCGCCGGCCACCGTGCGGTCCGTGCCCATGGCTCGGGCCCGCAAGCGACCCTCGCGCACCGGTCGGATGTACGGCGCTGGTGCTGTCACTGCGTCCGTGCGCAGCGTTCACCAACGACATTTCACTCCCTGCGTCAGTTTTCGGGGCGGGCCCACCAGGCTTCCGGGTGATGTGGCGGCCCCGGATCCGGAGTGTTCTGAACCCTTCCCCGATGTTAGACGTGCTGTTTCCAGAGGGTGATCGCGGGTCCTCGACCGGCTGAACCATTAGGCTGGCCGCGGTAGCTCGCGGCGTGCCCCTGCGAACGGCCCGGACCAGGAATATCGTCCCTTCCGGATCGATTGAGATTAATAGCGGTACACGTGGGTTACCCACGAGGGAAGAGAAGCCACAACCTGATGACGGGGAGTTCGAGTTCAGTGTCCGAAACCGCCTCTACCAGCGAGAAGAACCCACTCCTCCGGCGCAACGTGCCCGCCGACTGGACCGACCTCGACACGCGGGCCGTCGACACCGTGCGGGTGCTCGCCGCGGACGCGGTCGAGAACTGCGGCAGCGGTCACCCCGGAACCGCGATGAGCCTGGCGCCGCTCGCGTACACGCTTTTCCAGCGGACGCTGCGTCATGACCCGTCGGACCCCGAGTGGCCCGCGCGTGACCGCTTCATCCTCTCCGCCGGTCACTCGAGCCTCACCCTCTACATCCAGCTGTACCTCGCCGGGTCCGGCCTGGAGCTGGAAGATCTGAAGCAGTTGCGCAAGTGGGACTCGAAGACCCCGGGTCACCCGGAGTACCGCCACACCAAGGGCGTCGAGACCACCACCGGCCCGCTGGGCCAGGGTCTGGCCAACGGGGTCGGCATGGCGATGGCGGCCCGCCGCGAGCGCGGCCTGCTGGACCCGGACGCCCCGCAGGGCGAGAGCATCTTCGACCACTACGTCTACGTCATCGCTTCCGACGGTGACATCGAAGAGGGCGTCACCGCCGAGGCCTCCTCGATCGCCGGCCGTCAGGAGCTGGGCAACCTCATCGTCTTCTGGGACGACAACGAGATCTCGATCGAGGACGACACCAAGATCGCGTTGTCCGAGGACGTCGTTAAGCGCTACGAGGCCTACGGGTGGCACACCCAGGTCGTCGAGGGTGGCGAGGACGTCGTCGCGATCGAAGAGGCCATCAAGGCCGCGAAGGCCGAGACCGGGCGCCCGTCGTTCATCGCGCTGAAGACCGTCATCGGATACCCGGCGCCGAAGAAGATGGGCACCGGCAAGGCCCACGGTGCCGCGCTCGGCGCCGAAGAGGTCGCCGCGGTGAAGGAGATCCTCGGTTTCGACCCGGAACAGACCTTCCAGGTCGACGACGAGGTCATCGCGCACACCCGCCAGGCCGTCGACCGCGGCAAGACCGCCCGCGCCGAATGGCAGGAGAAGTTCGAGGCGTGGGGCACCGCCAACCCGGAGCGCAAGAAGATCGCGGACCGGATGTCGACCCGCACGCTGCCCGAGGGTTTCGCGGACAACCTGCCGACGTGGGAGCCGGACGCCAAGGGCATCGCGACCCGCAAGGCCTCCGGTGAGGTGCTCAACGCGCTCGCCGAGCCGCTTCCCGAGCTGTGGGGCGGTTCCGCGGACCTCGCGGAGAGCAACAACACCACCATGAAGGGGGCCGACTCGTTCGGCCCGGAGAAGGCTTCCACCGACATGTGGAAGACCAGCCCGTACGGCCGGACGC
The DNA here is from genome assembly GCF_055588925.1 of Amycolatopsis sp. NPDC041971. NCBI lineage: Bacteria > Bacillati > Actinomycetota > Actinomycetes > Pseudonocardiales > Pseudonocardiaceae > Amycolatopsis > Amycolatopsis sp. NPDC041971. Next base: position 278,240 of record NZ_JBVJCE010000002.1, on the reverse strand, counting down.
TGCACTTCGGCATCCGCGAGCACGCGATGGGCTCGATCCTCAACGGCATCGCGCTGCACGGCGGCACCCGTCCCTACGGCGCGACGTTCCTGATCTTCTCCGACTACATGCGCCCGCCCGTGCGGCTGGCCGCGCTGATGAAGGCGCCGGTCACCTACGTGTGGACGCACGACTCGATCGGCCTGGGTGAGGACGGCCCCACCCACCAGCCGATCGAGCAGCTCTCCGCCCTGCGCGCCATCCCCGGCCTCAACGTCGTCCGCCCGGCGGACGCCAACGAGACCGCGTACGCGTGGAAGGCCGTCCTGGAGGACGTCCACCACCCGTCGGGCCTCGCGCTGACCCGGCAGAACGTGCCGGTGCTGGAGGGCACCAGCGCCGAGGGCGTCAAGCGGGGCGGTTACGTCCTCGCCGAGGCGTCCAACGGCAGCCCCGAGGTCGTGCTGATCGCGACCGGCTCCGAGGTCCAGCTGGCCGTCGAGGCCCGCAAGACCCTCGAGGCCGACGGCATCCCGGCGAGCGTCGTCTCGATGCCGTGTGTCGAGTGGTTCGACGCGCAGGACAAGTCCTACCAGGACTCCGTCCTTCCGCCGTCGGTCAAGGCACGAGTCTCCGTCGAAGCCGGTATCGCCCAGTCGTGGCACCGCTTCACCGGTGACGCCGGGGAGAACGTTTCGATCGAGCACTTCGGTGCTTCGGCCGACGCCGCCACGCTGTTCCGCGAGTTCGGTTTCACCGCGGAAGCCGTCGTCGACGCCGCCCGTCGCTCGATCGCCAACACCAAGAACTGAAATGAAGGGGAAAGCATGAGCAACGACAAGCTCGCTCAGCTGTCCGAGGCAGGCGTCTCGATCTGGCTCGACGACCTGTCCCGTGAGCGCCTGAACACCGGCAACCTCGCCGACCTGATCCGCGACAAGCACGTCGTGGGCGTGACCACCAACCCGACGATCTTCGCCAACGCGATGTCGAAGGGCGAGGCCTACGACGAGCAGACCCGCGAGCTCGCCGCCCGCGGCGCCGACGTCGAGGCCACCATCCGCGAGCTCACCACCACCGACGTGCGCAACGCCGCGGACCTTTTCCGCGACGTCTACACGGCCACGAACGGGGTCGACGGCCGGGTGTCCATCGAGGTGGACCCGCGGCTGGCCAAGGACTCCGACAAGACGGCGGCCGAGGCGCAGGATCTGTGGAAGGCCGTGGACCGGCCGAACGTGCTGATCAAGATCCCGGCCACCGAGGAAGGTCTCCCGGCCATCACCAAGACCCTGGCCGAAGGCATCAGCGTCAACGTCACGCTGATCTTCTCGGTCGAGCGGTACCGGGCGGTCATCGAGGCCTACTTCGCCGGGCTCGAGCAGGCCAAGGCCAACGGCCACGACCTCAAGGGCATCCACTCGGTCGCGTCGTTCTTCGTGTCCCGTGTGGACACCGAAATCGACAAGCGCCTCGACGCCATCGGCACCGACGAGGCCAAGGCGCTGCGCGGTGAAGCCGCTCTCGCCAACGCGCGGCTCGCGTACGCGGCGTTCGAGGAGCTGTTCGCTTCGGACCGCTGGAAGAAGCTCGCCGAGGCGGGCGCGAACGCGCAGCGTCCGCTCTGGGCCTCCACCGGCGTGAAGGACCCCGAGTACTCCGACACCCGCTACGTGGACCAGCTCGTCGTCAAGGACACGGTCAACACGATGCCGGAGAAGACCCTCGACGCGGCCGCGGACCACGCTGAGGTCACCGGTGACACGGTGACCGGCAAGGGCGCCGACGCGCAGGCCGTCTTCGACAAGCTGAGCGCTGTCGGCATGGACATCACCGACGTCTTCCTCACCCTCGAGAACGAGGGCGTCGAGAAGTTCGAGAAGTCCTGGGTGGAGCTTCTCGAGACCGTCACCGGGCAGCTCGAAAAAGCAAAGGACTGATCACCGACCATGGCAGGGGTAACGACCGGCGTCGAAATCGTCGACACCGCCCTGGCCGGCGAAGCCGCTCCGTTCGCGGAGCGGCTCGTCGCCGATCAGGTCGCATCGAAACTGGCGTCCCAGGACGCCACACTGTGGGGTCCCGAAGCCGAGTCCGAAGCGTCGATCCGTCTCTCGTGGACGACGCTGCACAAGTCCTCGCGGCCGTTGATCGGCGAAATCGAGGCACTGCGGACCGACCTGCGCTCGGAGGGCGTCGATCGCGTCGTCCTCGCGGGCATGGGCGGTTCGTCGCTGGCCCCCGAGGTCATCGTAGCGACCGAAGCAGACAAAATCGGACACAGCGCGCTGACCGTCCTCGACACCACCGACCCTGGCCAGGTCGCCGACGCACTCGCCGGTGATCTGGAACGCACGGTCATCGTCGTGTCGTCGAAGTCCGGCGGCACCGTCGAGACCGACAGCCACCGGCGGATCTTCGCGAAGGCCTTCGCCGACGCGGGCATCGACGCGGCCCGGCGGATCGTGGTCGTCACCGACCCCGGCTCGCCGTTCGCGGAACTGTCCGAAAAGGAGGGTTACCGCAAGGTCTTCCTCGCCGACCCGAACGTCGGCGGCCGCTACTCGGCGCTGACCGCGTTCGGGCTCGTCCCGGCCGGGCTCGCCGGCGCGGACGTCGCCCGCCTGCTCGACCAGGCCGCTTCGGTGGCCGAGGAACTGGCCGCGGACTCCGTGGACAACCCCGCGGTCACACTCGCGGCGGCGTGGGTCGCGGCACACGAAAAGGGCGCCGAGAAGGTCGTCATCGGTGATACGGGTTCCGGTATCAAGGGTTTCGCCGACTGGGCGGAGCAGCTGATCGCCGAGTCCACCGGCAAGCAGGGCACCGGTCTCCTGCCGGTCGCCGTCGAGGGTCCGGACTCCCCCGGCTTCGCCGACGCCGACGCCGACGCCACCCCGGTGGCGGTCGGACCGGCGGAAGGCGCCGCGAAGATCTCCGTGACCGGCTCGCTCGGCGCGCAGTTCCTGCTGTGGGAGTTCGCCACCGCGCTCGCGGGGCGGCTGCTCGGGATCAACCCGTTCGACCAGCCCGACGTCGAGGCCGCGAAAAAGGCCGCGCGTTCCCTTCTGGACAACCCGGACGCGCTCAAGGGCGGCGAGAAGCCGTCCACTGTGGACGGCGCGGTCCAGGTGTTCGGCTCGGATGGGGTGGCCACCGACGGAAAGCTCGCGGACATCCTGCGGGCTTTCTTCGATTCCGCCCCGGAAAACGGCTACATCGCGGTGCAGGCGTATCTCGATCGTCTCGATGACGCGTCGACCGCGATCCTGCGCGGCGAGATCGCCAAGCGCACCGGCCGCCAGACCACCTTCGGGTGGGGGCCGCGGTTCCTGCACTCGACCGGGCAGTACCACAAGGGCGGGCACCAGAACGGTGTCTTCCTGCAGATCACCGGCGCCGTCGAAGACGATCTCGACGTTCCGGACCGGCCGTACACGCTCGGAGTGCTCCAGCACGCGCAGGCACTCGGCGACGGCCAGGTGCTCGCGGAGCACGGCCGCCCGGTCTTACGCTTGCACCTCACCGACCGGGCCGCCGGCCTGGCCGAACTGGTCCGCGCGGTACAGGAGGCCGGCGAGTGACACGTGCCTGGAACAACCCGCTGCGCGACCCGCGCGACAAGCGGCTGCCGCGGATCGCCGGGCCGTCCAGCCTGGTGATCTTCGGCGTCACCGGTGACCTCGCCCGCAAGAAGCTGATGCCGGCGATCTACGACCTCGCCCACCGCGGGCTGCTGCCCGCCGGGTTCTCGCTGGTCGGTTTCGCTCGCCGGGATTGGGAACACCAGGACTTCGGCGAGCTCGTGCACGATTCGGTCAAGGAGCACGCGCGGACGCCGTTCAAGGAGTCGGTGTGGAACCGGCTCGCCGAAGGCATCCGGTTCGTCCAGGGCACCTTCGACGACGACGACGCCTTCGACAGGCTCGCGCAGACGGTCAAGGATCTCGACGCCGAGCGTGGCACCGGGGGCAACACCGCGTTCTACCTGTCGATCCCGCCGAGCGCGTTCCCGGTGGTGACCAAACAGCTCGCCCGCTCCGGCCTCGCCGAGGCGAGCGAAGACACCTGGCGCCGCGTCGTCATCGAGAAGCCCTTCGGCCGCGATCTCAAGAGCGCCAAGGAACTCAACGGGATCGTGAACGACGTCTTCCCCGAGGAGTCGGTGTTCCGCATCGACCACTACCTCGGCAAGGAGACGGTGCAGAACCTGCTGGCGCTGCGGTTCGCGAACCAGCTGTTCGAGCCGATCTGGAACGCCAATTACGTCGACCACGTGCAGATCACCATGGCCGAGGACATCGGCCTCGGCGGCCGCGCGGGGTACTACGACGGCATCGGCGCCGCACGCGACGTCATCCAGAACCACCTGTTGCAGCTCCTCGCGCTGACCGCGATGGAGGAGCCGGTCTCGTTCGCCCCCCGCACTCTCCGCGCGGAAAAGGTCAAGGTGCTCTCGGCGACCAAGCCGCTGGCGCCGTTCGACGAGACCACCGCGCGCGGACAGTACGCGGGCGGCTGGCAGGGCGGCATGAAGGTGCCGGGTCTGCTGCAGGAAGGCGGTTTCGCGAAGGACTCGACGACCGAGACCTACGCCGCGGTGACGCTGGAGGTGCAGAACCGCCGCTGGGCGGGGGTGCCGTTCTACCTGCGCACCGGCAAGCGGCTGGGCCGCCGGGTCACCGAGATCGCCGTGGTGTTCAAGCGGGCACCGCACCTGCCGTTCGACTCCACCTCGACCGAGGAACTGGGCCAGAACGCGCTGGTGATCCGGGTGCAGCCCGACGAGGGCATCACGCTGCGGTTCGGTTCGAAGGTGCCGGGGACCACGATGGAGGTCCGCGACGTCACCATGGACTTCGGCTACGGGCACGCGTTCACCGAGTCGTCGCCGGAGGCCTACGAACGGCTCATCCTGGACGTGCTGCTCGGCGAACCGTCACTGTTCCCGGTGAACGAAGAGGTCGAGCTGTCCTGGGAGATCCTGGACCCGATCCTCGACCACTGGGCCAAGAAGGGCGCGCCCGAGGCGTACCCGCCCGGTTCGTGGGGGCCGCCGTCCGCGGACGAAATGCTGGAACGTACCGGCCGGAACTGGAGGCGTCCGTGATCATCGACCTGCCGTCGACCACGACGTCGCAGCTGAACAAGAAACTCGTCGAGATCCGCGAACAAGGCGGGCAGGTGGCGCTCGGCCGCGTGTTGACGCTGGTCATCGTGGCGGACGACGACGACAGGCTCGAAGAGGCGATCGAGGCCGCCAACGAAGCCAGCCGGGAACACCCCTCGCGGGTGATCGTGGTGGCCAAGGGCGCGCGGACCGCGGCGCCGCGGATCGACGGCCAGATCCGGGTCGGCGGCGACGCCGGCGCGAGTGAGGTCATCGTCCTGCGGCTCTACGGTCCGCTGGCCTCGCAGGGCCAGAGCGCGGTCGTGCCGCTGCTGCTGCCGGACGCGCCGATCGTCACCTGGTGGCCGGGCACCGGTCCGAAGGCCCCGGCCAAGGACCCGCTCGGCGAGCTGGCGCAACGCCGGATCACCGACTCGGCGGCGGAAAAGGCGCCCATAAGGGCACTCACCACCCGGGCGAAGTCCTATGTGGAGGGCGACACCGACCTGGCGTGGACCCGGCTGACCAGCTGGCGCGCGCAGCTGGTGTCCGCTTTGGACCTTCCGCCGCATGAGAAGGTCACCGGCGCGACCGTGACCGGTGAGGCCGACTCGCCCTCGACCGAGCTGCTCGCCGGCTGGCTGGCCGAGTACCTCAAGGTGCCGGTGAAGCGGGTCAAGAGCAGCGGTGCCGCGGGCATCATCTCGGTGACGCTGGACCGGCGGTCCGGCCCGGTGGAACTGCGCCGGCCGGACGGACGGGTCGGCATGCTGACCCAGCCGGGCCAGCCGACGCGCCGCATCGCCCTGCAGCGGCGGAACAACAAGGACTGCCTGATCGAGGAGCTGCGGCGGCTCGACCCGGACGAGGTCTACGAGGCTTCGCTCCACGGGCTCGGCAAGATTTCGTCGGGCACGGCGGTCAAGGCGGTTCCGGCGAAAAAGGCGGCTCCGGTGAAGAAAGCCGCCCCTGCCACGGACGCCAAGCCCACGACCGCGAAGAGCGCCTCATGAGCAAGACCGAGGTCGTCGTCTACGAGAACCCGGACCTCCTGGCCGCCGCCGCGGCGGCCAGGCTGGTCACCCGGATCGTCGACGTTCAGGCCGCCAAGGGCTCCGCTTCGGTGGTGCTCACCGGCGGCGGTACCGGGATCGCGATCCTGCGGGAACTGCGCGACTCCAGTGCCCGTGACGCCATCGACTGGTCGCGTCTGGACCTCTACTGGGGCGACGAACGTTTCGTGCCGGCGGACTCGGACGACCGCAACGAGAAGCAGGCCCGCGAGGCGCTGCTCGACCACGTCCCTCTCGACCCGAAGCGGGTGCACGCCATGGCGCCCTCGGACGGCGAGTTCGGCGACGACGTCGACGCGGCGGCCGCGGCCTATGCCGAGGTGCTGGCGGCCAACGACGCGGCGTTCGACATCATGCTGCTGGGCCTCGGTGGCGAGGGGCACACCGCCTCGATCTTCCCCGAGAGCCCAGCGGTGTACGAGAAGGAACGCTCGGTCGTCGCGGTGCGGGACTGCCCGAAGCCGCCGCCGACCCGGATCTCGCTGACCCTGCCCGCGATCCGTCGCGCGCGGGACATCTGGCTGGTCACCGGCGGCGACGCCAAGGCGGACGCCGTCGCCCAGGCGCTGGCCGGTGCGGACGAGGTCCAGATCCCGGTGGCGGGAGCCCGCGGCAGCCGTCGCACGCTCTGGCTGCTGGACCGGGGTTCCGCCTCGAAGCTGACGAAGGTCTACCAGACGCCTACGGGCTGACGCTTTCGCGGGGGGGGGGGCCCCCCCCCTCGGCGCAGCAAAAGAAAGGGGGAGTCCCCCACCTCCGTAGGTGGGGGGGTGGGGGGGGGGGTGGGCCCGTGGGAAACCCC
>NZ_JBVJCE010000002.1:226381-271266 GCF_055588925.1 Amycolatopsis sp. NPDC041971 | reverse complement strand
TTGGGCTGTGGAACGGGGGTCTCGCTTAGAAGTTGAAGAGGGTCGAAAAGAATCCGAGGGGCGGCTGCTTTCGCGCGTGAAGGCCCCCTTCCCTCGGCCGAGCCAAGGGAAGGGGGCCTTCACGCGCTTCTGCGGGTGGAGGGCTGCGGCGAGGCGTCGACCGGTGACACCCCCATGGCGGAAGTCCGTGAAGGCCTCCTTCCCTACCCTGAAGGTAGCTAAGGAGGCGTTCACGGCATTACGCCTTCTGTGACCGTCTGGGGGCGGAAAGTGACAAAGATCAACTCGTGCCGGCTTTCGCATCAGAGACAGGCCGTTCGTGCGTCGGAACGATCAACGGACCACCGAGCCCGGGTGGTCCGGTCCGCGCCTTGACCGACCGAACGTTCATGCGCCTGTCCGCAGAACGGACAGTGACCGGACAGTCGCTAGCCCGACTGGGGGAAACTTACCGTCCCTGCACATCCACCCGTTAGCATCCGCACATTTGTTCGTTCCTGCGCGTCCCGATCGGGCGAAGAACACGTCTCACCATTCAAGTCCACAAGACGAGTGAGGTCGCCAGCGATGAGCACAGAGGGTCTCTCGATGCCAGGTATCTCGGTGGGCGGCTCCGGAGCGGACGCCGCCGACCGGATGCGCCGTGCCGCCGGGGTCATGTCGTTCGCCAAGGTCAAACGTCCCGCGCTGGTCGCGCTGGGCGTCGATACGCTCGCGATCTTCCTGGCCGCGCTCGACGTCTGGCTGGTGATCCCCGAGAAGGCTCAGCCGTACTCCATCTATCTCTCCGGCGCCGCGTGCCTCGGCCTCGCCTTCCGCCGCAAGCTGCCGTTCCTCGCGGTGATCGTCACCGTACCCGGGTTCCTGGCGGGCTGGTCCCAGCTGGCGGCGATGATCGCGCTCGGCTTCCTCGCCACCCGTAAGCAGATGCACTGGCAGACCTGGACCGGATTCGCGCTCGTCTTCACCTGCCGGTTCGTCCAATGGCCGCTGGCCGACTTCGTCGAGCTCAGCTGGCGCGAACACGTTTTGGACGGGATCTACGGCGTCATCGTCGCCGGGATGCCGGTGGCCATCGGCCTGCTCGTCGGAGCGCGGACCGAGATCTCGCAGAAGCTCTCCGAACTCGCCGCCAGCCGCGACCGCGAGCGCCGCTTCCACGCCGACGCCGTCCGCGCGGAGGAACGTGCCCGGCTCGCGCGGGAGATGCACGACGTCGTCTCGCACCAGATCACCCTGATCGCGATGCAGGCCGGCGCGCTGCAGGCGCAGACCACCGACGCCCGCTCGCTCGAAACCGCGCAGGTCATCCGGAAACTGAGCACCAAAACGCTCGAGGAACTGCGTTCACTCGTGAGCGTGCTGCGCTCGGGCTCCGAGGACGACGGACCGCGACCGGGAATCAACGAACTCGACCGGCTGATCCGCGGCTCGGACGTCCCGGTGCACCTCACCGTCGAGCGGATCCCCGACCTCCTGCCCAGCCAGGTTTCGGCGGCGGCCTACCGGACCGTGCAGGAATGCCTGACCAACGTACACAAGCACGCTCCAGGGGCCACCGCGACCATCCGGATCCAGGGCGAGCACGGTTCCCTCAAGGTCGAAATACGCAACGAGCGCGCCCGGACAGCCGGTGCGGCCCTGCCCTCTGGAGGGCACGGGCTGACCGGACTGGCCGAACGCGCTCGACTGCTGGGTGGAAGCTTCGAGACCGCCGACACCGAGGACGGCGGGTTCCGGGTGCGTGCCCGGTACCCGCTCGACCGGTGACCAGCCGGGTGGCGCAGCTGCGCTGAACTCGCCAGGCCGCAGGCCCGCCATCGCGGCGACAGGACGCGCCCCACCAACCTGACGTCGGCATGTTCGAACGGGGCGCGCCCTGGCGACGGGATCGCGGACGCGGGCTTTCAGCTCCGGAAGACCGGTTCTAGATCTCCCGGCGCTGGCGCAACCGCTCCAGCGCCTCGGCGAGGATGGCCTCGCCGTCGGCGTCGGAACGCCGTTCCTTCACGTAGGCGAGATGGGTCTTGTAAGGCTCGGTCCGCGGCGCGGCAGGCGGGTTCTTCTCGTCCTGCCCACCGGGGAGCCCGCAGCGTGGGCAGTCCCACTCTTCGGGAATCTCGGCGTCCATCGAGAACGACGGTTGCGCCTCGTGCCTGTTGGCACACCAGTAGGAAATACGGCGCCGCGGCGCCGACTCACCCCGTTCCGATTCGCCCGAAGGACCGGCACCCACGCGGGTGCCCCGAATCGCGTTACCGCCAACCATGAATCCTCACACCTATAGGGATCGGCGGCGCGCCCCCCATAGGCACGCCGAAACACCTGGATCGATCAGACCTTGAGCAGGAGCCCCAGGCCGATGATGCTGATCAGCCACACCGAACCCAGCAACACCGTGATCCGGTCGAGGTTCTTCTCGGCCACACTCGAGCCGGACAGGCTCGACTGCATACCGCCACCGAACAGCGACGACAGACCGCCACCACGACCGCGGTGCAGCAACACGGCGACCACCAGGAAAAAGCTGGAGGCGATCAACAGGATTTGCAGGAACAGCTTCATGTCATCCTCTGCGCTCTTGGAGAATGCAGGAAAACGGTGTGCCACCGGCGGCCATAGACCGCCAGAACACACCGTACTCCTGGACTCGTCCACTGCTGTGTGACGGACCGGATACCCAGGTTACCCGGTAGGTGCCCCGATCAGGGCAGGGGCCCGCCCGCGGCGAGCGCGCAGAGTTTGGTGAACTCGTCACCATCCAGGCTTGCACCACCGACGAGCGCACCATCGATGTTCTCGCAAGCGATGAGGTCACTGATGTTGTTGGCCTTGGCCGAGCCCCCATAGAGCAGACGTACAAGCGATGCGGTTTCAACGCCGTACTTCTCGGCCAGGGTGGCGCGGATGGTTCCGCACACCTCCTCGGCGTCCTGCGGGGTCGCGACCTTGCCGGTCCCGATGGCCCAGACCGGCTCGTAGGCGACGACGACGTCCTTGACCTGCTCGGCCTTGAGCCCCTTGAGGCCCTCCACCAGCTGGGTCGTGGTGTGGGCGATGTGCTCTCCGGCCTCGCGGACCTCGAGCTTCTCCCCCACGCACAGGATCGGCTTGATGCCGTGCTTGAGCGCGGCCTTGACCTTCTTGTTCACCAGTTCGTCGGACTCGCCGTGGTACTCACGCCGCTCCGAGTGCCCGACGGTGACGAAGCTGCAACCCAGCTTCGCCAGCATCGGGCCCGACACGTCGCCGGTGTAGGCACCGGAGTCGTGCGGCGACAGATCCTGGGCGCCGTAGGTGAGCGACAGCTTGTCGCCGTCGGTCAGCGTCTGGACACTGCGGATGTCGGTGAACGGCGGCAGGACCGCGACGTCGACCTTCGCGTAATACTTCTCCGGCAGGGCGAAGGCGATCTTCTGAACCAGCGCGATGGCTTCGAGATGGTTCTGGTTCATCTTCCAGTTGCCGGCGATGAGCGGTTTGCGCGCCACTAGTCGTTCTCTCCCAGCACAGCGACTCCGGGCAGTTCCTTGCCCTCCAGGTACTCCAGCGACGCGCCGCCGCCGGTCGAGATGTGCGAGAAGCCGTCCTCCGGAAGGCCGAGCCGCCGCACGGCCGCGGCGGAGTCGCCACCGCCGACGACGGTGAAGGCGTCGCTCTTGACCAGCGCTTCGGCCACGGCACGGGTGCCGCCGGCGAAGGACTCGAACTCGAACACGCCCATCGGGCCGTTCCAGAACACGGTCGCCGCGTCGGCCAGCTTGCCCGCGAACAGTTCGCGTGACTTCGGGCCGATGTCGAGGCCCATGCGGTCGGCCGGGATGGCCTTCGCGTCGACGACGTCGAACTCCGCGTCGGCGGCGAAGCCCGTCGCGGCGAGGACGTCCACCGGCAGGACCAGCTCGACGCCGCGTTTCTCCGCCTCGGCGAGGAAACCGCGGACCTGCTCCAGCTGGTCCTCCTGCAGCAGCGAGTTCCCGACCTCGTGGCCCTGGGCCTTGAGGAAGGTGTACGCCATGCCGCCACCGATGAGCAGCCTGTCGACCTTGGTCAGCAGGTTGGCGATGACGCCCAGCTTGTCCGACACCTTCGCGCCGCCGAGGACGACGACGTACGGTCGCGCGAGGTCCTCGGTGAGCTTCTTGAGGACGTCGACCTCGGCCAGCACCAGACCGCCCGCATAGGCCGGAAGGTCCCGCGCGATCTCGTAGACCGAAGCCTGCTTGCGGTGCACGACACCGAAACCGTCGGAGACGAACGCGCCGCCAGGGACGAGGGCGGCCAGCTCCGCGGCCAGCTCCTGCCGCTCGGCCTCGACCTTGCTGGTCTCGCGGGCGTCGAAGCGCACGTTCTCCAGCAAAGCCACCTGGCCGTCGGTCAGGCCCGCGACGGTGGCCTTGGCGGACTCGCCGACCAGGTCACCGGCCAGCGGGACGTCGATGCCGAGCAGTTCGGTGAGCTTCACGGCGACGGGAGCGAGCGAAAACTTCGGGTCCGGCTCGCCCTTGGGACGGCCGAGGTGCGCCGTGACGACCACCTTCGCGCCCGCCTCGGCGAGCCGCTTGAGGGTCGGCAGGGCCGCGCGGACGCGGCCGTCGTCAGTGATCATGTTCCCGTCGAGCGGGACGTTCAAGTCGGAACGTACGAGTACGAACCGGCCCGAGACGTCCTCGCCCAGCAGGTCTTCGAGGTTTTTCAGCGCCATGGCTCAGGAGAGCTTGTTGCCGACGAGCTTGACGAGGTCGGCGAGGCGGTTGGAGTAGCCCCACTCGTTGTCGTACCAGCCGACGACCTTGACCTGGTTGCCGATGACCTTGGTCAGCGGCGCGTCGTAGATGCAGGACGCCGGGTCGGTGACGATGTCGGCCGAAACGATCGGGTCGTCGTTGTAGCGCAGGATGCCGGCCAGGGGGCCCTCGGCGGCGGCCTTGTACGCGGCGTTGATCTCCTCGAGGGTCGCGCTCTTGGTCAGCGTGACGGTGAGGTCGGTGGCCGAACCGGTCGGGACCGGGACGCGGACCGCGTAGCCGTCGAGCTTGCCGTTGAGCTCCGGCAGGACCAGGCCGATGGCCTTGGCGGCACCGGTCGAGGTCGGGACCATGCTCAGCGCGGCGGCACGGGCGCGGCGCAGGTCCTTGTGCGGCGCGTCCTGCAGGTTCTGGTCCTGCGTGTACGCGTGGATCGTGGTCATGAGGCCCTGCTCGACACCGAAGGCGTCGTTCAGCACCTTGGCCAGCGGGCCGAGGCAGTTGGTGGTGCAGGACGCGTTCGAGATGATGTTCTGCGAACCGTCGTACTTGTCGTCGTTGACGCCCAGCACCACGGTCAGGTCCTCGCCCTTGGCGGGCGCGGAGATGATGACCTTCTTGGCGCCACCGGCGAGGTGCGCCTTGGCGGCGTCACCGGTGGTGAAGAAACCGGTCGACTCGACGACGACGTCCACACCCAGGTCGCCCCAGGGCAGGTTGGCCGGGTCGCGCTCGGCGAGGGCCTTGATCGTCTTGCCGTCGACGACGATGCCCTCGTCGCTGACGCTGACCTCGCCAGGGAAGCGGCCGAGGATGGAGTCGTACTTCAGCAGGTGGGCCATGGTGGCGACGTCGCCGAGGTCGTTGAACGCGACCACCTCGATGTCGTGACCGGCGGCCTGCACGGCCCGGAAGAAGTTGCGGCCGATGCGGCCGAAGCCGTTGACACCTACGCGAACCGTCACTGCTGCCACTCCCTTGAGACTCGTCCGGGATCGCCCCGGAAAGACGTCCTTTACTCGGGCGCAACCCTAGCGTGCGTGCTCGGGCGGCCCTCTTTGCCCTGACGAGACTTCCACCACTCGGTGGGTCAGGTCAAGAATCGATCAAGTGCGTCGCCACCAGGACGTCTTGGGAAAACTCTCAGCTTCGCTGTGCTAGCCGCCGTTCCAGCGGCGTGCGCATCCGTGGCGTGACTCGCACCTCTCCGAACCACTCGGCCAGGTGGTTCGCCTCCGCCTCGACGGCCCGTTCGACGTCCGCTCCGACGTCCTCCAGGAAGTGGTGGACGACCTCGCCGTCCGGACGCTGCGCCCAGCCGCCGACGATCCGGCCGTCGGCCCAGACGGTGGGCCCGATGTTCCCGGTGCCGTCGAACAACGGCGCCTTGTGCGGGCCCAGGTACCAGTCGCGCTCGAGCCATCCCATCGACGTCGGGTCGAGGGACGGGAGCAACGCGACCCACGGTTCGGGCTCCGCGACGGGCTCCACGTCGTCGGCGAGGACCATGCCGGGAACACCGTCGAGATCGACCTCGACCGGCTGAATTTCGGTGAGCGCCTTCTTCGTCTGGCCGGCCGTCCAGCCCGTCCACCAGCGGAGGTCCGCGATCGCCGCGGGACCGTAGGCGTAGAGCCACTTCCGGGCGAGCTCGACCCTGGCCGCGTCGGCGTCCCATTCGACGAGGCCCTGTGACAGCCAGTCCGCCATCGGCGCCCAGTAGTACTGGCTGCTGATCCAGCTGCCGCGCGGGCGGCCGCGCACGATGCGGCCGTCGACCGCGAGCTGGAACAGGACGCGGCTGGTGACGTTGGCGATCGCCTCGTACGGCTTTCCCTTCGACATCACGAGTTGCTGCCTGAGACGCGGCTCGTCCTCGGAAAGCTGTTGCGCCGTGGCGGAACCGCGGGCCTTCAGCGCACGCTCGGTCGCGTCCTCGACCTCGGCCAGCCAGCGTTCCGGATCGGGCACGTTTTCCGGGTGTCCCTGCGTGCCGAGGTGCTGTTCGAGCAGGCGGCGCTGCTTCTTGGCGATGTCGGCGGAACAGGCGGCCTGGACGAGTGCCGCGTTCTCGTGCCCGACGACGAAGACCGTGCGGCGCATGCCGAGCATCCGGATCAGCGTCCGCTCCTCGTAAAGCGCGTTCTCCAGCTCCGCGACACCGTCGCCCTTGACACGTGCCCACGCCGACAGGTGCACCGACGCCGGATCGGTGGCGTGCAGGGCGACGACCGCGTCCGCGGCGGCATGCACCGAGTCCGCGGGCGTGGTCAGGCGATGACGTGTCGCGAGGCGGGCACGGCGCTGCCGGATGCCGATCTTGAGGGTCACGGATCGGTTCTATCACCGGGGCCCGACAAAACCCTGCGGTGAGGTGTGGGGTCGTGAGCGGTAAGGACGTTAGGGCCAAGGTTGTCATAGGCATCTACGGGGGGTTCCGGCTGCGGTTGATCTCAGGTCGGTCCGTGAAGGCCTCCTTGAGGGACCCAGAGTCCCTCAAGGAGGCCTTCACGGACTCGGTGATCGCCACGTTCGCCCCACAGGAACCAGCAGTTGCAGCGGCACGGTGTGAAGGACTCAAAGGGCCCTTCGCGACATAAGAGCTCGGCGCCGGGCCCATCGGGAAGCACTGAAGAAGCCACCCCGCTCACCCCCGCGCCTTGTGAGTGGTAAGGACCGTTGGAACCGTCCTTACCACTCACGAGGGGCTAGACCCGCTCCAGTTCGAACACCGGGATGACCCGGCTGGTCTTGCGCTGGTACTCGGCGAACTGCGGCATGACGGCGGACTGCCTGGCGTAGACCTCGTCGCGCTCGGCGCCGGTGAGCAACCGGGCGCGGACCGCGAAGGTCTCGGTGCCGAGTTCGACCTTCGTGTCCGGGTTGGCCACCAGGTTGTGGAACCACGCCGGGTTCTCGTCGGAGCCGCCCTTGCTGCCGAAGATGTAGATCCGGTCGCCCTCGAGGAGCGGAACGAGCGGTGCGATCCGCTCGGTGCCGGACTTCGCGCCGGTGTGGTGGACGAGGACGAGCGGGAAGCCTTCGAACATGCCACCCGCCTTGCCCCCGGTCTCGCGGAATTCGGCGATCACGCCGCGGTTGATCTCGTCGAAGTCGAAGTCGATCGTGTCTGCCATGACCTCGATCGTATGGCGCATCGCGTGACCGTATCGATGACTGAGAATGCCATGAGCATATCCATTTGTCGCACTATGCTCGGCAGGATGGACCTGTTGGCCGAAACCCTCGCCGTGGGCGGCGTCCGCGGCACCGCTGGCGCCCGGATCGAGGCGTCCGGGCCGTGGGGGATCCTCTGGCACGGCATCGCCGGTGCGGCCTTCTACGCCGTCACCAGCGGGTCGGTGTGGCTGGACGTGGCGGGCCGTCCGCCGCGGCAGCTCATGCCCGGCGACGTCGTCCTGCTGCCGAACGGACCGGAGCACACCCTGCGCAGCGCCCCGGGCGTCGCGATCATTCCCAACCTGTGCACGGCGGCGGAGAAGGCGCGGGAGTGCGGCGGAGTACTGCGCCTCGGTTCAGGGGAGGTCGAGACCCATGTCCTCGGCGCGTCCTACGACTACGATCCGGCGGTGTCCACCCAGGTGCTGGCCACCCTGCCGGAGCTGGTGCACATCCGCGCGAACCACGTCGGCGGCGGGCTGGACGACACCGTCCGGCTGCTGTCGCGGGAGCTGGCCTCTCCGCAGATCGCCACCGAGTTCGTCCTCAACCGGCTCGTCGACATCCTCCTGGTCCAGTTGCTCCGCGCGTGGCGGACCGAGAAACCCGCCGAGACGCGGGGAACCTGGCTCGGTGTCCTCGGCGATCCGCTGGTCAGCGTGGCCTTGGCCAAGATCCACGAGGCGCCGGCGAAACCGTGGACCACCGACCTGCTCGCGGCGGAACTGGCGATCTCTCGCAGCACCCTGACCCGACGCTTCCGCGAAACCACCGGCCGGACTCCCGGCGATTACCTGACCCAGTGGCGAATGGACCTGGCCGCGGTCCGGCTCCGCGACACCGACGACACGGTGGACACCATCGCCCGCTCTGTCGGCTACACGTCGGTGTACGCGTTCAGCCGGGCCTTCCGGCGGGCTCGCCATCAGGCGCCTGGGCAGTACCGGACCTCGGCTCGGGAAAGCCTCAGGCCGGCCGGGTGAAGGGCGCCGGAACCGTGGTGATCGCCGGCCACCAGCTCGGTACAGGTGGTCGTGAGTGACGATTCGGGTTAGAACACGAATCGCCACTCACGACCAACCCGACCCATGTCTCACCGCCACTTCGCCATGCGAAGCCGGTCAGCTTCCCGGCCGGGTGACCGGAACGACGTCGAGAAGTTCCTTCAGGCCTTCGAAATCCTGCGGATTGGTGGTGTACAGGGGAATTCGGTGCGCGATGGCCACGCTGGCGATCATCAGGTCGGCTACCCGGCGCCGGGGCGTCCTGCCCATCGCGAGCACGGAAGCCGACACCCGGCCGAAGATCCGGGCCGCCTCGGTACCGAAGGGCAGCGGGTCGAATTCGGACTCCACCCGTTGCAGCAGATCCATGCGCCGGGCTCGCTCGGCCGGGTCGCCGGCGTAATGCGGCCCCGCGGAGAGTTCGGCGAGCGTGATCGTGCTGATCGACATCAGGTCCGGCAGCTGGGCGTGGTCGATCGTCCGCCGGAGGATGAGGATGTTCGTATCGAGCAGGCCGTGAACCTCAGCGGCCATAGGGATCGTCCGCCTCCCCTTCGAAAGCGTCGTCGAGGTCCGCGCGGAACCTGTCCGGATCGATGAGCGGAGCGTTCGCCGAGCCGGTGGCGAACCGGTCCCGGGAAACGGCGTGCCGGCGACACAGCGGGACCAGCTGGGCGATGGGCGAACCGCTACGGGTCACGGTGAAGGTCTCCCCGTGCTCGACCGCGTCCATGATCTCGCCGGACCGGTTCCGGAGATCACGCTGGGAGATCTCGTGCTGAACGCTCATGAGCGCACTATAGCGCTCATGTGCCCCAGAGTGCCACCCTGTGCCACCTAGGCGGTTTCCTCCTCCTGTTCCGGCTCTTCCGCCGGCCGGGTGAACAGCCGTGTCGCCGAAAGGCGGGCGACGCCGTCCGGCTCGCCCAATTCGTCGGTCGCGTTCCGGATCGTCGCGTCGACGGACAGGTACTTGCGGCCCGCCCGCAGGTCCGCGTCGTTGCGCAGCCGCACGATCAGCGGGAACTCGCTCAGCGCGCCGGCGTCGAACAGGCCGGTGGTGTAGACCAGCTGGACGCCCAGCGCCTCCGCCACCGCGCGCTGCAGTTCCAGCAGGTAACCCGCCGAAGCGCGGCCGATCGGGTTGTCGAGGAACAGCACGCCGGAGTGCCGGTTGCGCGCCTTGCCGCGGTTGTTCGCCCGCAGCGCCGCCAGGGTGCAGTACAGGATGATCGCCGCGGTCAGCTGCTGCCCGCCGGAGAACACGTCCCGGATCTCGGAGACACGCTGGCGTTCGGTCCGCAGTACGGAGTCCGGCTTCAGCATGTCGACCCGGAACCCCTTGGGAGCGGCGGCCTGCACGCCGCGCAGCACGAGCGAAAGGCCGTCCCGTTTGACGTCCCGGCCGTCGGAGGTCTTCCCCACCGCGGCCTCGTCGACGACCTCGCCCAGTTTCTCGGCGAGCACGTTCTCTTCGAGTTCGGTGAAGCGGATTCGCAGGAATTCCTGGCCAGACCAGTCGCCCAGACCGTCCGGCAGCCGTGAAACCCGTTGTGCCGCGCGAAGAGTACGCAGCGCACCGTCGACCATGCCCTGCAGGCGGGTGATGATGCCGCCGCGGTGCCGGTCGATCTGCGCCAGATCGTCGGTGAGCGTGCGCAACCGCGGCCGCAGCGCCTCCGCCCATTCCGCGGCGTGGGCGGGAAGCTGATCGCGGCGGACCGAGATCACCTGCTGCCGCACCGGCGTGCTGAGCTTCTCGAATCGTTTGTCCGTGGCGTACTGCGCCAGCTGGTCGGCCGCGGCCCGCACCCGGCGGTCACCCGCGTCGGCGGCGTCCTGCGCCTCCGTGAGCGCGGTGTTGAGCCGGGAGTGCTTGGCGCGCGCGGATTCGACGTCGCCGTCGAAAGCGGCCGCGTCGTCCTCTTTGGACAACAGGTGTGCCATGGATTCGGCCAGCAGGCCGAAGCCGGACGCGGACGCCTTCGCGGACTCCAGTGTCGCTTCGGCCGCGGCGCGGCGCTCCTGGAGTTCCTCCCATTTCCGCGCGGCGGCGGACACTTCGAGGCTCGCCTCGTCGATCAGCTCCAGGCCGTGCTCGATGTCCTTCGGCCTGGCGTCGAGAGCGAGGGCCGACGGTTGTTCCGGGAGCTGGCTCAGTTCCGCCTTGCGGGTAGCGACGAGGCCGACGAGCTCGGTGCGTTCCTCTTCCAGCACGGCGACCGCCCGGTTCGCCCGCGCCTGCGCCGCCGCCCGCGCGGAAGCGTCGGAACCGTCCGGCGTCTCCAGCAACGACGAGGCCCGCTCGCGGACGGCGTCGTCCAGCGCCTCGACGGCCGCCCGCGCGGACGCCTCGACGCTTTCCGCCTGGTCGAGTTCGGCCCGCAGATCGCTGCCGACCTCGACTTTCGCGTACGCCTCGGAAGCCGACGCGAAAGTACGCCGCAACGCGTCCACCGGCTCGGCGGGCACCGGATCTTCTTCGGTGACGTCGCTCGATCCCGGAACCTCCGCCAATTCCGACTTCGCGGTCGTCGCCGTGCGCCGGTGTCCGTCGGCGGTGCGTTGTTCCTCGCCTGCCTGCTCGCGCAGGCGGGAAGCCCGCACCGCCGCTTCGGACGCCGTCGACTCGGCCCGCTCGGCGGTCTCCGTCGCGCGTTCGACGTCGTCCGTCCACTCGGGAATCTTCGCGGCGCGCGTGGCGAGCGCATCGAGGCCACGGGCACGTTCCCCCGCCTCGGCCGAAGCCGCGCGCAGTTCGGGGACCCGATCCCGCAGCCCAGTCACCTTCTCACCGAGGCGCTGGAACTCCTTTTCCGCCTGCTCCAACGCGGTCTGCGCGGTTTCGTGCGCCGTGCGCGCGTTCTGCAGCTGCTCGGCCAGCGTCGCGATGCTGCCCGGCGGGTAGTCCTCGCGCCAAGTCTTGAGTTTCCACGACAGCGCGCTGTCGTCGGCCAGCGACGACGCCAGCGCTTCCAGGCGGCGCTGACGTTCCGCGTGCCGGAGCGCGATGGCCTCGCGCTCGGCGTCGGCGGCCTCTTCGTCGTACATGGCCGGGTTGGGCGGCACGAGGAACTCGATGCCGGCCTCTCCCGGCAGCCGATCGGTCGTGGTGGCCTCGGTCGTGGCGACGGGGATGATCGTGGTGGGCAGCAAACGCCGCTCCGCCAAGACCTTCTCGGCGAGCCGGACCTGCTCCGGCTCGTTGAGCAGGATCCCCGAGACGAGCTGGGGCGCACGGGCCAACACCGCCGCACGCCGCTTCTTGTCCAAAGTAGACAGGTAGCGCCAGCCGGACCACGCGTTCATCCCGGCGGCTTCCAGCGCGTCCAACGCGGCCTGGACCTCTTCGGTGGCGGGCAGGAGACCGCCCGAACCCAGTGCGTTCAACGCGCGCTCGTCGACGGATTCCTCCATCCGCAACGCGGTCTGTTCCTTCTCCGCGGCCGAACCCGCCTCGCGGAGCCGTTCCAGCAGCACCGGGAGATCCGTCTCCAGCGCGACGTCGTCCGCGCCGAGGAGTTCACTCAAGCGGGGTTCGACGGCGAGCGCGTCGGTGCGCCGATTGGCCCTGTCGAGCTCGTCGGCCGCGCGCTCCAGCCTGTCCGTTGTGGATCCGACGAGGCGGTGCGCGTCGTTGACGGTGGCCTGCGCGGAACGCAGATCCTCGGCGACGCGTTCGAGTTCCTGTTCACGGCGGACGAGTTCCGCGGCGGTCGCCCCGGCCCCGGTCCTGGCCTCGCGCGCCGCCTCCGCGACATCGGCCCCGGCCTTGAGCGCGCCGGACCGGACGGCTTCCGCGATCTCCTCGCGGACTTCCGCGATCCGTGCGCCCAGCCCGCGGGCCTCCGCCCGGCGCGAAGCCGCGAGATTCGCCGACTCGTCCCGTTCCGCCTGGACCTTTTCCGCTTCGGCACGCAGGGCGCCGACCTGCGCTTCGGCCTTCGCCGCCTGCTCGGTCGCGTTCTTGGCCAGCGCCAGCAGGCCACGCGCGAGCGCGGCCGCGGCGGCGTTGCGCGCCTGCAGCGCGGGCTGCGCCTTCTGCTCGCGATTTCCCACCAGTTCCCGGAAATCGCGGGCCTTGCGGGCGGCGTTGAGGTGGTTGAGCACGGTGGCGCATTCCCGCCACGCCTCGGCGGAGGTCTTGGCCTCGGCCAGTTCACCGTCGATCCGCTTCTTGCTCTCCTGCGCTTCGTCGAGCCGCAGTTTCCCGACCAGGCGACGGAGTTCGGTGACCCCGGCGGTGAGACGGCGGTGGTCGCCCTCGGCCAGTTTCTCCGCGGACTTCACCTCGTCGACGTGCTGTCCGAGCCCGCTCAGCCGCTCGTTCTCCAGCTTGTCCCGCGCGGCGACCTGACCGGCCAGCGTCCGCATCTCGGCGCGGGCGGCGTCGGCGAGCTTCCGTGACGCGGCGGCGACGCCTTCCTCCTCCGCCAGCGGCGTGAGCAGATCGAGCGCACCCGCGACGAAGTCCCGCTCCGACAGCAGATCCCCCCGCTGGGCGAGGTTGTGCGCGTACGTCGCGACGACCTCCGCGAGGTCCTTCGGCTCCTCCTCCGAAAGGACCGCGCGCAACAGGAACTCGACGAACGCCTCGTCGGTGCTGAACGCGAAGGCGTCCGCCGCCTCACCTTCACCGGCGTTCATCGCGCGCTGGTAACGGAAAAGCTCGGTGTCGAGGCCGAGGCCGTCGAGCCGGGACGTCCATTCGTGGTGACGCCGGGTCCAGAACAGCTCCAGTTCCGGCTCGCCGCCGTGCACCTTGTCGAGCTGGTCGTGGAAACCGGACATCGTCAGCAGCCTGCCGTCCGACGTCAGCGGCAGCGAGTCCAGATCGAGCGAGGGGGTGGGACGGAAGCAGTACCAGGAATCGACGAGGTTCTCCGAATCCGCCGACACCACGTGCCCGCGCCATTCCGACACCTTGCCGGTGATCACCCGGTGGCCGGTCTCGACCTGCAGCCACTCCAGCACGACGTGCGAGACGTCCTTGGCCGCGACGAACTTCTCCAGCACCTTGGTGTTCGTCGTGCCGACGACCTGGCGGCGGCCGGGCAGCATGACCGAGAAGATCAGCTTGATCAGGACGGATTTGCCGCCGCCGTTCTCCAGGAACAGCACGCTCGCCGGCGACGGGCGCCGCGGCGGCCCCTCTCCCGCCAGGTGGATCCCGGCGCTGAACAGCGCGTCCTGCTTGGGTGCGGTGATGGCCGCGCCGACGCCGCTGAAGTCCAGCACGACGTCCTGGTACCGCGCGCCCGCCGGGCCCACCGAGTGCAGGCGAACCCGCGAAAGCTCGTACATCTCTTCCCTCCCCTATCCGAGAACCCGCGTCCGCGATAGCGCTGCCAGGGCGCTGGTTCCCGTTGCCACCCACGCTCTGCTTCCCGGCGCCCTGCCGCCGCGAGGGCGGGACCTCCGGCCCGGGCGGGTTCGCATCGGCTGATTTCCGCTCATCACCATTGCTCCGCTCACCAGCCGGTTACAGCGTGTCCGAAGCGGCAGCCCGCAGTGTCCCGCCGCCGTTGGCGACCGAGACCACGTTCAGCTCGAGCAGATCGTCGAAGGCCGCGTCGGCGGCGAGTTCCCGCACCTGTACCTGATAGCGCGGCGTCGTCCGATAGGTCCCGCCCTGTTCCCCGCTGACCTGGACGAGAAAGCCTTGATCGGCGAGAAAGCGCAGGGCGCGCGCGACCATGCCGCGCGTGGTGTCCGAAGCCAGCCTGCCGTCCTTGGTCGCCGCCGCCGCGGGACGCCGGGCGTAGGCGCGCCAGGCCTGTTCGAGCTCGGGCGCGTCGGCCAGCGGGTCGTTGTTCGCCTCGGCCGCCGCCGCGCGCTCGTCGAGGATCCGGCAGGCCTCACGCACCATCGCGTCGACCTGCTCGACGCTGACGCGGCCGATGTAGGTGTCGTTGGCGAGGTCGTCCGGGCGCGGGTAGCCGAGCGCGGCGGTGGCCAGATGGACGAGCCCGTGCAGGACCTTCTCGGTCTCCCGGCGTTCGCGGATCTTGCTCTGCCGCGCGTAACTGTCCATTTTGATCTCGAAGACGGACTCGTCGGTCGCCGCCAGCACGGCACCGGCCTGGAGGTTGACCTCCAGCACCATCAGCCCGAGCCCGGCCGCGACCGCGTGCGTGAGCTGTTTGAACGCCCTGTCCTCGCCGTAGCGCCGGACGAGATCGCCGTACACGACGTCCCGCGACGGCAGCTGCTTCGGGCGCATGCCGAACGAAACCAGCCTGGCCGCGGATTCGACGTCCCCTGTGGAAATCCCCGTCGTCACGCGACCTCCTCCTCTTCCTGGTCCTCACGATCGACCCTCGCCGACGAAAGCAGCAGATCCGCTCCGCCGAACTCGGGGTCTTCGAGCAGCGTGCCGTCGTCGACGGCCAGCAGTACCTGGCGCTCCCCCAGCCGCAGGGCCGCGCCGACTTCGGGACTGTAGGCGTGCACCGCCCGCAGGGCGACCAGGGCGGGCAGCCCTGGATCGATCCCGCGGGCCTCTTCGAGCAGTCCGGACAGCCGTCGCGGCACCTCCGGCAAGTCGAGCAGGTCGTCGGCGAGGCGCCACTGTTCGTCACCGAATTTGTCGGTGACCTCGGCGGGCATGAGTTCGGGCTCGGGGATCTCGCCGACGAGCTGGTCGCGTTCCGGCGCCGGCCGCAGCAGCAGCGACACCAGCGAGGACAGCGACGGCACGGTCGGCGGGGAGATCCCGGCACCGGCGTGGAAGAACGACTCGGCGGGCGCGACGGCCTCGGCGATCGGCAGGCCCAGCGTCGGCATCAGGAGCTGGCCGAACAGGTCGATCGTCGCGCGCTGCGGCGGCCCGGAGAACTGCTGGCGGTCCTGTTCGGCGCGGAACACCGCTCCGGCGTCGGCCAGCCTCGACTGGAGCCGGGTGTGGCGGCGGATGCAGTCGCCGACGATGTCGACGAGTTCGGCCGCGCGGCGTTTGCGGTCGAGATCCTCGGTCTCGTCCCGCGACGCGGTGATGTTCTTGAGGATCGCGTTCTCGGCGCGGAACCGGGACTCGATATGGGACAGCGCCTGATCCAGCAGGTCCGGGACCTCGCGTTCCCAGTCGACCGCGCGGACGTCGCGCCGGGTGGCGTCCAGCTTGGCGCGCAGCGTCTCGCCGTATTGAACGGTCCGGTAGCGGGCCTGCTCGGCGGCGAGCTTCGCGTCGGCGAGGCGGCCGCGGTTGATCAGGTTCTCCAGTTTCACCTCGGCCGCGATCTGGGCGGACTCGACGTCGGTGTCCAGCGCGCCGACGAGGACGTTGATCGCTTCGTCGGTGGCGCGCAGGTAGACCTCGCCGTCGGGCGCCGCCAGCTCGACGAGCAGCTTGAAATCGAACTGGCGGCGCTGGTAACCCCCGCCCGGACCGATGGAGCCGTAGACGCGGCGGAACCCGCGATCGGTGGTGCCGACGTTGATCAGGTTGTCGAGGACCCACCGGGCGACCTTGGCGTGCTCGTCCGGTGTCCGGCCGGGCGCCTGGAGCCCGACGAACGGCAGCAACCGCGCGATCACCTGGTCGTGATCGGCGCCGGTGTCGAAGTCCATCGACACGGTGACCTGGTCGATCGTGTGCAGGGCGATCTCGGCCATCTGGTAGATCGTGGCGTCCGCCCAGTCCAGCTTCGCCTTGCGCGCGTCGAGGTCGTGCAAGGGCGCTGTACAGGCCAGCGCCTTGAGGCGGCGGGTCAGCCCCTCGTCGGCCAGCCCCATCCCGGTCAGCTCGTCGTCTCGCACAGCAGGCCAGGCTAGTCGCCACCCCCGGCGACCCGCACGGGTGACCGGGGTGCCCGGTGCCCCGGGCGGCGGTAGCGTCTGGTCCATGCGTGAAATGAGCCGGGACGAATGGTGGGACTTCGCGAGCAAGGGCACGCGAACGGGCATGCTCGGCCTGGTCCGCGCCAACGGGGCGCCGATCGTGACGCCGGTGTGGTTCCTGCTGAACGAGGGCCCGGACGGCGACGAGCTGATCTTCACCACCGGCACGGAGACCCTCAAGGGGAAGGCGCTGCGGCGCGACCCGCGGCTCTCGCTGGCCGTCGACGACCAGAAGCCGCCGTTCTCGTACGTGCAGTTCACCGCCGAAGCCGTACTGCACAACGATCTCGACGAGATGCTCGAATGGGCGGCCAAGCTCGGTGGCCGGTACATGGGCGCCGACCAGGCCGAGGCCTACGGCCAGCGGAACGCCGTCCCCGAGGAGTCGTTGGTGCGCGCACGGATCACGAAGGTGATCGCCCGGGCGGACATCGCCGGCTGACCGCTCTCTTCTCCGCGTTTAGTCCTCTGGATGCGGTACTTGCGTGTGCAAGTACCGCATCCAGAGGACTAAACGCGTTTCGGGGGATGACCCTCCGTGTTAATGGTGGTCAAGTATTGACACGAAGGAGCCACTGGTGTGTGATTTGACCCATAGATAGGAAAGTTTCCTAACTAAAGCCCCTTCCTCCGCCGGGCCCGCCCGGTCCGCCGTTGCACCTCCCGACCCCGAACTTCACGCATGGAGGCTCCAGTGGCACCCCGACCACCGTGGCGCGCGTTGCTCACGTGTGCCGCCGCGACGGCGATGACCCTCGCCGTCCTGCCGGCTCCGCCCGCCGGCGCGGCAATGACCGACCATGAATCCGAAGCCTCGACGATCTCCCAAGGCGCCGTCGAAAAGAACCACGCCGGCTATTCCGGCACCGGGTTCGTGAACTTCGACAACGTTGTCGGCAGCTACGTCGAGTACACGGTGAACGCCGCGCAGGCCGGAACCCAGACGCTGACTTTCCGCTACGCCAATGGAACCACCATCGACCGGCCCGTCTCGTTGAGCGTCAACGGGACCGCCGCCGGCACGCTGTCCTTCCCCGGAACGGGCGCGTGGACCACCTGGGAGACCGTCACCAAGAACGTCACCTTGGCCGCCGGAGCGAACAAGATCCGCAGCACCGCGACGACCGCGAACGGTGGTCCCAACGCGGACAAGCTCACCGCGAGCGGAGTGCTCGACGCCGAAGCACCGACCCCGCCGGAGAACCTGGCCGCCAAGGACATCAAGGCCCGCAGCGCCACTTTCACCTGGCAAGCCGCGACGGACAACGTCGGCGTGGTCCGCTACGACGTCATGCGCGGCGGCAACGTCCTCAAGACCGTCGACGGGAACACACTCAGCGCGACCGTCGACAACCTGCAGCCGAACACTGCCTACGACATCTCGGTCGGCGCCTTCGACGCGGCCGGAAACCCTTCGCAGCAGAGCAATGTCGTCCAGTTCACGACACCGCCCAGCGGGGACACCACGCCGCCGACGGTGCCGGGGAACCCGCGTTCGACGTCGGTGACCGCGAGCAGTGTCTCGTTGGCGTGGAACGCTTCCACGGACGACAGCGGCACCATCGCCGGTTACGACGTCTATCAGGGCACCACGAAGGTCGCGACGACACCTTCGCTCGAAGCCACGATCACCGGGCTGACGGCGAACACGTCCTACACCTTCACGGTGAAGGCGCGTGACCTCGACGGCAACGCCTCGGCCGCGAGCGCCGCGCTGACCGCGAAGACGAGCGGGAACGCGGGCGGCGGAATCCCCGAGTACGACAAGGACATCACCAAGGCGGACCTCGCCTGGTCCGTCGACTTCCTGCCGGACGGAACGGCGCTGGCGACCGAACGGGACCGGTTCGAGATCCTGCGGATCACGCCGTCGGGTGAGAAGACCGCGGTCGGCAAGGTGCCCGGCGCGGTCGGCACCAACGGCGAGGGCGGCCTGCTCGGCATCACGGTCTCGCCGAACTACGCCACCGATCACGCGATCTACCTGTACCACACGGCATCCGGGGACAACCGGATCGTGAAGATGACCTACGACAACGGAAAGCTGTCCTCGACGTCGACGCCGGTGCTCACCGGGATCGCCAAGAACCGCTACCACAACGGCGGAAGGCTGCGTTTCGGTCCGGACGGCAAGCTCTACGCCACCGTCGGCGACGGCCAGAACAAGGACACCGCGCAGAACAAGGGATCGCTCAACGGCAAGATCCTGCGGGTCAACCCCGACGGCTCGGCACCGGGTGACAACCCGTTCTTCTCCACCGGCGGCAACGCCCGCTATGTCTGGAGCTTCGGGCACCGCAACCCGCAGGGCCTGGCGTGGGACTCCCGTGGCCAGCTGTGGGCTTCGGAGTTCGGCGACGGCAAACTGGACGAGCTCAACCTGATCCAGAAGGGCGGCAACTTCGGCTGGCCCCAGTGCGAAGGCACCGATGGCTCCTGCGGTGGCACTGTCGCGCCGAAGAAGACCTGGTCGACCAGTTCCGGCGGGCCGAGCGGGATCGAGATCGTCAACGACTGGATCTACGTCGCGGCCGTCACCAGCGAGCAGCTCTTCGCCACCCAGATCAACGCCGCGGGCAACGGCGTCGGTTCGGTGCAGTCGCTGTTCTCCGGCCGCTGGGGCAGGCTCCGCTCGGTCACCAAGACACCGGACGGCGGCCTGTGGGTCACCTCGACCAACGCGGACAAGAACGGCGGCACCCCGAGCGGGATCGACAACGTGGTGGTGCGGTTGAAGTTCCCCGGTGGCGGACAGCCGGGAGCGTTCAAGCTGACCAGTTCCGCGTTCGCCGACAACGCGTCTATCCCGGACAAGTTCACCTGTGCC
This sequence comes from Amycolatopsis sp. NPDC041971, assembly GCF_055588925.1. Taxonomy (NCBI): domain Bacteria; kingdom Bacillati; phylum Actinomycetota; class Actinomycetes; order Pseudonocardiales; family Pseudonocardiaceae; genus Amycolatopsis; species Amycolatopsis sp. NPDC041971. Next base: position 251,668 of record NZ_JBVJCE010000002.1, on the reverse strand, counting down.
GGTGACGGCACCGCGGGTCAGGACACCTCTCCGCCACTGGCGTGGAGTGCCGGGACCACCGGCGCCAAGGGATACGCGGTCGTCTTCGCCGACGTGGCCAGCAACGGCAACAAACTGCACTGGGCGATCTGGGACATCCCGGCGTCCGCGACGTCGCTGCCCCAAGGCCTCGGAGCGGGCTACACGGTTCCGAACCAGAACGGTGCGAAGCAGAAGGCGATGGGCAGCGGGGCGAACTCGCAGAAGTACTTCGGCCCTTGCCCCGGCGGCTCCAGCCATCCCTACACGTTCACGCTCTACGCCCTGAAGTCGGCGACGGTGCCGGGTTTGTCCTCGTCCTCGACGATGGCGCAGATCGAGACGGCGATCAAGAACGCCTCGACGGCCAACGTCAAACTGCGCGGCAAATCCAGCGCCGCGTCCTGAGTCGCGGCCGGGGTGTCCGGAGCGGCGCCGGGCACCCCGGCCGTTTCCATGGAAACGCCTAAGCTCAGACCGGTGAAGGACTGGAAATTCTGCCCTCGCTGCGGCGACCGCACACGGCTCGCCGGTGACGGCGAAGACGCCCACGTCGAATGCCCCGTCTGTGGCTTCACCAAATACGACAACCCGCTGCCGACCACGGTCGGGCTCGTCCTCGACGGCGACCGGATCCTGTTGCTGCGCCGGGAACACGAGCCGCGGAAGGACAGCTGGGACACCGTCGGAGGTTTCCTCTTCGGCGCCGAGACCGCCGAGGAGAACCTCCTCCGCGAAGGGCTCGAGGAAATCGGCTGCGAGCTCCGGAACCTCCGGTTCGCCGGGTCGTACCCGTCCGTCTACGGCGACACCGGGCTGAGGACGATCGGCCTCGCCTTCGTCTGCGAACTCCCGCCGGACGCGGTAATCGTGCTGTCGGAAGAGAATTCCGAGTACGCCTGGTTCCCGCTGGGCGATCGCCCGCCGCTCGCCTTCGCCGACTGCGAAGCCGCCGTGGCGGACTTGGCGGCGCTCACCAGCCGAACAGGTTCCGCATGATCCGCGAGCAGCGCTCGGTCATCGCCGCGGCGTCCTGATCCGGCTGGTCGATCCACCAGCTGATCAGGGAATCGACCACGCCGGTCCACACCTGGGCGATCGCCTCGATGTCACGATCGTCGTCCAGCCCACGCGAGTGCATCAGCTGCGCGGCGCCGATCAGCGCGAACCCGTCGAGCCGGTGGCGATAGTCGACCGCGACGCCGGCGATCTCGCCGGTCGACGGCACCGTCGGGTCGCGAAGCAGCTTCCACGCGTACCGGTCATTGTCGAACGTCTCGAAAATGGCCGAAAGTACGGCGAGCGGCATCCGTTCCGGCGGCTCGCCCTTCTCCGCCATCGTCTCGGCGACCCCTTCGGTCAGTCTGTCCCCCGCCCGGTGCAGGCAGGCGAGGTACAGCCCGTCTTTCGAGCCGAAGTACTGGTACAGCAAGGGTTTCGTGACGCCGACCCGGCGGGCGATCTCCACCATCGACGCCCCGGCGTACCCGTTCTTGCCGAACTCCTCCGTCCCCGCGCGCACGATCTGGGTCTCCCGTTCCTCACGGGGCACCCCTTTCGTGCCGACGGCCCTTGCTTCTGTCACGGCGGGTATCTTACCCTGAGGTAAATGACCTCAAGGTAAGTTACCTTATGGTCAGTTCACGGGGCACTATGCCGCGAAAGCCACTTTCGGGACACCAGGCGTCGCGAAAGTGGCTTTCGCGACGCACCGACCAGGGGACCATGGGGTTCAGCGAGGGCCATGTCAGCGGCGTAGCGACCGAGCGCGCGTGTCGTCCGCCGCGGGTCAACGCCCGGACAGTGCGACGGAGAGGGCCTCACCGGTGCGGCGTTTGGCGAGGTAGAACGCCGCCTCGTGCGGTTTCGCCCCGTTGTCGACGGTGTAGCCGCTGTCCAGGACGCCGTCGGCGCCGGGGAACAGCCGGCTGAGGTCCGGCCGGGCGGCGACGAGATCGTCGCGGTCGGCCAGGTTCACCCAGCTCGCGACACCGGGCGGGACGGACGGCGGCTGCGGGCGGGTCCGTTCGTAGACCACCGTGCGCAGACCCAGCGGCGAGCCCAGGGTGAGCAACAGCGGCAGCGGGTGGCCGTGCAGATGGGCGGCTTCGTAGGCGACGACGGAACCGAGCGAATGTCCGATGATCGCTTCGGCCTCCGGTCCGATGTGCTCGGCGACGCGATCCTGGACGCGTTTCCGGATCGTCTCGTCGGTGAGGTACAGCGTCACCTGTTTGAGTGCCTTGACCACCACGCGTTCGGCGAACGCCACCCCGAGCCTCGCGAACGGCTTCAGCCGCACCAGCGCGTTCAGCACCGGGCGGGCGGCCGCGCGCACACCCTGGGTTTCCCCGGCCGGACCGCCGAGCCTGGCCAGTTCGGCACTCGCCCGCTCGCGATCCGTCTCGCGGGACGCCGAAACGGCAGCGTTCCGCAGCCACTCCCCCGCCAGCGCCTCGGCGAGTTCCCACTCGTCGGCGCTGAGTTCGTCGGCGCCGCCTTGCTGGCCGTCCTTGAGGAAAAGGTCACCGTAGAAGGCCATCCGCGCGTCACCGGGCCGGGCGTCGCGCCACAGGGTGTCGGCCAGCGCGGGGTCACCGGCGAGCCGGATACCGCCCGCCAGACTCGGCAGCCATTCCGCCTCGAGGGTGTCCGCGGACTTCTGTTCCTGGGCGATGCCGTGCACCAGAACGATCCGAGCCATGGCGCACAGTATCGCGGCCGCCCTTGCCGGTGACCGTCCGATGAGACAAAGTGATCTCCGTGGGAGAGCGGAGGTCGTTGGTCGTCGCGTCGCAGTGCGACTCGCTGAACCTTCTCTCGTTCCTCCCCGACGCGGGCCGTCAGGTTTCGACGGCCCTGCTCGACCCCGAGATCGGCGGCTGCGTCCCCGCGCTCGAGGGCGGGCGCGGCCTGCTCGTCGACCCGACGATGGTCGAGCTGGACGACGCACTGGTGGAAGCCTTCGAGCGCGCTTCGGAGGACGAGGCGACGCTGTTCCTCTCGCTCGTCGGGCACGGCGAATACGCCGACGACGACTTCTACTTCCTCACCAAGGACACCGGCCTGCCGGTGGACAGCCGCAGGTCGTTCCTGTTCGCCCAGCGCATCAAAGAGCTGCTCGGCCGCTTCTCGATGCTGGACGGTTTGGTGATCCTGCTCGACACCTGCCACGCCGGCATCGGGGCGAGGCAGGCGGGCCAACGCTGGCTGCGGATCGTCGGCGAGGCGGGCAAACGATTCGACCTGCTCACCGCCTCGGACGACCGTGTCGCGGCGAACGGGTGTTTCAGCCGGTCACTGGTCTCGGTGCTCCGGTCGGGGCATGCCGAATTCGGCGAACGCGTCCGGTGCGCGGATCTCAAACGGGTGATCACCGGCCTCTGCCCGATGCAGACCGCCATCCATCTGGGTTTCGACGGCACCCGTGAGGTGGCCGAAGCCGACCAGGGACTGTGGCTCGCGCTGAACTCCTCCCCCGCTTGGCGGCGTTCGCCCCTGGCTGGCAACCCGGCCGCGCCGCGGATCGAACGGCTGACCGCGGACTACCGGCCGGATCCGAAACTCGGTGAAACCGTGGGGCGTCTGCTCACCGGCGCCAGGCTGGTCGCGATCACCGGTGCGGCAGGGGCGGGGAAGTCGGCCATGCTCGCCGCGCTCGCCCGGCCGTCGGTGGCCGGATCGTACGTGCCGCCGGACTTCCTGCACGGCGTCCTGTTCGCGGGCCGCGGCGACACGGCGGAGCGGCTCGCACGGGAACTCGCCCGCCAATTGCGGCGGACCGTACCCGGTTTCGCCGACGCCGAGCAGGCACACCATGCCGGGCTCGACGACGCAGCCCGCAACGGCGCAAGCGCTTTCGATCTGGCCTTTTTCGGTCCTCTTCGGACACTCGCTCCACAATGGACCGGCGGCCCGGTGCGGATCGCGATCGACGGGCTCGACGGGCTCGACCTCGAACTCCGGCAGCGGCTGTGCACGGTTCTCCTCGACCTGTCACGGGAACCGACCCTGGAGTGGGTCAACACGGTGGTGGCGACCCGGAAACCGGACCTTCTGCGCTCCGCGTTCGTGATCCGGCTCGATCGGCCGAACGACGTGCCGAGCTTGAGCCGCGAACCGGAAGAAGTCTACGTGGGCGACCCCGGTTCGCCCACCTCGCCGAGGATCACCCCCGCCACCCTGGTCATCGACGTCCCCGGTCTGCCACCCGCGCGGCACGAACTGTCGTTCGGGCTCACCACGCTCGGCCGCAGCAGGAACGCCGCGCTCCGGCTCGGGGATTCGCGGGTTTCCCGGCTCCATTGCGAGATCCACTGGGACGGCACGACGGCGTGGCTGACCGACCGGGACTCCGCCAACGGCACCTTCGTCAACGGGAAACGGGTGCTGAACGCCGAATTGGCGCATCGCGACGTTCTCCGGCTCGGCGATTCGACGGTCACCTTCATCAGCGTCACGCAGGAGGATGAAGACCAGGTCGATGTCGAGCAAAGCACCGGCGCGGTCGCCTCGCCGCGGCAGGGCCACGCGGTTCTGCTGGAACTGCTCGGGCTGGCGGCCGGCCGCGGGCCCATCCCGATCTCGATCCTCACCGCGGCGAGCGCGGCGGCCGGTGGTCCGGACCGGCGGGTTCACGTCCGCGACTTCCTTGCCGGGCTCGGTGACTCGGTCAGCCGGACGCGAGCGGGGCTGGCCGACGAAACCGTCCTGTGGACCGGTGCGCCGCCCGTGCTCTTCCCTGATGTGGCGACCCGTCTGCACGCCCGGCTGGCGGCGGCGACCTCGGAGGTGGCACTCGTGACCGGAGACGACGAGCCGACACTCGAACAAAGTTATGCCGCGGCCAACGAGGCCGAACACCTCTGGCTCGCTCACCTGCGCGAAGACGCCCTCACCTCGCTGGAACGCCGGGCGTCCCACATCCCCGTCGAGAACAGGGAACGCTGGGCGGCCTGGGCGAATCGCGCGGCACGGGAACTCGGCGAGACCGACCGGATCACGTTGCGGTGCAAAGCACGGCACGCCACCTGGACCGGCAAGGCGGGCGACGCGGCCGGGGCGCTCGCCCGGTTCGAAGAACTGCTGCCGATCGCCACCACCGCGCTGTCCGGCGGCGACGAAGACGTTCTGAGCATCCGGAACAACATCGGACATCTCCTCGCCGAACTCGGCCGCTTCGAGGAATCACGGTCCGAGTTCGAATCCCTTGTCCGGGACGCCACCCACGCGCTCGGAGCCGACCATCGCGAGACACTGCACGCGCGGCACTTCCTAGCGATCGCGACGGGCAAGACCGGGGACGGGGAGAAAGCCCTCCGGCTCTCCCGGGAACTGCTGCCACAGGTGAAACAGGTGTTGGGTGACGACGAGATCGTCGGCCGCGTCCGGCACAACATCGCGTTCTGGAGCGCCGAAATCGAGCACCCCCCCCCCGTTGTTTCGGAGTACCGACGGCTCCTCGACGAAGCGACGGGACGGCTGAATGAGCGGCATCCCGACGTCCTCGACCTTCGGTTCGGTCTCGCGCTCACCCTCGCCAAGGCGGGCCAGGTCACCGAGGCCCTCTCGACGTGGACTTCGCTGCTCGACGATTCCGTCGAGGTCCGCGGCGAACGACACGAGGAAACCCGGAAGATCCGCGAGCAGCTCGAACATTGGGGTACGCGGGAGTGAGCGGTGAGCGCCTTGCGGATCGCGCTCCTGACTTACCGCGGGAACCCGCGCAGTGGCGGTCAGGGCGTGTACGTCCGGCATCTGAGCCGCGAACTCGCCGCGCTGGGGCATCGCGTCGAGGTGCTGTCCGGGCCGCCTTATCCGGAGGTCGATGACGGCGTGCGGTTGACGAAGATCCCGGGACTCGACCTGTTCGCGGAGCCGAATCCCTTCCGGACACCGCGGCCGCGGGAGTTGCGTGATCTGCCGTCGTGGGTGGAGTTCCTCGGCATGCGCCGAGGCGGCTTCCCCGAACCCCTCGCGTTCTCCCTGCGTGCGGCCCGCCATCTCGCGAAGCGCCGGGACGAATTCGACCTCGTCCACGACAACCAAGGGCTCGGCTACGGAATACTCCACTGTGGACTGCCGACCGTCGCCACGATCCACCATCCCATCGCCGTGGACCGTGCTTTGAAGCTCGCCACCGTCACCGGACGCGAAGCGGCGCGGGTCAGGCGGTGGTACGGGTTCGTCGACATGCAGCACCGCGTCGCGCGGCGGCTGCCCACGCTGACCGTGTCGCTGGCTTCCCGGGCGGCCATCGGCCGGGAAATGGGCGTACCGGACGACCGGATCCACGTCGTCCCGCTCGCCGCGGACGCCCGGATCTTCCGGCCGCGGCCCGAAATCCCACGGGTCCCGGGGCGGGTCGTGGCCACCGCCAGTGCGGACGAACCCCTGAAGGGACTCGCACATCTTTTGGCGGCGTGGGAACGGATCCAGGGCGAACTGGTGATCGTCGGCAAACCGAAACCGGACGGCCCGGCGGCGCGAGCACTCGCCCGGCTCGGTCCCGGCGCAAGCGTCCGGTTCGTCACCGGGCTGACCGACGACGAACTCGCACAGCTGCTCTGTTCCGCCGAAATCGCTTGCGTTCCTTCCCTGTTCGAAGGGTTCTCGCTGCCGGCGGCCGAGGCGATGGCCTGCGGAACGCCGATCGTCGCGACCACGGGCGGCGCGCTTCCCGAGGTCGTCGGCGACGCGGGGATCCTGGTGCCGCCGGGTGACGTACCCGCGCTCGCGGAGGCGCTCACCAAGGTCCTCGGCGACGAACACCTGCGCGCCGACCTCGCGGCCCGCGGCCTGGAAACCGCGGGCGCGCTGAGCTGGCGACGCACCGCCGAGGAGACCGCCGCGTACTACCGGCGGGTCCTCGGCCGGGAGCGTGCGAGGTGCTGACCGTCGACTTCGACCGGTTCCCCGTCGGCCCCGGCGACCGGGTGCTCGATCTCGGCTGCGGGGACGGGCGGCACGCCTACGAAGCGTACAAACGCGGCGCCGACGTGGTCGCCGCCGACCTCGACGACACCGCGCTGAAGTACGTTCGGGAAATGTTCGCCAACCTCGCGGAAGCGGGCGTGGCTCCCGCTACGGCCTCGGCGATGGCCGTCCGCACGGACGCCCTCCGGCTTCCGTTCCCGAGCGGCTCCTTCACCCGGGTGATCGTGGCCGAGACACTGGAACACATCCACGCCGACCGGACGGTGCTCGCGGAGGTGAGCCGGGTGCTGGCGCCCGGTGGCCGGCTGGTGGCGACCGTGCCGCGCTGGTGGCCGGAGCGGATCTGCTGGCTGCTCTCGGACTCATACCACGAGGTCGAAGGCGGGCACATCCGGATCTACCGGCGTCGCGAACTGCTCGGCAAGCTCAGGGAAGCCGGACTGCGGCCGACCGGCGGCCATCACGCGCACGCGCTGCATTCGCCGTACTGGTGGCTCAAGTGCGCTGTCGGTCCCGACGAGGAGCACCGGCTCTGCGCGTTGTACCACCGGTTCCTGGTCTGGGACATCATGCGGAGTCCCCAGCCGGTGCGGTTCGCCGAGCGGGCGCTGAACCCGGTGCTCGGCAAGAGCCTCGTCGTCTACGCCCGCAAACCGTGAAGGCCACCGCCGCCGGTATCGCGGCCGTGCAACGGCCGGACGGCGGGATTCCCTGGGAGGCCGGCGGGCACCTCGATCCGTGGAACCATCTCGAAGCCGCCATGGGACTGGACGTCGCCGGGCTGGAGGCGGAGGCCGAAGCCGCGTACGACTGGCTGGTCCGGAACCAGCGTCCTGACGGATCCTGGGCGGCCGGGTACCGCGACGGTGAAATCGACTTGTCCACTATGGACACCAACTTCACCGCCTATGTCGCGGTCGGGACGCGGCACCATTTCCTGCTGACCGGGGACCGCGCGTGGCTGGATCGCATGTGGCCGGTCGTGGACAGGGCCGTCGGCGCCGTCCTGCGGCGGCAGCAACCGTCGGGTGCCATCGCCTGGCGCGACGACCCCGAAGTCCGGTTGGTCGCCGGATGCAGCAGCATCCACCACGCGCTGACGCAGGCGCTGGCGCTCGCGTCCACGATAGGGCTGGACCGTCCACAATGGTGGGACGCGGCGCATCGGCTCCGCGCGGCTCTGGTCGGCGAGCCACGGCTGTTCGCCGCGAAACCGCATGCGATGGACTGGTACTACCCGATCCTGTGTTCCGTCGTGACCGGCGCCGACGCCACGGCGCGGCTCGCGGCGGGCTGGGACCGGTTCGTCGAACCCGGCCTGGGAGTGCGCTGCGTGCACCACGAACCGTGGGTCACCGGCGGGGAAACCGCCGAACTGGCCCTGACTCTCGCCGCCCGCGGAGAACGGGTCCGCGCGGGCGAACTCCTCGCTTGCGTGGCCCGGCTTCGGCTCGGCGACGGCTCGTACTGGACCGGGTATCAGTACGCGGACGACGAGTTCTGGCCGGACGAGCGTACGACGTGGACCTCGGGCGCGGTCCTCCTCGCCACCGCCGCACTCGATGGCGACCCAGCCACGTGCGAAGTCTTCGGCGAGCAGCGCGTTTAGTCCTCTGGATGCGATCGATGCACGCGCAACTACCGCATCCAGAGGACGAAATGCGGGCTACTCAGGCCTCGTCTTCCTCGAGCATGTCCGGCGTGACCGCGGATTCGGTGTCCGGGATGCCTTGTTCCTTCGCCTTCTTGTCGGCCATCGCGAGCAGACGGCGGATCCGGCCGGCGACGGCGTCCTTGGTCATCTGCGGATCGGACAGCTGACCCAGTTCTTCGAGCGAGGCCTGCCGGTTCGACAGCCGCAGCTTGCCCGCGGCGAGCAGGTGATCCGGGGCGGATTCGCCGAGGATGTCCAGCGCGCGTTCCACCCGGGCCGCCGCGGCGACGGCCGCGCGGGCCGAGCGCCGCAGGTTGGCGTCGTCGAAGTTCGCGAGCCGGTTCGCGGTGGCGCGCACCTCGCGGCGCATGCGCCGCTCTTCCCAGGCGAGCACGCTCGTGTGCGCGCCGAGCCGGGTCAGCAGGGCACCGATGGCGTCACCGTCGCGCACCACGACCCTGTCCGCGCCGCGGACTTCACGCGACTTGGCCTGGATGCCCATCCGCCGGGCGGCGCCGACGAGCGCCAGCGCGGCCTCGGGGCCGGGGCAGGTCACCTCGAGCGACGACGAACGGCCGGGTTCGGTGAGTGAACCGTGTGCCAGGAACGCGCCGCGCCAGGCGGCTTCCGCGTCGGCGACGCCGCCGGACACGACGGCGGCGGGCAATCCGCGCACCGGACGGCCGCGCTGATCGATCAAGCCGGTCTGCCGGGCGAGCCCCTCGCCGTCCTTGACCACCCGGACGACGTACCGCGTGCCCTTGCGCAATCCGCTGGAGGAGATGACGTGGACGTCGGACTGATGTCCGTACAGTTCGTGGATCTCCTTGCGCAGCCGCCTCGCCACCGAACCGGTGTCGAGTTCGGCCTCCACCACGACGCGGCCGGCCACGATGTGCAGCCCCCCCGCGAATCGCAGCATCGACGCGACCTCCGCCCGGCGCGGGCCGATCTTGGTGATCTCCAGCCGGCTCAGCTCGTCCTTCACGGCGGCGGTCATCGCCATCGCTGCCCCTCCATACCTTCAGCTCCTCCCCCGGTGAGACTCCAGAGCGTCTCGCATACAGCTCGCGAGCGCATCAGGATCATGCCGCCCCGTCACGACCGGGTCAGCCACCGCCCCCAGCAACGCCCTCGCGCCCAGCCTCCCGGCCGCGTCCCGCAACCGGGCTGGTGAGGGCACCGAGTCACGGTCCGCGATGACCGCGTCCACCCGTAATTCCGGGGCGTGTTCGAACAGTACGTCCAAATGCTTCTCCGGAGAGAATCCGGCCGTCTCCCCCGGTTGGGGGATCAGGTTGAGGATGACGACCTTCGTGGCGTCCGTTCGGAGCAACGCGTCGTACAGATCCGGCACCAGCAGATGGGGCAGCACACTGGTGAACCACGACCCGGGACCGAGGAACACCACGTCCGCGCCGAGCACGGCCTCGATGGCCTCGGGACACCCGTGCGGCGGCCGGTCGGCCTGTCCTGTCGGGTGCAGGCTGATCCGGTGCACCTGCCCCGGCGTCGTCGCCACCGCCACCTGACCGCGAATCCGCCGGAGCTCCTCGGGATTCTCGGCGTCCAGCCCCGAAACCTCGCCCTGGATTTCCAACGGTTCGGGTGACATCGGCAGGACCCGGCCGGAAATGCCCATGAGCCTGCTCGCCTCGTCGAGCGCGGCGACCGGATCCCCGAGCACCTCGAACAAACCGGCCAGCAACAGGTTCCCGACCGCGTGCCCGGCGAGCGCGCCGTCGCCGCCGAAGCGGTGCTGGAACACCTCCGCCCACAGGGTGCCGCCGTCTTCGGCGGCGAACGCGGCGAAGGCCTGCCGCAGGTCGCCCGGCGGCAGCAGCCCGAGTTCCCGGCGCAGCCTGCCGGAGGAGCCCCCGTCGTCCGCGACGGTGACCACGGCGGTGACCTGCGAGGTCACCCGGCGCAACGCGGTGAGGGTGGCGTGCAGGCCGTGCCCGCCACCCAGAGCGACCGCGCGCGGATCACTCGCGGCCAAGGTCGCGGTGCACCACCTTCACGGCCATACCGTCCTCATTGGACAGACGCTGGGCGAGCTCCTCGGAAATGGCGACACTGCGGTGCTTTCCGCCCGTGCAGCCGACGGCCAGCGTCAGGTACCGCTTGCCCTCGCGTTTGTAGCCCGCGCCGATCAGGCGCAGCAGCTGGTGGTAGCGGTCGAGGAACTCGTCCGCGCCTTCCTGGCTGAGCACGTAGTTGCGGACCTCGCCCTCGAGACCGGTGTGGTCGCGCAGTTCCGGGATCCAGAACGGATTCGGCAGGAACCGAACGTCCATCACCAGGTCGGCGTCCATCGGCAGGCCGTACTTGTAGCCGAACGACAGCACGGTGACCCGGGTCTGCGTGCTCGCCTCGGAGCCGAAGGCGTCCTCGATCTTGGCGCGCAGGTCGTGCACCGAAAGCGACGACGTGTCGAGCACGAGGTCGGCCTCTTCCCGCAGCGGCTCCAGGAGCGTGCGCTCGGCGGTGATGCCGTCGGCGAGCCTGCCGTCACCCTGCATCGGGTGGCCGCGGCGGACGGCCTCGAACCGGCGCACCAGCACCGCGTCCGTGGCCTCCAGGAACAGGACGCGCGGCTTGTACCCGCGGGCGTCGAGATCCTTGATGACCGACGCCAGGTCGTCGGTGAACGCACGCGAGCGCACGTCCATCACCACGGCGACCTTCGTGATCGCGCCCCGCGCCTGCGCGCCGAGCTCGACCATGGTGGCGATCAGTTCGGGCGGCAGGTTGTCCACCACGAACCAGCCCAAATCCTCCAGGCATTTCGCGGCGGTGCTGCGGCCCGCTCCGGACAGCCCGGAAACGACCGCGACCTCCATCCCCGAACCGCGGCCTTCTTCTTGCGCACTCACAATGGTCCCTTCACCGATCACGTACCGGACTCCCCCGCCGTCGCCGCCGACGTCTCCCCTGCGAGTGCCGCGACGACCGCTTCCGCGGTGCGCCTGCCGAAGCCTGGCACCGCCTCGATCTCCTCTATCCGCGCGTCGCGGAGTTTCTTCACCGAGCCGAAATGTTTGATCAGCGCGGTGCGGCGAGCCTGCCCCAGCCCGGGTACACCGTCCAATGCGGACACCTGCATCCGCTTGGACCGCTTCTCCCGGTGGTATCGGATGGCGAACCGGTGCGCCTCGTCACGCAGCCGCTGCAACAGATACAGCGCGTCGGAGGTGCGCGGCAGGATCACCGGATCGGGATCGCCCGGCAGCCACACCTCCTCCAGCCGCTTCGCAAGGCCGACCACGGCGACGTCGGTGACGCCCAGTTCGGACAGGACGTCCGCGGCGGCGGTGGCCTGCGGGCCCGCGCCGTCGACGACGAGCAGGTTCGGCGCGTACGCGAACTTGCGCGGTTTGCCGGTCTCCGGGTCGATACCCGGCCGATCCGGATCGACCGCGGCACCCTCGGCGCTTCCGGCGTTTTCGGCGTTTTCCTTGAGGTAGCGGTAAAATCGGCGGCGGACGACCTCGGCGATCGACGCGACGTCGCCTTCCTCCGCGGCCTCGCGCAAGGCGAAGCGCCGGTACTCGGACTTGCGCGGGATGCCGTCCTCGAACACCACGAGCGACGCGACCACGTCACTGCCCTGGATATGGCTGATGTCGACGCATTCGATGCGCAGCGGCGCGGTCTCCAGCGCCAGGTAGTCCTGTAGTTCCGCCAACGCGGCCGAGCGCGCCGTGAGATCGCCGGCGCGGCGCAGTTTGTGCTGGGTGAACGCCTCGCCGGCGTTGCGCGTCACCGTCTCCGCGAGCGCGCGTTTGTCCCCGCGCTGCGGCACCCGCAGGCTCACCCTCGACCCACGCAGCCCGGAAAGCCATTCGCCGAGCGCTTCCGCGTCGGCGGGCAGCTCGGGGACGAGGACCTCGCGCGGCACCGGCGACCCGAGGTCGGGGTCGTCCGCGCGTTCGGCCTCCTCACCGTAGAACTGCGTGAGGAAGTGATCGACGAGATCCTTGACGTCCATCTCTTCGGCCTTGTCGATCACCCAGCCGCGCTGACCGCGGACCCGGCCCCCGCGCACGTGGAAGACCTGGACAGCGGCTTCGAGTTCGTCGTGGGCGAAGGCGACGACGTCCGCGTCGGTGCCGTCGCCGAGCACGACCGCCTGCTTCTCCATCGCACGCCGCAACGCCCCGAGGTCGTCCCGCAACCGGGCGGCCCGCTCGAACTCCAACTCCTCGGACGCGGCCGCCATTTCCTGTTCCAAGCGGCGGATCAACGCGTCGGTGCGGCCGGCGAGGAAGTCGCAGAAATCCTCGACGATCACGCGGTGTTCATCGGCGGAGACCTTGCCGACGCAGGGCGCGGAACACTTGCCGATGTAGCCGAGGAGGCAGGGTCTTCCGATCTGGCCGTGCCGTTTGAAGACGCCCGCCGAGCAGGTGCGCGCCGGGAAGACCCGGAGCAGCAGGTCGAGCGTTTCGCGGATGGCCCAGGCGTGCGCGTACGGGCCGAAATACCGCACACCCTTCTTGCGCGCGCCGCGATAGACGTGCAGGCGGGGGAACTCCTCGTTCATCGTGACGGCGAGGACCGGGTAGCTCTTGTCGTCGCGATAGCGGACGTTGAACCGCGGGTCGAACTCCTTGATCCAGTTGTACTCCAGCTGGAGCGCCTCGACCTCGGTGCTCACCACGGTCCACTCGACGCTCGCCGCCGTGGTCACCATCTGGCGGGTGCGCGGGTGCAGGCCCGTGAGGTCGGCGAAGTACGAGTTCAGCCTGCCGCGGAGGCTTTTCGCCTTGCCGACGTAGATGACCCTCTTCGTGGCATCGCGAAATTTGTACACGCCAGGGGCGTCCGGGATGCTCCCCGGCGAGGGACGGTAGGTGGTCGGGTCAGCCACGTCGTCCAGCCTATGGGGCACCACCGACAGTCTTACGAGGCCCCGTCCTTAGCGGCGGGTCGGTCAACCCTTCGAGTGACGGTTCCCACGATCCGGTCCGGATTTCGCTACTCATACCGACCTAAGTCGGGTCTTCGGCCGGAACCGACGTTCGTTGGTTCCTGGCGGGTGAATCGGGTGATTACTTTCCGTCCCAGTTCCACTTCACTCGGTTCTTCGTCAGATGACGCTCGAAAGGACTCCTGCACCGTGAGCCGTCTTCGTACGCTGGGCGCCGCCACCCTCGCCGCCGCAGCCCTCACCATGACCGCCGGCGCCGTCGCCTCCGCGGGCACCCCCACCGGTGTCCAGCCGAACATCGTGGGCGGCGGCACCGCCCCCACCGTGAGCTGGGGCGCCCAGGTCTACGTCAACACCCCCGGCCGTCAGTGGGACGGGTTCAACTGCTCCGGCAGCGTCATCGCCCAGCGCTGGGTCCTGACCGCCAAGCACTGCCTCGACTCCGACGGCACCGGCATGCGGGTCCGCGTCGGCAGCAACGCGCTGCAGGGCGGCCGCGAGATCGCCGTCGACCGCAAGGTGTCCTCGCCGAACGGCGCCGACATCTCGCTGCTGCACCTGGCCTCGGATGCCGGCGTCACGCCGATCAGGCTGGCCTCCTCGAACCCGTCGGTCGGCAGCACCAACCAGCTCTACGGCTGGGGCCGTGAGACCCCGTCCGGCCCGCCCGCCTCGGCGCTGAAGGTGGCCGACGTCCGCGTCACCGGCAGCTCGCGCGACGCCTACGGCGGCCCGGCCATCCAGAGTGTCGGCATCAACGGTTCGGCGTGGAAGGGCGACTCGGGCGGCCCCCAGGTCGCCAACGGCGTCCAGGTCGGTGTCGCTTCGACCGTGCAGAACCAGAGCGGCTCGAACATCCGCGGCACCAACAACTACGGCAGCGTCGCTTCGGCCCGCTCCTGGATCCGCTCGACCACCGGGGTCTGACCTCCACCCCGGTGAAGGGCCCTCCGAGACGCGACCCGTCTCGGAGGGCCCTTTCGCGTTCGGGTGTCGGTGGGGTGTGGGACGCTCGCGGGCATGCGGATCGCGACGTGGAACGTGAACTCGATCGGGCCCCGGCTGCCGAGGGTGCTGGACTGGCTCGGCTCGGTACAGCCGGACGTGCTGTGCCTGCAGGAACTCAAATGCGGCACCGACGCCTTCCCCTTCGACGCCGTGAAGGAACTGGGCTACGAGACGGCGGCGTACGGCATCGGACGCTGGAACGGCGTCGCGATCGTGTCCCGCGTCGGCCTGGAAGACGTGACGCGCGGGCTGACCGGTGAGCCCACCTTCGAGGACAAAGCCGACGCGCGGGCCATCGGCGCCACCTGCGGCGGGCTCCGGCTGTGGTCGGTGTACGTGCCGAACGGGCGTGACCTGGAGAACCCGCACTACAACTACAAACTGGCCTGGCTCTCGGCGCTGGAGGCGACGGTGCGGGAGGAGCAGGCGCGCGGACTGCCGTTCGCGGTGCTCGGCGACTTCAACATCGCGCCGGCCGACGCGGACGTGTGGGACATCGGCCTGTTCGCCGAATCGACGCACGTGACCGAGCCGGAGCGGAAGGCGCTCGCCGCGCTGCGCGACCTCGGGCTGTCGGACGTGTTCCCGCGGCCGCTGAAGTACGACCACCCGTTCACGTACTGGGATTACCGGGCCGGGAACTTCCCGAACAACAAGGGAATGCGGATTGACCTCGTGTACGCCGACGCCGTCGTCTCCGGTGCGGTGACGGACTCCTATGTGGACCGTGAGGCGCGCAAGGGTAAGGGCCCCTCGGATCACGCGCCGATCGTGGTGGATCTCTCGCTTTAGCCATTCGTTGTCCGTGAAGGCCTCCTTGAGGGACCCTGGGTCCCTCAAGGAGGCCTTCACGGACTTGGGCCGGATTTCGTCCACACCCGCCAGAGAGAGCGTCAGCCTTCCCAGGCCGCCTTGTGCAACCGCCGCAGCGCCCGCACCGCGGCCACCGCGCGTTCCCGGTCCACCGCCTGCACGGCCATGACCGAGTAGTACTCGTCGTCCGGCAGTTCCAGCCGCGCCCACGAAGCCCCGTCCGGGAAACTCACCGAGAGCACCTCGCTCCACGCGAACTTCTTGGTCATCAGCACGTTCCGGACCTCGATGCCGTCGGCGTCGGCCTTCACGCGCGCGGTCGCGAACAGCATCGTGCCCGCGGCGAGCAGGACGCCGATGCCGATCATCGCCGCCTGGTCGGACGGCTGGAAGAGCACGCCGGTGTCCGAGCCGCGCAGCAACACCGCGACGACCACGAACGTCGCCAGCAGGAGCACCGCCAGCACCGAGCACATCACCAGGGCACGGCGGGGCCGCAGCACCACTACCTCGGACTTCGTCATCACATCCGCCTCGACGCTCACACGAAGCCCCGCTCGGTCCACGGCTGGCGCAGGTTCCGCAGCGCGTGCGCGGCGTCCAGCGCGGCGACCGTCGCTTCGTAGCCTTTGTCCTCGACGGAGCCGGGCAGACCGGCCCGGTCGAGGGCCTGCTGCTCGGTGTCGCAGGTGAGCACGCCGTTGCCGACCGGGGTGCTCTCGTCGAGCGCCACCCTGGTCAGGCCCGCGGTGACCGCGTCGCAGACGTACTCGAAGTGCGGCGTCCCGCCCCGGATGACCACGCCCAGCGCGACGACCGCGTCGTGCGTGCGGGCCAGCGCCTGCGCGGCGACGGGCAGTTCGACGGCGCCCGCGACACGCACGACCGTCGGCTCTTCCTCCAGGTCGGCCGCCTTGGCCGCTTCGAGGGCACGGTCCAGCAGCGCGCTCGTGATCTTCGTGTGCCAGCGTGTGGCCACGATCCCGAGCCTGATGTTCTTACAGTCGGACAGGTCGAGTTCGACGTCCGGCCGGCCTTCGCCGCTCACCGCTTGCCACCTCCGTTGCCCTGGTCGACCTCGGCGCCGACCTGGTCGAAATGCTCCAGCTGGGACAGGTCGTGCCCCATCCGGTCGCGTTTGGTCCTGAGGTAGCGCAGATTCTCCGGGTTCGGCGAGATCGGCAGCGACACCCGCCCGGTGACCCGCAGGCCATAGCCCTCCAGCCCGACGCGTTTGGCGGGGTTGTTCGTCAGCAGCCGCATCGAGCTGACACCGAGGTCGCACAGGATCTGCGCGCCGGTGCCGTAGTCCCGCGCGTCGGCGGGGACGCCGAGCTGCAGGTTCGCGTCGACGGTGTCCGCGCCGGCGTCCTGCAGCTGGTAGGCCTGCAGTTTGTGCAGCAGCCCGATCCCGCGGCCCTCGTGGCCGCGGATGTAGAGCACGACGCCGCGCCCTTCCTTGGCCACCGCTTCCAGCGCCGCCTCCAGCTGCGGGCCGCAGTCGCAGCGCAACGAGCCGAAGACGTCGCCGGTGAGGCATTCGGAGTGCACGCGGACCAGGATGTCCTCGCCGTCGCCGATCTCGCCGTAGACGAACGCGATGTGCTCGATGCCGTCGAGCAGGCTGTCGTAGCCGACCGCGCGGAACGTGCCGGCCGTCAGCGGGATCCGCGCCTCGGCGACCCGCTCGACCTGCTTCTCGGTGCGCCGCCGGTACGCGATCAGGTCGGCGATGGTGATCATCTTGAGGTCGTGGTCCGCGGCGAAGACCTCGAGTTCGTCGCGGCGGGCCATATCGCCCTCGTCCTTCTGCGACACGATCTCGCAGAGCACGCCGGACGGCGAGAGCCCCGCGAGGCGAGCCAGGTCGACGGACGCTTCGGTGTGCCCCGGGCGCCGCAGGACGCCGCCCTGCTTGGCGCGCAGCGGGACCACGTGGCCGGGCCGCCGGAAGTCCGACGCCGCGGACGCCGGGTCGGCGAGCAGCCGGACGGTATGCGACCGGTCGGCCGCGGAGATGCCGGTGGTGATGCCCTCGGCGGCGTCGACCGTGACGCTGTACGCGGTGCCGCGCTGGTCCTGGTTCGTGTGGTACATCGGCGGCAGATCGAGCCTGTCCGCCTCGGCCTCGGTCAGCGCGACGCAGACGTAACCCGAGGTGTAGCGCACCATGAAGGCCATCAGTTCCGGCGTGGCCTTCTCCGCCGCGAAGATCAGGTCGCCTTCGTTCTCGCGGTCTTCGTCGTCCACCACGACGACCGGACGGCCCGCCTTGATGTCGGCGATCGCCGCCTCGATGGCATCGGCGTTCACGGCCACCCCGCCTCCACAGGGGGTCAGATCGGCCGACCCCGGAATCGCACTCGTCTCAGTCACGCCCGCTCCTCCGTACCGCCATTGTCCCCCTGCGCGCGCAGATGCGGCATGGCCAGCTTCTCGACGTACTTGGCGACCACGTCGACCTCGAGGTTCACCAGGTCGCCCGGGGTGTTCCGGCCGAGGGTGGTGAGTTCGAGGGTGGTCGGGATCAAGGCGACGGAGAACTCCTCGTCGGTCACCGAAGCGACCGTGAGGGAGACGCCGTCGACCGCGATCGACCCCTTCTCGACCACGTACCGCGACAGCTTCTTCGGCAGCGCGAACGAGGTGAGTCCCTGCTCGTCCCGCTTGAGGAAGACGCCGGTGCCGTCGACATGGCCCTGCATGATGTGCCCGCCGAGCCTGCCGCCCGCCGGTGTCGCGCGTTCGAGGTTGACGACGTCGCCGACGTGTACCTTCGCGAGGCTGGAGCGCTGCAGGGTCTCGTGCACGACATCGACGGTAAACTCACCGCCCGCCACCGCGACCACGGTGAGGCACACGCCACTCACCGCGATGGAGTCACCGTGCCCGGCGTCGCTGGTCACCAGCGGACCCCGCACGGTCAACCGCGCGGCGTTCGGGACCTGCTCGACCGCGGTGACCTCGCCGAGTTCCTCGACAATGCCGGTGAACACTCCTGCTGCCCTCCTCCTGGCTCGCACCGTCGCTGGACGGTGCTCCCCTCATCCAACACCCATCGGGACCGATTCCTTCTCCTGACCCGACGGCGGATCAAGAGGCGGGATCAGCCGCGGGCGCGGGCCGCCTGCTCGCGCAGCGCCGCGACCGCCTTACCGGCGTCTTCGGCGCCGTAGACGGCGGAACCGGCGACGAAGCAGTCCACACCGGCCTCGGCTGCCTGCTCGATGGTGTCGGCGTTGATCCCGCCGTCGATCTCGACGACGAGCTTGAGGTGACCGGTGTCGACCAGGCGCCGCGCGGTGCGCACCTTGTCGAGGACGCCCTCGATGAACGACTGGCCGCCGAAACCGGGCTCGACCGACATCACCAAGAGCGTGTCGTAGTGCTTGAGCGTGTCGAGGTGGTCCTCGATCGGTGTGTTCGGCTTGATCGACAGGCCTGCCTTCGCCCCGGCGGCACGCAGGTTCTTCGCGAGCGCGATCGGGTCGTGCGCGGCCTCGACGTGCACGGTGACGTTGTACGCGCCCGCTTCGGCGTACCCGATGGCCCACTTGTCGGGGTTCTCGATCATCAGGTGGCAGTCGATCGGCACGTCGGTGGCCTTGAGCAGCGACTGCACCACGGGCAGGCCCAGGGTCAGATTCGGCACGAAGTGCGCGTCCATGACGTCGACGTGGACCCAGTCCGCGCGGGTGTCCCCCTCCCCCGCGACGGCGCGGATCTCGTCGCCGAGCCGGGCGAAGTCCGCGGAGAGGATGCTGGGTGCGATCAAAGGTCGGTGAGCCACGCGCCCGAGTGTAGGAGGGCACCGCTAACGCCCGCTAACCGGCTGTGACCGCCCGGCCGGTCTCGAGGATGACGGGAAATGGCACCGCAGTGGGAGGTGCGCGCACGCGGCGCCGAATAGCGTTCCCGTCATGGTCAACCCCTTGAA
The DNA here is from genome assembly GCF_055588925.1 of Amycolatopsis sp. NPDC041971. Lineage (NCBI taxonomy): Bacteria > Bacillati > Actinomycetota > Actinomycetes > Pseudonocardiales > Pseudonocardiaceae > Amycolatopsis > Amycolatopsis sp. NPDC041971. The sequence goes on along the minus strand of NZ_JBVJCE010000002.1, from coordinate 232,369 downwards.
ACCCCTGGTGCGGATCGGCAGCTATCGGAGCGTGCCGTTCGGACTCCTCGGCATGGCGATCACGGCGATCCCGTTCCCGATCGCGCTCATCCCCGCCATCCTCATCCCGGGCGACGTGCGGGTGAAGCTGGTCTACGGCATGCTCGCCATGGGCGTGCTGGTCGCGCTGGCCGGGCTTCCGGGACCGATGCGGCGCGTCGGCATCTGGTTCGCGAACCAGATGCTGGGCACCCGGATCGCGCAACCCCTGCCGAATACGAAGATCGCCTGGCCGGAGCGCTGGCGTTCGGCGGCATGGCTGCTCGTGCACACCGCGCTCGGCTGGGTGCTGTTCGGCCTCGGCTCCTTCCTGATGCTCGGCTTCGTGTTCGCCGCGGTGTGGGCGGGAGGCGGTGGCAGCCCGATCGAGGTCTTCGGGGAACGGGTGACGGTCGAATCCGGCACCGGCGGCCTGTGGACGCTGCCGATCGCGTTGGTCACGCTCGTCCTCATCGCCTTCGTCCTGATCGGTTTCACCAGGCTCTTCCAGTACAGCGCGGTCGCGCTGCTGGGCCCTTCGGCCGCCGAACGCGTCGCCGCGGCCGAAGTCCGGGCGAATCACTTCGAGCAACGCAACCGGCTGGCACGCGAACTGCACGACTCCATCGGCCACACGCTGACGACGTCGACCATTCAGGCCGCCGCGGCCGCCGAACTGGTCGACTCCGAACCGCGACTGGTGCGGAAGGCGCTGGGCACCATCGAGGAATCTTCACGGGCGGCACTCGAAGACCTCGACCACGTACTCGGCCTGCTGCGGCAGGACCGGTCGTCCCGCGAACCCGAACGACGGCTCATCGAGGCAGGCACGCTGGCCGAACGGGCTCGCGCGGGTGGCGCGGTGATCGACTACGAGCTGAGCGGACCCGCCGCGGAACTGCCGGCCACCCTTTCGCGGGAGGCGTACCGGATCGTCCAAGAAGGACTGACGAACGCGTTGCGGCACGCCCATCCCGGCCCGGTGTCCGTGCGGGTCGCGGTACTCGCCGACGCGCTGCGGATCGAGATCGTGAACCCGCTCGTGGAACACGCGGCCGTTTCCGGCCGCGGCGGCAACGGGCTGCCCGGGCTCACCGAACGCGTCGAAGCGCTGCGCGGCGAGCTCGTCGCGGGGCCGGCCGTCGACGGGGAACCGCTGTGGCGGCTGGTGACCACGATCCCGCTACGGTCGCACTCATGACACTGCGCGTCCTGATCGTCGACGACGAACCGTTGCTGCGCGCCGGATTGCGCTCGCTGCTGGACAACCAGCCAGACCTGACGGTGGTCGGCGAGGCAGGCGACGGCGGCGAAGTGGTCGGCCTGGTGCGTCGGACGCATCCCGACGTGGTACTGATGGACGTGCGCATGCCGGGCGTGGACGGGATCGAGGCGACCCGGCGAGTGCTGGCCGGGATAGCCGAACCGCCGAAGGTCCTCGTGATCACGACGTTCGACAACGACGATTACGTCTACGACGCGCTGCTCGCCGGGGCCAGCGGGTTTCTGCTGAAGCGGGCGCGCAAGGAGGAATTCGCGCACGCCATCCGGACCGTCGCCGCCGGGGAGACACTGCTGTTCCCCGACGCGATCCGGCGGATGGTCACCGCGCGCCCGGCGCCGTCCGGCCTCGTCCCCCGGCCGTCGTCGCTGACGAAACGGGAGACCGAGGTCCTGCGGCTCATCGCCACCGGGATGTCCAATGTGGACATAGCGGCCGAGCTGGTCATCAGCCTCGAAACCGTCAAGACCCATGTGGGCAACATCTTCGGCAAACTGGGCGCGGCCAACCGCAGCCAGGCGGTGGTGTTCGCCTACGAGACCGGCGTCGTCGCGCCGGGGCACAGCCTGCGCTGATCTCTTGGCGCGGCGGCGCGGGCGCAATGCTCCCCGCACCCCGAAAGTCCGCGAAAGCCTCCTTTCCCTACTTGGAGGACAGGGCCCCTGCGAAGTCGCATAACCGCTGGTCAAGTGAGTGCCGGGGAAGCGGGTTCGTCACAGTGGCCTGACGCCTTCCCGACTGTCCACAGAGGACATTTCCGGAGCGGCAATGCCCGATTCGGGCGTTAGTGTCCCTTATGGACATTCGGGGTCCTGACTCGTCCCTCGGGTAAGCCGAACGCCACTCAAGACCCCCATTTGAGGGTAGGGAAGGAGGCCTTCACGGACAGGGGGCAGACCCCCGGTCCGCCGTGGGGCCTGCCCCATGGCTACCGCATTCGACCGTCCCTAACTTGGTACCCATGCGAAAATCCCTGCCAGGCAAAAAGATCATCGCCGCCGGTTCGCTGGTCGCGCTGCTCGCGGCGACGACCGCAACCCCGGCGTTCGCCGTGAGCAAACCCCACGACGCGGTCGACAAAGCACTGAAAACGCTGGTACAGGACGGAGTCCCCGGCGCGCAGGCGACGGTGACGAGCCCGTCCGGGCGGACGTGGTCGGAACGCGAAGGCGTCGGGAACGTCGAGACCGGGACGCCGTTCCCGCACGGCTCGAAGTTCCGGGCGGCCAGTATCACGAAGACGTTCGTCGCCGTCGTGATCCTGCAGCTGGTCGCCGAAGGAAAGGTCCGGCTGGACACGCCGATCGACCGGTATCTGCCCGGTCTGGTGCGCGGGAACGGCAACGACGGCACCAAGATCACCGTCCGGCAACTGCTCCAGCACACCAGCGGGATCTACAACTACCTCCGGGACCTCGACCTCGATGAGTGGCGCCATCGCGGTGCCGAACCCGAGGAGCTGGTGGCGATCGGCCTCGCGCATCCGCCGCTGTTCGCACCCGGCACGAGCTGGTCGTACTCCAACACGAACTACATCATCGCCGGGATGCTCATCGAGAAGCTCACCGGTCGTTCCGTCGCCACCGAAATCCGAAGCCGGATCGCCAAGCCGCTCGGCCTGCGCGACACCTATCTGCCGTCGCGCGGCGACGAAGGCCTGCCGCACCCGCACGCCAGGGGCTACGCGCCGGGCCCGGTCGACTACACCGAATTCGATCCTTCGGCCGCCGGGGCCTCCGGCGGGATCATTTCGACCGGCGCCGACCTGAACCGGTTCTACGGCGCGGTCGTCGACGGCCGCCTCCTGCCGCGCGCGCAGCTGGCGGAGATGCAGCGGACCGTTCCGGCTCCCGTCGGGCTCCCGGGCGCGGAGTACGGCCTCGGCATCGCGTCCGTCCCGCTGTCTTGCGGTGGCGAATTCTGGGGGCACGGCGGGAACATCGTCGGCTTCGCGAACATGTCGGGTGCCGTCCCGCACGGCAGGCGGGTGAACGTCGTGGTGAACCTGGATCCCGCGCCGGACAAGGTGTCGGACGGCCTCGCCAAGGCGCTGGACACCGGGTTCTGCGCCCGCTAAACCGCCGGGAGCAGGTCCAGAACGGAGGTCCAGGAGGCCTCCGGGCTGAGCCTCGCGGTGGTGACCCCGGCGGAGGCGAGCGTGTCGAGATGGCGCTGCCAAGCCGGATGATGCACCCGCGTGTCCTGGATCTGGTAGCCCAGCACGATCGTGACGCCCGGCGTGCTGAGGACGTCGCCGAGCAGGGTCAGCGCCTGGTTGTCGGCGATGCCCAGCGCCAGTTTCGCCACGGAGTTCGCGGACGCGGGCGCGAACAGGAACACCGCCGGATCCGGATGCGGCCGGGGTTCGCCCGGCAGCCGGGAGGTACTGCGGACCGGCAGCTCGGTGCACTTTTCGAGGTCACCGAGCCCGCCGGTCCTCGCCATCCAGCGGGCCGCGGTGGGGGTCAGTGTGATCGCGAGCTCCCAGCCGCGGTCCGCGGCCGGTTTCGCGAGCTGCGCGGCGAACCGGGTGTCCAGCCCGCCGCACGAGCTCGCGACCAGGCCGAGGACCCTGCTCACCCGGCGGAGTCCGGCTTCCGCAGGACGGCGCAGAACATCGCGTCCGTACCGTGGCGATGCGGCCACAACTGGACGTACGGGCCGTCACCGAGCTGCGGGACACCCGGGAAGAACTCCCGCGCGTCGACGATCTCAGCACCGGCGCGGCGCGCGGTCTCCCCCACGACGCCTTCGGTCTCGGCCAGATGCGGCGAGCAGACGACATAGGTGACGACGCCGCCGGGACGGGCCAGGTCCAGCGCCGCGGTGATCAGCTGGCCCTGCAGTTTCGTCAGGTCCGAGATGTCACTGGGCTGACGACGCCAGCGCGCTTCGGGGCGACGCCGCAGCGAGCCGAGCCCGCTGCACGGCGCATCGACCAGGACGCGGTCGTAACCCGGTTCGAGACCGCTCTCGCGGCCGTCGGCGACGTGGATGGTCACCGGAAGGCCCTGGACGGCGTTCTCGATCAGCTTCGCGCGGTGCGGTGCCTTCTCGACCGCGTCGACGGTCGCGCCGCCGATCGACGCCAGCGCGCCCAGCAGCGCGGCCTTGCCACCCGGGCCGGCGCACAGGTCCAGCCAGCGCTCGTCGGAGCCGGTGAGCGGGACCTTCGTGACGGCGACGGCGCACAGCTGACTGCCCTCGTCCTGCACCGCGGCCAGCTTTTCCCTGATCGGCTCGATGTCACCGGGGTCGCCGGAGCCCGCGGGCATCCGGACACCGTAGGGCGAGTACGGCGCCACGTCGCCGCCGGTGATGGCGGCCAGTTCGTCGGCGCTGATCTCGCCCGGCCTGGCGACCAGGTGGACGTCGGGACGGTCGTCGTCGGCCTCCAGGGCCGCCTTCAGCTCAGGTCCCTTGTCCCCCAGGGCTTCCGCGAACGAACGCGCGACCCAGCGCGGATGCGCCGTCCGCAGCGCGTAGGCACCGATCGGATCGGCGGCCTCGTCGGGGGCCAGTTCGTTCAGCCAGGTCTCTTCGTCCTTTTCGGACACCGAGCGCAGCACGGCGTTCACGAAACCCGCGATCCAGGAGCCGACTTCGGCGCGGACCAGGTCCACAGTGGACCCCACGGCCGCGTGCTGGGGGATGCGGGTGCGCAGCAGCTGGTACGCGCCGAGCCGCAGCCCGTCGAGCACGATGGCGTCCACCTTGGCCAGCGGCCGGTCGAGGCAGGCCTCGATGACGGCGTCCAGCATGCCGACCGCGCGGCAGGTGCCGTAGGTCAGTTCGGTGGCCAGCGCCGCGTCACGACCGGAGATCCGGCGATTGCGCAGCAGTTGCGGCAACACCAAGTTCGCGTACGCGTCGTCTTCACGGACCGCGCGCAGGACGTCGAAGGCGACCTGCCGGGCCGGGTCGATCTGCGGCGGGCGGCTGGGCCCCTCTTTACGCGGGCCCGGACGGCCTCGCTCCGGCCTGGACGGCCGGCGTTCCCTACGCTCGTTCACTGCAGGCGCTCTCCTTGTTCGATCCTCGTACCGCGCGCCCAATCGGTGGCCGCCATCCGCTTCTTCCCCTGCGCCTGCACTTCGCCCAGCCGCACCGGCTTCGACGCCGTGCCGACCAGTACCCGCTTGCGTTCCAGGACCAGCTCGCCCGGCGGGGGCCCCGGCTCGTCGACGACCGTCACCGGGCCGAGCTTCAGCCGCTCACCCCGGAACTCCGCCCACGCGCCCGGTTCCGGCGTGACCGCGCGGATCTGCCTGTCGACCGCGGTGGCGGGGTCGGCGAACGACACGCGCGCGTCCTCGACGGTCACCTTGGGCGCGTAACTCACACCGTCACCCGTCTGCTCCACCGCGCGCAACGTGCCGTCGGCGATTCCGTCCATCGTGGACACCAGCAGCTTCGCCCCGGACTCCGCCAGCCTGGCCAAAGTTTCACCCGCGGTGTCGGTACCGGCGATCTGCTCGGTGATCACGCCGTAGACCGGTCCCGCGTCGAGTTCCTTGACGATGCGGAAGGTCGAAGCGCCGGTGATCTCGTCCCCCGCGCGGATCGCGGCCTGGACCGGGGGGGGGGCGCGCCCCCCGGGTAGCAACAAAAAAGGCCAGGTTCACCACCCGTGCGCCGGAAGGTTCCCGGCAGCACGGGGCAGCAAAAAACCCTAGATGAACCACCGG